>NZ_NQKI01000011.1 GCF_002269125.1 Pseudomonas lundensis | reverse complement strand
CGTTTTGAGCAAATAGCGCTGCGTGCCGTGCAAATTACGACTTGCCGCCGCCGCGCAGCAAGTTGATCGGAGCATCCTTAGGCTCTGGCTCCAGGCTGGAAAGTACGGTGTCGGCCAGTGGGCGGCGCTTGATCTGACTGCGCTTCACTTGTGTATCCCCTCGGTTCACTTTCTATCAAAGGATACACGGCGGGATACACGGCGGGCAATTGTATGGGGATGCATGTGGGGATGTGAAGATACAAGAAAGCCCGCACGGGGCGGGCTTTTCAGGGGTGTTTCCGGTCATGTTGGAACATGTGGAAACTTGCATTTGGTGGGCCGGGGTAATTTGAACCTGGCTTTTATCATATTGATTTTTATAATTAATATCCGTTTTGATTTTGAGTTGGAATACCAACTGGAATACCTTGCGAAATTGCACTCCACTTCACCGCCCATTTGCATTCGATCTGACCACCGATTGCATCGGAATTGACCAGCTCGCTTCGTAACCATGATCGGTAGAGAACTGCCCGAAGCGGACATCCTGGTGGCATACCACGCCATTCAAGTGGGTAGTGAGGCGATAACGTGCGCAGTCCACGCTATCCACCACTTGAGAATCAATCATTCATAAGCCAAGGCTTCAGCTCCTTGAGGTTAGCTGCCACGATTTGCTGCGCCTCGGGGTTAGTGGCCTGGTTTCTCGGGTCGATCTGATAGCGTTGCAATACATACTTCACCAGCGCCCTGCGACTGGGCACCACTAGCTGGCCATCAATCATGCCGAAGTCGGTTTCGATGATTGACTTCTGCGCCGCGTTCAATCGCCCATCGGCTGCAAAGATGACGGGTATCTCGGTATTCCAGTCTTCATCCAGCTCACGAGTGTTCTGCGATTCGTCGAGCAAATCCGGCTGACCCCGAAGGCGGCTGAGTACAAAGTCGCGGTACTGGCCATTCTTCTCGCAATAAGCCCGAACATGCCAGCGCATACCGGTGTAAACCAGCGTGTGAGGGGCGATGAGGCGAATCTCCACGTTCGGAGTATTGAGCGACACGTACTCGGTTTCCAGGCGCAGTCCATCGCGACAGGCCTTGAGCAATGGGCGCAGGACTTCCGGCCGAATCGGACGATCCGGGACTTCCAGCACCTTGGTGTGAGCGTAGGCCAGGGCTAGCCCATCGATGTGCGGGGCGCGTTCGTTGTTCTGGTAAAGCAGGTGCAAATAGGCGCTGGCGCTGTCGTCGATGAACAGCGGTTTGAATGTCTTACTGGGCACGTAGCCTTTTATTTTTTTGTCATATGTAAGGTTTTTAGGCGCATGTTCCGTGATGTAGGTGTTGATGTCCTTGGACGCCTGCTGGCGGCTGATGCCGAAGCTCTGCATCAAGTGTCCCGTGGTTAACCGGCCCTCCCACCAGGCAACGGTCTCAATCAAACGATAGCGAAGTGCCAGATCCCAGCGGACCTGTTCGATGGACTGCTTGCGTTTCATACCCTCTCCATGTGCGCGAATACTTTACCTGTATAAGTCTACATTCTAGACCTGTCGTGAATCACTACATATCGTGTGTCTGTCTTCGAAATGAATTGAAGTCACGAAAGGAAGTGGACATGAGTATGTCGGAAGCGGTTTCGACAGGGGCATTGGTGATGATGGGGGCAATCCTGCTGGTGCTTCTGCATCAGTGGCTGAGGTTGCGTGAGCTCTGGCAGATGGCTATGGACTGCCAAAAGAATGAGCGCTGGGCGCGGATCTGGGAAATGGAAAACCGTGAACTGCGTTCGGCGCTGCGCGCTGAAAAAGCGCACATCGAGCAGTTGCAAAGAAAGCTGGTGATTTTGCAGGAATTGATCCCTGCAGAGGGATAAGGGAAAGGACATGAACAGACTTGAACGGATCAAAGGCTGCCTGCTGGGAGGTGCTGTTGGCGATGCGCTAGGCGCTCCAGTGGAGTTTCTCGAGTGGTCGGCAATCGAAGCTAAGTTCGGTCCCCAAGGTATCGTTGATTTTGCCCCTGCTTTCGGTACCACCGGCGCCATCACCGACGACACGCAGATGATGCTTTTCACCGCAGAAGGCTTGCTGCGGGCTTATGTGCGCGGCAGCTCACGAGGGGCTTGCCACGTCCCCAGCATTATTCATCATGCGTTGCTGCGCTGGTTGATGACGCAGGATTACCCAGCAGCGATTCCGGTCAGCCGGGACGGATGGTTGATCGAGCAACGGGCGCTCTGGTCTCGCCGCGCTCCTGGCACTACCTGCCTAGCTGCACTCAAGGCCAGTCCGCGGCTGGGCGCTGTTGCCGAGAACAATAGCAAAGGTTGTGGCGCCTTGGTGCGTGCTGCGCCCTGTGCTTTCTTTGCTAATGCCTTTGACTACGCTGCACAGTTCGGGCGCCTGACCCATGGACATCCTACGGGCTACCTGGCGGCTGGGCTGTTCGCCGATATTCTCCAGCGCATTGTCGATCGGCAAGACACCCTGGAGCACGCAGTCACTCAGAGCTTGGCCCATTACGGGAAAAATCCCGGTATGGAAGAAACACGTAGCCTCATTGAGCGCGTGCTGTTTTTCTTTTACGAGGGCTACCAGCCCACCCCGCAACGCATTGGCGAACTCGGTGAAGGGTGGGTGGCCGAGGAAGCCCTGGCCATCGGAATATGGTGCGCGTTATTTGCGGGCTCATTGGAAAGCGGCGTCATCACAGCCGTGAACCATGGCGGCGACAGCGACAGCACCGGTCTAATCGTAGGCCACCTGCTGGGCGCACAATATGGCGCAGCAGCTATCCCGGCGCGCTGGTTCACACAGTTGGAACTGCGTGAGGTGATCGAGCAAATGGCTGAGGATATCGAGCGCGTTCCCCGTGAATATTGCGGCGTGGGCGGTGAATTTGACGAACAAATTGAGCGGGCATATCCCGGTCATTGAGACGAGAGCGGGAGAACTACAATGCCGATACCACCGAGGCCTTTTAACCTTGTGTGTGACAAATGTGGTTGGAAGAAAACCGTGGCGCCTTTGAGCGATGCATTGCGGCCGGGGGAGTGGTTTGAGGAGTGCCCGAAGTGCAGAAACAAGAAATTGAGAATGCAAGCACCGGGGTGGTTGGAGAAGGCGGTAGCGGAGGTTTTGCGGCGATGGTGATGGCGGGTGGAAAGAGACGATGGGATCTTTTCCCTTTGACCTGAGCTTGACACCGTTAGTGGCAAAATGCGATTGACGCTTAAGAATTCTGGATCCAAGGCGAAAACCTTTGTAATGCGCAATATTGCGGGCACCGCGAACTGACGGAGAAAAAATAATGGCAAGTATGGAAACTCAACTGGAAGAGCAGTTCGATCAAGAGATGGCTGCAGTCAAACGGCCGAATCTGATGATCGTAGGCGGAACCGGTGTTGGGAAGAGCAGCCTGATCAACCATATCTTCGGCAAATCAATTGCCAAGGTAGGTACGGGGCAACCTGTCACTCGGGGTTGTCATCGGTACGAAGATGTCAACGTTCCCTTGGTCATCTTCGATACCGAAGGCTATGAAGTGACTGAAGGCAAGGCATCGGCGGGTAACTTCCGGGAAAAAATCATTCCCGAGATCAAGCAGCGTAAGTCCAAAGCCTTGAATGAGCAGATTCACCTCATTTGGTACTGCCTCTCGGTGGCTAACCACCGCGTTACCGATTTCGATCTGGATAACCTTCGGCTGATTACAGACGAACTGGATATTCCGGTGGCTGTGGTACTCACCCAGTGCGATGCCGAGCCGATCGATGACGAGGGTAACGGCGAGACCTCCCGGGCGTTTCGCCAGGTCCTGCGCGAAAATGGCGTGCATTGCGAGGTTTTCGAAACCTGTGCAAATAACCCCAAGCATGATCCAGAGCTGAAGCTGGACCTTGAAAAGTTGATCGCCTGGTCGAGCGCATCGCTCAAGGATGATGCGCTGCGCCAGTCCTTCGTGGCTGCCCAGATCGCTTCGCTGCCTGCCAAACGCGGCGAGGCGATGACCATCATCATGACGTACAGCGCTACCACTGCCGCCAGTGCCGGGCTTAACCCGGTGCCTATGTCGGACGCATTGCTCATCGTTCCGCAGCAGATTGCTATGGCCGCGTCCCTGGCCAAGCTCTATGGATTCGGTTCAATGGGCGAGATGGCCGTCAGCCTGCTCAAGGGCCAGATCCTGAGTTTGGTCGGGCGCCAATTGGCGGCCAGCCTGACCAAGTTGATACCCGTGCTGGGGCAGGTCATTAACGCCGGTGTCGCAGCGGCGATCACTGGTGGACTTGGTTTGGCCCTGGTCGAGGTGTATGAGCGAGCCGTGGATGGCTACCTGAAGACCGGCAAGTCGCCGGATTGGACCAGTCTGTTTTCTAACGAGCTGTTCATGCAGGCCTTCAAGACTGGACTCGGAAAATGGGCGGCGCAAAAAGCCTGATGCCACTCGGCACATTCTGAAGGCCGTGGCTAGGGACAGACGCACTCTGTTCCCTCACGGGCCTTCATCCGATTACAGCTGTTCAAGGTTGATACACACATGGATCAGTTCGCGATTAACATCATCGTGCTGGGTAAAAGCGGCGTCGGCAAAAGCAGCTTCTGCAATTATCTTTTTGACCAGCCGGGCCTATTTAAAACCGGAAGCGGCAAGCCCGTCACCTCCTGGGAGCAGAATTTCCAGTCGCACACCTTCACGCACCAGGGGCACCTATTGAGCGTGTTCGACAGTGTTGGCCTGGAAGCCGACAACTATGAACGATGGCTCGAACAGTTTGACCGTTTCATGCAGCAGCGGCGTGCGCGCCCCATGGAGCCTGAAACCTGGATTCATGGCGCCTTCTATGTCATCAACGCCAGTTCGGCACGGCTGGAACCCGTCGACGTCAACCTCATCCAGCGGCTCGGTAGCGATGCCAGGATTCCCCTTCAGGTCGTCCTGACCAATGCCGACGTAGCTGGCGATAAAATCGAGGCATTGAAGCGAGAAATTCACAAATTATGTCCCGGGGTATCGGTTACACCGCTGTGTTCAGTGTCGGTGCGCAAGCGTGGAGGCCAGTCGACGCAAGCGTTTGGCCGCGATGAAGTGCTTTCGCTGTACCTGGAACAGTCGCACGCCTTCCTCAGCAAGCGCCTGGCGGCGATGAGCTGCTTGAACTTAAAAGGTGCGCTTGGCGAAATGCGCAACACAATCGTTGCCAAGATAGAAAAGGCCGATCTCAGCATCTTCAAAATCGCTGACCTCGATCTGGACAAAGAAATCGAGCTTCCCGATTTTGATGAGCTCTTTTCCGATCTTAGAAGCTTCGATGACTACCTCTCATCCTTTGGCTTCGTCGGGGACTGGGAGACCAGCGATGAGCTGGAAAGCGCAGTGACTCGGGTGCTCGATGACTTCCAGGGTGAGATGGAGAACCGTTTCAAAGAGATAGAAGACGGATTCGAGTCAGATAGCCTGCTGCGCAAGGTTGGCGCTCTCTACGACGCGGCAAAAATAATCTTGACCATGAAGTCGACCATGATCGAATGGTTTGATGACGGCTTTGGTCGCGTCGATAAAGAGCTCGATCGGTTGTTCATCAAATATGCCGATCAAGACAACTTCTTTGCCAGCTACCTCACTAAAGGCCGAATTATCGCCAGGCCCAAGCTGTTCGGCATCTTCTAAGCAAGGTCAGTATTGGCATAATGATATCGTTCAGGGAGAGGAGCAGGTATGGGATTCGATGCGATATATACGGTGCTGCCCAATCATGCGGACAAGATAAGCCGCTTGCAGTACCTGTTGACTGCGGCGCGACTGCCGGTGGTTTCGGTGATTGGCAAGTACAACCATGGCAAGAGCTCCCTGCTCAACGCCTTGGTGGGCCGTGTAGCCTTGCAAGGCGCCGCCAGCCAACTTGAAAGACTGCAGCGACTGGCGTGAGCTGACGCGCACATTGCAGGCACTGGAGTTCTGAATCCAATTGGTTCGCGACGTCGGGAAGTGAGCTCGTCTGGTTGTAGTTGCAGCCGCTCAATCTGAGCGGCTGCTTTTTTCGGCAAAGGAATGACGCTTAATGAATCAAATGTTTGTAAGTCCATGGCTGTCGGTATCGCCCAACGGGCCTGTGACCTGTGCCCATCCCCACGCTCATGACTACGTTCATTTGCGCCAAGGAGAAATGGATGGTGCTTGTGGACCTTACTGTGTGGTGATGACCTTGATTGCGCTGGGTGTTATCTCCCGTGAGCAGGCTCGGTCACTCGACAGTTTTGATGGCCGTACCCGCCTGGGCCGCTTTCGCGAAAGTTTGATGGCCTTTGGTGCCCTGATTTCGGAAGGTACCGACGATTTTGACGTGAGCTGGTTGGTAGACGTGTTCAAGAGGGCCGGCGTTATTACCGATGTGCTTGATGTGGCTCCGCGACGTCAAACGACCATTCGTAATATTGCCGATGCCGTCCACAACCGAAAAATTCCGATCGTCGGGGTCGAGTGGGACTGCGCCCAGGCGGGACATTGGTTGCTGGTTATCGGCTATCAGGGTTACCAGGGAAACGATGAAGATGAGTTGCAGATCACTCACCTGCTTTGTCTTGACCCCACCAGCGAGGCCCCACGGGTGTCACTCTGGAATGCTGTGATCGAAGTGTTCACCGAAGATGGGAAGTCTGTGAACGAAGGTCGTTACTACTGCCAGCATTGGGGGCCAAACGACGCGCCGACGGCCTGTCGAATTGATCAGAGCGTATTGGTGGGGCTCGATAAAAAAGCTGAATCCAATTATTTCTACTGACGCAGAGCGCAGAGGAAGGGGCTTGCGGATTGGCCTGGCAGCCAGATACCAATAACCTGGGACTTGGAATAGGTACGGCCTTCTTGTGGCATGGGTGTTTGCTTAAAAAGGCTGGCGATGGTGTTCGCGTAGATGGACGCCATCGCTATCTACTTCACCGATCTGTTCTCTTTAGGCATGCGGCTTTCTGTGAGCTTGGTAATGCTGCCAAGGGGGGCCTCGGTAAGTAATATCAATCTGGAGCGCGGCACGTTTTGACACCGGAGCTTTGTGAGCGCTCACCACCAGTGAATGCTGGTCAAGTGCCAGTACTCT
Source organism: Pseudomonas lundensis (assembly GCF_002269125.1). GTDB lineage: Bacteria > Pseudomonadota > Gammaproteobacteria > Pseudomonadales > Pseudomonadaceae > Aquipseudomonas > Aquipseudomonas lundensis_A. The sequence continues at coordinate 121,132 of NZ_NQKI01000011.1, read as the reverse complement.
TCGATAAAGTTGTGTCAAATTGCTTACGCCGTGTGCGTGATCTCTACCCGAGCCAGTCTAAGGAATGACGCAATGTCCCAACGCTCTAACTTCTTCTTCCTGGCCGTACACGATCCGGTTTTCCACAAGTTGGCCGTAAGCGCCGAGCAGGCTTTCAGCAGCGATCCCAACATTACGCTGATCAAGCTCCGGCAGTTGGGAGAAGCCCTAGCGCAGGATCTTGCCAGCCGTGCTGCCATCGAATTCGATGCCAAGACCACCCAGGCCGACCTGCTTTACAAGCTGGGCCGTGAAATCCAGCTTGATCGAAATATTGTCAGCCTGTTCCATACGCTGCGCATTGAAGGAAACAAAGCGACCCACGAGTTCAGCACCTGCCACCGGGAAGCGCTCGATGGCTTGAAAGTCGCCCGCGAGCTCTGCGTCTGGTACCACCGCGCTGTTGGTAAAGCCGACAGGACATTCAAGCCTGGCCAATTCATCACGCCAGCAGACCCCAGCGCGCCGCTGCGCGAGCTCCAAAGCGAAATTGATCAACTCAAGGCACAGCTGCGCCAATCCGATCATCGACTGGAGGATGACCAGCAACTGGCAGATCTGCTCAAGCGTGAAGCCGAAGAGCACGCAGAGCTCGCGCACCTAATGGAAATCGAGTCGCGCAACTACAAACAGAAGGCGGACGAGCAGGAAAAGCAACTGGCCGATTTGCGGGCCGAGCATGAAAGGAACCTTGAGGCCTTGCGCAAAGAGCTGGCCTCTCAAGCCAAGGTCTCTCAAGCGTTTGCCAAGAAAGCCAAGCGAGCGACCAGACAGTTCGATCTGGATGAAGACCTTACCCGTATTCTCATCGACCAGCAGCTCAATGAGGCGGGCTGGGAAGCCGACTCTTTGGATCTCACCTATACCAAAGGCGGGCGTCCGGAAAAGGGTAAGAACAAGGCAATTGCCGAGTGGCCCATGTCCAACCTGAACTCCAAGGCAGACTATATTCTGTTCCGCGGCCTGATGCCGATTGCTGTAGTCGAGGCCAAGCGCAAGCGCATCAACATTGCGGAGCGCATTCCCCAAGCCGAACGATACGCTCGAGGGCTCGATCCCACCGCACACGTGACCGCCTGGAGCGAAGCGGGTCGCTCCGATGCATGGGAAGACGGAGAAGGCGGCCGCTTCCAAATCCCCTTCGCCTTCGCCTGCAATGGTCGCCCGTACATCCAGCAGCTTGCCGAGCAATCTGGTACATGGTTCAGAGACCTTCGCAGCCCTGCCAATACCCGTCGTGCCCTGCAGGACTTCCACCGGCCAGACGATCTGCTCGACCTGCTCAAACAGGATCGGGCAAAAGCCGAAGCCAAACTTCATACAGAAGGTTTTGGCTACCTGAAGCTGCGAGACTACCAGGAGAAAGCCATCCTGGCTGTCGAAAAGGCCTTGGCCGAAGACAAACGCAATTGTCTACTGGCCATGGCCACCGGGACTGGCAAGACCCGTACGATAATCGGCCTAATGTATCGCTTCCTGAAATCGTCACGGTTCAAGCGCATCCTGTTCCTGGTCGACCGCAGTGCTCTGGGTGAACAGGCCATCGATTCGTTCCACGATATGCCATTAGAGCAGAATCAGACCCTCGCGCAAATCTACGACGTCAAGGTGCTCGGCGATATGGCGGCTGAAGCGGAGACCCGCGTCCAGGTGGCCACTGTCCAAGCCATGGTCAGTCGTATCTTCCGTTCGGATAATCCACCACCGGTTGGCGAGTTCGATTGCATCATCGTTGACGAAGCGCACCGCGGTTATACCCTTGATCAGGAGATGACTGAAGGCGAGCTTTCCGTTCGGGACCATAGCCAATACCTTTCGCAATATCGTCGCGTACTCGACTATTTCGACGCCTGTCGCATCGGGCTGACCGCCACCCCGGCGATACAGACAACGGAGATCTTCGGAAAACCGGTGTTCACCTACAGTTACCGCGAAGCAGTCGCGGATGACTGGCTGATCGATCATGAACCCCCGATCAACTACAGAACCGAGCTAAGCGAAAACGGCATTCATTTTGACAGAGGCGAGAAGGTCAACGTAATCAACACGCAAACTGGCGAAGTCGACGTCGCCGAGCTGGAAGACGAGCTGGATTTCCAAATCGAATCGTTCAACCGCCGGGTAATTACCCCTGACTTCGACCGGGTCATCTGCGAAGCCCTTGCTGGAGATATCGACCCAAACGGCGAAGAGAAATCCATGATCTTTTGCGTCAGCCAGGCTCACGCGGAACGGGTGAAAAACCTTCTCGACTCGGCCTTCAAGGATATCTACGAGGAGAGCTACAACCAGGCTGCGGTGCAGGTCATCACAGGCCAGAGCGACCATGTTGAAAGTCGTATTCGCCATTTCAAGAACGAGAAATATCCCAATATCGCGATTACCGTCGACCTATTGACCACCGGTATTGATGTGCCCTCGATCTGCAACCTGGTGTTCATGCGTCGCGTGCGTTCACGCATCCTCTATGAGCAAATGAAAGGCCGCGCGACCCGGCGCTGCGATGACATAGGCAAGACCGTATTCCGCATCTATGACCCAGTGGACCTATACGCCAGCCTGGAGTCGGTCGATACGATGCGGCCACTGGTAAAAGACCCGAGCATCACGTTGGAGCAATTGCTGGATGAAATTACCAGCGACCATAGCCACGAAGCGCCGGGCAACAATGAGCAGACGAGTCATGCCCATGACGTACTGGACCAACTCAACCAGCGCATCATGCGCATCCTGCGCAAGGCCCAGCACAGAGCTGAGACGCGGCCGGACATCAAGCATAAACTCGATGAGCTACATGAACTCTGGGGAGTAGAGCCGGCTAGCCTACACCAGCATCTTCATGAGCTGGGGCCCCAGCAAGCAGCAAATTTTGTTCGTCAGCACAGCCAGCTGCTCAATCAGCTTGCCACGGTGAGCGAGTTGCTCGGTACCTATCGTTATCCGGTGATCTCGCATCATCCAGATAAGCTGTTGGTCCGTGAACAAAGTTATGGTCATTACGGCAAGCCTTCCGACTATCTGGACAGCTTTCGCGAGTTCATCCACCTGCAGATCAACCAATCCGCGGCCCTGTCTGTAGTGGTGAACCGCCCGAAAGATCTGACACGTGAACAACTCCGCGAGATCCGCCTGTTGCTTGATCAGAATGAATTTGGTGAAGCCAGCCTGCGCAGTGCCTGGTCCAATAACAGCAACCAGGAAATCGCAGCCAGCGTGATCGGCTATATTCGTCAGGCTGCACTGGGTGAAGCGCTGATTCCCTTTGAACGGCGGGTCGCCAACGCCATGCAGAAAATCTATGTCCTTCAACCCTGGAACCAGGTTCAGCGCAAATGGTTGGATCGTTTGGCGACCCAGCTGGTCCATGAAATCGTGGTCGATAAGCAGCAACTGAACCGCGCATTCTCAAATGACGGCGGATTGAAAAGGTTCGACAAACTGCTTGGCGGCCAACTGGACCAAGTGCTGGAGACAATCGGCGATAATCTCTGGTCCGCCGTAGCGTAATTAGCCGGGGGCGTCGGGATGGTCTCTTGCAATGTCAGGCAGATCTCCCTACGCTCCCGCGCAATATGCTGGCCAGCTTCGACCACCACAGACCCTTTCTTTCGATATTTACACAGGTCGATGGACTCGCATGGGGGGTTCCACGCTTTTGCCGATCGACCTGATTCCTTCTTTTCTCAGAGCATCCAATGATCAATAGTGACATCGTCCAGAAACTATGGAACCTCTGCAACGTCCTGCGCGACGACGGCATCAATTACAGCGACTATGTGACCGAGCTGGTCCTGCTGCTGTTCATTAAGATGGAATACGAGCAGGTCCAGAACAACGACGACTTCAACCACAAGCTGCCGGCCGGTGCCCGCTGGCCAGATCTGTCGAATAAGTCAGGTCTGGATCTGCTCAACCATTACCGCCAAATGCTCCTCGATCTAGGCAAGAGCAGCGATCCATTGATCGCCGCCATCTATACCGACGCCCAGACCCGCCTTAAGGAGCCACGCCACCTCGAGCAAATGGTAAGGAGCCTAGATGGAATCGACTGGTTCAGTGCCCGTGAGGATGGCCTCGGCGACCTTTATGAAGGCCTGCTGGAAAAGAACGCCAGCGAAACCAAATCCGGTGCCGGCCAGTATTTTACCCCTCGTCCACTCATCGACAGCATCATCCGCTGCATCAAACCGCAAGCTGGCGAGACCATCCAGGATCCAGCCGCCGGCACCGCAGGCTTCCTGATCGCTGCAGACGCCTATATCAAGGGCCAAACTGATGATTATTACGATCTGGACGACAAAGACCGTACCTTCCAGCGGAACAAAGCGTTTATCGGTGTCGAGCTGGTCCCCGGTACTCGCCGCTTGGCATTGATGAATACCCTGCTGCACGGGATGGAAGGCGATGCCGAAGGCGTCGTGCATCTAGGCAACGCTCTTGGTCAGGTCGGCGCCAACCTTGATAAGGTCAATGTCATCCTATCCAACCCGCCCTTTGGTACAGCCAAAGGCGGTGGCGGGCCGACCCGGGACGACCTCACCTTTCCCACGAGCAACAAGCAGCTCGCATTTCTCCAGCACATCTACCGTGGCCTCAAACCTGGTGGACGCGCTGCGGTGGTGCTGCCGGACAACGTACTGTTCGAAGCCGGCGTCGGTACCGACGTGCGTCGCGACCTGATGGAAAAGTGCAACCTGCATACCATCTTGCGGCTGCCCACCGGCATTTTCTACGCCCAAGGCGTAAAGACAAACGTGCTCTTCTTCCAGAAAGGCTTGTCCGGAAATCCACGCCAAGAGCAAGGCTGCACCCAGCGAGTTTGGGTCTTTGACCTGCGTAGCAATATGCCCAGCTTCGGCAAGCGCACGCCCTTCGGTGCAAGTCACCTCAAAGCGTTTGAAGACGCCTATGGGGAAGATTCGAATGGCAACAGCTCGCGTGCGGAGAATGTCGAAGGCATAGGCGAACTCAGCCGCTTCCGAGTGTTTACCCGCGAGCAGATCAAGGAGCGTGGTGATTCGTTGGACATCAGCTGGTTGAAGGATACGGATAGTCTCGATGCAAAAGATTTACCGGCGCCCGAAGTGCTGGCTGGCGAAGCTATGGCTGACCTAACTGAAGCCCTGCATGAGCTGGAAGAGCTATTGAAAGCGCTGGGAGCGGGCGATGAAGTGGCTGCGCAGAAGCAGTTGATGGCAGAGGTGATGGGCCTAGAGGTAACTCGGGAGGTTGGGAATGAGTGATTTACCGAATGGGTGGCGACTTGTCTCTCTAGGAGAAATTGGTTACGTGCAAAGCGGGATTGGTTTTCCAATCGAGTATCAAGGCCTGGCTTCCGGAGACTATCCCGTCTACAAAGTCGGGGACGTATCCCGCGGAGTTACTCAAGACAATGGAAAACTTCAATGGGCAACTAACTATATAGCTGCAGATACCGCGAAAATTCTTAAAGGTCAAATCTTTGAGGTGGGTTCGACTTTGTTTGCTAAAATAGGCGAAGCACTAAAACTCAATAGACGAGGCTTTGTAGTTACAGCGGGTTTGGCTGACAATAATGTCATGGGTTATAAGGCCGAAAAAAGCATTAACGATCGTTTCATTTATTATTTTCTTTGCACCCAGGACTTTGCGGAATACTCTCGTTCTACAACTGTCCCATCTATTCGCAAAGGCGATATAGAAGAAATCCAAGTAGCCCTCCCGCCAAACCTCGAACAAATTCTCATCGCCCAAAAACTCGATGACCTCCTGGCTCAGGTCAATACCCTCACAGCTCGTATCGACGCCATACTCCCCCTGCTCAAACGCTTCCGCCAATCCGTCCTCGCCGCAGCGGTTTCCGGTCGACTGACGGAGGAGTTTCGTGCCTGTACGCCCACGCAACAGCCCCGTCCTCTCCCGACTAAATACTCACTACCCCAAGAGGAGCTGGCCGCATTTGCTATCGATCAAAAAATGCCGCAAGGATGGGTATGCGTGAGCGCCGCTGATGTGTGTAGCTCGGTAAGGGATGGCACACATGACACCCCAAATTACCATCAGGTCGGGATCCCGCTCGTCACATCAAAAAATATTGGAAACGGTTATGTCGATATATCTGGTGCGAAACTCATATCGCAAATAGATCACCTCGAAATCAGCAAGCGCTCCTTGGTCGAGCCGGGAGATGTCCTGTTTTCAATGATTGGAACAGTGGGGAACTGTTGCGTCGTACGGAAAGAAGATGGTGAGTTCAGCATAAAAAATGTTGGATTATTTAAAAATAACGAAACAACAATACTTCCAAAATTCTTAGAGTGTTGGCTCAAGAGTAAGATCATGTGGGCATGGTTAGACGACCATCTCAAAGGTAGCAGCCAAAAATTTGCATCTCTGGGTACCCTTAGAGCGTTACCAGTTTTCCTTCCGAAGCTGGAGGAGCAAACCGAAATAGTTGGCCGCATCGAACAACTCTTCGCCTTCGCCGACCAACTAGAGGCCAAAGTCGCTTCTGCCAAAAGCCGTATCGACCACCTAACCCAAAGCATCCTGGCCAAAGCCTTCCGTGGCGAACTGGTGCCGCAAGACCCCGACGACGAACCGGCAAGCGTGCTGCTGGAACGCATCAAAGCCCGACGCGCCACCGCCCCAAAGGCCAAGCGTGGCCGCAAGACGTCGGCCTGAGCCCGAGTAATGAGGCAATAATAGGGCCATTCCCAAATTCCAATCCATCATGCGCCCCTATACTTAGCGGAGCAACTGATCAGCAATTTTTGGTGAGGGCCCAATCGCTTCCAGATCAATAGGGCGGTGAGCCGATAGTAATACCGGGTGGTGTTGGAGTGGTCTTTCAGGTGCTGAGTGAGAAACCAGCGCAAATGCTTGAGCTGCCAGGTCCAGGGATTGTCTCGCTGCCATCGTTGTTGAATGGCCGCTTGCATGATTCGGGCTTGCCGTAGGTGTCGTTGCTGGGTGACCTTCGAGCCGGTCAGTACGCCGCTCAGGAACAGCGCCATATCGAAGGGCTTGGTCACGCTCTACCTCCAATGTAGGCCGACACGACATCGATCCGGTTATGCCCGAGCTCCATGCTGATCTGTTGGCGCGCCTGTTGATCAAGGCCGCGGTCAATGCGATAGCAGTGGCCCCCATTGACCGGGGTGGGGTGGCTGGTGAGCTGCTCGTAACGCTCGCAGGCGTAAGCCGCTCGCAGTTCATGGAAACCCTTAAGCCCGTATTCATGCAGCGTTTTGCGGGCAGGGAGCACGGTTTGTTGCACGAACGCGGCGTAGCTTTCGTCCCGGGCCAGCAAGTTGCAGCTGCGGGGTGGCGCGGCATGATGAGCCAACTGCAGGGCTGCTTTCACCTCTGCATTGGCCACGATCCATCGCGGTGCGCAAGCGCCTGAGCGACCGCCTTTGGTGCCGTCCTGGATGTTGATGCGGCCTAAGTGTTCGGCTTCGCGTTGTAATCGTGGCAGGTTAGCTAGGATCGCTTCGCGCAGGCGCATGCCGGTTGCTCGGGCCAACAGGACAATCGCGGCCACCCGCTCGTGGTGCTGTTCGCAAAGCGCCTCGAGTACTCGCCGCACCTGTTGATGGTCTTGGCCATCCGGCGCGCGGGTGCGTACGCTCGAGCGCTGCTGACCTAACGCCTGGCTTGGACTGGCGATCCGAACGTTATGATCACAGCGCAGCGCAGCGAGGGTTCGGTTGACGCTGCTGAGGCGGTTCTGCGCGGTGGCGATGCAGAGTTCACCTTGTTGGATCTGCTGGCGCAGGTACGCGGCGTAGTCTTGCAGTGTCCGTCGATCGATCTGACGCGCATCGTTGTAACCGGGGCCGTCCTCTGATCGACACCAACGCACGAACGCTTGCCAGCGATCACTATGCGCTTTGACCGTGGCGAAGTGGCCGCCGGCAAACAGATCTCTTAGCGCTTGTGGGCCAGCGTAGCTCAGCTGACGGCCGTAGCCAAAGTTGCGCCCATCACGCCGACCGACCAAGGCCATTGTTATCACCGTTTTCGTTTGTTTGCAGAAAGAGCAGCAGGGCTTTCCAGTAAGGGCTGAGCCTGTCCACCTGCTGCCAGCGTGTCGGGCGGACCAGGAGGGTGTTCTCCTGGTGTTGCAGCAGCGCCCCTTCCTCGCGCAGTTGCTCGATCAGCAGGGCAATGTGGACAGGCTCAGGAGGTGGTGTGGCGACAGCGGCGACAGTGGCGACAACCCGCGTCGTTTCTGGTCTGACGCGTGGCGACAGGCTGGCGACAGAGGCGGCGACACGACGCGATTCAGGTTGTAGTTGATGTTGCGCTTGGTAGCGGCGCACTGCGTCATTGAGGCGAAACATGGCGGACCTCGAAAGTTTTTCCGTCGCGGCTGCTCAGCCAGCGATGAGTGATCAGCACGACCAATAGAGAGGCGGTATGGTCAGCGCTCTTGCGGGCAAAACGCGGGCCGTTGCGATTGACATCGCGAAGGGCGAAGTGAGTCCAGCCTTTCTGCACCAGCCAGCGCAGCAGCCGATCAGCCTCTTCGCATCGGCTATTCACCGGCTCCTGTTCGGTCAGGCGCTGAATCTCGGCCAAGTAGTAATCCATCAACGTGGAAGCGCGCTGGATGTGTGCTTCGTCCAACGAACTGGCCTCTTCAACCATGGCCAGCACACCTGCGATGCGCAGTACATTCGCCGCGGCCTTGCCTGCGACAGGCTGGACGCCGGCCAGCTCGCCGAACTCGCCAGACTGACATTCGATGGTGTCGTGAATATCAATCCAGGCACGACGGGCACGGGGAGTCAGCTCCAGCGTGGCGGGATTGAGTGAGCCATCCTTGTGAAGCGACCAGGGTTGTTGCAGCAGGGCGGTGATCCGCTGTTGGTAGCGCTGGACTCTGGCATCCCGGCTCAAGTCGATCGCCTTGTAGAGCCGCTGGCCGGCCAGGCGCTCGGGCCAACTGATCAGGCAACGGCCCAGGATGCCTTGACCATTGATCACCGGGTCTTTGAACAGCTGGTTGGCAAGGTAGGGTTGCAGCATCAAATGCAGACTGAGGCGGCGGTCATAGGCCCGCAGGCTTTCGCCTGTCATGGAGCGCGCCCGGTCGATCGGGCTGCCATCCCACAGTGTCGACAAGGTGGTGATCGCCTTGAGCCGATTCTCTTTGCTCATGGTGCTGCTGCCCAAGAACTGGCCACCTTCATCATTAAACAAGCCCATGCTGGGCAAGCCATGGCACAGACTTTTGACCAGGGCCTCAATGGTGGGTTCGGCAATGATCAGTCTTGGCGGTACCGGCTCGGATGGCTCACCGCCTTCCGCCTCCGCGTGTCTCCTTGATGTTTTGGGTTTGGCCATGATGCTGGTAGCGGCACGATAGGCTTTGAGCTTTTCCTCATACAGGGTCCACTGCTGTCGTTCCCACTCGCGCGCCGCCTTCAGTGCCAGGTGATCCACCGCGCTTTTGCGATCACCCGAGGACGCCACCGTCAGTAGGTAGAGGGACAATGGATAGGTTCGGCCATCGAGTTGGACATTGGCATGACTCTGGCTCACCAGAGCAGCGCTGGCCAGCACCGATTGTGCAGCCATGGCGCAGGGCACGCCGATCACCTCGGCCAGTCGTTCGACCGCAGAGCCCAACAGTTCCCCGAGTGCTTCGACCGGGTAGGGCAGTGGCGCCTGCTGGTATTCCAGCAATGGTTGTGGTGGCTCGAACGCTTCGCACAGTTGCATCGCTATTCTCCTGAGATTATCGACTTCGTCCTCACCCATCCCGCCACGGTTGTTGAGTGTTATCAGGGATTAAGGCCCCTGCGACCTGTGAGGGTTGTCCACTAACGCGGGACTAACGGCACCTTACGACCGGGAGCTTGGGCATCTCATGATCTGGCCTCCTGAACACCGATAGCGGTGGGCGGGTGGAGGCTGCACTGGCTGACGAGACCGATACCGCGAGATCCTGAGTCAGGTGAAGGCAGCGAGGTGATGACCGGGGCATGCCTGACTGTCAGTCAGGGGCAGTCCATTTCATGGGCTGCGGCACCGTCATCGGCATCGCTGTGGCGAGTGAGCATTCGGTGTTTGTCACGCCGATTGTCACGAGGGGGAAAGCCGCAAAGGCCCGTGCGAGCAGGGCTGCAGCAGTGTGATATGCGCCCGTCTCTTTAGGAGGCAAAGAGACGGGCAACAGGTTGGCGCAAGAAATGGCCAAGCGGATAAGTTGCTGCAGAGCAGCCAGGAGAAGGCCTGAATTGCCGCAGTGGGCATTCTGGAAAAGTGGGCATCCATCACATCGCTGTGACCGTGCGAGCCGCCGGACGCTAATCGCACTTGGGGGTGAACCACCACGGTGTGGCGTAGCCTCAAAGGTTCTGGCTACCTGGGTGCTGTCGAGGACAGCGCTTGTACAGTTTTGGTTTAGCGCTCGTTCTGCTCGCGGTCAACAGTATTTTGGGGGCGGCTGTTGCGCCAATCGGTAGCGTTGGAAGACCTTGGAGGCCGGTGGCTTTCCATGGCCGGGTGGTCGTTCGTCGGTTTTTAATGTGAGCCTGCGTAATTGCATGGACTTGACCACCCATTTGCATTGTCACTGACCAGTCAATTGCATTCGTGCTGATCAACCGTTTGCATTCGACTTGACCAGCACACGCCGTAGTGACGACCGGCGGAGAACGGCCAAAAAGCGGACTTTCTCTGATGCAGGCTAACATCCCAAAGTGGCCTCTACCGCAGCCCAGAGAGTACTGAAAGTAATCAAGGAGCTCATCATCAACGGGGAGCCGGATAAAACTAGCAAAACCCTAATGGGCTCCCTCGCTAGCTGTCTCCGCATCCGTACAGGCGATGTCCGCATTATTTATCGGATCAACGACTCTGAGATTGTCCCGGTGCTGTGTGCAGGCACGTCGAGACGACGTAAGCGTCCGGCGAACTCATCTATGCAATGCGGCGGCGGAATCCACCAGCTGCTACCTCAAGGACATTGCACTGGGTGTTTCGGTCCCGCAGAGGACGCTTAAATGAGCGCCCTCGGCCCCCTTGTGCAGCATTCACGGCCCGGTCATGCCGTCTTGCGATAACATCACCTTTCTGCGGCTGCTACCGTTGACTGTCTGACCAAGTCATCGAGCGGCAGCCATGGCATTTCTTGATGGTCAAAGCATGCTGAAAAAGACAATTGAGTGGGATCTGGCAAGAGCACGAGCCAAGCTGATTGAGCTCATGGAACCAGGCGTACTGGGTTTTTACAACAGCGTCGAGATCACCGAAATCCTAGGCTTTGAGGGCAAAAAAATCTTCAACGTGCTAACGGTCGCGGTAGCGGAGACGGCCGAAGCGCCGAGTGAAATTGATTGGAACGCTATTCGTCTCAACCAAGATCGTCTTAAGCTCCCGAAAGTCAGCTGCTCGTTTGGCGTTATGCGGTATCGACTTTCTGCTTCCGATTTTTTACAAAGGGTTACAGAGTGTGAGCTGAGTGGTCACTGGAAGACGTCAAATGCTGATATTACATTCGGCGCTCTTGCCTCCACCCCGCCTCAGTTCATCCCACCCGATGCAGACCAACCGCACCCTTGGAACGGTATTCTCAAAAACAATTTCTTCGAGGGCTCCCATACGCTGGAGCTGTTTGACACGACGAAGGAGCACCTCCGGTTCCTGCTCGATGACTCCCGCAGGCTGACTCAGCTTGCCAAGGTCGTAGGTCAAATAGTGCCGATAAAATTGGACGGCATGTCCGATCGGCTCGGCAACATCATCATCCAACTACCCGTGACGGTGTTTTCTACTGTCGTTCGCAACTCCCCCGGCGGAGAGCATCGGCTAGGCATTGCCTGGCACCCAGACGTCACTCCCAGAAAGGTCCAGATCACCGCCGAAATTCTGGACGACGCGGCCTTGAGCAGTTTTGATTCGGCAGTGATCACTACCGGCGAAGCGACCCTTGAACTCAATGCTCGCGGGGGCGGTGGACGAATACGTATTTGGGACATGGAGAAGCGGGTACTGTTAGGTGCCACACCGGCGATGAGATTTTTCACCTCTGTCAGGATGTCGATGCGGATCGCTGGCGAAGGAGCCAGCGCCAAAAATCGCAAGTTTCGGTTCACTAATTTTGCTGGAAACGAATGCGAAAAAACGATTTTCCTCAAAGAACCATCCGAACCGGGGCAGCTCATTGGCAGCCCTCCCGAAAGGCCGCGGGAGCCATGGGTTGCTCAACGGGTGTTCAGCGATTCCATCTCAAGCCTCAGGGCGCGCAAGGAGTTCGTGCAATACGGCCTCGACGCAGATCCCAACCCACCGCAGGCACCAGTGACAGCAACAGACGTTCAGGCTGCTGATACTGGCCAGGAAGGACCGCCAGTCGACGCTCAGCCAAAGCTCAAAAGAAAGGCAGCCGCACTTGAGGACCTGCACGAGCTTATGCGCCAGCATGGTAATGAAGGTGTGTGGTTGTGGGACCCCTACCTCACTGCGGATGACGTCCTACGAACGCTTTTCTATTGCCCACATGACGGCGTTCGACTTCTTGCCTTGACTTCAGGCAAGACCATCAGTGACTCGACAAAGACTAGGGAGGACCAGGAACCCATCGATGAGCGGGAACGGCGAAGACAGGCACGTGAGAAGGCAAAGCGCGTGAAACGTCTACAAGCTGAAAAGCTGGAATCAGCAAAAGGCAACTGTCTTGGGCTTGAGCTTGAGTTTCGCATTCGCGAAGGAGGCGCAGGCTGGGCATTCCACGACCGCTTCATCATTTTCCCAAGAGCTCAGGGTTCCGCTCTGGCCTGGTCGCTGGGGACGTCCATCAATAGCTTCGGTGCTGAACACCACATACTGCAGAAAGTCACGCACGGCGAAGCAATTGCACAGGCCTTCCAGGACTTGTGGGGACAGCTTCAAGGGGAAAAGTACTTGATATGGAAAAGCGTCCCCGACACGGAGCGCGCGGTATGAAAGAACAGTCGTTACAACTCGTTAATATGCCCGAAGCTGTTTCCACCGCCTTGGAGGACAGCCATGGGACGCTCCTTGCTGCTAACCCATGTGAGGTCAAGGCTTTCAACCGAGCGCTCAATCGACTACTTTGGCACGGGAGCGAATCTGGCACTCCAGAAGAACAGGCATTGCACCGAGTTCATGCTCAACAATGGGCGCTTCGACAGCTTGAAGTGCTGCCCCTAGAACCTGACCAAAGCCTGAATCCCCTTCGGATTGTCTTGACTACCCTGTATATCGCCTCGACCTCGGCCTCAGAAGCTGCGCAGATCGTTCCACAAGCGCTCGCGCACGCTCACTTCATGAAAAGTCTGGTCACCCTGGTGGAAGAATCGTCTCCGGATATCCGCATGATATCCCGGCACCAATCGCAGCAAGAATGGCGCGACGCGCTGCAAACAGCCGATCGCGATGCCAACTACCACCGCCTTGGACAATTGACACGTCATCAAGAAGCAGACATTGCGCCGGATGCTTGCGTCGCGATCTTGCTGCTAACGGCATTTGCGCCTGCCGAAGTTTCCCGCCTGATTCAGGAAAAGCGAGATGTGCTTTTTTCGCTTGCAGTCCAACGTCTCCTTGGACCGCAATCCATTCAACTCGCTTTGTCAGTCAACGACGTTACGTTCAAATACCTCAGCGTTTGCTCCCTTGCTGATTGCCCAGTAGCACAGGTGCCAGAAGCGACAGTGGCGGACATTGCCGCGCTGCATGTTCAGGTCGCCCAGACCGAACGATGGCGAGGGTGGATCATGGACCTCGCTCGCTATCCACATGAAGGCACGGTGACAGAGATGGCGCTCCCGATCGCGCTGGCCCAGCTAACTGCCACGCACTGGGCCGCCTTCATCGATGCTGTCGAGCTCTGGACCCTACCCAAGACAGCTAACGGGGTTGCTAGGCTTCTCGTTCCTTTCATCCAGGCGATGGGAGCGGAGGAGTCGAGGGAAATGTGGCGACTTGCTTTCACACGCTGGGATAATTGGGACTACGGCCGTAAAGCGGCCGGAACGGGCCTGACAGCACCTTCGACCTGCTCTTTTGACTTCCCAGTGGCTGTTTACTACGCAAGCCTTCCTGAGCCTGAGATCAAGGCTGAGATTGAGAGACTGCAGGTGGAAATCGCGTGCGTCGAGCAGACCTGGTTTACCGACAAGAACGCACTCTTGAATGAGCGAAATCGTCTTTCCTCTCGACTACGACTCGTGCAACACGCGCTAACACTGCTACATCCACCCAATGGAGGCCCTCAAGCGCTCCCTCCTACCATAAAACCCGAGAGCGAATTCGCTGACGTTCGTTACCAATTTTTTGACGTCCATGCACTTTAGCGTTAGCAATTCTGGCTGACCGAAGGGTTAGGGCGCGTTTTTCCAAACAGCCGAGTCGGGATAGCGAACTCATGTGGGCAATAGAGCTAGAGCGCGACCAGCTCGGCGATTTTTGCCGCGATCACCGCCATTGTGTCTTCGGCAGTGTCGAAGCCGCTTCGGGACGCGAGTAAGGGGCTGACATTACGGAGAGCTTCATACGTCGTATTGTGTACGATGGGGGCGAGCTGGTTACCCGCCAGGAGTACCGAAAGCTCTTTGTCGGCGACACCCTCTTTGGGGAGGCGGGTCAGCAGCGCAGGGGTCACAAGCACAAGCCCGATTCGCGAATTCGCCAAGCCCTTGTCGATGGCGCGCATCATCGGAACGCCGAGGCCAAGGTCCTTCTCGCTGAACCAGACTTTGACACCAGCCGCCACGAGCAACGCGTGCAACTCTTTGGCTGGTCCCTGCCGGTCGTCCCACGCATGGCACAGGAAGACGTCACGAAGGTCAGGTTGCTCAGCTGCTCGCGTCTCAATAGTTTGGCGGATTGGCGTGAGTGACTGTACTTGGGCAGACGTGTACGACAGGGCTGAACCCGATTTAGACCAGCGCGGTCTTGAACTGCCACTGGGCCTGCTACCACCGTCGCGACTGTTGCCGTAGCCCCCCCCGCTGCTGGACGAGGAGTAGGACGGCGTATAACTGCGGTAGCTACTGCCGTAGCGACATGCAGGGCAGGCAGCAGCCGCTGCCGCTGAGCTATGTCCGCGTACTGGCGCTGTACATCTAGCCATGTCGTAACTCTCCCATTCGTAATTGCTGTCTGAGGTAGTGAATTTAAGCAGCTGATGCGCTCGAATGTCAGAGGGGAGCGCCATGCCGTTGCGCGTCCGTATCGACCGACCTGTTAGCCAGCTTGTAGGTCATGTCGGTCATCACACCCTAGCCGCAAGAACGATCAGTGGCAATATGATAGCGCTACTAGATGTGGCCCCTAGCCGGGTGAGCCATATCGCACAAAGACGACGCGTTGATGGAAGCATCAAGTTTCCGCATTATGCCCGTATGGTGCGACCATCTATGTGCTGAGCCAGATAGTGAATGACAACTCTCGTGCAGGCAGTGCAGAACTTCATGCCTCTCCGCAACCTATGATCGCTCCGGGTCGGTTGCAGTCCTTCAGTGCTTGGCTGACGTACTCGCGCTGAGTGGCACCCGCTGACACCCATCAACTGCAAACGACTGGTCAGTGGCAATGCAATTAGGTGGTCAAGTGAGATGCATTACGTAGAGCCCATGCGAGTGGGAATGCGGAGCCTTCCCGCTCGCGTGGGCTTGGCCGAGAAAGTCCCAAGAGAGAGGTTTGCAACGGCGACAGTCGCCACTTCTGTCGCCATGCTGCAAACCAGGTATTACGCGGGTTGTCGCCGGTGTCGCCGCTGTCGCCAAATCAACCATCACTCCATCTAGGGAGTCATTCTCGGTTACTGGCGGCGTCCGGTGAGCGTTCACCGTATCGGCACGACGTTGTGGTCCCTGGTTTGATTGATCGCAGATGCCGACAGGTTGCCAGTGGCCGCTTTCTGGATGTGTTCACTCCACCAAGCCATCATCGGACGCCGGCGCTCGATGTAGTCCGCTCGGTTGTAGGCACTTCGGACTTCGTCCTTGTCGACATGCGCCAGCGCGACTTCGATGAGCTCCGGATCCCACCCATGCTCGTTCAGGATAGTGCTGGCCATGGAGCGCATGCCGTGGCTGACCAAGCGGTCCTGGAAGCCCATGCGTTTCAACGCCATGTTGGCGGTCTGGCTGTTGGCGTGGGTGCGCGGATTTCTATCTGCCGGGAACACGTATTCCCTGTGGCCGCTGAGGGGCTTGAGCGCCTCCAGTAACGCGAGTGCCTGTTCGGTCAGCGGGATGGTGTGGGGACGACGCTTTTTCATGCGCTCCGGCGGGATGGTCCAGATGCGTTTGTCAAAGTCGATGTCTACCCATCGGGTGGTAGCCGCCTCGGCAGGACGGGTCATCGTGTGCAGTTGCCATTCGATCAGACAGCGAGTGATCCGCTTGATGCTGGCATTCGCGATTTCGATCATGAGCTCGGAAAGCTCATCGGGTCGTAGCGCGGCCATGTTCTCTTTTTTGGGCTTCTTGAATACCGCTCGAATACCACTGAGGGGGTTAGAGAAAATCAGCCCGGAGTTTACCCCGTAGGTCATGATCTCGTTGAGCCGTTGGCTCAGTCGCTTCACTGTCTCGAGACTGCCTTTGGCTTCGATGGGACGAAGGAGCTTGATGACCATCGGGGCGCTGATCTGCGAGAGAGGCGTTGTTTTCAAGTCTGGAAAAACATGCAGCGTTAGCGAGCGCCAAATGTCTTCGGCATATGCTGGCGTCACGGAGTCCTTCTTTAGCTCGAACCAGGCGGTGGCCACCTTCTCGAAGGTGTGCTCGGTCTCAGCGAGTTTGGCTTGCCTTACCTCATCGCGTTGAGCTTTGGGATCAATGCCCAGAGCGAGCAACTCACGCGCTTCTGCGGCTTTCTTCCGGGCGTTGGCTAATGAGAGGTCGGGGTATGGACCGAGTGCCATATTGATACGGCTTCTGGTCAACGGTTCGCGGTAATTGAGATTCCACATCATCGAGCCGCTGGCGCGTACTCGAAGCTGTAGGCCGTCGCCATCGCTAAGGACGAAGTCTTTACCAGTTGCCTTGACCGCCTTGAGCTGGCGATCGGAGAGACGGGTTGCTTGAGTAGGCATGGGAGCTACCTCGGGCACCGTTTTGGTATCCTAAAAATAGCACCGGGTAGCCCGGGATACCACCTGGGATACCAAACTGTCTGGAACTCCAAAAACCTCGTTGGCCCCCAATAGCGCTTAAACCCTTGATTTTGCTGGATTTCAGGCACAAAAAAAGACGTCCGTGGACGTCTTTAGATGATGAAGTGGTGGAGCCGGGGGGATTAAATAGTCGTATATAACTATCTGTTTTAACTCACTTTATTAATTGGCGTCTGCGAAGGTGCCCCCATAAGTGCCCCCGCTAACGTATTTCCGATGAGCGGCTATTTAAGGAGTTGAACTGGCGTCCTGAATTTATCGGTTTTCGGCAAGACGAGCGCCCGTCAACCACCGAGGGAATGGTCTTAGTCGTGGGCTGCATGACATCGGGTATCTGGCGATCTGGTCGCTAGGTAGCTGTTAGATGATCCTGTTGGGTTATTTAAGCGGTAACGCACCATTGGCTCATTTAGGGCGATCTGAGCTGAGGTGCGGTGTGAGACACTCAATGGTTAACTGTCACAACTGTGGCAAAGCGATGGTTCCGAGAACGATATACAGCCGTAGTTTCTGGGGCTATTCGCCTTCGTCAAATCATTGTCCGTTTTGTCTGAGTGAAAACTGGCATGGCGGAGACCTAAGGTTAGGTGCTCGTCTATTTGCGTTGGCTGGCCTGGCGTTGGGTGTTCTGGCATGTATCCTGATGGGCGCTTTACTGTTCAAAGTTCAGTGGTGGCTTGGCGTTGAGGGGCGGTGGCCTCTATTGACCCTCGGAACCTGCGCTGTGTCGGTTGGTGGGGGATATCGTTTTTACAACTGGTTCGTGGATTGCTGAAAGCAGGATTTTATCTTGCATGGTAGGCAGCGGACGGCTACAACCAGCCACCCCGCGTCTTGGTAGCATTTACATTGACAGGTTGAGTCCACAGCCAACAGGCGTCATACGATAACCTACCCGGAGATTCGATCGAAGGTAAGCGCGCTCGCTGTGTCGTTACTCAGCAAGCTAGAATGCCCGTGTGATGATGCTTTGGAGAAATGGCTTTGTTGATATTCGTACGAATGGCCGATGGTGACCCGACTTCGGTTCAGCTCATAGAGAGCAAAGTCAGGCTACGGGGGCGGCGTGAGTGGTTGTCCGTTCATCCCAAGATCCGTGTTTGCCGATTTTCTGATGGGCGTGTGGATATCAATATCGCTGATGATATCGACTCCACAACTGAAGAAATAGTTGAGCAGTTTCTGGCACATCTGGCCGATGAGGAAATTCAACAGAGTGGCGGCATCGAGTATACAAATGATGAAGCCGTTCAGTCTGATGAATTTGTTTACCCCTATGACCCCGAAAGTATTCGTATTGATACCAAACCGTTCAATATAAGTTTGGTTCATGAGATGATAGAAGAAGGCGACATAAACTTGTCGCCAGACTTTCAACGGAAGTTTGTCTGGACAGATATCGGAGCACGATCTCGATTGATCGAGTCGATAATGTTACGAATTCCGTTGCCGGTATTTTATATGGCCCAAGATCGTAATGGGGTTTTGCAGGTGGTTGATGGGCTGCAAAGATTGACTGTTATTCAGCAGTTTTTAAATAATGAGCTGCGACTTAAAGATCTTGAGTATCTAAAAAACGAAGAGGGTAAGTATTTTAGGCACGAAGATCCCAATATGTGTATTGATCAGCGTTATCGTAAGCGAGTAATGCAGACTCAGATTTTAGTTAATATCATCGATCCGCAGACACCTGTGGATGTTAAATTTGATATATTCAAGCGTATCAATCAGGGGGGGAGGCCTTTAAATGCGCAGGAAATCAGAAATTGCATGTCTTCTCCTGAAACGCGAAATTTAATCCAGGAACTTTGTGGTTCTGATGAGTTTTTAGAGGCGACTTGCCATAGTATAGGAAGCGTGAGAATGCAAGACCAAGAATTGGTTCTGCGCTTTCTTGCATTTCGCTTAACAGAATATAACTATCTTGAAGAATATTCTGGAAGTATGGACCGATTTCTCGATAAAGCAATTGACACCTTGAATGAAGCTTCCGAGGATACTCTTGAAGCTCTTAGGGAGAGCTTTATAAGCGCAATGATTAACGCAACTCATTTGTTTGGTAGTTATGCATTCAGGAAGTGTCTGCCAGAGCATTTAGAACCTGATGCCAGGCGGCGATTAATTAATAGCTCTCTGTTTACGACATGGTCACTAACTCTTGCAAATTATAGTACGGATGAGGTGCTGAATGTTCCGGAAGGAATGTTTGCGTATTATCTTGCCGAGGAGCTTGAAAGTGACTCAGATCTTTTTGATTCTGTGACATCGGGTACGAATGATCGCAGGAGAATTTTTTACGCGCTCAGCGTTTTTGAAACCATGTGTAAGGAGCACATATGATCGGTAGCTTGGGAGTAAAAAACTTTAAATGCTTTAAATCTGCCGAAATACCTTTCAAGCCTATCACGGTAGTTTGTGGCGGCAATGGCGTTGGTAAATCCAGCATGATTCAGACTCTTCTCTTGATGAGGCAAGCCGCCGATCAACTGCGCAAGCTAGACGACGCTGGCGTCTTAGCAGAAGAGTCAGACGTAGAGTTTCCGATAAAACTAAATGGTCCGTATCATTTGGCGCTTGGGAATAGCCTACGACTTACTAACGACGAATTAGAGTCTGCCGAGCTTGAAATTAAGATCAGCCCGGAAGTAAATGAGGCACCAGCAGTAGCGCTAAGATTTGTCTCGGATATAGTTAACGCAAAGGTCACAATTCAAGCACATTACCAAGGTGGTCGCTCTACCGAGATTTTCAACAAGACGGGGCTTTTGCCTATTTTTTCTGATCAGTTTCATTATCTCATTGCGGAGCGCAACGGTCCTCGTGATTTAAGTGATGTTTCGGATGAAAGTTACATTACTACCGGTCTAACTGGGGAACATACTGCTGATGCTATTGCTCGCGCAGAAGCGCAAAATCACGTAGTAGATGAAAAGTTGTGTATTGTTAGCGGTTCAAATCTATTTAAGGTGCAACTGGAAGGTTGGATGAGGTTGCTGGTTCCAAATATTCAACTTGTCACTCACCCCTATCCAGAGATTAATCGTGTCCGGTTGAGCATTGAGAAGACAGGGACGCCTGTGAACTCTCTTTCTCCAACCAGCACTGGATTTGGGATAAGTTATGTATTACCGATAATAGTTAGCGGTCTGTTGTGTCCACCAGGCGCAATGCTCATCGTAGAAAACCCGGAGGCGCACCTGCATCCAGCCGCACAGTCTGCGGTAGGCCAGTTTTTGGCGGTAGTGGCAAGTACAGGAGTGCAGGTTGTCATCGAGACGCACTCCGAAAATGTTATCAATGGTGTTCGCCTTGCTGCCATAAACGATTTGGTAAACTCCAATGATGTTGGATTGATATTTTTTTCTGCCTTGGATGGTGATACGCAGCCGAAGATTGAGTCGATTCTGGTGGATGCGTTAGCGGAATTAAGCGCTTGGCCCCGCGGTTTCTTTGATCAGCAAGGAACTGACCTTGCAGCGCTAATGGCTGCACGGAGAGCTAAAAGAGCGTCTATGGAAGCAAATAAATGACTCGGCTTGTACACCACCAAACAGATAGATATCTCAGACTGGAAACACTCCAACAAGAAAAATTTGAAGAACTTTCCGAGCGACTGATAAAGCTATACACAGATATAGTGGAGTCTGGAGAGGTTGTACGAAAGGAAGAGTCGCTTTACGAAGTGGAAATATTTCCAGGCGTTGCCCTTTGTGATTTGATTTACGGTGCCGCTGAAAGCCATCTTTCTCGTGACTGCCTCTTCGCGTTCAGATCGATGATTGACCAATCTCCGATTCTTAATCATCAAAACCTTGCTGACGCGTCAATAATTGGAACAATTGGGCTAATTCCCAGTCGAGCGGAATGTGAACTAGAAAAAAAAGAGGATTGGGTTAATTTTGTTCGTCTGGATTTGACACGAAACGAAAAAGTAGTTGAAGATTTTTATGCGGATTTTTCAATAGCTTTTCCAAGGCTAAAATTCAGCAATAAGTTTCCTGGATGCATGAATACTTTTGACGGTGGGCATAGCGCTTACTCTGGAATTATCACACGCTGCCTTGCCTCTTTAAATGATAACTGGGGTGATGCGATAGGTGGTGATTTGCCTGCATTACTGAGAACATTCTCAACTCAAAGTCGATGCCCTACCACCTTGGAAGGTGATGGCGACCGTAAAGCTATTCTTACTTTTTCCTTCCCGTTGGGTTCAGAGCGTTTTGAGTCTGTATTGTGCGAGCCTCATATGAAGCTCGAAAGCTCCGACGCGCCGGGTGATACCGAATATTATTACCATAGGATTTACTTTTGCCCGCGTGGCCATAACAGTTTTGCTGACAAAGTTCTGGTCGGTCACGCAGGTAGACACCTTTGAACCGAGCCATAATGGTGCTGGAGCGTTCGCCCTCATTTAGATGATTTAGTTGTAAAAGGCGTCTTTTATTGTATGTACTTAAGTCGTTTTTCGGCGTTTTGCTCTGGTGATTACATCTTATCAGCCGATATGTTTGGCAGTCGGTTGATGCTCACTATTAGCCGCTTTCCGCCTGTCAGAACGACGAGAGCCGGCCAAAAGCTGTCGTCCAGGCGGATCACAAATGTGCGCACGATTTAGCTTGAGTTGCCCACGGCTTCAGCTTCGTGATAGCCGCTCATGGCATTCAAAAAGCCTGCTATATCAGTGGCTCGTTTGCCTCTATCATTCCCTAGGGTCCGCTTCATTAATTCTTACGTCGTGATAGTCAGGCTAGGTCCAGTAGGATGTTGACTTGCCCGCACGAACAGACAGCCCAAAGGATAGGACATATGACAACAGCAGAGAATGGCGGCTCTATCTTCATCTCGTACGCGTGGGGCGCAGGATTCAAAAAAAAGGAATGGGTTCGGCAAGGCATTGTTGCGAGCCTAAATTGGAAGCACGACGTCTTCTGGGATCGTGACACCATTGCATTGGGCGAACTAGTCGAACGCACCATTGGTAAAGCTTTAGCAAAACGACCACTCCTCGTCCTCTGCCTCTGCGATCAAGACTACTTGGAGGCGGCTCAGAGAATTGGATCTGGCTTGCACGAAGAGCTACGCCTGTTGGCGAAGATCGCAGACGAGCCTGGAGTCAGGATTGTTCCATTGATCCTGGAATCCGGCTGTGCAGAACGTCTCCCAGCCCCTCTAATTGGTCGTCTCTATCTGAACCTGCAGCCTCTGCACAGCCTGAACCTTGACATCGGGATGACAATCTTGGGAGTGGCTGATGAATTGAGCCAGGCGCAGTTGCAAAGCGACATTAACGATCGGTTAGCAGTCTTCCATTTGAGGCAGAGAGCCCTAGGCTATCTGAGGCAACGTCCAATGACGATCTGGGGAAGTGGCCGGAATCATGAGGTGACGGTGAAGCCGGATGATGCCGCGCCTTACCTGCTAAAACCGCCTCAATGGATGTGGGAAAGCAGTAGCTGGAATTACTTGCTTGAAGATGATGAACCAACATTCTGCCCTACCAAGGGACGCTGGCATTGGGAGTACGTACAAATCTCGACAGAGATGCGCCCTCTGGGTACCGCTGTGGTGTCGGCATTCTTCCCCCAACTAACTGGAAAAAGGGAGCAGGGACTGCTGAACACAGGCGGTACGCTACTGGCCTCTAGGTTCTTTAGGATGGTTGATATTCGCGAGCCATTCACTTTCGATGCGGATGATTTGGTGAATCACCTAATTCGTGACCATGAAGGCCTCGACGTTATGAAGCAGCTACTCAATGCTGCAGAGGCCACCTCTGATAATCCTACTGATTCCAACACTATCGCTCGGCAATCCACGAATGATGCAGTAGATCACCAGGCCTATAAGTAGAACCTAGAGCTGCGGGTAGCCGGGCTTAGTTCACTTGTAGAACCTTGAGCTCCAAGTGGTAGGGGCATTGTTCCACTGGGATATTCGCATCGCAGGTCAGTCGAATGCGTTCTGTATCGCCGACAGCTAATAGTCGTGAGGTACCCTGAATCGCCCCGAAGTGTCTAGACACATCGAAGGGCTGCTTTTGGCCGCATGCTGCCCCTCACGACAGGCAGCAATCGACCCATAGCTGCCGCTCGATAGTTAACGATAACGACCGAAGCATTGACCGGGAGCAGGGCTCAATGCCAATCCTTGGGGTCGTTCTGGAATAATTCTAGTTCAAGCCGACGAAGCTCCTCAAAGCCAGAAGATCTAGTCTTGATCTCAATCCACGCCCGCGCGAATGCCGGTAGTTTTAGGTTCGCCTCAATTCCCTCCGACCAACTTTTCCATACATCCGGAGTAATTCGCCCATGCGCCCGGAGCGAAGTTTGTTCATTGGTCAAATCGACATAGCGATACAGCTCATCGAAGGCTTCTTCATATTCAGAGTCAGTTAGGATCTCTCCCATTAAAGCCTTCTTCGGCAGCTCTCCGGCCAATTCGCGGTATTCCTTTCCCAATGAATCTTCAAACTGCAACTGCGCAATCTCACGACTCGTCTTTAACTGGTGTCGTGCATACCATACGCCGATCGCAGCTACGCAGGCTGCAAGAGCCGAAACTGCGTTACCTACAGCGCTAACGATATCAGTTACATTTGACATGTTTTCCTCTTACTATAATAGTGCACTTATGAGCATGCATTTAAAGCGCCGATACTTAAAGCGTTGCAGTCAGCTTAACTTCAATGGGTTCCATTGTCGTCGAGTTCAGCCTATATTTATGCTGCGTGAACGCCGTTATCAATCATGTTCAGAAAAACAAAGGATATCCCTAGTTGTGAGCCATGCCAGCTCCGATTGCAAAGTAGTCTCAGCAGGCAACGCGTTTTCTGCATCCATTCGGCAGGGCTTGCTCCATCGCTGTCAGAAAGCACGCACGGCTGCTCTACTTCCCCTTACCGGCATATTTGATATCGGAGAAGACCATCTACTTATCCTCAAAGCTTACTGAGGCGGCTGAGCGGAGGCCACTTCAGCACAGGTCGGTTACAAGTGCTGACTTGATCGGAGTTTCCCGTCTTACATAGTGGATATGCCCACTTGCTAGCAATGGGCTGCAATGGGCACGACCCAAGTATCATTGGGGGTCAAATAGAGTTTTGATCTGCGCTATTGGATAGTCGAGCCGATCACTGTAAAATGCTGCAAGCGTGCAATATTCTTGTTGAGAGGCGTCTATTCTGTACGGGATGAATACACTTTCAATAGATAGTTCGATACTATTCGTAACTATAAGCATCAGCGCATGATCTTTAGTAAGCAGTTTTTCTGAAAGAAGACGATATTTATTTTGGGGTTCAAATGCGGTATTAATGGGTTCGATCGTATCGTTGATAAACTGCAGGGCAAGTGCGCCAGGACGCTTACCTGTTAACTGTTTATTTAATGCTCGCTTGGATAATTTCTCAACTTCCGTCCAGATCCGGACATCTCCAGCGTACACAACCCTAATACCTTTCAACCTGTCTTCTGGGCTATGACACGCTACGAAAGCAGCTACTGAGCCAGGTAGCGACTGCGCAGCGTTAACACACGCGTCCTCATCCATAGGGTCGCCAACCAAAGGACAGAAGTCTTCAGAGACAGAGAATCCGGCGCATTCTAAATTGCTTCCCTTGGCTTCGATCTCGCTGGCTAAATTAACAACGAATGTCTGAAAGCTCTTTTCGTCCGTGGGCACGGATTCAGTCAAGGTAATGGTCAAAATGCTTGCGAAATCTTTCTTGGCTGGGAGAAGCCTTCCCAGCGAAATTTTTTCCAGCAAAGCACCTATCAAACGGTGCCCGTCAGCAAGGCGTACCGCAAATCCTTTATCGCCTGCGAAGGACTTGCACTCAAGTTCAAAGGGCTCTAGGCCTCCAGGCGGATAGACCAATAAGTCGAAGGTCTCCTTACCCTTGCTTTCTTCTGGCCAATCGATAGTGCATCCCCTAAACTTGAGCACATATGCCATGTAGAGCTCATACTGCAAAGCACGCATATCGCTAGAGAGCTTGAATGCTCCCTCAAATCGTTTTTTCAGTTCCTTTGGCCCCGGCTCACCACGATCGACAGCTTCGCAGAGTTCTACTACCCGCTGAACGAATAGCATAGTCTGATACATTGTGTTCCATTCGTAACCTGCACTTAGTGCGTACTTATGCCTCTCCCAGAACGTCAGGCCAAAAGCGACAGAGCTATCTAATTCCTCTTGGCCGCCGCGACCAGCGAACTGCTTTGATAGTTTACTAATATTTTCTACGACTTTAAGCCAAGGTTTGGCTGGATATAGATTAGTCAGCCGGTTATAGATATCCGGAAAACCTAATATGGCAAGGGTGATCAAGGCGTTGTTTCCTTACATCAGCATTGGATCCGGGCGCAGCCTGAAGGGTCGCGCATCCCGAATCGCACTCTACCTCAGGGAACCTTGATACGCCAAGGTCGGTGCTGGAGGGGATTTCGATGTCTAGGCCGCGCCGACACATACGCTTCTCGGGACGCAGCATCCATCAACTTGCGTCCCCGCGCCCCCGGAAGCTCCACAACAGACAGAAGCGGCAGGCTAAATCCCGGAGGAAAACACCTCCGGGATATTCTTTTAGATGGCTGTTGCCTCTAGGACTCCTCAAGCGAGCCTGCGTCAACCGGATCGAAACCTACCTGATCTACAAAAATCATCACTGTTTCTTTAGCTTTCTCATCGTCACCCGCTACCGCCGCTGCCAAACGACCTGAATTGCCCTGAGTTTTCATAGACACATCGACTGGCTACTTCTGGCCGATTTCTGCCTGTCGTAACTGGCAGAAGTCGGCCAGTTGCAGCTAGGCAGGGATACACGCCCGCTCGCTATCATCTGCTTTTCACATGTTGATCTTGTTCCGCTCAGAGTAAAGGCTGCCGTCGTCATCTATTGTGCATCCTTTGCACGTTATGTTTTTCTGCGACTGACATGTCGTCATCCGTAGATCATCTGACGCGAGGTAGGATGACAGCGTGAGCCAGTCCACCCACTTCGTTAGATTTCCGACGGTAGAATGGTCTGAAATCGAATTCCGGGGGCTCAGCGATCGGTCACCATTTTGGCTCTTACAGCGAAGAGAGCCTTGGCCATGAGTAAAGAAGCACAGACGATAGTCACCCTGCTGGATCAGCAGTACGAGCAGTTGCTTGCGGACGCGAGATGCCTGGCCGCGAGCTATATAGATGCGTCCATGAAGATATACAAAAAGACCTGGGTTAAATCTGTCGTGGCTGCCGTTTCAATCAAGCAAACGAGCCCGAATGCGTACTCGATCTACTGGTGCAAACTGGTGCCACTGCAAGGGCAAAAAAACAAGTTCGCGCCCCTGACTATTCCCAAAGGCAACGGTAAACACAAATACCCAGCCTCCTCATTTGAGTTTGTTAAATCCCCTTACCGTGTCCTCGTTTTACAGGTTGAGGAGCGTCTGGCTGAGATTCGCAGCATCGCCAGTGAGAATCGTCAGCTGCGTCGGACGTTGGTCGCCTATGAGAAAAAGCTGTCTAGATATCAAGCGCTTGATCATGGCGACCTCTGCTCGGAGGCGTAGAGGCTGAGCATACTATAAGCAGTGCAAAACGGATCTGAACCGACTTCAATACCCGAAAGCCACGTGCAGCTTGGTCTGACGGGGCTTTCTCGTATCAGCAGTGAACTCCGGCGAGACATACTGCTGCGCTTGATCAGGGAAGGCGACGGGTTCGGGCTATAAGCAGTGTAGGGCGCTAAATCTACTCGCTGTCAGCCAGCAGGCCCATGCAGGCGGGGGCGGAGGCCGTATTTGCTATTAGCAGTGACGCTTACGACCAAGTCAGCCGGCCAGCTTTGATCTGTATTAGTAGTGAAAGGCTTCACTTTCATAAAATAAACATTGGTAGGTGCCGGCCTAGCTGGTACCCGTGTCGCGTAGCGGGTGGCGACGGTGACGCGCTACTCCTCAGTGCCCCGCTGCTTTTCGAACTCAATACGGTTCATTACGCCCATGGGGATGGGGTAGCCCTGGATATGGGTCGTGAGGGCCTCGTTGCCAGCTATCACCATGATGCAGGATAGGCCTCTGCGGAAGCGCATTCCTCGTCCCGAGTAATTGCGCGGGATGATCTCCCATGATTCGTCGTCGTAGTAAAAACCAACGATTTCTGACCAGTGCGATTTGATGCCTGCGCCCATGATGCCCAATGGTGTCAGGCAGAAAATCTCTACCTGGGTTTCCTGCCCAAGAGGTACAGCATAAACCCGACCGTTGGGCGCAATAGGTGGGAAGTACAGACCGTTACCGAGGTGACGAAATTCCATGCTTGTGCTCCGGATAGATGAAGTCGCTAGACACTCTCCGGTAGCTTTAGGAAAACCCAAGATCAGATGTTGCCAACGATTCGGCGCACGAGTTTTAGCGTACTGGGCAAGCTAGCTCGCCACATGGCGGGCGTGCATGTCGCTGATCTATACGCTTCGGCGCTCCGGTCACTTTCGCTATGGTGCGGAGATTAACAGCCCTTCCGAAGTCATCCCATGACCTCATAGGCTTGAGGAAATACTGCTTATCGCAGCAGTAGGGGCCTTGTCGATGGATTGGGTAAGCGCCCGCTGCCAAGGGGCAGCGGGCAGTTTGTTGCAGATATCTGGTCGCTCCGCTGAAGGCTCAATCGTCGCTGTGCTTTTTGCCCAGGTACGCTGCGACCATATAGCCAATTACACCTGCGATCGTCAGCGCACTGATGACGGCAAGCACGGCATATACAAGCAATTCAAAACGATCCATACCCTGACTCCTTAGTTTCGAGGTCTGCCAAGGTTAAGGGTGTCTGATCTAATCCCAAATCTGCAGTGTGATGGCTTAGCGACTGATTGCGGCGGCTTCCTTCCGCAGGCTGGCTCGGGCACCGACGTACGCATCAGTTTCCCAGATACGCAAATTCCCGAGTTCGTAGGCGACGTGATCCCGCGCTTCTAGATCCTCGATATTGGGAGCGCGCCCTCCAAGAATCGGGGCTTCATGACCGGACCACTGCTTGTAAAGCTCACATGCAAACGCTGCTCGGCAATCACAGAAGCTCAGCCCATGAAAAAGTAAAATCTCCTTGGCAGCAGGTAAGCTGTTCTGCTTCCAGAGCCGCCATGTCTGCTTTGATTGTGGATAGCGATAAACATCTTGGACGGCGGATGCCGTCTCCAAAACGGCGATCTGCTTTGGCATCGAGATGTTAATTATCCTATGTGTATGCGGCCCTTCTTTGCCGCTTTCCAGGGAAATACATCCATCTCCTTTGGCTGCCTCTAGAGCTGCTCGGGCGTCGAAGAAAACAGCTTCACGTAATGAGATGCCGAGATGCCGCACTAACATCAACACCACCGCCAGATGCTCTGATAGGCGGGTCTGAACATCTTCCACTGCGGCTTTGAACTTTGCATGTTCAAGGCTGTGTGGGGCCGTAATCCGTGCATGACCAGGAAAGCCAATATCAGGCATCACGACTTTCCAGTCACCACTGGTCGCGAGGGCCATAACTGAACTCACGGTCTCAAGAAGACCCTCCGCGGTCTGCACCGAAAGATTCCCGTGGTACACCTGCGTACAGAGTTCTTCGCCATATTGCTGGACCAGTTTTTTATTGACGAACTCCAGGATATCCATCCCATGAGACTCTTTGGCGTAAATACTAAACTGTGCCCATTGATGGTCGTGGATCATTGCCTCGTGTTGACTGAGGAGCCCGCGTCGGACTGCCTCCTTGAGGATCGCCGAACCGGCCCTGGTCAAGTCTCGATCCAAATGTGAGTGGAAACTCTGCTTCATGGTCATTCCTCCATTCAGCTCAGGTGCTGAGCTGCTAAAGGAAATGTTGAGCGAGGAAAAATATCCTGGGGTTCGATTTCGGTCGCTTTCAGCGTCTGAAATTGACGAGCCCACCCGTCCCGTAAACGGTCGTTTATGGCACACCTATTCCAGACGAGCTTCTGGGCTTGGGATTTCCCGCTTTCCTGTCACTTTTCTCATACCGAAATCAGAGTGAGAAAAACGTATGGGAAAGCGGATTGGGTACGCCCGAGTTTCGACTGATGATCAGAATCTCGATCTGCAGCGTGATGCACTTGCCCTAACTGGATGCGCTACGGTCTACGAGGAGACCATGAGTGGCAAGTCAGCGGATAGACCGGAGTTGGGGCATTGTCTCAAGGCTCTGCGCAGTGGCGACACTTTGGTCGTATGGCGACTGGACCGCCTTGGCCGCTCCTTGCCTGACTTGGTTGGGATCGTCAGTCGGCTGGAGCAGGAAGGGGTGGGGTTCGAGTCGATCAACGAGCGAGTCGAAACCACCAGCGCCGCCGGCAAGCTGATCTTTCATGTGTTCGCAGCCCTGGCCGAGTTTGAACGCAACCTGATTCGAGAGCGTACCCGCGCAGGGCTGGCGGCGGCTCGCGCTCGAGGACGTAAAGGTGGTCGTAAACCTGCGTTGGAAGATGCTCAAGTCCGCGAAATAAAGGCTTTGCTCAAAGATCCACAGATTCAGGTTAGCACTGTAGCCAAGCGATACGGGGTATCGAGAACAACGTTGTATCGGTACGTCGGTAAGACTGGGCCGAGATAACTTGCACCTGGCAGCACACGAAACTGCGACCAGGAGATTATGAGCATCAGGACACGAAGGTTGACAGAAGCGATAATTTGCACAAAAATTACGGTTGACAGTACCTGTGTTTTGCACGCTTTATGGAGAGGCCCATGCCCCCGATCCAACACCCAAGTGAGCTGGAACCGAAGCTGAAGCCGGAACACGTCGAGCTGATCTGCAATAACGCTCTGGATGCGGCTTACCGTGCGTTGGAAGTCACCTCTACGGATGACGATACCAACTGGACTATGGGAACACTTCCGTATGGCCGCGTCCACGGCCGGTTCAAACGCCTCCACCGCGATCCGGCCCTTCCGTGGCTGCTGCTCACTAACCGCACCATGGACTTCACGCTGAGTGTGAATGGCGTGCTGATGCAGGTGGTAATGGACGATCCCGAGGTCAGAAAGAAAGGGTATCGACTGCAATCCAACCGAGTTGAGCTTTACCAGGCCAGCTTGCTGGGGCCTGCGATCGACAAGAACATTACTTGGCGTTTGTATGTCGATACTGACGGCAACTTTGACGGGCCGACGCTGACTGCTTCGATTCTGGGCTTCGATACCAACCGGAACGTCGTATGTAAGTGGGTGCATGACTACGTTCCTCTGTTTGCTCCTCATACCACCGAGCTTCCACAAGAGGTGGTAATCGATGAACCATTAGTCGCTCGTCGGGACAAAGATGCAGACCAGAACGCAACACGAGATGCTGATCAGTAAATGAATGACAGAACAGGCTTTCTGCCTCTTGGCGACGAGTTTTCGCCCGACAAGCTCCGTCTCGCTAGATGCGCGGCGGGGCGTTCGCTCGCCGATATCGGAGAGCTCTTGGGCGTTACCCGGCAATACGCGCACAAGCTGGAAGTCAATGCGATTCCTTCTGGCACCCAACTCGCCCAGCTATCTGAAGCCTTGGGCGTGCGCGAGAGTTTTTTCTTCACGCCACGACGCGGTTCGGTGGAGTTGGAGCAATGCCATTTTCGAAGCGTCCGATCCTCCTCGCAGACTCTCAAGAAGACCATTGCGGCTCAGGTCGAGATGTTTGAGCTGCTGATTGACGAGTTGGATAAGGAGGTTGCCTTTCCTGCAGTGAGTTTCAGCATGCTTGAGGAGCCGGTATCCGGTATCAACAAGATCGAGCAGGTTGCTGAAAAATTTCGCCGTGAACAGGGCCTGGGGATCGGCCCCCTGTCTAGTGTTACCAAGCTGGCAGAAAAAGTTGGCGTGCTGGTGGTGAACCTGGCCGAAGCCGATGACAAGGTCGATGCGTTCTCGTTGTCCAACAAACGACCGTTGATCGTGAGGAACACCGCAAAGGTGAATCCATGCCGGCAACGTTTCGACCTTGCCCATGAAATGGGCCATTTGGTGATGCACCAAGGTATTGAAACCGGTTGCCGCCTTACTGAGGATCAGGCTAACCAGTTTGCCAGTGCTTTGTTGATGCCCCGGGCAAGTTTCGCATCAGAGTTTCCCCCTATGCGAGGCAAGTACCTGAACTGGCCGGCACTCAAGGATATGAAGCTTCGTTGGAAGGTAAGCTTCAAGGCGCTCATTTTCAGGGCTCACACCCTCGATCTGCTCACCGCCGAACAAGCTAAATCGGGCTTCACGTATCTCAATCGAAAGGGTTTCACGAAGCACGAAGAGTTTGACGAGTTGATCCCTATGGAGTCGCCTATGCTGGTACAGAGGGCGATCAATCTCTTGGATTACGGTACCTGGAAGCGGGTGTTGACAGCTGCCGGGCTTACGGCAGAGATGGTGACCAGGCAGTACATGCTGGATGTACCGTCATCTCCTTTGCGACTGGTCGAGGCTAACGTAGGTTAAGTCACGCTGAAACTGCCTGCGGCAGCCCGCGTGCCGGCACTCACATGGATGCGCATACAGCCGTCGATTATGACGCGGCAGGCGCTCGTGTAGTTTGCAACCCTAGAGGGTATCCGGGCGAAGAGACTGGCTTCCGCCCGGATTTGATCGTCACGCTTTAGCTGCGCCTTAGCTGATCAAGCGAGCCGTCTGCGGATCGTACGCGACACCGGTAATCGACCCATCCCGAATGCGCTCAACCGCTTCGTCGATCACATGCAGCGGTACCAGGAACCATTCCCTCGGCTTGACCGGATTGCCGAAGCGGTCATCGATGGTCAAGTCCAACTGCGCTGCGCCGAACAGGCGGTGGAAGATGTTTTCTAGCCGGGTGCGGTTCAGGTTGTGAAGCTTGTAAGTTGCGACCACTTCCACATCTGCCAGCAGGTAGGTGGCATCCTTCGCCGCGGCGGCGATGCGAGCTTCCACCTTGCCACCGGTCACGCCAATCTTGTGGATCAGCTCGCGGTGCTCGGCTACGAAGGGGTGGCTGGACTGGCTGCGCAGCACATAGATAGTGCCGCTTTCTATGTCGTCCGGCTCGGCTATGTCGCTAAACAGTGGGCCTGAA
This sequence comes from Pseudomonas lundensis, assembly GCF_002269125.1. GTDB lineage: Bacteria > Pseudomonadota > Gammaproteobacteria > Pseudomonadales > Pseudomonadaceae > Aquipseudomonas > Aquipseudomonas lundensis_A. The sequence goes on along the minus strand of NZ_NQKI01000011.1, from coordinate 88,887 downwards.
TCTACCCTGATGAGCCGAGATCCGGCACGTCCCTCACTGTCCTTGTAGAGCGCCCGCTGCAGGGATCGTAGTAGAAGATCGCTTTCCGTCTCATTGGAGTAAATGACGCGCAAACGCCCATTCGTCTCCGCGTTCGGCGTCTTGTAGGTGTCGCCCACCTCGGCGACATAGGCAATGAGTCCGCTCAGAATGAAGAAGTCCCCGGCCTCGATGCTGGCGTTCTTACCAAAGGGCTTGGTTATCCACAGGTTTTGTTTTAGGCCGGCTTCAACCTCATCAAAAAGTGGTTTGAAGCTCTCGAAGTCTTTACATGGGGTCCGGGCGGCAATTTCTTCTGCCGCCTTTATTGCCGCACTTGAACGCACATGCCGCAGCACGGTGATGTCGTCCAGGTCGACGGGCTCACTGCCGATGCCTAGCTCGGCGAGCAAGGCGTCCTCATCCAGGTCATCCACATTTACCGTGGCTAGGGCATTACCTGGCAGTAGGCCGTGACTATCCAGGCCGGCCAGTAGGGTTTGTGCCTCCGGCAGCCTGCGTAGCTGATCCAGACGCACTGCGTACAAGCGTTCAAAGATGTCGCGATCTTCGCCATGCAGTGGGGCGCGGCCGTGGGTCTGATAGAAGCGCTGAATGTCCTCGAAGCCAGCGATGATGCGTTCTTCGCGAGGGGTTCGAGTGGCAGCCTTTAGGGGAGCGATTTCAAGGCCAAGCTCAGCGAGCAGTTCGTCCTCATCAATTTGACTCATCGATCACCCCACTTTGTTTCGCTGCCAACTCCTGAGCTTTGTAGCGCATGAAAGCAACAACGCCTTCGGCCATACGCTTTTCCCAGGCATCTGCAGAGTTGATGTCTGGAAGGCGGCCTCGCTCGCGCTTGAAAGTTCTAGCGCGATCTGTAAGTTCAACCGCCTCATCACGAGGAATGCTCACTTTCTTGGCCGCAATGCTGGCCTGCACCTGGCGTAGGGACTTCTCATCCATCGCTTTCGCCAGTACCGCATAGGCTGCCTCGAAGGGGTTGATGCGGTCGATCAGGTCAATGTCCAGCTCGCGTACGTTAACGAACTTGCGCACGCCATCCAGCAGAGCAGTGCTGCCTTGTACAACGTCACTCCCGTTGGCGTCGGCCTGAGCCAACATCAACTTGGCCTGCTGGGTAATGTTCATTGCGGCGATAGCGTGTTGGCGGATGGCTTCCTGGTCGACGTCGCTCAAGTCCGGGTAACGTTCGCGCACGATCTTGCCCATGCGCAGTTGGGTCAGCTCTTCTGGCAGGGTGTTTTCCTTGTCGAATAGGCCGCGCTCCAGCACGGTTTTATCCTGCAGGAAGCTGGTTACTACTTCGTTTAAATCTTCTTTGCAGATGCGCGTGGCTTCTGTGCTCTGCGGTGTGGTCAGGCCGTTAATCTCGACATGGAATTGGCCCGTGGTTTCATTCACGCCTAGATTAGTGCCACCTGCTTGATACCCCTCTGGCCCGTAATTGAAGCCTTCTTTCGGCCCGGTATCTTTCGGGGTGAATTCATAGCGCGGGGCCAGCACCTGTTCCATCAGCAGGCTGGCGGAAATGGCTTTGAGCATATCGTTTACCGCTTCGGCTACAGCAGCTTGATCAGCCATAGGTTCGGCGATCAGGTTGGTGAAGCGCGAGCGCTCCTTACCCTCGGCGTCGCGGGTGGCGCGGCCAATAATCTGCACGATTTCAGTCAGGCTCGAACGGTAGCCGATGGTCAGCGCATGTTCGCACCAAATCCAGTCAAACCCTTCCTTCGCCATGCCCAGCGCGATGATCACATCCACATTGTCGCGGTTGTTCTTCTGCGCCGGGTCTTTCAGTGCGCCGAGCACTTTGGAGCGTTTGCCTGGGTCGCTATCATCCACCAGGTCGGCCACTCTCAGCGTGCGGCCGTCTTTGGCTTTGATCAGGTGAAAGCCGGTGGCCGGGTCTACACCCTGCCAATCACCCAGCGCGCTCATGATCTCGTTAACCTCGTGCTCCTTGTCCTTGAGGCTCTCACGGGCATTTACGTTTGGAATGTGGACGATGGTTTTCAGCGCCGGGTCCAGCACCTTTGCGACCGCATCCACGTACCGGCCGGTGTAGAAGAAGTAGCCAATATCCAGCGACTTGAGCCAGCGATAGCCGTTGAGCTGCTCGTAATAGGTATACGTCACCGTCTCAAATTTGTTCTCTTCCGACGGAGCCAGCACGGCCTCGCTGTCTCCACGGAAGTAGGAACCGGTCATGGCAACCAGGTGCACCTTGTCGCGGTTGATAAACGCGCTCAGTTGGCTGCCCAGTTTGTTGTCTGGGTTGGCGGAAACGTGGTGGAACTCGTCGATGGCAATCAGGCGGTTATCGAAGGCGTCGATACCCAGCTCTTCCACAGCAAAGCGGAAGGTGGCATGGGTGCAGACCAACACCTTGTCGCCGCTGTTTAGGAAGGCGCGCACGGCATCTACCTTGGACTTGGCCACACGCGGCTCATCGATGCCTGGGGCATTGCACAGGTTCCACTTTGGGGCCACTTGCCAGTCCCAGTAGAAGCCATGTTGGCTCAGCGGCTCATCGGCAAAGCTGCCGCCAATGGAACGCTCCGGCACTACGACAATGGCCTGTTGCAGTCCCTGGTTATGGAGCTTGTCCAGGGCGATAAACATCAGGGCACGGGACTTACCTGATGCCGGTGGCGATTTGATCAGCAGATACTGTTCGCCGCGCTTGGTATAGGCGCGTTCCTGCATGGTACGCATGCCCAGCTCATTGGCCTTGCTGGATGCCCCAGTGCACGCGGTAGTAATGGATACCGACGGCACCGTGTAGCTGTTGGTCGGGTTGGTAGTGTTAGTCACTGTGATTCTTCCTCCATGAGGGTGCCGTCGCCTGGGTATTGTGGATGCGGCCTTTAAGGTCCGCCAACCAATCGCCGTAGCCCTCGGGTGGCGTCGCTAAGCTAGCTGGGGTGTCGCTCATGCCATTTTCCCTCGTGGCTTTTTCGGCTCAGCCTTCGGTGTATCCGTTGTCATCTTGGTGTAGAGGTCAAAGAGCTTTTCCAGGCGTTCGGTATCGTTTCTAAAACGGCGACCGATATAGATACGCTCCAGCACTTCATCGTTGCGCTCGTGGGCGTGGCGCAGGTTGTCCGGCATTGTGTCCGGGTCATACAGGTCGGCGATGGTGGCGGGAAAATGGGCTTCGCGGGCCAAGAGAATGTTCTCTGCGCAGGCTGTAAGATCTGCCTTGTTTTGCTCAGTGAGCAGAGGCATCGGGAACGTGTTGTAGCAGAGGGCTGACGAATAGCGCAGGTCTGTTTTTAGCCGTCCAGCAAGCGCTCGAACCCAAGACATATGCAACAGGCTAAGAAGAATAGACAAATGCCATACTTCTGCGTCATATATGGCCTGTGCGGAATCCCCAACTATGCAGTCGTTCGAAAGAAGGCCGAAGGGAATATACGTTCGCCGTTCAGATGAGACACGCGGAACAATTATCAGATGTGATTTGGCTTGGTGTGTATAACGGAATTGATGTGGTCGTGATGCAATACCTCGGGCGACATCGCCACCGTCCAATCGGAATCTACGAACATTGTCGATTCTATGTTTAATGGCTGGAATAGATTCTGCCAAAGGACTGCTTGGGTTATCTATCCAGAGACAGTAACGCTGCTCGCCATTCAAATAATCCTTGGAGCCATATAGCCTTTTAATTAGGTGTATCGCCTCTGGATGATTATTTACTAATTCCTTTTTTTGATCGCTTGCCAGAATCAGGTTGCCTCCATCGTAGGGGCTGTTCCCTGTAATTATTGGCATTAACTCTGAAATGGGTGAGAGGGACTGAGATACGACTATTTCGTTTCCCGAGACCAAGTAAGGTCCAATACAAGACACTTCCCTTGCAAGACCGTTTTCAGTCAGAATTTTCTGCTTTCGCCCACGCGGCCTGAGTCCGATTATAGAGCAAATAACTGCTGCGTTTTTGGTCGCATTGTTTGACCATTTGAAGTCCTTGTGAGCAAAGGAGATCTCGATCCCAAGTTTGAAAATTCGGGGCCAAAGCTGATGAACTTGTGCGCCTTGGTTCACCGAGTTTGTGACTACAAACGCGACCTCTGCAGAGTTTGAAGCGGAATATTCCGCGCCTTTCAATAGCCAAGCCGATACGTAATCTAGTTCGCCGTTTTTTTCGCGAGAGCCAAAAACACTCGCCAGCTCTGCCTTCTGTGACGGCGACTGCCCTTTACCTCCCAAATATGGTGGATTACCACAGATATATGTCTCACCGCCTGCGTTGTCAAACTCAATTTCGGCTTGGTCGAGCGGAGAGCTAAATAAGTCATCCGCAATTAGCTTAACGCCAGTATGGTGAGCATCCATCAGGCTCAACCAATCTAGGCGTAGCGCATTGCCGCACACAATCCAGTTCTGCGCATCCAGCGGTAGGAACTCGGCCAGTGCATCCTGCTGGCCGCGATACAGCACGTCGCACTGAAACTCGGCAATGATTAGCGCCAGGCGGGCAATCTCGGCCGGAAAGTCGCGCAGTTCGATGCCTCGGAAGTTTGTCAGCGGGATTTCTGATTTATTGTTGGCCTCGCTTCGACGGCGATTGATCTCCACCTCGATCTCGCGCATTTGCTTGTAGGCGATGACTAGGAAATTGCCGGAGCCGCATGCAGGGTCAAATATGCGGATGCGCGCCATACGCTTGCGAAGGTTAAGCAGCTTGGCTTTGTTGTCGCCAGCCGCCTCCAACTGAGCTCGCAGATCATCCAGAAACAAGGGGTTCAACACTTTGAGGATGTTGGGCACGCTGGTGTAGTGCATGCCCAATGCGCCGCGCTCTTCATCATCGGCCACCGCCTGGATCATGCTACCGAAAATGTCTGGGTTAATTTTTTGCCAGTTCAGGTTGCCGGCATGTAGCAGGTAGGTGCGTGCCATGCGCGTAAAGCGCGGCACCTCGGTGCTGCCAGAGAACAAACCGCCATTCACATAGGGGAATTTATTGGCCCAGCCAGGTAAGCGTGGTTCTGCATTGGCACGCTCGGCCAGCTTGATATTCATGGCGCGGAAGATTTCAGACAGCACCTGGTTGGTGTTAGAGCCGTCGCGCTCGCTGTAATGCTCAACCGTTGTGGTAAACAGTCCGTCGCCAGTGAAGATGTCGGTGTCTTCAGCAAAAAAGCAGAACACTAACCGAGACATAAAATGATTCATGTCGTGGCGGCGTTCGGTTTTAGCCCAGTCCGGGTTTTCGTTCAGCAGTTCGACGTACAGCTTGTTTAGGCGGCTGGTGGCGCGCACGTCGATGGGGTTGTCCTTAATCTCCTTGATGGTGGATATACCGGCCAGCGGCAGCAGGAAACCAAAGTGGTTGGGAAGGTCCGGGTAGTCGCAGGTGATTGTCTCACCCGTGATCAGCTCTTCGGCCTCCAATGTTTGCCCGTCGGTGGCTAGGATGAATTTGGCTTTGGCTTTTGTGGTGGCCAAGCTGGCACGCAGGGCCTTGAGTGTTTCACCCACGGTGCCGAGCTCGCACGTGGCGATATGAATGTTGCTACGCAGTAGCACGCCGCCAGGTACGTCCGAGGCGTTGTTGTTGCCAGCGCGCAGGCGCTTGAGCGCTGTTTCCTTGTTGCCGAATGCGGCCAGGAAGCTGAACGGAAACTCCTCCGCGTCAAAAGGCTCAAAGGCAAGGTCTGAGATGGCGGATTCAATTTCTACTGCATTCATGGTTTACCACTGTTCAGATCGCTGATGCGCGAAGGCGGCAGTTTTAGCCGCTAAATTTTTTGGGTAATGGTTCCATCCCGGCCTGCGCATGCCGCTCTGTCTGCTTGGCGTCAGCACTGGCAACTCAGTTCTGCTCAGCCGCATCAGTTTATGCCGGAGACCACTGGATACGACAGCCGAGCGCCCTGAGCCAATGACTAGGGAATCAATCACTAAACGATGTCGGGGATGATAAAGGAAGGCGCTTCTGTAATGCGAAAAAAACGCAGATGGCACGGCTGGCGGGATTCGTCGGATCGAGTTTACGGTAACTGTCCGTAATCCAATAAGGCTTCGATACGTTCGCTCAGGAGGTTTTGTCTCCTCCATATCTTCTCTTATCTTTTATTTTCTCTTTCTTTTTAGCGGCTCAGCCTGAGCTAGATTCCCACGCTATGTAGCTCTAGGTGAGCTACTTCGTGACCAATCACAGCTCAGGCTGATACGTATCACTCTGAGCTGTGCATAACCTCATTGTGAATTTTTGAGATGCCTGCGCAGGGTCTCACGGATACCAGGTGGCAATCGATCAAGATCGATTTGCATTGATGAGCTATCGACTTGGGCGTTACCAGAAGCTAGGTTGATTTGTATATTCAGGCGCTCGATGTTCAGTATCTGTGTACTCGCAAGATCGCCAGCGGTCATGGCTTTTTTGAGCTCAGATACTGTGTGCTGGGCGTGGCGTGGCACGTAGTCCCAGGTTACTACGGTATGCGGTAGGCCGGCCTCAGTGACCTGAACCTTTTCGTGTAGGGTGTAGTGATTAGATCGGCCGGATTTTGTTTTTGTGATAAGGCCGGCCGTTTCGAGAACCCCCAGTGCCCGTTTGACCTGTGCCAAGCTGACGCCAGACTGTTCAGAGATCCGCTCGATGCCCGGATGCGCCGTACCAGAGTAGTAATTGGCGTGTGCCTTGATTACGGCATAAACCGTAAATGCGTGGGGCCCGATTCGGGCTACATCACCCTGATCGATCATAGCCCTGAAAACATGGAACCACTGGGTCTGCGCACGCAGTGGGGTTGATACGTTAGTCATTGTTAAGCCCCCCACGCAGTTGCACACGCGGCCGGCTCAGGATCCAGGCAGATATCTCCGTGCTGAGCCAGCCAACCGATCTGCTGCTGCCTAGATCATATGGAGCAGGGAATTTTCCTGCGGCTATGTCGCGATAGATCGTGGATCTCTTTTTCCCGACCAAGAGTTCAACCTCGGGCAGGCGAAGGAAGCGCGGTTCCTCCGGGCTGGGTTCAATAGTTCGTGCTGACATTTGATTGGTGCTCAGACGGTGGCGTTGCAGCAGTCCTCAAGTACTGCAATACGCATATGTGTTGGGAGTGGCGCTCGGATTTTCCTACTGCAAAGCAGTGGCGTTTGTTGTGACCCGGGTTACGTGTCTCCGAGAATTATTGCCGGCGACAGCTGTGCGGATGACAGCTGAAGCTGTGTCTTTGGCGTGGGGGAGAGGAAAGACCCTGCTGGTACGGAATAGGAGTCCGTAGGTTTCTTAGCAGCATTGCTGCAGGTGAGCAGGTGCAGAAGGCCCTGCAAGATGCTGGCAATACCCCGATGAGGTAGCCAGAAAGTCCATTTGCTAACAGCAGATGGACTTCGGATTCTTAACGCCGTAACCGGGGCAGCGTGACGATCCCATGGAGTCCTATGAACGTCCGAGGGATGCCGAGTTTTTACCAAGCGGGGATCGGTATTGCAAGCCCAAGCGATGAGCTCAGGACTTGATCGCATCTAGATAATCTGACCAGCGCTGCATCATGTCGCGGCGCTCTGGCAGAAATGATGTTCGGTCATATGCACGGCCCAGTGGATTTTTTACCGTGTGAGCAAGCTGATGCTCCAGAAGATCGGGGCGAAATCCCAGCACCTCCGCACCTATGGTTCTTGCTGTCGCACGAAAGCCGTGCCCAGTCATTTCGTCGCCGCTGATGTCCATGCGGCGTAACGCGCTGAGTACGGCATTGTTGGACATCGGCCGGTCGCCTCCTCGTGCCGAGGGGAAGGCGTACCGATGTCTGCCGGTGAGTGGTTTCAGCTCGCGCAGAACCGCGACTGCTTGTTGGCTGAGAGGAACCAAATGATCCGGCCGATCCTGTTTGGTAGCAGTGAGCCCTTTCATCTTGTGGCCGGGAATCAACCACTCGCCCGCATCCAGATTGACCTCCGACCACTCCATGTGGCGCAGGTCTCCGGGCCGGCAGAACAGCAATGGGGCCAGTTTGAGTGCACAACAAACAGGCATTGTTCCCGTGTAGCTATCCAGTGCTTTGAGCAGTGCACCGAGTTTTTCAGGATCGGTCACGGCAGCAAAGTGTTTCACCCGCTTGGCTGGGAGCGTCCGTGAGAGATTCCCTATCTGGTTGGGCGGGGTGATGCCGGCAGCTTCGGCGAACTCAAAAATCTGTTTGTAGATCTGGGCAACACGACGCGCCGTCTCGCGAGCGCCGCGCTTGATAATGCGCTGGAGGTTTTCGACCAGCATGGGCGTGCTGATGCTGCTAATCGGGAGTTTTCCCAGCCAAGGGAAGGCATTGAGCTCAAGGCGCTGCCGTACAGTCCGGGTGTACTCCGGGTTCCAGGAGGATTCGCGAATACTGAGCCACTGCGTGGCAACCGAATCAAAAGTGTGCTGGTGATCAAGTTGGCTGACCACCTTGGCCATGCGTCTTTGCAGTGAAGGATCTTGGCCGCTGGCAAGTTGGACACGAGCGTCATCACGTTTGCGCCGAGCTTCCTGCAAGCCGACCTCAGGGTAAACACCAAGAGCCAGGCGTTTTTCCTTTCCCAGAAAACGGTATTTCAAGCGCCAGTAACGGCCTCCGTTGGGCTGCACTTCAAGGTACAGGCCCTGTTCGTCGTAGAGCCGATAGGGCTTGTCCTGGGGCTTAGCGTTGCGGCAGTTGGTGTCTTTCAGGGGCATTGGGGGCACATCCTCTCCGAGCGAGCTGATGAGCGTTTTATGCCCCCATATATGCCCCCGTCAACCGTGGGATGCCCTGGGATCAGGTGGGAATACGCGGGCAAGAAAAAAGCCGTAAAGCTTTGATTTCTCTAGGCTTTACGGCTTTTCTGGGTCTTCCTGGGAAGACTAAATGGTGGAGCCGGGGGGATTTGAACCCCCGTCCGCCAGTACTCCGCTGTCGGTACTACATGCTTAGCCGTTTCTATTAAGTTAACCCTCAGCGACCCGAAGGGCAGGGTGCTTTGGGCGAGTTGTGTAAGTTTTAGCCGCTTCGTCCACAACGTACTGCACGGCGATCCTGTTCTATATGACAATCACTTCAGGTTTACAGGCATCCCCTAGTGATTGCTGGACCCGAAGGTGCCAGGAGGATGGCTAAGGCAGCTTACGCTGCGAGAGCTTGACCCTCGTAGGTTTCGTCATTGGCAACTATAGAAAGTTGCAACAGTGGATTTACGAGTTCTGTTACCAACTCGGCATGCACCTAGAGTTTCGCAACCGGCGTCGAATCCTAAACGGCCCCGATGCTTGCTGTGTATAACCAGCAAGCTTGCGGAGTCTACGCCAATCTGACGCAGAAGGCCAACCTCAAGGCTTATTTGCTTTCACCACCTTTGTTGATGTTCTGGATACGCTGGAGCAACTGGGAGGTTGTGGAGATGCAAGCCTCGTTGTCACCCTTGGCCTGTTCGGCTTTGGCTTTCTCAACGCCGGTCTTGATGTCGTCACTGGTGTTTTCGCTGGTCTCACCCGAGGTTGCCATCGCGTCATTGATTTTCTGCAAGTTGATGGCGCACAGGTCATCTTTTGCGGGCTCATTGGCGAACACCGGAGAGGCCAACATTGCAGCAGCCACAAAAAGGCCAGCAAGCGCGGTACGTTTCATGGGGAAAACTCCTTGTGCACACGTTAGGCCCGGTGTCTCCGGGCTCGGTTATAAGCCCAAAACAGTGGGGCTCAAGCCAATTGACTATAGCCGGGCTCAAGGGTTCTGCTTTTATTTGGCCATCATCCGATTAATTTTTTTGTGCGTAAAAAAGGGCTTTCCTGCCAAGGGTTGTTCTTGAGCGGCAGGCGCATTTTTTTGAGTTTTACACACCGATGCGCAGAGCGCTTCGGCGAGTGAGGCAGGAAATGGTTTGAGCAGGCACACGCGCCGTTTGGTGTTGTCGGTAAAGTGCATGGTGGATTTGACCAGAGAGCAGGGTCGACAAATCGGTGGGCAGTTTGGCCACGTAAAGAGCAGGACGCGCCTAAGTGCAAGCAGGCGCGTCTCGTTTTGACCTGATTCCCTAGTGCTGTAGCGTTTTGGCGGTGGTTACTCGATCCACCAGATACACCAATCCGTGGTAGTCGATGCCGCCATGTTGTGTCAGACCAATCTCGCACGTACGGCTGGTGGAGATTCCCTCGCTGCACTGCTGCACCGCGTCTTTCAAGGTGCGCAGCGAGTGGGCGTTCAGCTCCGGGGTGGTAAAGCCTTTATCACCCGCAAAGCCACAGCAGTGAATGCCTTCAGGGATGACGACCTCTTGGCTGCACAACCGCGCAATGTCGATCAGGGCCTGACTTTCGCCCAAGTGTTGCGTGCTGCACGTGACGTGCACGGCAATCGGCGCTGCTTGCGGGGTGAAGCGCAACTTATCCACAAGGTGAGTGCGAATGAACCGCACCGGGTCGTACAGGTCGAGGCGGGTTTCGCCCAGGTCTTGCACCAGCCGCAGTGTGCACGGGCTGGTGTCGCAGTAGATCGGATCAAGCCCGCCACGGCTGGCGTGGAGTAGGGCGCCGATCAGTTCCTGACGTTTGTGTTCGGCCTGTTCGGCGTACCCTTTTGAGGCAAACGGCTGGCCGCAACACAGGCTGTCCAGGTTGTCCGGGAACACCACTTGGTAACCGGCTTTTTCCAAAAGGCCGCGGGTTTTATCCAGGAGCGACATTTGCTCGCGGTCGCCCGCTGCAGGGCCCATGACGCGGGATACGCATGCGGCCAAATAGACCACGCGCGGGCGCGCATCTTTGACCGGCGGGGCGAAACGTATCGCCTGCTCAGGTTGCGGCATGGCATTGGTCCACAGGGGAACGCGCCCTTTGCTGGCCCTGGTCAGCGTGGCAGACAGCCTGGCAAGACGCGGCGCACCCAGCATCATGCGCGCGCCATTGGCTACATGCAGCGTGAAGCGCGCACCTTGCAGCGTGGTCGCGAAGTGGTTGCCCAGCCAGTCGGCGGTCTTGGTGTGATCGGCTTTGCGCGCGCGCAGTTTCTTCACCAGCTCGCCCGTGTTGATACCGACCGGGCAGCGTTGGGCGCACAAACCGGTTGCGGCGCAAGTGTCGATGCCTTGGTATTCGTAGGCTTTTTCCAGCTCGCGGGTGTCCACGCCGGCGCGTTTTTTGGCCTGAATGTCACGCCAGATCACGATTCGCTGGCGCGGGCTGAGGGTCAAACCTTTAGACGGGCAGACCGGTTCGCAAAAACCGCACTCAATGCACTTATCCACAATTTCGTCAGCGGCGGGCAGCGGCTTGAGGTGTTTGAGGTGGATTTGCGGGTCTTCGCTGAGCACCACATCCGGGTTGAGAATGCCCTGCGGGTCGAGCAAGCGTTTGAGCGACCACATCAGTTGATAGGCATCGCTGCCCCATTCCAGCTCCACGAAGGGCGCCATGTTGCGGCCGGTGCCATGTTCAGCCTTGAGCGAGCCGCCGAACTCTACGGCGACCAACTGTGCCACGTCATCCATGAACGCTTGGTAGCGTGCGACTTCTTCTGGGCTGTTGAAGCCTTGGGTGAAGACGAAGTGCAGATTGCCTTCCAGCGCGTGTCCGAAAAGGATCGCTTCATCGTAGTGATGCTTGTCGAACAGCTCAATCAGACGGTTTACGCCGATGGCCAATTGTTCGACGGGGAAGGTTACGTCTTCGATGATCACTGTGGTGCCGGTTTTGCGCACAGCGCCTACGGCGGGGAAGGTATCTTTGCGAATCGCCCACAGTTTGGCGTTTTCGGCCGGGTCTTCGGTGAAATCGACTTGCTTCTCGACAGGGAATGCCGACAGTGAGCCCATGATGTGCGCCAACTGCTCGTGCAATAACGTCTGCGTGGCTGCGCGAGATTCGATCAGCAGTGCGCAAGCATTGTTCGACAGTTGCTGTACGAACGCCGGCATGCCGGGTTTTTCCTGCACAGAACGCAGGCTGCGGCGATCGAGCAGTTCAACGGCAGAAACGGGTTGGCTTTTCAACACAGTTACAGCGTTACAGCAGGTTTCCACGTCCGGAAACACGATCAGCGCCGACGCTTTGTGCGGGTGATCAATAACGGTGTCGTAGGTCACCGCGCTGATAAAACCGAGGGTGCCTTCGCTGCCCACCAACACGTGGCTGAGGATATCCAGCGGGTCGTCAAAATCCACCAAGGCGTTGAGCGACAGGCCGGTGGTGTTTTTCAGGCGGTATTTATGGCGGATTTTTGCAGCCAATTCAGTGTTTGCGCGGGTTTCGCGGGCCAATGTCTCAAGGTGTTCGAGCATGGCACCATGGCTTTGACGAAAGGCGGCAACACTGGCTGCATCCTCGGTGTCGATGCGCGTGCCGTCGGCTAGCACAACGCGCATGCCCGCCAGCGTGTGGTAAGTATTTTGTGCCGTGCCGCAGCACATGCCGCTGGCGTTATTGGCGACAATGCCGCCAATTTTGCACGCATTGATCGAGGCCGGGTCGGGGCCGATCTTGCGCCCGAACGGCGCCAGCCACGCGTTAGCCTGGGCGCCAATCACACCTGGCTGCAAACGGATTTGCATGCCCTGACTGCGAATTTCTTTAGCGTTCCAGTTATCCCCGAGCACGATCAGCACCGAGTCGCTAATAGCCTGGCCGGACAAACTGGTGCCCGATGCGCGGAAGGTCACCGAAACGTTGTCGCGCCTCGCTAAACGCAACAGTTCAACCACTTCATCTTCGGATTCAACCCGAACGACCAGTTTCGGAATCAATCGGTAGAAGCTCGCGTCGGTGCCGAATGCCAGCGTCGACAAGGCATCGGTGAAGCGCCGGTCGTGCGGGATCAGACGTTCGGCGTCGCGCATAAACGTAGCGGGCAGGCTCATGCGTCCTCCAGGATCAACACCACCAGATCTTTCGGGCCATGGGCGCCATAGGCCAGCACTTGCTCGATGTCGGCGGTTTTTGAAGGGCCGGACACCAGCAAGGCATTGGTCGGCATGCCTGCGGCCCAGTTCATTTCACGCTGCACGTGATAGAAGTTGTCGCGGATTTGACTGGCCTTGAGCAGAGCGAAATGCACGGGCGGCACCAGGCTCATCAAGCGTGGTTCTTCGGGCGTGGGCCACAGGATCAGGCTGCCGGTGGCGGCAATGGCGCCCAAGGTGGTGGTCAGGCTGGCGGGCGTGTCATTGAACAGCTCGTCTTTCCATTCCTCTACTCGACGATCGTAGGCTTTGAGTGCAGGTAGTGCGGGATTTTGCGCCCAATGTGCCGCCACTTTTTGCCCGTGTGGCGTCGTCGGGGCGATCAGCAGGCTCGGCAGCTGACGGTCGGTGACCAATTGCGCCAACAGGGCAGGCCAGCCCTGCTCGGTGCTTAGGTGAGTTTCGGTGTGCACCGCTTCCATCAACTTGCGCAGTTGCGGGATGCGCTGTTCGGGGGTGTAGGTCCAGGGTTGCGTCACCAGAACTTCGTCAAAGTTGTCAGCCACAGGTGTTGTTCCTGTCAGGCTTTTACGCAATTTAGTAAGGATGTTGTGTTTGGCGCTCATCACTGGTCTCCCGACTTTTTCGCCAAGTGCTCGCGGGCCATGTCATGCAGCGAGCGGGCAGCGGGTTTTGGGGCGCTGTGGTTTTGGGTCCATGGCCCTACATTGTTCGGCGTCAATCCGCGCAGGCGGGTGGCGGCTTTCAGGAACAAACGGTAGAGGTTGGGCGAGCTATTGAGTTTGGCCCAGGCGTTCCAGATGAAGCGCTCCTTACGCGAGTACTTGCTGCCCTGACCACGCATGATGCGTGGCTGGGTGTCTGGCGCTTTGACGTTTTCTTCCCGCAGGCGACGCAGCAAGGCCGGGATAGGAATTTTGACCGGGCAGACCTCGCCGCAGGCGCCGCAAAGAGAAGACGCACTTGGGTGATCGGGCACTTTGGCCAGCCCGACCATGTGCGGTGTGATGATCGCGCCGATAGGACCGGGGTACACCTCGCCGTAGGCATGACCACCAATGCGCGTGTAAACCGGGCAGTGATTCATGCAGGCACCACACCGAATGCAATTGAGCGTCTGGCGCAGTTCACTGTCGGCAAACGCCTGGCTACGGCCGTTATCCAGCAATACCAGGTGCACCTCTTCGGGGCCGTCGAGCTCGCCGGGTTTGCGCGGGCCGGAGATCATGTTGACGTAAGTGGTGATGGGCTGGCCAAGGGCCGAGCGGGTCAGCAGCGACACTAGCGGCACCACATCGCGCAAGTTTTCGACGACTTTTTCGATACCGGTCACCGCGATGTGCACGGGCGGCACAGTGGTCGACATACGGCCGTTGCCTTCGTTTTCAACGAGCAGCAAGGTGCCGGTTTCGGCCACGGCGAAGTTCACGCCGGAAACCCCGATGTCCGCTTCAAAGAATTTTTGTCGCAGTACACGTCGGCCAATCTGGATCAGTTGGTCGACGTCCTTGGTGTATTCCACGCCGAGTTTGTTGTGAAACAAGTCGGCTACTTGCCCGGCGTTTTTATGGATCGCGGGCATGATGATGTGGGATGGCTTTTCGTTATCGAGCTGAACGATGTACTCACCCATGTCAGATTCCAGGCATTCAATGCCTTGGGCGCCGAGCACGTGGTTCATTTCCATCTCTTCGCTGACCATCGATTTGCCTTTGATCACTTGCTTGGCCGCACGGCGACGGGCAATCGACAAGACGATCTCGTTCGCTTCCTCGACGGTCTCGGCCCAATGCACTTGCACACCGTTGCGGGTCAAGTTGGCTTCCAGGCGTTCCAGCAGGTCGGGCAGTTTGGATAAGGCGCGGGCGCGGATGGCATTGCCCAGGGCGCGCAGGTGTTCGCGTTCGTGAGCATCACTGAAGGCCACGGCGCGTTTGGTCATCAAAGAGTCCATGGCACTGCGAAAGTTATTTCTCAGTTGTTTGTCAGCCAAGGCTTCGTGGGCGCGCTCGCGGAAGTCCTCTTCGACGGCGACAGTCGGGATCAGTGTGCTGGTGCTCATTGTTCACCTCCGGTGCGCTGCCACAAGAAACTGGCCAGGTGCTGGCCACGCAGGGATTGTTTTTGTTTTTCCAGTGAGCCGTTGATGTTCATCAGGCAGCCGCAGTCGGCGGTCAGCACTTGATGCGCGCCGGTTTCAATCAGGGAGCGGGTCTTGTCGGCCACCATCGCCCCGGAAATATCCGGCATACGCACGCTGAATGTCCCACCAAAGCCGCAGCATTCACTTTCATGGCTATGGTCGATGCGTTCAACGTTGCTCAATTGGGCCAGCATTTCGCGGCCGTGCAGGTGGGTGTTCATTTCGCGCCTTGCAGAGCAGGAGGTGTGCAGTGCGACTTTGACTGGTGCGCCGTGGTCCTTGAATTGGACCTTGCACACGAACAGCAGGAATTCGGTGAGTTCGAAGGTACGTTCGGCCAGGGCGTGAACGCGCTTCAGGGTCTCGGGTTCGTCTTTGAACAAGTCTTCATAGTGCTCGCGCAACATGCCCGCGCAGGAGCCGGACGGCACCACGACCGGGTAGTCCTCGGCAAACAGGGCGAGTTGTGAGCGAGCGACGGCGCGCGCCTGTTCGGTGTAACCCGAAGTGTAGGCCGGTTGGCCGCAACAGCTTTGCCCTTGCGGGTAGTCCACTTCAATGCCTTCGCGTTCCAGCAGGTGAATCGCGTCCATGCCGGCTTCGGGGAAGAACAGGTCGACTACGCAAGTGCCAAACAGGTAAACCTTGGCCGGTTTTTGCGTGGGATAAATGCGTGGAACAGGCAGGGGCGGTGCGACACGGGTCGCGTTGGGCACGGCGTTGTAGAAAAGCTCGCTCATCAGGCGTCTCCGGGTGGTCCCGGTTTTGTGTCCGCCAAGCGTAGAAGCCAGGCAGACCGGGTCGTGAATGGCTGTCGCCGGGGCGTACCCCGGCGATTTTAACGTGCGATAACCATAGACCTATTAGTGCACCAGCATGCCGGTGAACCAGTAGGCTTGAGCCAGTGTGATCAACCCCACAATGGTGGCGAAAAACAGGCTGTGTTTCAGGGTGAAGCGGAACAAGTCGGATTCTTTACCCACCAGGCCGGTTGCCGCACAGGCGACGGCGATCGACTGCGGTGAGATCATTTTTCCGGTTACGCCGCCGCTGGTGTTGGCGGCCACCATCAAGGTATCGCTGACACCGATCTGGTGCGCGGTGGTGGCTTGCAGCGAGCTGAACAGGGCGTTGGACGACGTGTCGGAGCCTGTCAGGAATACACCCAGCCAGCCAAGAAACGGCGAGAAGAACGGGAAGGCAGCGCCCGTACCGGCCAATACAAGTGCCATGGTCGAGGACATGCCCGAGTAATTGGTGACGAAAGCGAAGGCCAGCACCATGCCGATGGACAAGATTGGCCAGCGCAGTTCGAAGAATGTCTCTTTCAAAGTGGTCAGACCAGTCTTGACGTCGATTTTCAACACCAGCATCGAGATTAGCGCCGAGAAGAAAATCGCAGTGCCGGTCGCGGATATCGGGTCGAGTTTGAACACGGCAGCAATGGCGGTCGGTGCATTGACGATTGGAGCCGTTTTGATCACCAGTTGGTCGAGGTGCGGGATCGCAAAGTTGAACACCCAGCCGTACATCGCGCCGCCTGGCGAGAACATGGCCTTGAACGGTTTTAGTGTCCAGATGGTGACCAGCACGGTCAGGATCAGGAATGGGGACCACGCTTTCAGAATTTGCATCAGGCTGTAAGGCGATGCCAGCAGGTTGCTTGGTTTGCCGAAACCACCTGCGCTGGCAGTCACGATAACGTCCGAAGTGACGCCCGCAATCTGCGCACCTGCGGTACGTTTAGGCTGCCAGACTTTCAGAAACAGGGTCAGGCTGACCAGGCTGGCGAGGGCTGAGGTGATGTCCGGCAGCTCGGGGCCAATGAAGTTGGAGGTGAAGTACTGGGTCACGGCGAAACTCAGACCGGCCACCAGTGCTGCAGGCCAGGTTTCGCGCACGCCACGCAGGCCGTCCATCATGAACACCAGCCAGAATGGTACGAACAGTGACAGCAGCGGCAGTTGACGACCGGCCATGGCGCCGATTTTGAAGGCGTCGATGCCCGTTACTTGACCCGCCACGATGATCGGAATGCCCAGCGCGCCGAACGCGACCGGTGCGGTGTTGGCGATCAGGCACAGGCCCGCGGCGTACAGCGGGTTGAACCCCAGGCCAACCAGCAGCGCGGCAGTAATCGCGACCGGGGCACCGAAACCGGCTGCACCTTCAAGGAACGCGCCGAAGCAGAAGCCAATCAACAGCACTTGCAGGCGCTGGTCATCGGTGATCGACAGGACGGAGCTGCGGATAATTTCGAATTGACCGCTTTTTACGGTGAGTTTGTAGAGGAACACCGCGGCAACGATGATCCATGCAATTGGCCAGAGGCCGTAGGCAAATCCATAGCCCGCTGCTGCGAAGGCCATGTCGACAGGCATCTGGAAGGCGAAAATCGCCACCAGAATCGACAGAGCAAGGGTGATGCTGCCGGCGACGTGCCCTTTGAGACGGAACACGGCCAGAGCCAGAAAGAAGAATACGATCGGGACGACGGCGGCGAGTGCGGACAGGCCGAGGCTGCCGAGCGGACTATAGAGCTGTTGCCAGGTTTGCATATGGGGTGGCCCCTAATTGTTATTGGTCGTTGCTGCTGGTCGCGCTTGGCTAATTGGTATTACCAATTTACAACCGCTGTCGGCTAGGTTAAAAGCCTTATGAGGGATGTGTCAATTTGCCGCCCTAAATCTTTTGTCTGACAAAACGTTGCCATGGCATCTGATGGGGTGTTTGCGTTTGCGTCTGGCAGGTGTCTGAAGTGCGCTAATCAGCGAGAATGGCGGCCTCCGGCGTGTGGTCGGGAGGGTGGAGAGAGTTATGGGGTTTGATCAGATTCGTCAGCGCCGTTTGTCTGACGATATTGTCGAGCAGCTTGAGGGCATGATCCTTGAGGGCACGTTGAAGTCGGGCGAGCGCTTACCGGCCGAGCGTGCGTTGGCTGAACAATTCGGGGTGTCGCGCCCGTCGTTGCGCGAAGCGATCCAAAAATTGTCGGCCAAGGGGTTGCTGGTCAGTCGCCAGGGTGGTGGCAATTATGTCGCGACGTCACTGGGGTCGACCTTCAGTGACCCCTTGTTGCAACTGCTTGAAAGCAACCCCGAGGCGCAACGCGACTTGTTGGAGTTTCGGCATACGCTGGAAGCGTCCTGCGCGTTTTATGCCGCCCTACGTGCCACGGACGTGGACCGTGAGCGTCTGCGCATAGCGTTTGAACGGTTGCAAGATTGCTACACGCGGGTCGATGAGGTCAGTCGTGCCGAAGAGGGCGAGGCTGACGCGAGTTTTCACTTGGCGATTGCCGAGGCGAGCCATAACGCGGTGTTGTTACACACGATTCGTGGGTTGTTTGATTTGCTCAAGCGCAACGTGGTGACCAATATCGGCGGGATGTACAAGCAGCGCAGCGAAACGCGAGACATGCTCATCAGTCAACATCGCGAATTGTACCTGGCGATTATTGAAGGGCGGGCTGAGGATGCACGAGAGGTGTCCAGTCGGCATCTGATGTATGTGCAGGAAGTCTTGGAGGAGGTACGTCAGGAAGTTCAGCGCACAGCGCGTGCTGAGCGGCGCAATGGTTTGTAAGGGGTAAAACCTTCAGCAACAACAACGCTCGCGATTGAGGTCACCCTGATAGTCGGGTTGGGCCCATCGCGAGCTGGTAGGCAGTCGAAGAGGGTTAGTCTTCCTTGCCTTTGTTGCGTACCGCGCGTTGCAGCTCGCGATCGGAGTCGCGCTCGCGTTCGGTATGACGCTTGTCGTATTCCTTCTTGCCTTTACCCAGGGCAATTTCACACTTGATCAAGTGTTTGCTCCAGTAAAGCGAGAGGCAGACGCAGGCGTAACCCTTCTGCTGCACCGAGGCAAACAGCTTTTCAAGCTCGCGCTTGTTGAGCAGCAGTTTGCGGCTGCGCGTCGGGTCGGCAATAACGTGCGTGCTGGCGGTCGTCAGTGGGGCGATGTGGCTGCCGAGCAACCAGGCTTCACCGTCCTTGAGAAGCACGTAGCTGTCGACTAACTGTGCCTTGCCTGCACGCAGACTTTTTACTTCCCAGCCGGCCAGGACCAGACCAGCCTCGAACCGATGTTCGATGAAGTAATCGTGTCGCGCCTTTTTGTTCTGCGCGATGGTCCCTGTGGGGTGTTTCTTCTGTTTAGCCATAGGGGCGGCATTATAGGCAGTTGCGAGCAAGTCGGCTACGGGCACCTGCGTGCTTGAGCGCGTAGGTTGAATCCCGGACAATGCGCCCTCTTTTTTATCGGTTGGGCGTAGTAACGATGTCGACAGACAAGGTTTCTGTCCACGGCAGTTGGGCAAGCCGTTGGGTCTTTATTCTCGCTGCGACCGGTTCTGCCGTGGGTTTGGGCAGTATCTGGAAATTCCCCTACATGGTTGGCGTCTATGGGGGTGGTGCGTTTGTGCTGGTGTTTTTGGCCTGTATCGCGCTGATCGGTGTCCCGGTCATGCTGGCTGAAACGTTGATCGGGCGGCGCGCGCGGCTTAGTCCGGCAAATGCCTTGAAGGTACTGGCGGTGGAGGCAGGCCATTCGGCGCGATGGTCTTGGTGGGCTTTCGCCGGGATGATTACGGCATTACTGATTCTATCTTTTTACAGTGTGGTCGGCGGTTGGTCGCTGGATTACATCCTCAATATGGGCAAGGGCGATTTTCAGGGCGCGACGGCCGATCAGGTGGGGGCGTATTTCGGTCACGTCATCGCTGATCCGTGGCGGCTGACCTTCTGGCATACCGCGTTTATGTTGCTTTCTGCCTATGTGATTGCCAAAGGCGTAGTGGCTGGGCTTGAGCGCAGTTTGCGCATCATGATGCCGATTCTGTTTGTGCTGCTGTTGGTGTTGCTCGGGTACAGCATGACCACCGGGCATTTCATGGAAGGCGTGCATTTTATGTTCGACTTCAACCCTGATCGCGTGATGGACGGTTTGCTCGCCGCGATGGGGCATGCGTTTTTTTCCCTCAGTGTGGGTGTGGGTTCGATCATGATCTACGGTGCTTATATGCCGAAGAATGCGTCGATATCAGGGACGGTTGTAGGCGTGGCGTTGATCGATACGTTTGTCTCATTGCTCGCTGGGCTGGCATTGTTTCCAATTGTGTTTGCATCGGGTTTGAACCCCAGTGAAGGACCGGGACTGATGTTTGTCACGTTGCCTTTTGCGTTTGGCAACGTGGCGTTTGGCCAATTGATGGGGGTGGTGTTTTTTGTGCTGGTGGCTGTTGCGGCCTGGAGTTCGGCCATTTCCCTGCTCGAACCAATGGTGGCTTATCTGGTAGAGCGAACCAAAATCCGTCGTTTGTGGGTCACTTTCTGGCTGGCGTTCAGTTGCTGGTTTGTCGGATTGGGTACGGTGTTCTCGTTCAATATCTGGAAGCAGGCCAAATTTTTCGTGAACGAAGAATCCGGTTTTCGCCTCTACCAATGGGGTGCGGAGCATGGTCTTGACTTCTTTGGTGTCGTCGATTTCCTCACCTCGCGTATCATGCTGCCTTTGGGTGGACTGTGTTTCGTAGTCTTTGCGGGCTGGATCATGGGCCGTGGTGCGGTTCGCGACGAGTTGTCGATGCGCAGCCCGGTGTTGTTCGCCTTGACTCTTTTTTTGATGCGCTATGTGGCGCCACTCGGCATCCTGATCGTGTTTGCCGCCCAGCTGTGGAAGTAACGCTGACATGACTACCCATATTCAACGCTCCGCCTTGTTGCCTTATCCCGCGCAGGCTTTGTATGACTTGGTCAATGATGTGGCCAAGTACCCCGAGTTTTTGCCGTGGTGCTCCTCGGCCGAGATCCTTGAACGTACGGAGGTGCTCATGCGCGCCAGTCTGGGCGTGGCAAAGGGCGGCTTGAGCCAGCACTTTGTGACGCGCAATACGCTGGTGCCGGGCCAGTCGATCGAGATGAACCTGGAGGAGGGGCCGTTCACCAAGCTGCATGGTGTGTGGGTCTTCAAACCGTTGGGCGAAAAAGCCTGCAAGATCAGCCTGGACATGACGTTTGACTACGCGGGCGCGCTAGTCAAAGCCACACTGGGACCCTTGTTCAATCAGGCGGCCAACACCTTGGTGGATGCGTTCTGCCAACGCGCCAAGCAACTGTATGGCTGAGTCTATGATTGCAATTGAGGTGGTGTACGCTTCGGTCGAGCGACAGCGTCTACTGGCGCTGACTGTTGCTAAAGGCACCAGCGTGCGCTCAGCCGTTTTAGCGTCGGGCTTGAGTGAAGCGTTCCCGGAACTTGATTTGGCAAATTGCCCGGTTGGAATCTTCGGTAAACAAATTAATGCCCCTGAAGACCGAGTGTTGGAAGCCGGTGATCGAGTGGAAATTTATCGACCGCTTGTGGCTGATCCCAAAGAAATTCGTCGTCAACGTGCTGCGAGAGCGGCAGAGGCCAAGCGCCTTAACCCTTCCTCATAGTTTTCGCCGACAACAAAAAGCCCGGCACGCCGGGCTTTTTTGTACCGAACGCTTATTGTTCGGTTGTATCCAGAGGTTCTGGAGTCGGGACAGGCACTGTTTCGACCCCGTCGACATCCTTCTGGATTTGATCCAGCAACGATCCAGGCTTGGCCGGGACCTCACTCTTCTCGGTTGGAGCAGCCGGCGTGGTCACATTTGCGCCGCCGTCTTTGCCGAGAATGGCTTCGTCTTTGCTGACGCCAGGCATGAAGTCGCCTGACAAGCTGACGAGCTGGTCGTTTTCATTGAAGAACACGCTGACGCGTTCCTGTTGGCGTTCACCGCCGCCTGGTTGGAGGCTATACAAATAATCCCAACGATCCGGATGGAATGTATCGGTCAGCAGGGCGTTCCCCATGATAAACCGCACTTGCCGGCGGGTCATTCCCGGGCGTAACTGGTTTATCATGTCCTGCGTGACGACATTGCCCTGCTGGATGTCGATTTTGTAAACCCCGGGGAATGAACAACCGGCGAGTGCGAGCAGTCCCACAAAGGTGAAACTGGTTAGCAAGAGCTTGGTGTTTTGCATCGGTGGGCGACTTCCACTATCTTGGCTGGGACAACGTAAACGCCGATCATACCCGTATTAAGAGAAGCTGCGAAGCGGCTTCCGCGAGAAAGCTAACCATGGTTGAAAATAGCGAACTACGTAAGGCCGGACTTAAGGTGACTCTGCCGCGAGTCAAAATTCTACAAATGCTTGATTCTGCTGATCAGCGTCACATGAGTGCCGAAGACGTTTACAAGGCGCTTATGCAGGCAGGCGAGGACGTCGGTCTGGCCACGGTTTATCGTGTGCTGACCCAGTTCGAGTCCGCCGGGCTGGTGATTCGCCACAATTTCGATGGCGGTCATGCGGTGTTCGAGTTAGCAGATGCTGACGGTGGCCACCACGACCATATGGTCAACGTTGAAAGCGGAGAAGTGATTGAGTTTTTCGATGAAGACATCGAGAAGCTGCAGCACGCAATCGCCGAGAAACATGGCGTTGAGCTGGTGGATCACAACTTGGTTCTCTACGTACGTAAGAAAACCAAGTAAGCAAGGCACGCGAATTCAGGTTCGTGAAACGATCGAAGGCGACCCAAGGGTCGCCTTCGTGCTTTCTGTGGGATGACCGTTCGTCGTTAAGCTGCCTGATTTTTTGCTGATACGACCATTTTCTTCGCGTGCGCCAAAGACTCTTTGGTCAGATCGATGCCGCCCAGCATGCGCGCAACCTCTTCCACGCGCTCTTTTTGACTCAGTTTGGATACCGCTGTACGCGTAGCCTCGCTGTCCCTAACTTTGTGCACGAAAAGATGCTGGTGGCACTGCGCAGCGACTTGAGGCAAGTGTGTGACGGTCAAGACTTGACCGCGGTCGCCGAGGCGGCGTAGCAGTTGACCTACAATCTCGGCTGTAGGGCCGCCAATACCCACGTCCACTTCGTCGAAGACCAGAGTCGGAACGCGTGAGGTTTGCGCGGTGATTACCTGAATAGCCAAGCTGATACGTGACAGTTCACCGCCAGACGCTACTTTGGCCAGCGCTTTGAGCGGCTGTCCGGGGTTTGCGCTGACCAGCAGTTCGACGTGTTCCAGGCCGAAAGGCTGTGGGTCGGTACTGTTTTGCGGCTTTAATTCAATGACGAAACGACCTCCCGGCATGCCGAGGCGCTGAATTTCTTCTTCTACAGCGCTGCCCAGGCGCGTAGCGGCCTGAGTGCGAATGTTGCTGAGTTCACGCGCGCATTCTTGATAATGACGTGCAAACGCTGTCAGCTCAGTGGCCAGCCTTTCGATGGATTCATCATTGGCGTTCAGCGTTTCCAGCTCATCCATCAATTTTTGTTGCAGGGCATAGACCTCGGCAGGTTGAACGCGATGTTTGCGTGCCATGGTATAGATGGAGTCGAGACGCTCCTCCAAATATTGCAGGCGACGCGGGTCAGCATCGAAGTGGTCGAGAAAGCGATTCAGCTCACCGACTGCTTCTTCAACCTGGATCTGGGCACTGGCAAGCAAATCAGAAGCTTCGTTCAGTGCGCTGGTATTGTTGTTGACACTGGCCAAGCGATTGAGGCTGCCGGTGAGCGTGTTAAGCACATTGCCGGAGTCGCTTTCACTGCATTGCTCGACCACTTGGCGGCAAATTGAAAGTAAAGCTTCGGCATTGGTAAGGCTTTTGTGTTCCTGCTCCAGCTCTTCCAGCTCATTTTCAGCAAGCGCCAGGCTGTCTAGCTCTTCGAGTTGATAGCTGAGCAACTGATGGCGAGCTTGCTGCTCATCGCCAGAGTTGGAAAGATGCTCAAATTCTTGTTTGCTTTGACGCCAGCGTTGTGCCGCGAGCTGTACCTGTCGGGCCAAGTCGGTCGCGCCTGCAAATTCATCAAGCAACCGACGGTGTGTTTCGGGTTTTAGCAGCGATTGATGTTCATGTTGGCTATGAATGTCGATCAACAGCTCGCCAAGGGCTTTGAGGTCGCCTTGTGGACAAGGCGTGCCGTTGATATAGCCACGGGAACGTCCCTCGCTGGTAATGACTCGCCGCAGAATGCAGGGGCCGTCATTCTCGAGATCCCGTTCGGCCAGCCATGCTTGTGCTTCGGGGATTTCTTGCAAATCGAAAGTGGCGAGAATGTCTGCCTTGTCTGCGCCAGGACGCACGACGCCACTGTCCGCGCGGTCGCCCAGCGTTAATCCCAGGGCATCGAGCATGATCGATTTGCCGGCGCCGGTTTCGCCAGTGATTACACTCATACCGCGATCGAGTTCCAGATCGAGATGTTCAACGATGGCGTAGTTGTGTACGGACAGGTGCACCAGCATGGGGGCCGCTCCAAAACGTAATGTCTGGTTATTTATACAGTGTTTTTGGGCGGACTGACAATGGGCAGGCTTAGTTCGATTTACACCGCATTTGCTATTTTTTAGGTCGTTTGGTTTTTTGGTAGAGCGTGCGCTTGATTGAGATAACTCATACCTTCCGTTTTTCTGGCTCTTGAACCTGAGAATTGCGACCCCATATACCTTGGCACAAGCGCGAACTTGAATTCGCGGACAAAGTTTGAAAGGAGAAATCTATGGCAGACGAACAGACTATGGATACGCAGAACCAAGATGCTAATCAGGCCGCCGATGCATCAGGCGAAGATCTGGTAGCCCGTGTGCAGGTGCTTGAAGAGCAACTGGCAGCCGCCAATGATCAGGCTCTGCGTGTAGCTGCCGATCTGCAGAACGTCCGCCGCCGTGCCGAGCAGGACGTTGAGAAAGCACATAAATTTGCTCTGGAAAAATTTGCTGGCGATCTGTTGCCAGTGATCGACAGCCTGGAACGTGGGCTTGAACTGTCGAGCCCTGATGACGAGAGCATTCGACCGATGCGTGAAGGTATCGAGCTGACGCTCAAAATGTTCCAGGACACCCTGAAGCGTTATCAGCTGGAGGCCATTGATCCGCACGGCGAACCGTTCAATGCCGAGCATCATCAGGCGATGGCCATGCAAGAAAGTGCTGACGTTGAGCCCAATAGCGTTCTTAAGGTGTTCCAAAAGGGTTATCAACTCAATGGCCGCTTGTTGCGCCCGGCGATGGTCGTGGTAAGCAAGGCGCCGGCGCCGGCACCGGTTTCGCCTTCAATTGATGAGCAGGCTTGAAATCGGTCGCAAGGCCCCCATTTAGAAGTCAAGCGTTTAAGTAATGCCGCAGTTGGTCATTACTGCTGCGGCAAAAAAATTCAAATTTAGGGAGAGTTAACATGGGCAGAATTATCGGTATTGACTTGGGCACCACCAACTCGTGTGTGTCTGTTCTGGAAAACGGCAAGGCCAAAGTGATTGAAAACGCAGAAGGCGCGCGTACTACGCCTTCGATCATTGCGTACGCCAACGACGGCGAAATTTTGGTTGGCCAGTCGGCCAAGCGTCAGGCAGTGACCAATCCGCATAACACCCTGTACGCGGTGAAGCGTCTGATCGGTCGTCGTTTTGATGAAGAAGTTGTACAGAAAGACATCCAGATGGTGCCTTACAAAATCGTCAAGGCAGACAATGGCGATGCTTGGGTTGAAGTGAACGGCCAAAAAATGGCTCCGCCACAAATTTCGGCTGAAATTCTGAAAAAAATGAAGAAAACCGCCGAAGACTACCTCGGCGAGCCAGTGACTGAAGCGGTTATTACCGTTCCGGCTTACTTCAACGACAGCCAGCGTCAGGCAACCAAAGACGCGGGCCGTATTGCTGGTCTGGACGTAAAACGCATCATCAACGAACCTACCGCAGCTGCTCTGGCTTACGGTATGGACAAAGCGAAGGGCGACCACACTGTCATCGTTTATGACTTGGGTGGCGGTACATTCGACGTGTCGGTAATTGAAATTGCTGAAGTTGATGGCGAGCATCAGTTTGAAGTGCTGGCAACCAATGGTGACACGTTCCTGGGTGGTGAAGACTTCGATATCCGTCTGATCGACTACCTGGTTGACGAGTTCAAGAAAGAAAGCGGCATGAACCTCAAAGGTGACCCGCTGGCGATGCAGCGTCTGAAAGAAGCTGCTGAAAAAGCCAAAATCGAACTGTCTTCGAGCCAGTCGACTGACGTGAATCTGCCTTACATCACTGCAGATGCCACTGGTCCTAAGCACTTGAACGTGAAGATCTCTCGCGCCAAGTTGGAATCGCTGGTTGAAGATCTGGTTCAGCGCACAATCGAGCCTTGCCGTCTGGCGTTGAAAGATGCCGGCATTGATGTGGGTGCTATCAACGATGTCATTCTGGTTGGTGGTCAGACCCGTATGCCATTGGTGCAGAAGCTGGTAACTGAGTTCTTTGGCAAAGAAGCACGTAAAGACGTGAACCCGGACGAAGCGGTTGCCATGGGTGCTGCTATTCAGGGCGCGGTTTTGGCGGGTGATGTTAAAGACGTACTGTTGCTGGACGTAAGCCCGCTGACGTTGGGTATCGAAACCATGGGCGGCGTGATGACGCCTCTGATCGAGAAAAACACCACGATTCCTACCAAGAAATCGCAAGTGTTCTCGACTGCAGACGATAACCAGGGCGCGGTAACCATTCACGTGCTTCAAGGTGAGCGTAAGCAAGCGGCTCAGAACAAGTCGTTGGGTAAATTCGACCTGGCTGACATTCCACCAGCTCCACGTGGCGTGCCTCAGATCGAAGTGACTTTCGATATCGATGCCAACGGCATTTTGAACGTAAGTGCGAAAGACAAGGCGACTGGCAAGTCTCAGTCCATCGTGATCAAGGCTAACTCGGGTCTGTCCGAGGAAGAGATTGCTCAGATGGTGCGTGATGCTGAGGTCAACGCTGAAGAAGACCGCAAGTTCGAAGAGCTGGCCGCTGCACGTAACCAGGGCGACGCGCTGGTTCACTCGACTCGTAAAATGATCGCTGATGCTGGCGACAAGGTTACCGAGGAAGAGAAAGCAGCGATCGAAGCCGCTGTAGTTGCTCTTGAAGCTGCTGTTAAGGGCGATGACAAAGCCGCTATCGACGCCAAGGTTGAAGAGCTGTCCAAGGTGTCGGCTCCGGTTGCTCAGAAGATGTACGCCGAGCAAGCGAACCCTGCGGACGCTGCGTCCAAGCCAGCTGACTCGGCTGAAAAAGCTGACGACGTTGTCGACGCTGAGTTTGAAGAAGTAAAAGACAACAAGTAATTAGCTTGTTTGTCGGCCGGTTGACCGTGCACATGCGGTGACTGGTAGGATGTCGCCGCGCGGGAGCTAGCTCCCGCGTTGGCGTGTCTGGAGTTGAAGAATTTTTACAGCATGCGACAAGGTCGGGTGCTGGCGGTCTGGCTCGAAACCTTCTTGTATTTCGGCCTGTAGTTACCGCTCCTGTCGGCCAACGCATTGGCTGTTAATCAGAAACCAAAATCGTTGAAAAAGACGTGAGTCGAGACTGATCTCTATCGGGCTTGGCGGGTTTGGTGAGGCTCGGGAGGGTTTTGCCGAACGTCCTTGAGAGTGCAAAGAATTATGGCAAAGCGCGACTATTACGAAATTTTGGGTGTTGAGCGCACCTCTACCGAGGTAGAGCTGAAAAAAGCTTATCGCCGTTTAGCAATGAAGCATCACCCGGATCGCAATCCAGACGACAAGGCTTCTGAAGAGCTTTTCAAAGAGGCCAATGAGGCCTATGAAGTCCTCTCGGATTCAAGCAAGCGTGCTGCTTACGATCAGTATGGCCATGCTGGCGTAGACCCGCAGATGGGTGGCGGCGGTGGTGGTTTTGGTGGGCAGAATTTCTCCGATATTTTCGGGGATGTGTTCAGTGATTTCTTTGGTGGTGGTCGTGGCGGCTCCCGGGGTGGTGCTCAGCGCGGTAGCGATTTGCGCTATACGCTGGAGCTGGACCTGGAAGAGGCTGTTCGCGGTACAACCGTCAATATCCGTGTTCCGACGCAAGTTAATTGCAAGCCGTGCGATGGCTCGGGAGCCAAGAAGGGTTCATCGCCCGTCACGTGCCCGACGTGTGGCGGCATTGGTCAAGTTCGCATGCAGCAGGGTTTCTTTGCTGTGCAGCAGACTTGTCCGCGCTGTCATGGCCAAGGCAAGATCATCTCCGACCCTTGCGACAGTTGTCACGGTGCGGGTCGTGTAGAAGAGTACAAAACCCTTTCTGTAAAAGTGCCTGCTGGCGTGGATACAGGTGACCGTATTCGTCTTTCCGGTGAAGGTGAGGCGGGCGTTCAAGGTGGCCCTACCGGCGACCTTTATGTGGTGATCGATGTGCGCGAGCACGCGATTTTTCAGCGCGATGGCAAGCATCTCTTCTGCGAAGTGCCAATCAGCGTGGCAGATGCCGCGCTAGGTGCTGAGCTTGAAGTGCCGACGCTGGATGGTCGGGTCAAGCTGAAAATTCCGGAAGGTACTCAGACCGGCAAGCAGTTCCGCCTGCGCGGCAAGGGTGTTGCGCCAGTGCGTGGTGGTGGTGCCGGTGATTTGATGTGTCGCGTTGTGGTTGAAACGCCTGTCAAATTGAGTCGTCGCCAGCGCGAGCTGATGGAAGAGTTCCGAACTACCCTCGAAGGTGATAGCAGTCATTCGCCGAATGCCACAGGCTGGTTTGAAGGCGTGAAACGCTTCTTCGGCGATTTGTAAGGGGCAGGTCATGCGACGTATTGCTGTGATGGGCGCTGCCGGGCGCATGGGCAAGACACTGGTTGATGCCGTGCAACAGCGCTCGCCGCTGGGTGGTCTTACTGCGGCGATCGTTCGTCCGGGGAGCACGTTGGTGGGTGCTGATGCTGGCGAGTTGGCTTCTCTTGGGCGGATCGGTGTGCCGTTGTCCTCCAGTCTGGAGGCGGTCATTGACGAGTTTGATGTGTTGATCGACTTCACGTTGCCGGAGGTCATGCTGAAAAACCTGGAAATTTGCCGTCGTTCAGGCAAAGCCATGGTGATTGGTACGACTGGGCTGACTCAGTCTCAAAAGCAACAGTTGTCCGAAGCGGGTCAAGACATTCCGATGGTCTTTGCCGCGAACTTCAGTGTTGGCGTCAATCTCTCGCTCAAGCTGCTTGATATGGCGGCGCGCGTGATGGGTGATGATGCGGATATTGAAATCATTGAGGCGCACCATCGTCATAAGATCGATGCGCCTTCGGGGACTGCGCTGCGCATGGGTGAAGTGATTGCGGATGCATTGGGGCGTGATTTGGAGAAAGTCGCGGTCTACGGTCGCGAAGGTCATACCGGCGCTCGTGAACGCGAAACCATTGGCTTTGCAACGGTGCGTGGCGGTGATGTGGTCGGTGATCACACGGTACTGTTTGCGACTGAAGGCGAGCGACTCGAAATTACCCATAAGGCCTCCAGTCGTATGACCTTTGCTAAGGGCGCGGTTCGGGCTGCGTTGTGGCTGGACGGGCGTGAGCCTGGTCTCTACGACATGCAGGATGTTCTCGACCTGCGTTGATCGCTCCCTGTAAAATCCGGCGGCTGGTGCGTCCGCCGCCGGATTTTTAACTGCTAAGCGATGTCCTGTCGCAATCTCGAGCCTTTTAGGCGTTTTAGCGGTAGACCAAAAAAGCATTTTTCTGTAACCTACAGCTTTAGTGTGTCCACTAAAAGCGCGCAGATTATTCGATGAAAAAGCGGGGTGACGTGTCCATACGTCACTCCGCTTTTTTACAACCTGCGATCGCCCTTTCAGGTTTTATTTACGGGAGGTCTTCTTGACTAAGCAAGCCATACTCGCCCTTGCTGATGGCAGCATTTTTCGCGGCGAAGCCATTGGAGCTGACGGTCAAACCGTTGGTGAGGTCGTTTTTAACACCGCAATGACCGGCTATCAGGAAATCCTTACCGATCCTTCCTACGCTCAGCAAATTGTTACCCTGACTTACCCGCATGTAGGCAATACCGGTACTACACCGGAGGATGCCGAGTCTGATCGTGTCTGGTCCGCAGGTCTGGTTATTCGTGATTTGCCTTTGGTTGCTAGCAACTGGCGCAACACGATGTCGTTGTCGGATTACCTGAAAGCCAACAACGTTGTGGCGATTGCAGGCATTGATACACGTCGCCTGACCCGTATTCTGCGTGAGAAAGGCTCGCAGAACGGTTGCATCATGGCGGGTGACAATATTTCGGACGAAGCTGCCATTGCAGCAGCACGAGGTTTCCCGGGCCTGAAGGGCATGGACCTGGCGAAAGTCGTCAGCACCGAGAAGGCCTACGAGTGGCGCTCCAGCGTCTGGAATCTTGCGACCGACAGCCACCCGACCCTGGATGCCTCTGAGCTTCCTTACCACGTCGTTGCCTACGACTATGGCGTGAAGTGGAACATCCTGCGCATGCTGGTGGAGCGCGGTTGCCGCGTGACGGTCGTGCCCGCTCAGACCCCGGCCAGCGATGTTCTGGCGTTGAATCCGGATGGGGTGTTCCTGTCCAACGGCCCAGGCGATCCAGAGCCTTGTGACTATGCAATCAAGGCCATTCAAGAGGTGCTGACCACCGAGATTCCGGTTTTCGGTATCTGCCTGGGTCATCAGCTGCTGGCGTTGGCCTCCGGTGCCAAGACCGTGAAAATGGGTCATGGTCACCATGGCGCCAACCACCCGGTTCAGGATCTGGATACGGGTGTTGTGATGATCACCAGTCAGAACCACGGTTTTGCGGTGGATGAAGCCACTTTGCCTGCCAACGTGCGTGCGATTCACAAGTCGCTTTTTGATGGCACGCTGCAGGGTATTGAGCTGACCGACAAGAGCGCATTCAGCTTCCAGGGTCACCCTGAAGCGAGCCCGGGCCCGAACGACGTAGCACCGCTGTTCGACCGTTTCATCAACGAGATGGCCAAGCGCCGCTAATCCGTTTCCTGTGAATGAAGTCGCCCAAGGCGGCCCCGAGCACCGGCGGCCCTTGGGGGCTTCAGGGAAAAGATTACCGGCTTGCCCACTGACCTGCGGATTTGAGTGACAAACCCATGCCAAAACGTACAGACATAAAAAGCATCCTGATCCTCGGCGCTGGCCCGATCGTTATCGGCCAGGCTTGCGAGTTCGACTACTCTGGCGCTCAGGCGTGCAAAGCCCTGCGTGAAGAGGGTTATCGCGTCATTCTGGTGAACTCCAACCCGGCCACCATCATGACCGACCCGGATATGGCTGATGCTACGTATATTGAGCCGATCAAGTGGCAAACGGTCGCCAAGATCATCGAAAAAGAGCGTCCTGATGCTCTGTTGCCCACCATGGGTGGGCAGACGGCGCTTAACTGTGCATTGGACCTGGAGCGCGAAGGTGTTCTGGAGAAATTCAATGTAGAGATGATCGGTGCCAATGCGGACACCATTGACAAGGCGGAAGACCGTTCGCGTTTCGATAAGGCGATGAAGTCCATCGGCCTTGATTGCCCGCGTTCCGGCATCGCCCATAGCATGGAAGAAGCTAACGCTGTTCTCGAGAAGCTGGGCTTCCCGTGCATCATTCGTCCGTCCTTCACCATGGGCGGCACCGGTGGCGGTATTGCTTATAACCGTGAAGAGTTTGAGGAGATCTGCTCCCGTGGCCTGGACTTGTCCCCAACCAAGGAGCTGCTGATCGACGAGTCGTTGATCGGCTGGAAAGAGTACGAGATGGAAGTTGTCCGCGATAAAAAGGACAACTGCATCATCGTGTGCTCGATCGAGAACTTTGACCCGATGGGTGTGCACACCGGAGACTCGATCACTGTTGCGCCTGCGCAGACCTTGACGGACAAGGAATACCAGATCATGCGTAACGCCTCGCTGGCGGTGCTGCGTGAGATCGGTGTTGAAACTGGCGGCTCCAACGTGCAGTTCGGTATTTGCCCAGACACTGGCCGCATGGTCGTGATCGAAATGA
This sequence comes from Pseudomonas lundensis, assembly GCF_002269125.1. Classification (GTDB taxonomy): domain Bacteria; phylum Pseudomonadota; class Gammaproteobacteria; order Pseudomonadales; family Pseudomonadaceae; genus Aquipseudomonas; species Aquipseudomonas lundensis_A. The sequence goes on along the minus strand of NZ_NQKI01000011.1, from coordinate 56,998 downwards.
ACCCGCGCGTATCCCGTTCGTCGGCGCTGGCCTCAAAAGCCACGGGCTTTCCGATTGCGCGTATCGCCGCCAAGCTGGCAATTGGTTACACCCTCGATGAGCTGCAAAACGAAATCACGGGCGGCAAAACCCCTGCATCTTTCGAGCCTTCCATCGACTACGTCGTGACCAAGATGCCTCGCTTCGCATTCGAGAAGTTTGCCAAGGCTGATGCTCGACTCACCACTCAGATGAAGTCCGTGGGTGAAGTGATGGCTATTGGTCGGACCTTCCAGGAGTCGCTGCAAAAAGCATTGCGCGGTCTTGAAGTGGGCGTTTGCGGCTTGGATGAAAAGCTCGATTTGAGCAACCCGGAAAGCATGGCCGTGCTCAAGCGCGAGCTGACAGTGCCTGGTGCCGAGCGTATCTGGTATGTGGCTGATGCGTTCCGTGCGGGCATGACGGTCGAAGACATCTTCGGCATGAACATGATTGATCCCTGGTTCCTGGTGCAGATCGAGGACCTGATCAAGGACGAAGAGAAGATCAAGACGCTGGGTCTGGCCAGTATCGATCGCGACATGATGTATCGTCTCAAGCGCAAAGGGTTCTCCGATCAGCGTCTGGCCAAACTGCTGGGTGTTACCGAGAAAAACCTGCGTCGCCATCGTCACAAGCTGGAAGTGTTCCCGGTCTACAAGCGCGTTGATACCTGCGCGGCCGAGTTTGCAACTGACACCGCGTACATGTACTCGACCTATGAGGAAGAGTGCGAAGCGAATCCTTCGGGTCGCGACAAAATCATCATTCTGGGTGGTGGCCCGAATCGTATCGGTCAAGGTATCGAGTTCGACTACTGCTGTGTGCATGCGGCACTTGCGCTGCGCGCAGATGGTTACGAAACCATCATGGTGAACTGCAACCCAGAAACTGTTTCCACGGACTACGACACTTCGGATCGTCTGTATTTCGAATCCGTCACGCTAGAGGACGTGCTGGAAATCGTACGGGTCGAGAAGCCAAAAGGCGTGATTGTTCAGTACGGCGGCCAGACTCCACTGAAACTGGCACGAGCCCTTGAAGAAGCTGGCGTCCCGATCATTGGCACCAGTCCGGATGCTATCGACCGCGCTGAAGATCGCGAGCGCTTCCAGCAAATGGTTGAGCGCTTGAACCTGCGTCAGCCGCCAAACGCAACCGTACGCAGTGAAGATGAAGCCATTCGTGCTGCCAGCAAGATTGGTTACCCTCTGGTGGTTCGTCCTTCCTACGTGTTGGGCGGTCGTGCGATGGAAATCGTTTACGAAGAAGAAGAGCTCAAGCGTTACCTGCGTGACGCCGTGAAAGTGTCCAACGACAGCCCTGTGCTGCTCGATCACTTCCTCAACTGTGCCATCGAGATGGATGTCGATGCAGTGTGCGACGGTACTGATGTAGTGATCGGCGCGATCATGCAGCACATTGAGCAGGCAGGTGTTCACTCGGGTGACTCCGCTTGCTCGTTGCCTCCCTATTCGCTGCCGCTGCACATCCAAGATGAGATGCGCGAACAGGTCAAGAAGATGGCGCTGGAATTGGGTGTTGTCGGCCTGATGAACGTTCAGCTGGCGTTGCAAGGCGAAGATATCTATGTGATTGAAGTGAACCCGCGCGCTTCGCGTACCGTTCCTTTCGTCTCCAAGTGCATCGGTGTTTCGTTGGCAATGATTGCTGCGCGCGTCATGGCAGGTAAGACCCTGAAGGAAATCGGCTTCACCAAAGAAATCATTCCTAACTTCTACAGTGTGAAGGAGGCGGTATTCCCATTCGCCAAATTCCCGGGTGTAGACCCGATTCTTGGCCCTGAGATGAAGTCCACCGGTGAAGTGATGGGTGTGGGTGATACATTCGGCGAAGCATTTGCCAAAGCTCAAATGGGCGCGAGCGAAGTATTGCCGACTGGCGGTACCGCTTTCATCAGCGTTCGTGACGACGACAAGCCTTTGGTGGCAGGCGTTGCGCGTGACTTGATCGCGCTGGGTTTTGAAGTGGTTTCGACAGCTGGCACCGCTAAATTTATCGAGGCCGCGGGCTTGAAAGTACGCCGCGTCAATAAGGTGACCGAAGGTCGCCCTCACGTTGTCGATATGATCAAAAATGACGAAGTCACGTTGATCATCAATACGACTGAAGGCCGTCAGTCGATTGCTGACTCTTATTCCATTCGTCGTAACGCCTTGCAGCACAAGATTTATTGCACCACGACTATTGCTGCTGGCGAAGCGATCTGTGAAGCGCTTAAATTCGGCCCTGAAAAAACCGTACGTCGCTTGCAGGATCTACACGCAGGATTGAAGGCATGAGCATAACCAAGTACCCAATGACGGTTCAGGGCGCTAAGGCTCTGGAAGAAGAGCATGCGCACCTCACCAAGGTTGTTCGTCCCAAGCTGAGCCAGGATATTGGCACGGCGCGTGAGCTGGGCGACCTGAAGGAAAATGCTGAATACCATGCTGCTCGTGAGCAGCAAGGTATGGTTGAGGCGCGTATTCGTGACATCGAAGGCCGCATGCAGAACGCGGTCATCATCGATGTGACGACTATTCCGCATACCGGGAAGGTGATTTTCGGTACGACGGTGGAGATTGCTAACGTTGAAACTGATGAAAGCGTGACCTACCAGATCGTTGGCGAAGATGAAGCTGACTTCAAACTCGGAAAAATCTCTGTCGGGTCGCCGCTTGCTCGCGCCTTGATCGCCAAGGAGGAGGGGGATGTGGTGGCTGTAAAGACACCAAGCGGTGTGATTGAGTACGAGATTGTTGAAGTACGCCACATCTGAAAACAGGCGCCCGCTTCAAGCGGGCGCACTGGTTTGGCAGCTAGCCCAGGTATTCTGGGTTGGCGGCTTGTGGTTGATGCATTTAGGATTATTGCCGGTGCTGATCCGAATCGGATTGGCACCGCTGCTGGTCGAGGAGATCGGCAATACGCTGGGAGTGCTGCTGGTGATATTTGCAGCTGTCTGTGCAATCGTGCAGGCGTTGGTATTGGCCGGGGTGGAAGGCGTAGAAAGTGTGTGGCGCGACTTGCGTGGGCAATTATTACTGATGGTATTGCTCGGTTGCGCGTTTTACTTGGCAGGATATTTATGGCTGCCTGAGGCATTGCGCTGGCAATCGTTTTTTTACTGGGTGGTGGGTTTTTCGGGTTTGATTCTGGTGCTGCAGCCTGTTCCGGGCAAGAGTATCAGGGCGCGCGTTGCACGCCCTTGACCCTTGTCGGCATCACTTAAAGCGATGGATGTTCGACAGTTGCTTGTTTACATTGGCATTCTTGCGGTACAGAAGCGCCATTTTGCCAATTACCTGAACCAGCTCTGCCTTGCCGCTTTTGCAGAGTTCTGCAATGGCAGCCAGGCGAGATTCGCGATCCAGGATGTTGACTTTGATTTTAATCAGCTCGTGATCGCCCAATGCGCGTTCGAGTTCGGCTAAAACACCTTCAGTCAAACCATTGTCAGCCACAGTCAATACTGGTTTCAGATGGTGGCCAATGGATTTGTACTGTTTCTTCTGCTCTTGAGTGAGCGGCATAATCTGACCCCTGTGTCTGATCTTGTAAAAAGCGGCGGCCAGTTTACCCGAGCGAGTCCCAGACCGCCCAGTTAATCACGACCCGTTTATATTTTTTGAGGTGGCCCGTGGCCCGTTCCAAAACTAGCCTGAATTGGCTGAAAGAACATTTCAACGATCCTTACGTAAAAATGGCGCAGAAAGACGGATACCGTTCGCGCGCCAGCTATAAATTGCTGGAAATCCAGGAGCGGGATCGGTTGATTCGTCCTGGTATGACGGTGATTGATCTGGGCGCAGCTCCAGGGGGATGGTCACAAGTGACCAGTCGTCTGATAGGCGGTCAGGGGCGCTTGATCGCATCAGATATTCTTGAAATGGACAGCATCCCTGATGTGACCTTTATTCAGGGTGACTTCACTCAAGACGATGTGCTTGCCCAAATACTTGAGGCCGTCGGAAATACGCAGGTAGACCTTGTGATTTCAGATATGGCCCCCAATATGAGTGGATTGGCAGCTGTTGATATGCCTCGCGCTATGTTCCTGTGTGAGTTGGCACTGGATCTGGCAGGGCGCGTACTGCGTCCGGGTGGTGATTTTCTGATTAAGGTCTTCCAGGGGGAAGGCTTCGACCAGTACCACAAAGACATCCGAAAGCTGTTCGAAAAAGTACAGATGCGTAAGCCATTGTCGTCGCGTGACAGGTCCCGTGAGCAGTATTTGCTGGGCCGTGGCTTCCGCGGTATCGAAGGTTCTGCCAGCGATGAGCGTCTCTGACCAGGGCGATAGTTTTATTTGTATCGCTTTACAGATCTGGCATAACGAATATTGTGTAGTCAAAGTTTCACAAAGGGTTACAGACGGAGCCTGCAAGCCTTGTAGGCAATGTAGTAAGTTATGCCGGTGAATATCATGCGAAGCACGCTTTCAGTAGCGGAGCTTGCTTCAGAGGGTAGCTAATTGAACGATATGGCAAAGAATCTGATCCTGTGGTTGATCATCGCAGCTGTCCTTGTGACCGTGATGAACAACTTCTCCAGTCCAAACGAGCCACAAACCCTCAACTATTCCGACTTCATCCAGCAAGTTAAGGATGGCAAGGTCGAGCGCGTAGCGGTTGATGGCTACGTGATTACCGGCAAGCGCAGCGATGGCGATACCTTCAAGACCATTCGTCCGGCGATTCAGGACAATGGTTTGATCGGTGATCTGGTGGATAACCACGTCACCGTTGAAGGCAAGCTGCCCGAGCAACAAAGCATCTGGACGCAGCTCCTGGTTGCAAGCTTCCCGATTCTTGTGATTATTGCGGTCTTCATGTTCTTCATGCGCCAGATGCAAGGCGGTGCCGGCGGTAAAGGCGGCCCGATGAGCTTTGGCAAGAGCAAGGCGCGGCTGTTGTCCGAAGATCAAGTCAAAACCACGTTGGCTGACGTAGCGGGTTGTGACGAAGCCAAGGAAGAAGTGGGTGAACTGGTCGAGTTCCTGCGCGATCCGGGGAAATTCCAGCGTTTAGGTGGCCGAATTCCTCGCGGTGTGCTGATGGTTGGTCCTCCAGGTACTGGTAAAACGCTGATCGCCAAAGCGATCGCCGGTGAAGCCAAGGTTCCGTTCTTTACGATTTCGGGCTCGGACTTTGTCGAAATGTTTGTGGGTGTTGGTGCAAGTCGTGTTCGCGACATGTTCGAGCAGGCTAAAAAGCATGCACCTTGCATTATCTTTATTGACGAAATCGATGCAGTGGGCCGCCATCGTGGCGCGGGCATGGGTGGTGGTCACGACGAACGTGAGCAGACGCTTAACCAGTTGCTGGTTGAGATGGACGGTTTCGAAATGAACGATGGCATCATCGTGATCGCCGCGACCAACCGTCCTGACGTTCTCGATCCGGCCTTGCTGCGTCCCGGTCGTTTTGACCGTCAGGTTGTAGTAGGGCTGCCGGATATCCGCGGCCGTGAACAAATCCTCAAAGTCCACATGCGTAAAGTGCCTATTGGTGATGATGTTCAGCCTGCAGTCATTGCACGTGGTACACCCGGCTTTTCAGGTGCTGACTTGGCCAACCTGGTGAACGAGGCCTCTTTGTTTGCGGCGCGCACCGGTAAGCGTGTTGTTGAGATGAAAGAGTTTGAGTTGGCCAAAGACAAAATCATGATGGGCGCTGAGCGCAAATCCATGGTTATGTCGGACAAGGAGAAGCGTAATACGGCGTATCACGAAGCGGGTCACGCTATTGTCGGCCGTGTAGTGCCTGAGCATGACCCTGTGTACAAGGTTTCGATCATTCCTCGCGGTCGCGCGTTGGGTGTGACTATGTTCCTGCCTGAAGAGGATCGTTATAGCCTTTCCAAGCGGGCGTTGATCAGCCAGATTTGCTCTCTCTATGGCGGTCGTATCGCAGAAGAAATGACGTTGGGTTTTGACGGTGTCACTACCGGCGCGTCCAACGACATCATGCGTGCCAGCCAGATTGCCCGGAACATGGTTACCAAATGGGGTCTTTCCGAAAAGCTGGGTCCATTGATGTATGCCGAAGACGATGAGTCCTACCTGGGGCGTGGCGGCGGCGGTCAAGGCGCTAATGTTTCGGGTGAAACCGCCAAGTTGATCGATTCGGAAGTGCGCAGCATCATTGATCAATGTTATGGCACGGCCAAGCAGATTCTGACCGACAATCGGGACAAGCTGGAAGCCATGGCTGATGCCCTGATGAAATACGAGACGATCGATGCCGATCAGATTGACGACATCATGGCGGGTCGCCCTCCGCGTGAGCCGCGCGACTGGGGTGATGGTTCGGGGACACCGACAGCACCGACGCTGGATAAGACCGAGCGACCGGAAACACCTATCGGTGGTCCGGCAGCAGATCACTAAGGCTTGAAATGACTTCTGTTCAGTCCTCGACCCGGTTGCCTTGTGGCAACCGGGTTCTTGATTTGGCTCACACGCATGTGATGGGCATTCTCAACGTAACCCCGGATTCTTTCTCGGACGGTGGCCGGTTTGCTCGCCTGGAAGAGGCCTTGCGTCATGCGCAGGCAATGGTTCAGGCGGGGGCAACGTTAATCGATGTTGGGGGCGAGTCAACTCGGCCCGGTGCGCGTGCAGTGACTGCGCAGGAAGAGCTGGAACGCGTTGCGCCTGTTGTTGAGCTCATCAATCGTGAGCTTGATGTCATTATTTCTGTCGATACTTCTACGCCACTGGTGATGACAGAGTCAGCGCGGCTGGGTGCTGGCTTGATCAATGATGTGCGTTCACTACGTCGTGAGGGTGCTCTACAAGCGGCAGCAGCAAGTGGATTGCCTGTCTGTCTGATGCATATGCTGGGCGAGCCCGGCGACATGCAAAATGATCCGCAGTATCGGGATCTCCTGGGTGAAGTCTCAGCGTTTCTTGCGAATCGAATGATGGTTTGCGCTGCTGCCGGGATTGAGCCTGAACGGATCATTCTTGATCCGGGATTTGGCTTCGCCAAAACCCTTCAGCACAATTTGAGCCTGTTCAAGCATATGGAAGCCTTGCATGCGTTGGGGCAACCATTGTTAGTGGGTGTCTCGCGCAAAAGCATGATCGGTCAGGTCCTGAACAAGCCAGTTACTGATCGTCTGTCCGGCAGTCTGGCACTGGCAGCATTGGCAGTGACCAAAGGTGCGCGTATCTTGCGTGTCCATGATGTTGCCGAAACGGTTGATGTGGTACGGATGATCGCAGCGGTAGAGTCTGCCGACCAAGAATGATGGAGCAAGTATGACGAAGAAGTATTTTGGCACCGACGGCATTCGCGGTCGGGTCGGCGTTTATCCCATTACCCCTGACTTCATGCTCAAGCTGGGCTGGGCTGCGGGTATGGCGTTTCGTAGCATGGGCGCTTGCCGGATTCTGGTTGGTAAGGACACCCGAATCTCAGGTTACATGTTTGAGTCCGCCCTGGAGGCCGGGTTGTCTGCTGCAGGGGCGGATGTCATGTTGCTGGGTCCAATGCCAACCCCTGCGATTGCCTACCTGACACGGACTTTTCATGCGCAGGCAGGGATCGTGATCAGTGCATCACACAATCCTCATGATGATAATGGCATCAAGTTCTTCTCTGGTGAGGGCACCAAGCTCCCGGATGAAGTCGAGCTGATGATCGAAGAGTTGCTGGATGCACCGATGACAGTCGTTGACTCCGGCAAGTTGGGTAAGGTCTCGCGCATCAATGACGCATCTGGTCGCTATATCGAATTTTGTAAAAGCAGTGTCCCGAGCAGCACCAATTTCAATGGCCTGAAGATCGTTGTCGACTGCGCGCATGGTGCGACCTATAAGGTTGCGCCAAGTGTCTTTAAAGAGTTGGGTGCCGAGGTGACGGTGCTATCGGCACAACCGAACGGCCTCAATATCAATGACAATTGCGGCTCGACCCATATGGGTCAATTGCAAGCGGCTGTACTTGCTGAGCACGCTGACTTGGGTATCGCCTTTGATGGTGATGGCGACCGGGTGCTGATGGTCGATCATACGGGGGCGATAGTGGATGGTGATGAGCTGCTATTCATCATTGCTCGCGATCTGCATGAGCGCGGCAAGTTGCAAGGCGGTGTGGTCGGGACGCTAATGAGTAATCTCGGGCTTGAGCTTGCCTTGGCTGATCTGGGTATTCCATTTGTGCGCGCCAATGTTGGGGACCGTTACGTCATAGCGGGTCTACAAGAGCGCGATTGGCAAGTTGGTGGCGAAAACTCGGGCCATATTGTCTGCTTTCAGCACACAACTACCGGTGATGCGATCATTGCTGCGCTTCAGGTATTGCTGTCTTTGCGTCGTCGTGAAGAAAGCCTTGCCCAGTCCCGTCAGGCGGTCCGCAAATGTCCTCAGGTTCTGCTGAATGTTCGATTCTCGGGAGGTGTTAACCCTGTTGAGCATCCGGCCGTCAAGGACGCGTGCGCGCAAGTTACGCAAGCGATGCAGGGTCGTGGTCGTGTGCTTTTGCGTAAGTCGGGTACAGAGCCTTTGGTGCGTGTCATGGTCGAAGGTGATGACGAAACCATGGTCCGTGGGTATGCAGAAGAACTGGCAAAACTTGTAAGTGAAGTTTGTGCTTGAATTCGGCTTGCCAGCGCGGATGTGGTTGGGTAACATCTGCGCCCACTTTGACCGACGAGGTAAAGCATGCGCCGCAAGATGGTAGCTGGTAACTGGAAAATGCACGGTACCCGCGCCAGCGTCGCTGAGCTGATCGAAGGTCTGTGTAAGCTGGGCTTGCAGAGCGATGTCGAGATTGCAGTATTCCCATCTGACTTGTTTATTGATCGAGTAATCAATGGCTTGAAAGATACGCCAATAATGGTTGGTGCTCAGGATGCAGCGGTAGAGGCGGAGCAGGGTGCGCTGACTGGTGAGATATCTTCTGCCCAGCTAGCAGATGCAGGTTGCAGACTGGTCTTGGTGGGGCATTCGGAGCGACGCCTGATTCTGGGTGAATCGAACGAGACGCTCAATCGCAAGTTTGCAGCCGCTCAAGCTTCGGGCTTAAAGCCGGTGTTGTGTGTTGGGGAGACCCTGGAGCAGCGCGAAGCGGGGCAAACCCTTGAGGTTGTAGGGCGTCAACTGAACGCTGTGATTGATGAGTTCGGTATTGATGTGTTTGCGGCAGCAGTGATTGCATACGAGCCGGTCTGGGCTATTGGTACCGGGCTGACTGCAACACCGCAGCAAGCGCAAGATGTGCATGCGGCCATTCGCGCACAGCTGGCGCAGAAGAATTCTGAAGTAGCACAAGGTGTGCAGCTTCTATACGGCGGCAGCGTGAAGGCGGCCAATGCGGTCGAACTGTTCAGCATGCCGGATATCGATGGGGGGCTCATTGGTGGGGCTTCCCTGAATGCAGATGAGTTCGGTGCGATCTGTCGCGCCGCGGGAAACTGAGAAAATGCTGGAAACAGTCGTAGTCGTTTTTCATCTGTTGGGTGCATTGGGCGTAATTGCTCTCGTATTGCTGCAACAGGGTAAGGGTGCGGATGCTGGAGCATCTTTCGGAGCAGGTGCTTCAAATACTGTGTTCGGAAGCCAAGGTTCCTCTACCTTTCTTAGTAAGTTTACTGCTATACTTGCCGCAGGTTTTTTCATAACCAGCTTAGGGTTAGGTTACTTTGCTAAAGAGAAAGCTCAAGAGCTAACTCAGGTAGGTTTACCAGATCCAGCAGTTTTGGAAGCGCCAAAGCAACAACCGGCTTCAGATGATGTGCCGGTGCTTCAAGAGCAAAAGTCGGCTACTCCAGCGACTGACGTACCTCCAGCTCAAGAGCAAAAGTAAAACGGGTTTCATGTTGTAATGTAGTATTGCCGAGGTGGTGGAATTGGTAGACACGCAACCTTGAGGTGGTTGTGCCCATAGGGTGTAGGGGTTCGAGTCCCCTTCTCGGTACCAATTATCAGGAATGCCCGCAATAGCGGGCTTTCTTGTATGTGGAAGGTTGGATTGACCCTGAAAGGGATCAACCGTATACTTCCGCTCCAGCTTTGTCGCGGGATGGAGCAGTCTGGTAGCTCGTCGGGCTCATAACCCGAAGGTCGTCGGTTCAAATCCGGCTCCCGCAACCAGTTTTAGCGGAGCCCCTAATTCAGGGGCTTTTTGTTAACTGGACACTTTATAACGCCGGTATTCAACGGCGTTTCAGGGATGGGCGCTTCGCCCATTTTTTCATTCTGCATAGCATGCACAAACATGCACTAGGGGGTTCAGGTGTCGAGCAAGCTAGAACAGTTGCAGGCCTTGTTGGCCCCGGTGGTCGTGGCCCTTGGCTATGAATGCTGGGGTATTGAATTTTCGGCTCAAGGCCGCCATTCAATGTTGCGTGTGTATATCGACAAGGAAGGCGGTGTATTGGTGGACGATTGCGCCATCGTGAGCCGTCAGATCAGTGGCGTATTGGATGTTGAAGATCCTATCGCTGTTGAATACACCCTTGAAGTTTCCTCTCCTGGCATGGAACGCCCTCTGTTCACGCTTGAACAGTTTGCCAAGTATGTCGGTGAGCAAGTGAAGATCAAGCTGCGGTCGCCATTCGAAGGGCGTCGCAACTTTCAGGGCCTTCTGCGCGGCGTAGAGGATCAGGATATCGTGGTGCAAGTTGAAGACCATGAGTTCCTGCTGCCGATCGATATGATCGACAAGGCCAACATTATTCCCAGTTTTGACTGAGACGCGGATCCCGCGGATCCAATGGCTTGCGAAAGGCGAGGCGTACGATGAGCAAAGAAGTACTGCTGGTTGTTGAGTCGGTGTCCAATGAAAAGGGCGTACCGGCAAACGTTATTTTTGAAGCGCTGGAGCTGGCTCTTGCCACTGCTACCAAAAAGCGTTTTGAAGACGAAGTCGAACTGCGTGTGGAGATCAATCGCCACACCGGTAACTATGAGACGTTCCGTCGCTGGACCGTGGTCGAAGACGAAGATCTGGATGATCCAGCAATCGAGTTAGCGGTTGACCAGGCGCAGGCGAAACAGCCAGGCGCGGTGGCCGGTGACATCATCGAAGAAAAAATCGATTCCATCGAATTCGGCCGGATTGCTGCACAAACTGCCAAACAGGTAATTGTGCAAAAGGTCCGCGAAGCTGAACGTGCTCAAGTCGTTGATGCCTATCGCGAGCGTTTGGGCGAAATCATTTCCGGCACTGTCAAGAAAGTAACGCGTGACAATGTGATCGTCGATCTGGGCAATAACGCAGAAGCGTTGCTGGCTCGTGAAGACATCATTCCGCGTGAAACTTTCCGTGTCGGCGTAAGACTTCGTGCGTTGTTGAAAGAGATTCGCACCGAGAACCGTGGTCCTCAGTTGATCCTGTCGCGCACCGCGCCTGAAATGCTGATCGAACTGTTCCGGATCGAAGTTCCTGAGATTTCCGAAGGCCTGATCGAAGTGATGGCGGCCTCCCGCGATCCTGGATCTCGCGCTAAAATAGCTGTTCGCTCCAAAGACAAACGCATTGATCCGCAAGGTGCTTGCATTGGTATGCGCGGCTCGCGTGTCCAGGCAGTGTCCGGCGAATTGGGTGGGGAGCGAGTGGATATCGTTCTGTGGGATGAGAATCCGGCGCAGTTCGTGATCAACGCAATGTCGCCTGCAGAAGTGGCGGCAATTATTGTCGACGAAGATGCCCATGCAATGGACATCGCCGTTGGCGCAGACAATCTGGCCCAGGCGATTGGTCGCGGCGGTCAGAACGTACGTTTGGCTAGCCAGTTGACTGGTTGGACCCTGAACGTGATGACCGAATCGGACATCCAGGCTAAACAGCAAGCAGAGACCGGTGACATTCTGCGCAACTTCATCGAAGAACTCGAAGTTGATGAAGAGTTGGCGCAGGTGCTGGTTGATGAAGGCTTCACCAGCCTGGAAGAGATTGCCTACGTACCGGTGGAGGAGATGCTCAACATCGACGGCTTTGACGAGGATATCGTCAACGAGCTTCGCGCTCGGGCCAAGGATCGTTTGTTGACCAAAGCCATCGCTACTGAGGAAAAGCTGGCAGACGCCCATCCGGCCGAAGACCTGCTCTCGCTTGAGGGTATGGACAAGGATTTGGCGATGGAACTGGCGGTGCGCGGCGTAATTACCCGCGAAGACCTGGCCGAGCAGTCTATTGACGACCTGCTCGACATCGACGGCATTGACGATGATCGTGCCGGCAAGTTGATCATGGCCGCCCGAGCCCATTGGTTCGAGTAATTAGGCGCGGCCTGAGGAGAGAAATGCATGACGCAAGTCACGGTGAAACAACTGGCCGATGAGGTCAAAACACCGGTTGAGCGCCTGTTGCAGCAGATGCGTGAGGCAGGTCTGCCGCACACCGCCGCCGAGCAGAATGTAACCGACAGTGAGAAGCAAGCTCTGCTGACTCACTTGAAAAGCAGCCACAAGGCGAAAGTGGAAGAACCGCGCAAGATCACTTTGCAGCGCAAAACCACCAGCACCCTGCGTGTAGCTGGCAGCAAAAGCATCAGCGTTGAAGTACGCAAGAAGAAAGTCTTCGTACAGCGCAGCCCGGAAGAAATCGAAGCTGAGCGCAAGCGTGAGCTGGATGAGCGCCGCGCAGTAGAAAATGCTGCACGTCAAAAGGCTGAAGAAGAATCCAAGCGTCGCGCCGAAGAAGAAGCGCGCCGTCAGCCTGCCTCGACTCCGGCCGCCGCAGCACCTGCCGCACCTGCTCCAGCGCAAGCTGCTCCAGCAGCAGCGCCAGCCGCCGATGCACGCAAGCGTGATGAGCAGCGTCGTCCGGACAAACCACGCGCAGACGACAACAATCGTCGCGGCAGTGGTGATGGCGAGCGTAAAAACGCGCCACATCGTGCATCGGTTAAAGAAAAAGCGCCGACGCCACGTGTAGCACCGCGCACTTCTGACGAAGAAAGCGATAGCTTCCGCCGTGGCGGTCGTGGCAAGGGCAAGCTGAAAAAACGCAATGCTCACGGCTTCCAGAGCCCTACCGGTCCAGTTGTGCGTGACGTACAGATCGGCGAGACCATCACTGTCGGCGATTTGGCTGCGCAGATGTCGGTCAAGGCTGCTGAAGTCATCAAGTTCATGTTCAAGCTGGGTACTCCGGCAACCATCAACCAGGTACTGGATCAGGAAACTGCCCAACTGGTTGCTGAAGAACTGGGCCATAAAGTGACACTGGTCAGCGATAACGCCCTGGAAGATTCCCTGGCCGAGTCCCTGAAGTTTGAAGGCGAGTCGTTCTCCCGTGCTCCGGTAGTGACCGTAATGGGTCACGTTGACCACGGTAAAACGTCCCTGCTCGATTACATCCGTCGTGCCAAGGTAGCCGCTGGCGAAGCCGGTGGTATTACTCAGCACATCGGTGCATACCACGTTGAAACAGAACGCGGCATGGTCACTTTCCTTGATACCCCGGGTCACGCTGCGTTTACCGCAATGCGTGCACGTGGTGCCAAGGCAACAGACATCGTGATTCTGGTTGTGGCTGCAGACGATGGAGTTATGCCGCAAACCATCGAAGCTGTTCAGCATGCGAAAGCAGCTGGCGTGCCGCTGGTGGTTGCTGTGAACAAAATCGACAAGCCCGGTGCTGATCTCGATCGCATCCGCAGCGAGTTGTCCGTCCACGGCGTGACGTCGGAAGAGTGGGGTGGTGACACTCCGTTTGTTTCGGTCTCGGCGAAAATGGGTACTGGCGTTGACGAGTTGCTCGAAGCCGTATTGCTGCAAGCTGAAGTCCTGGAACTCAAAGCCACTCCATCGGCTCCAGGTCGTGGTGTAGTTGTCGAGTCCCGTCTGGACAAAGGCCGTGGCCCTGTTGCGACCGTACTGGTCCAAGACGGTACCCTGCGTCAAGGCGATATGGTTCTGGTGGGCTCTAACTATGGCCGTATCCGCGCCATGCTTGACGAGAACGGCAAGGCCATCAAGGAAGCCGGTCCATCCATCCCTGTCGAGATTCTCGGCCTGGACGGTACGCCAGACGCTGGCGACGAGATGAGCGTGATGACTGACGAGAAGAAGGCACGTGAAGTTGCCCTGTTCCGTCAAGGCAAGTTCCGCGAAGTGAAACTGGCGCGTGCTCACGCAGGCAAGCTGGAAAACATCTTCGAGAACATGGGGCAGGAAGAGAAGAAGACGCTTAACATCGTCCTCAAATCTGACGTCCGTGGTTCGCTGGAAGCTCTGCAGGGCGCACTGAGCGGCCTGGGTAACGACGAAGTACAAGTGCGTGTAGTGGGCGGCGGCGTCGGTGGTATCACCGAAAGCGACGCAAACCTGGCACTGGCCTCCAACGCTGTATTGTTCGGCTTCAACGTGCGTGCTGATGCTGGCGCTCGCAAGATTGTCGAGCAGGAAGGCCTGGACATGCGTTACTACAACGTCATCTACGACATCATCGAAGACGTCAAGAAAGCCCTTACCGGCATGCTTGGCAGCGACGTCCGTGAGAACATCCTGGGTATTGCCGAAGTTCGTGACGTGTTCCGTTCGCCGAAGTTTGGTGCGATCGCAGGTTGCATGGTGCTTGAAGGTGTTGTTCACCGTAACCGTCCAATCCGTGTGCTGCGTGACGACATCGTTATTTTTGAAGGCGAGCTGGAATCCCTGCGCCGCTTCAAGGATGACGCTGCCGAAGTGCGTGCCGGCATGGAGTGCGGTATCGGCGTCAAGAGCTACAACGACGTTAAAGTCGGCGACAAGATCGAAGTGTTCGAGAAGGTCCAGGTTGCTCGCAGCCTCTAAATCGCGAGCCTCAAGAGCCAGGACGTCCCGCGGCATGCAAATGCACGTGGCCCGTCCCGGACTCTAAACGCAACGCCCGGTCCGGCTTCTGTCTGGCCGGGCGTTTGCCGCTTTCAGAACGCATGGGTTTCCCATGGGTGAGTAACAGGTAACAAGACATGGCAAAAGAATACAGCCGTACCCAACGTATCGGCGATCAGATGCAGCGAGAGCTTGCACAGCTGATCCGTCGTGAAGTCAAAGATCCACGTGTGGGACTGGTCACCATCACTGCTGTTGAAGTCAGCCGTGACGTTGGTCACGCCAAGATCTTCATCACCGTGATGGGGCAGGACAACGCTGAAGATATTGCTCAGACCATCAAGGTACTGAACTCGGCAGCCGGCTTCCTGCGCATGCAACTGGCGCGTGAGATGAAGCTGCGCAGTGTTCCTCAGCTGCACTTCCACTACGATGAAAGTGTTGTACGTGGCGCGCACCTGTCTGCGTTGATTGAGCGTGCAGTGGCTGAAGACAATCAGCATCCAGATGCGACTGCTCCCGAAGACACCAAGGAGTAACCGGTGGCTCAGGTCAAGCGTATCCGTCGTAACGTCAGCGGCATCATCCTGCTGGACAAACCGTTGGGGTTCACCTCCAACGCGGCTTTGCAGAAAGTCCGCTGGCTGCTCAATGCCGAGAAGGCCGGGCACACCGGTAGCCTCGACCCATTGGCCAGCGGCGTCCTGCCGCTGTGCTTTGGCGAAGCCACCAAGTTTTCGCAATACCTGCTCGATTCTGACAAGGGTTATGAAACCTTGATGCAATTGGGCAAGACCACCACGACTGCTGATGCTGAAGGCGAGGTTTTAAAGACCCGTCCGGTGACCGTTGGTCGCGCCGATATTGAGGCGGTCTTGCCGAAGTTTCGCGGACAAATCAGTCAGATACCGCCGATGTACTCAGCGCTCAAGCGTGATGGCCAACCGCTTTATAAGCTCGCCCGTGCGGGTGAGGTGGTGGAGCGCGAACCACGTTCTGTTACTATTACACGACTCGAATTACTGGCCAGCGAAGGCGACACTGCACGCTTGGCCGTGGATTGCACCAAAGGCACCTATATCCGTACCCTCGTGGAAGATATCGGTGAAGAACTGGGCTGCGGAGCCTATGTTGCTGAATTGCGCCGCACCCAGGCCGGTCCTTTCAGTCTGGCCCAGACGGTCACGCTGGAAGAGCTGGAAGCCGTGCATGCTGAAGGTGGCAACGAAGCAGTAGACCGCTTCCTGATGCCATCGGACAGCGGCTTGCTTGACTGGCCTTTGCTGCACTTTTCGGAGCACAGCGCGTTCTATTGGCTCAATGGCCAGCCGGTTCGTGCTCCCGATGCGCCTAAGTTTGGCATGGTGCGGGTACAAGATCACAATGGTCGCTTCATCGGTATCGGTGAAGTGAGCGAAGACGGGCGCATTGCGCCGCGTCGACTGATTCGGTCGGAATGACCGGAGCCAGGCCAAGCCGGCTATTGCCTGCGAGGACTGGAACGAGGGTGGCTGTTATTAGGCACGGTCACATCTCACATTTAAATACGAGGATTTGTCCTCGGCCTATTGGATCTGTTTGCTTGCAGACAGACCCCTGAAGAAAGGAAAGCCACATGGCACTTACAGTTGAACACAAAGCAGAAATCGTAGCTGACTACCAGCGTGCTCCAGGTGATACAGGTTCTCCAGAAGTGCAAGTTGCACTGCTGACCTTCAACATCAACACGCTGCAGGGTCACTTCAAGGCCAACGGTAAAGATCACCACTCCCGTCGTGGTCTGATCCGCATGGTAAACCAGCGTCGTAAGCTGCTGGACTACCTGAAAGGCAAAGACATCAGCCGTTACGCTGCGCTGATCGCTCGCCTGGGTCTGCGTCGCTAATAGCGATGTTGCTGGAGGCTGGTTGTTTGTCGTCCACCTGCGCGTTTCTCGCGGGTGGGCGGCGGGCTTCCAGCCTCAAGTTTTATCTGGACTAACCGGATATTTACGAAAACGCACGCAGTCGGCCGTTTTCGTAAGCATCTTGATCGGGCCAATGCCCGGCATTGCACACGTATTTCGCAAGAAACCCGTTCCCCAAGAGCCACAAAGAGAAGGTAGGACACCGTGAACCCGGTTATCAAAAAATTTCAGTTCGGTCAGTCGACCGTAACCCTCGAGACTGGCCGTATCGCCCGTCAGGCCTCCGGCGCAGTATTGGTCACCGTTGACGACGACGTCAGCGTGTTGGTGACTGTCGTCGGCGCCAAGCAAGCTGATCCAGGCAAGGGCTTTTTCCCTCTGTCGGTTCACTATCAGGAAAAAACCTACGCCGCAGGTAAAATCCCGGGCGGTTTCTTCAAGCGTGAAGGTCGCCCTTCCGAGAAAGAAACCCTGACCTCGCGCCTGATCGATCGTCCGATCCGTCCGCTGTTCCCGGAAGGCTTCATGAACGAAGTGCAGGTTGTCTGCACCGTTCTGTCCACCAGCAAGAAAACCGATCCTGATGTAGCTGCAATGATTGGTACGTCGGCTGCGCTGGCCATCTCCGGTATTCCTTTCGATGGCCCGATCGGCGCTGCCCGCGTTGCATTCCACGAGAGCACCGGTTACCTGCTGAACCCGACTTATGAGCAACTGGCTGCATCCAGCTTGGACATGGTGGTTGCCGGTACTTCGGAAGCTGTCTTGATGGTTGAGTCTGAAGCCAAAGAGCTGACCGAAGACCAGATGCTGGGCGCAGTACTGTTCGCTCACGATGAATTCCAGGTTGTCATCCAGGCTGTTAAAGAGCTGGCTGCCGAAGCTGCCAAGCCGACGTGGGACTGGTCTGCTGCTCCTGAAGCTACCGAACTGCTGGGCGCGATTCGTGCCGAGTTCGGTGAAGCGATCTCCCAGGCTTACACCATCACCGTCAAGCACGAGCGTTATGCGCGTCTGGGCGAGTTGCGTGACCAGGTTGTTGCCAAGCTGTCGGGCGAAGAAGGCCAGCCTTCGGCGTCTGAAGTCAAAGCCGCTTTCGGCGAAATCGAATACCGCACCGTTCGCGAAAACATCGTGAATGGCAAGCCGCGTATCGATGGTCGTGACACCAAGACTGTTCGTCCTCTGAACATCGAAGTGGGCGTTCTGCCGAAGACTCACGGTTCTGCATTGTTCACCCGTGGCGAGACCCAGGCGCTGGTTGTCGCGACATTGGGTACTGCCCGTGACGCACAGCTGCTGGACACGCTGGAAGGCGAAAAGAAAGACCCGTTCATGCTGCACTACAACTTCCCTCCGTTCTCGGTAGGCGAGTGTGGTCGCATGGGGGGTGCAGGCCGCCGCGAAATCGGTCACGGCCGTCTGGCCCGTCGTTCCGTTCAGGCCATGCTGCCTGCTGCAGACGTGTTCCCGTACACCATTCGTGTTGTATCGGAAATCACCGAATCCAACGGTTCCAGCTCGATGGCATCGGTGTGCGGTGCTTCCCTGGCACTGATGGACGCCGGTGTACCGATGAAGGCACCTGTTGCCGGTATCGCCATGGGTCTGGTTAAAGAAGGCGAGAAGTTTGCTGTACTGACCGACATCCTGGGTGACGAAGACCACCTGGGCGACATGGACTTCAAAGTAGCCGGTACCTCCAAAGGTGTGACCGCGCTGCAGATGGACATCAAGATCAAAGGCATCACCGAAGAGATCATGGAGATCGCCCTGGGCCAGGCCCTGGACGCTCGTCTGAACATCTTGGGTCAGATGAACCAGATCATTGGTCAGTCGCGTAACGAATTGTCGGCCAATGCGCCAACCATGATTGCGATGAAAATCGACACCGACAAAATCCGTGATGTCATCGGTAAAGGTGGCGCAACCATCCGTGCGATCTGTGAAGAAACCAAAGCTTCGATCGATATCGAAGACGACGGTTCGATCAAGATCTTCGGTGAGACCAAGGAAGCAGCAGAAGCAGCGCGTCAGCGCGTTCTGGGCATCACGGCTGAGGCCGAGATCGGCAAGATCTACATCGGTAAGGTTGAGCGCATCGTCGACTTCGGCGCATTCGTGAACATCCTGCCAGGCAAAGACGGCCTGGTTCACATCTCGATGTTGAGCGATGCCCGCGTTGAGAAAGTGACTGACATTTTGAAAGAAGGTCAGGAAGTGGAAGTGCTGGTACTGGACGTGGACAACCGCGGCCGTATCAAACTGTCCATCAAGGACGTAGCTGCCGCCAAGGCTTCGGACGCTTAATCGCGGCCTGAGCGTCTGTTGAAAAAAGGATCCTTCGGGATCCTTTTTTTATGCGCGCCTCAAAAGCAGGGTCGCAGTGGGCTAAAGGCCATGAGAGAAAAGCTGCAACTTGCATGCAATCAAACAGGCCGGCCATGCATTTTGCACGAAGGAGGAAGTTGACATAACTTATAAGCTATTGATTTTAAAGGGTTTTATTTTTTTAAAAAGTTGGCACAGCGCCTGCAATAGTACTGATAACCCTGCAGCCGCACGCCGGCGCAGATTTTAAAGAAGACAGGAGTAACTCGTATGAAGAAGTTCGCTATCGCTGCTGCAACTGCCACCGCTCTGACCCTGACTATGGCCAACGCAGCATTTGCTGCTCAATCCACTGCTCAGGCGCCTATGGTCGTCGCTGCTGGCGAAGTTACTAAAGCCAAAGAAGCTACTTCTGATACCTGGATCACCACCAAAGTTAAATCAGACCTGCTGACCGAAAAAGGCATTCCAGGCACTGACATTAAAGTAGAGACCAACAAGGGTGTCGTATCTTTGTCCTCCACGGTTGCTGTAACTGACGCGCAGAAAACAACTGCCGTAAACATCGCCAAGAATGTCAAAGGCGTAAAAGCCGTATCGGCTGACGGCTTGAAAGCTGAGTAAGATTATTTTCTCGTAGAACCGGGGGAAAGCCGGAGCAGATGATCTGACCGATCATCTGCAGCTTTCAAAATTGGTTCATGCGACGGCCACATGGATGTGGTCATTACAGCCCTCGACGCTTGCGTCGGGGGCTGTTCTATTTGGGCGGGGTAACTTCGGTGAAGTTTGGTCACCCATCAAGCTCAACGGGCAAGCCGCTCAAAGCCTGCCTCGCATTTGTTTTCATGGCTGAGCAACGATTATTCACTGTCCAGATGCAGAGGTGAAATCACGCGACCATCGCTTTCTGCTTGACCGAGCGTAGCGTCCACAAAGTACACGCGCTCATCAGCCAGCTGGCCTTTGTCCACCAGGAAGTCCTTGATGCTGCTGGCGCGCTCCTGCCCCAGCTGACGTAACAGCACCTCACTTTTGCTCCAGAAGTCGATCAGCGCATCGCTCATTTTTTGCGCACGTTCATCACGGCTCAATTTCGCCCACTCGGCGGGAGGCTGCTGTTTGAGTCGGGTGCGATAAATACCTTCCAGTAACGGGCCTTTCTCGTCATCAGGGACGTTAAGCAGTGACGCTTGCGCAGGCACTTTGTCGCCCCGGCGTTGCAAGATTTTGTAGTAGTTGTATTGGAACTCACGCTCCAGCCGCTCTTTTGCAATGAAAGGTCCATCGCTGCTTTGCGCCGCCGTGCCTTCAATCTCCAGGCGCAGGGCAGGGCGCTCCTTGAGAGCCGCTGCGAGGGTTGTCAGAGCCTTCTGTGCATCAGCGTTCAGCTCGCTGGAGCCTGGCGCGAAGGACACCGTGCCGAGGTCTTCGGCACCACCGCCGCTGATCAGCCCGCCAATGAACTTGAAGGGCGCTTGTGCGGCGCGTAACACAAGATTGCGCAAGGTTTGCCACACAATCGGCATCACGCTGAACTGCGGGTTGTTCAGGTCACCTGTTACCGGAAGCTCGATGGAGATCTTGCCGTCGGTGTCTTTAAGCAACGCGATGGCCAGTTTAATGGGCAGATCCACGGCATCAGGGCTGTCGACTTTCTCGCCAAGCTGCAACTGCTCAACCACCAGTTTGTTTTCGGCCTTGAGTTGGCCTTTGGTGATCAAGTAATGCAAATCCAGATTCAAACGTCCTTTGCGAATGCGATAGCCCGCGAACTTGCCCGAGTAGGGCGTTAACGTGGTCAGCTCTACGCGTTTGAAGCTGGTTGCGATGTCCAGACTCGCCATCGGGTCGAAAGGGTTGACGCTGCCCTTAATGGTGACGGGCGCATAGCGGTCCACCTTACCGGCCACGTTGACGCTCGCGGGTTTGGCCTGTCGGCTATCGATGGTGCCAATCTGACCATTTAGCTGCTGAATCGCTGTGGCAAAGTTAGGGGTCAGGCTGAAGTCGGCAAAGTTAGCCGAGCCGTCATTGATTGCGATGCCGCCCACGTGAATGCCCAAGGGCTTCTCTTTGCCAGCAGCGGGCTTGGCGTTGCTTTTACTGGCGCTGCCAGCGGGTTGCGGAATCAGCAGGTCGTCAATGTTGGTGGTGCGATCATCGTTGATCATGAAGCGCACATACGGCTGCGCAAAGTTGACCTTGGCAATCGACAGGCTGTCGCCGTGTTGATAGTTCAGCTTCTCCAGTTCCAGACGCTGCCACTTCAGGAAATCGCGGCTTTTCATGGTATCGAGGGTATGTAACTGAGCTATCTGCACGTTGCCCTGCACAGTGAAGGTCAGCGGGTCGATGCGTTTAAGGTCGACAGCAAGGTCGCTGTCCAGCATGCCGCTGCGCAGCTCCAGGCGGATAAACGGGTCGATGTAAGCCTGTGCCACACGCAGGTCTATGTCTTTGGTGGTGACCTTCAATTTGGCGCTGACCGGGTTCAGGTTCACGTCACCGCTGGCGGTGAGCTTGCCTTGTTTGCCGATGCCGGTATCGAGCTTCAGGTTGAAGGGCGACTGGTTCAGGCTGTCGAAATTCTTCAGGTTCAGATTCAGCGGGCCGACTTCAAGTGCGACAGGTGTTTTGGGCTCTTTGTCGGCCAGGTGTAAGCGATAATCGCGCAGCTCAACGTCCTTAAGCAGCACTTGCCAGGGTTTGCTCGGCGCGACCGGGCCGGGCTTAGGGGCTTCAACCGTCACCGGGTCGTTGGCTTTTGGCTTGGCCCGCGAAGCGGGCTGGCTGGCGAACAGTTTTTGCCAGTCCAATTGGCCGTCTGCTTCGCGGGTAGCCCAGGTTTCAAGGTTCTTACTGTTGATCTTGCCTACCACGACTTGCTGTTTGGCGAGATCGACCGTGGTGTTACTGACATCCAGGCGTTCAAGGCGCGCCAATGGGCGGCCGTCGGGCGCGTTGAGCTTGAACGGCGCAATACTGGCCGAGGCATTGCTCAGCACCATCTCGGTTTCTTTAGCCAGGTTCAATTTATAGTCGGTACTGAAATTGAGTACGCCGTCTTCCAGCACCAGCGGCAAAGCATCACGGACGTAAGGCCACCAGACTTTCATTTTGCCATCGGTGACTTTGAGAGTGCCTTCGGACGCAATCGGCACGATGCTCAAGGTCCCGGTCCAGTCGATCCGGCCGCCTTCGGGTCCTGCTGCGACCAAGGTCATGTCAGCATTGTCGTCGGGGAGTGTGCTGAGGTTCTTCAATTCCAGATTCATCGAGTCATACAAAAACTCGATCGGCTCGCTAGGCCGCACGTCAGCAAAATGCAGATAGCCGTCCGCCAGCTTGATGCGATCTATGCGCAGCGGGAAAGGCTTGCTGTCAGGGGCGGGAGGCGTCGGTTCGCTGGCGGGGAGTTTGAACAGCTGCGTCAGATTGAGCGCTCCCTCCTTGCTGAACACCAGTTCTGTCTTGGGCTTGTCCAGTTGCACGTCGGCAAGGTGCAAGGCTTTGGTCCACAGGCTGTCCGCCTGCAAATTGGTGTACAAACGTTCAAACCCAACCTGTTCCTTGCCCGGCTCGCCGATCTTGAGTCCCCACAGCGTCAACTCAAGGCTGAAGGGGTTGAACTCAAGGCGATCAAGGCGGGCGGGGACAGTGGCATAGTTGGCCAACTGCTGGTTGATGATGCGCAAGCCGATGCCGGGTACGATCAAAAAGCCGAGCAAGCTATAAAGTGCGAGGGCAGTCAGCACGGCGCCAATGGCGCGAATCAATCCTTTGGGCATGTGAGGCGTCGTCTATTACAGTCGGAGGTGCCTTGGAGTATGGCACGCGATTCTGGTTCCGAGACGATCGCCTTATATTTGATCAGGGTTTTACCGAGCAGGATGAGGGACTTAGAACTGCAAAACCAACGTCTTGAGCGGTGGTTGGCGGTCCATTGACGGGAAATCGCTGGCCGGAGCCAGCACCTGCCAGTCACGTACCGGGCGTCCCGCTTTTTCGGCACAACGCAACACGCTTTCACGCCAGTCGTCCATGTTGACTTTCGCCAGGTTGTTGCAGCAAATCAGCACGCCGTCCGGCGCGGTGGTTAACACGGCGGGTTTTAGCAGGCTTTGATAGTCACGCAGCAGGTCCACCGTGCCAAAAGCACTTTTGGCCCACGCGGGCGGGTCCAGCAAGACCAGATCGTATTCGCGTTGCTCCATGCGCGGGTAAGCCGGCAGCTTGTGGCGGCGCTGAATAATCGGCAAACCGGCCAACTGGCGAATCGCTGCGAAATAGTCCGACTGCACGAAGGTCATGGTGGGCAATTCGGGGTTCAACAGTCCGTTTTCACGACCTACTGCCAGATTGCCTTCTGCGAAATCCAGGTTGCAAACCTCACTCGCTCCGCCTGCCGCAGCGCTCAGGCCAACCCCGCAGGTGTAGGCGAACAGGTTGAGCACGCGCTTGCCGGCACTGTGCTGTTTGACCCAGCCGCGCGCGTTGCGCAGGTCGAGAAACAACAGCGGGTCTTGACCCGCATGGCGCCCGCGCACCCTGTAGTTAAGGCCCCATTCGTGGCCAATCATGTCCTGAAGAGCAGCCTCGTCAGCGCGGTAGACCGTGTCTTCTCGATCAATACGGGAATTGCCCTGGGAACGGTCGTTGTAGACCAGCAGCAGTTCCAGCCCCAAATGACGATTGATGGCGTCATGCAGTTGCAGCAAATCATTGCGTTCAAGCCGCTGGTGGAAGCTTTGCACCAGTAACTGCGGGCCGTAACGGTCGATGGTCAGCCCGCCGGCGCCTTCCTGGCTGCCATGGAACAGGCGATAGCAATCCGTGCCCTGAGCGTGCAGCTCGGCCAGCAGGTCGTGACGGTTATCGAGGGCGGCGCGCAGCGCCTGATTCAAGGAAGACATGCGTTGCGCCTTAGGGGACAGAGAAGGCGCGGGAGTTTAACAGAACAACGCAGGTGATTTTGTGCAGGAGCGAGTCGGATCGCTCCTGCGATGCGACGTTTCTTACGCGCGCTCAATCGCCAACGCTACGCCCTGACCGCCACCGATACACAGGGTCGCGAGGCCTTTTTTGACATCGCGCTTGAGCATTTCGTGGAGCAGGGTGACGAGTATCCGGCAGCCTGACGCGCCAATCGGGTGACCAATGGCAATGGCGCCGCCATTTACGTTGACCTTGCTCGCATCCCAGCCCAGTTCTTTACCGACCGACAAGGCTTGCGCGGCGAAGGCTTCGTTGGCTTCGATCAAGTCCAGTTGTGCCAGCGTCCAGCCAGCTTTGGCCAGGCAGCGTTGGGTCGCACTCACCGGGCCGATGCCCATGATGGCCGGGTCCACCCCTGCGTTAGCGTAAGCGGCAATTTTTGCCAGCACAGGCAAACCCAAGGTTTTAGCTTTTTCGGCACTCATCAACATCACGGCTGCTGCGCCGTCGTTGAGTGAGGATGCATTACCTGCTGTGACAGAACCGTCTTTTTTGAATGCAGGGCGCAGTTTTGCCAGCGATTCTTCCGTGGTCCCCGCGCGGGGTTGCTCGTCAGTGGCAAAGGCAATCGGATCACCTTTGCGCTGCGGGATCAAAATTGGCGTGATCTCATCGACAAAGCGGCCGGTTTCGATGGCTTCGATGGCCTTTAGTTGAGAGGCGGCGGCAAACGCGTCTTGAGCTTCGCGGCTGATGCCGTACTTATCGACCAGGTTTTCGGCCGTAATACCCATGTGGTAATCGTTGAAGGCATCCCACAAGCCGTCGCTGATCATGGTGTCGACGATTTGACTGTGGCCCATGCGCAGTCCGGTACGGGCGCCCGGCACGATGTAGTTGGACAGGCTCATGTTCTCCTGACCACCGGCAATGATGACATCAGCATCCCCGCAACGAATGGCCTGCGCAGCAAGGTGCAGCGCCTTGAGACCAGAGCCGCAGACCTTGTTCAGGGTCATCGCAGGCACTGCAAATGGCAGGCCGGCCTTGATCGCGGCCTGACGGGCCGGATTCTGACCGGCGCCTGCGGTCAGCACCTGACCCATGATGACTTCATCGACCTGAGCCCCGTCCAGGCCGGTCTGCTCAAGCAGTTGACGAATCACCGCCGCCCCCAGATCAACTGCGGGGACGTGGGCCAGTGAACCTTGGAAGCTGCCGACGGCAGTGCGAGTGGCAGCAACGATGACGACGTCTTGCATGGCGCGAATCCTCTTTATTATTGGCGTTTGTCGCTCGGAATCAGGCGCGCATGGTGTCACAAATATCCTTCCCTCGTGTAGTCGCTGCCGAGGGCAGCAAAGGGTCAAGTTATACTGCAACCCTTAGCGCTCGCCCGCGGGAACGGTGTTAATTCATTAATCCCATTCGCCGCCGCGCCCTTTGTACTGAGCCATTGCGCACAGCCCAGCGCAAAAGGGGGGCCGTGCGATTGACGCTGGCGCGAATCAACGTACGGGTCAGAGGACGTTGATACAGCCCTAGATGATCGCTGGCCCAATCGGGTAGCAAATCGATTCCGGCCTGCATCATCAGGGCGCCAAACGGTTTGGCCAGCACGCTGGGGGAGGGCGCATTGAGCAGCAGGCGAATGACTTCATGGCTGCGCTCGTCACATAACAACTGGGGACGAACCTGTTGCAGGTAATCAGCGATTTGCTGGCGCGAGCGCGGCACATCAGTCGCGCCCAGTCGCTCAGCGACAACAGCAATTTCGTCGTAGTACCGGTCTTGATCTGCGGCTGATAAATCGGGGTTTCGATAGCGTAAGTGTGCGGCCAGAAAATTGCTGACCTCAGCGACATGCACCCAAGTCAGCAACTCGGGGTCGCTGGCAACATAAGGGCGGCCATCGAGGCCGGTGCCGGTGACCTGCAGGTGAATGGTGCGCACCTTGTCGATCAGCCAGTTGGCGTCTGCGGTCGAGCCAAACGTGGTGCCGGAAATGAACTGCCCGGTGCGACGCAGCCGCCCGAGCATGTCTTGTCTGAAATTGGAATGATCCCACACCCCGGCCAGTGCCAGCGGGTGTAAAGCTTGCAGCATCAACGCGCTGATACCGCCAATCAGCATGCTGGTGAAATCACCGTGCACTTGCCAACTGATGGAGTCGGGACCGAACAGGCCGGGATCGCCTTTTGGGTTTTCGAGGTCGAGCTGGCCGAGTGAAAGCCCGGTCAGGCTCATGATTTGGCGTTCGATGGGGCGACGAATGATTTCCATGCTGTCTCGGTTGTGCCAGCCAGTCGGGGAGACTGGCTGGCGCTCAATCAACCGCGATGGCGACCGCGGAAGTAGTTGATCAGGCCTTGGGTCGAAGCATCATCGGCCGGCTCTTCCAAGCTGCCGGTGAGGCGATAGTAGACGCCCTTGCCCAGCTCTTTGCCTAACTCTACGCCCCATTGATCGAAGGCGTTGATGCCCCAGATCACGCTTTGCACGAACACTTTGTGCTCGTACAGCGCCACCAGCGCGCCGAGACGGCGAGGGCTGATGCGTTCGACCACCAAGGTGTTGCTCGGACGGTTGCCCGGGATCACCTTGTGCGGTGCGAGCTTTTGCACCTCGTCTTCGGGCATGCCTTTTTCGCGCAGTTCGGCCTCGGCCTCTTCACGGGTTTTACCCAGCATCAGAGCCTGGCTTTGGGACAGGCAGTTGGCATATAGCCACTGATGGTGGTCGGCTACTGGGTTGAAGCTGACAATCGGCACGATAAAGTCGGCCGGAATCAGTTGTGTGCCCTGATGCAATAACTGGTGATACGCGTGCTGACCATTGCAGCCCACGCCGCCCCAGATCACGGGGCCGGTGTCCGTGGACACGGGGGTGCCGTCCTGGCGCACGCTCTTGCCATTGGATTCCATGTCCAATTGTTGCAAATGCTTGGTGATGTTACGCAGGTAGTGGTCGTACGGCAGGATTGCATGGCTCTGCGCACCCCAGAAATTGCCGTACCAGACGCCCAGCGCGGCCATCAGCACAGGCATGTTTTGCTCGAACGGGGCGGTCTGGAAGTGCTGGTCCATGCTGTAGGCGCCGGACAGCAATTCTTTGAAGTTGGACATACCGATGGCCAGCGCGATAGGCAAGCCGATAGCCGACCACAGCGAATAACGACCGCCGACCCAGTCCCACATCGGGAAAATATTTTCTTCGCGAATCCCGAACGCGACTGCCGCCTCGTTGTTGCTCGACACGGCGATGAAGTGGCGATGCAGTTCGGCCTCAGAGC
This sequence comes from Pseudomonas lundensis, assembly GCF_002269125.1. Taxonomy (GTDB): domain Bacteria; phylum Pseudomonadota; class Gammaproteobacteria; order Pseudomonadales; family Pseudomonadaceae; genus Aquipseudomonas; species Aquipseudomonas lundensis_A. The sequence goes on along the minus strand of NZ_NQKI01000011.1, from coordinate 29,737 downwards.
CGCCTTGTGCCAGATACCAGGCGCGGGAGGCTTGGGCGTTCTTCAGGGTTTCGAGGGTGTTGAAAGATTTGGACGAAACAATGAACAGGGTGGTTTCAGCGCGGATCTTGTGCGAAAGCTCGTGGAATTCACTGCCGTCGATATTCGCCAGGTAATGGCAGCGAACACCTTTTTGTGCGTAGGACAACAGCGCTTCAGACACCAGTTCGGGGCCCAGGAAGGAGCCGCCGATACCGATATTCACGATGTCGGTGATGGGCTTTTCGGTATAACCACGCCACAGGCCTTCATGTATGCGCCCGACCAGTTCGGTCATCTTGTTCAGGACTTTATGCACCTCGGGCATGATGTCCGCACCATTCACCATCAGCTTGTCGGCCACTGGGCGGCGCAGCGCCGTGTGTAAAGCCGGCCGGCCTTCAGAGGCGTTGACAATCTCGCCAGAGAACAACGATTTGATTGCGCCCTTGAGGTCGACTTCGTTGGCCAGATCGACCAGTAGCGAGCGGGTTTCGTTGGTGATCAAGTTTTTCGAGTAGTCCAGGAACAGCCCGCAGCTGCTCAGGGTGAAATCTTCAAAACGTTTGGGGTTGCTGTTAAACGCGTCGCGCATGCTGAAATTTTGCATGCCTGCGCGGTGTTGCTTCAACGCTTGCCAAGCGGGCAGAGCGGTAACGTCATGAGGAGTGCGGTAGTACGCCATCGCTGCGGATATCCTTTTTTGCTTGAACTGCCTGTTGGACACTGAATACACCGAAACCTCCACATTAATGACGGGAGGAACTCGGTTCGCCTGCTTAAACGCATCAGACACAAGCAGGGCGATCACATTAACCCTAGTGCCTGCATCTGTCTCGGCTTTGTCTGACACGTAACGGTAACTTTTGTCACCGCTACGTGACGCCAGGTGAAACGTTTCAGTGTTTTGTAGCGCTTGCAACGCAGGGAGCGCCTGCGGCTTACAGTGCGGTATTAAGGTTCAAATGCACGTTGTCGATCAGGCGGGTGGTGCCCAGGAAGGCAGCGACCAGAATCACCAGGTCACGATCACTGGCGTGCGCTGGCAGCAACGTCAGGGCGTGACGCACCTCAAGGTAGTCCACGCGCAACCCGAGTGCTTCCAGCTGAGCCGCATGCAGGCTCGACAAGGCTGGATAGTTGCGTTCGCCGTTCTGAATGGTATTGGCCATTTCGCACAGATGGCGATACAGGGCCGGGGCCAGAGCGCGTTGTTCCTCACTCAGGTAGCCATTGCGCGACGACAGCGCCAGGCCGTCTTCGGCGCGCACCGTGGGCTCACCGATGATTTGAATGGGCATGTTCAGGTCATGAACCATCGCCCGGATGACCGCCAGCTGTTGATAGTCCTTCTGGCCAAAGATCGCCAGGTCGGGCTGAACCATGTTGAACAGCTTGCTGACCACAGTGGTCACGCCGTCGAAGTGCCCCGGACGACGGCTGCCGCACAGTTCGTTGCTCAGGGCGGCAGCGGTTACGCGGGTCAGGCCCGTCATGCCGTTGGGGTACATTTCTTCAACAGTCGGTGCAAATAGCAGGTTGCAACCCGCTTGCAGGAGTTTTTCCTGATCGGCAGCGAGCGTGCGCGGGTAGGTGTCCAGGTCTTCGTTGGCACCGAATTGCAACGGGTTGACGAAGATACTCGCGACCACGAAATCGACTTGTTGCGCTGCCTTGGTCACCAGTGCCGCGTGGCCGCTGTGCAGGTTGCCCATGGTCGGTACCAGGCCGACTTGCTTGCCTTCGCTGCGTGCGCGGGCGACGGCTGCACGCAGCTCGCGGACGGTTTTAACAGTGTTCATGCGGAGAATCCGTGTTCAGGGCCAGGAAAGCTGACGGCTTTGACTTCAGTGACGTAAGTGCTGAGTGCCGATTGGATGTCCGGTTGCCCTGTCATGAAGTTCTTCACGAATTTGGGCACGCGTCCGGTGAGGGACAGGCCGAGCATGTCATGCAGTACCAGCACTTGACCGTCTGTGTCGCTGCCAGCGCCAATCCCGATAACCGGGATCTTCACGGCGTGGGTGATTTCTTTCGCCAGTTCACTTGGCACGCACTCAAGCAGCAGCATGGCGGCGCCCGCTTGCTCAAGGGCGATCGCATCAGCGCGCATCTGGCGCGCCTGGTTTTCATTGCGGCCCTGAACCTTGTAACCGCCCAATACGTTGACTGTTTGCGGCGTCAGGCCCATGTGCGCGCACACCGGAATACCGCGCTCGGTCATCAGGCGAATGGATTCGGCCAACCAGACAGCGCCTTCGACCTTAACCATGTGCGCACCCGCTTTCATCAGTTGGGCGCTGTTGTTCAAGCTTTGTTCAAGGGTCGCGTTCGCCATGAACGGCATGTCAGCGAGAATCAGGGCGTCCTGGTTGCCACGTTTGACACAGGCCACGTGGTACGCCATCTCATCATTGGTAACTGGCAGTGTGCTGTCATGCCCTTGCAAGACCATGCCCAGGGAGTCGCCCACCAGTAACACCTCAACGCCAGCCTGATTACAGGCGTGCGCGAAGGTGGCGTCATAGCACGTCAGCATGGTGATTTTTTCACCTTTTTGCTTAAGGCTTTGCAGGGTGGTCAGGGTGATAGCTGGCATGAAAAGGATCCTCGTCAGGCAGTGCGATAACCACTGCGAGCAACGCGCGTGATTCATCGTTATAAGCAGGCGCACCTTTATAGCGGTGCTTTGAATGCCGGCTTTTCACAGGGCGCCGCCGGGTAGGCGGCAGCGGGATGCCTATAGTCGTGACGAGGACACGGGAAGTCAATTAGAGGTGTTACCGCGGGTGTGTTACCGCAGTTATTGATTCGATTCAGCAGGGGGCACCAGGCGCTCAAGACCGACATACGGGCAGTCGTTCAAGAGCTGCTTCAGGCTGCGGCCATCGGCAAGCACCAACGATGCGGGGGCCAGCTCGGCGAGCGGATACAGTACGAAAGGGCGGGCCTGCATGTGGTAATGCGGGACCTTGAGGCGGGGCTCGTCGATCAGACGCTCGCCAAACAACAGGATGTCGAGGTCGAGCGTACGCGGGCCCCAACGTTCAAGGCGCTCGCGGCCCTGATCGTTTTCGATGGCTTGCAGCGTATCGAGCAGCTCAAGCGGCGCCAGCGCAGTCTCAATGGCGGCTACAGCGTTTGTGTAGCGCGGTTGGCCCGGCAGTAACGAATCGCTTTGGTAGAAGGCTGACACCCCGACCCAGCGGGAGTCGGGCAGGTGCGCGAGCGCTTCGACAGCGCTGCGCAGTTGTTCAGCCGGGTCAGCCAGATTGCTGCCCATTCCAATGTAGACGCGGTCCATCACTTACTCGTCAGCAGCTGCGCTGCGTTTACGTTTGTTGGCGCCTGTACGACGGCGTTTGCGGGGCGCGGGGCCAGCGCCGTCCTCCTTGGCGTTGCTCAAGTCGCGGATCATGTCGCGGCGGCCACTGTCGTTGGCGTCTTGATATTCCGTCCACCACTCGCCCAGGCCGTTCGTCTGTTCGCCTGCGCTTTCACGCAACAGCAAAAAGTCGTAACCGGCACGGAAGCGCGGGTTGTCGAGCAGCATGTCGGCGCGTTTACCGCTACGACGCGGCAAGCGCTCCTGCATGTCCCAAATCTCGCGAATGGGCAGGGTGAAGCGTTTCGGAATGGCAATGCGTTGGCACTGTTCGCTGATCAGTTCGTGCGCGGCTTCCTGCATGGCAGGGATAGGCGGCATACCTTGGTCTTGCAGGCGCAGAATCCGCGCGGGCAGTGCCGGCCACAGCAGTGCAGCAAACAGGAACGCCGGGGTCACCGGTTTCCCCTGTTTGATCCGCAGGTCTGTGTTGCGCAAGGCTTCGCTGATCAGGGTATGGGTGTACGTTGGGTTGTGTTCCAGTGCTTCGGCGCTGGCCGGGAACAGCGGATCGAACAACTCAAGGTCAACCAGCATTTCGAATGTGTCAGAAGCATTCCCCGAGAGGAACAGCTTGAGCACTTCTTCGAACAGCCGCGCAGACGGGATTTCACGCAGCATTGGCGCCAGTTCGCGGATCGGCGCCGCTGTGTGCTTCTCGATGCCGAAGTCGAGCTTGGCGGCAAAACGCACGGCCCGCAGCATGCGGACGGGGTCTTCCTGATAGCGCTGTTGCGGATCGCCGATCAGGCGCAGCAAGCGATTGCGGATGTCGTGTACACCATTGGCGTAGTCGAGAATGCGCTCGCTGACCGGATCGTAATACAGGGCATTGATCGTGAAGTCGCGACGCTGGGCGTCTTCTTCCAGCGTGCCATAGACGTTGTCGCGCAAAATGCGCCCGCTTTCGTTACGCGAGGACTGGTTGCTGTCTTCCTCTTCGTCATTTTGCGGGTGATTAGCGCGGAAAGTGGCGACCTCAATGATCTCGCGACCAAAGTGGATGTGTACCAACTTGAAGCGTCGGCCGATGATGCGCGCATTACGGAATTCCGCACGCACTTGTTCAGGCGTGGCGCTGGTGGCGACGTCAAAGTCTTTTGGGGTGATGTTGAGCAACATGTCACGAACGCAACCGCCAACCAGATAAGCCTGGTAACCGGCGTTTTGCAGACGCTCGACAATGTTGACCGCGTAACGGCTGAACTGGGCACGTTGCAGCGAATGTTGGCTGCTGTTGAGCACTTCAGGGGTGCTGCGCAGTTGTTGCGTACGACGCTTGGGAGAACGGAATGACTGGAACAGCTTCTTCAGCATGGGATGCACTGTTTGAAGGAATGTTCGGCCAAAACGAAGAATGACCGCATGATGGGCGGGGATTCTAGCATTTAGTCAGGGGATGGTGTAGGACGCTTGACCTGTCGATTGCCCATGGCGCTCTGAACCTGCGCAAGAATACCGGGCTAGAGAGGTTAAAGGATTTTATTGAATCGCAGGAACCACAAGGGGAGCCGAAGCTCCCCCAGAATTAGTTGCGTGCTCTATTTTTATTATTGGTTGCGGGCTTCTTGTTTTTGTTAATCGCCCTGGTTACCCGGTTTTGCCGGTGTAACCCTCCCAATCGGGAGATAAGAGCAAACGGATTGCTTTGGTCGCTGTGTTGATGTGATCAGTGATCCAACTAGTTCAGGCTCTGCTTTAAGTGCAGTTTTTGTTGTTCTCTGCCTAGTCGTGGGGCAAGCCCCAATGACAACACCTCTCCAAAAGAATCAGTTAGCTGCGCCTCCGCCGTGTTGTTTTTGTTATGCGTGAGCCGATACGTCTTATTTTTATTGTGTGTTGCTGTGATTCTTATTGTTCTTGTACGAATACATATAGCAGGTGTCGTGCCAACTTTTGTCAGGCCCAATAAAAACGGGCTATTTCACAGGTTTGACGAGTTTAAGGCCAAAAAAAAGCCGGGCCTTCGTTACCGTAAGACCCGGCTTTTGTTACGTGTTTAGCGAGAGGTAACAGTTTTTTCACAAGCTTCAGTGTTACCTGAAGCGTTACCCCTCACTCGCAACCCCTGTTTTTCTGCGAGGGATACCCAGGCGCTGGCGGCGTTCCCATAGGCACTTGCGGCTGACACCCAGTTTGCGAGCCAGCTCGGTTTCAGTCATGTGGTCCTGGTGCTCAAGCACGAAGTGCTGGAAATAGTCTTCCAGCGACAAATCTTCTGTCGGATCCAGGCTGGTGTTACCGCTGCTGATGCCCTGTTGTGGGGCAAGCCCCATAAAATCGTCGTCTTGTAGATCACCCAGTTCGATATCGATGCCCAGCAAGTCGGCGGAAATCTCCGGGCTCTCACACAGAATCACCGCACGCTCTACGGCGTTTTCCAGTTCACGCACGTTACCTGGCCAGGAATAATGTCGAATGGCTTGTTCAGCATCCGGCCCAAATCTCAGGTCTGTGCGGCCCGCGCGAGCGCTTTGGCGGGCCAGGAACGCGTGGGCAATTTCGTTGACGTCTGCGCCGCGCTCTCGCAGCGCGGGCAACTTAAGTGCAATCACGTGCAGGCGGTAGTACAAGTCTTCGCGGAACTGGCCGATCTTGGCGAGGCTTTTAAGGTCGCGGTGAGTCGCGGCAATCAGGCGCACATCGACCTTTTGCGATTGCACTGAGCCAACGCGGCGGATTTCGCCTTCCTGAAGCACGCGCAGCAAACGCGCCTGAGCTTCGAGGGGGAGCTCACCGATTTCGTCGAGGAACAGGGTGCCGCCATCCGCGGCCTCGACCAAACCGGCCCGGCCCGCGCTGGCGCCAGTGAAGGCACCTTTTTCGTGGCCGAACAGTTCCGACTCGATGAGAGATTCAGGAATCGCCGCACAGTTAACCGAGATCATCGGTGCCTTGGCGCGTTTGGACAAATTATGCAGGGCACGGGCGACCAGTTCTTTACCCGTACCCGATTCACCTTGAATCAGTACGTTGGAGTCCGTGGGCGCCACTTTGCGGATCTTGCTGTACAGATCTTGCATGGGCGGGCAGGAGCCAATGATGCCGATTTCGCCGTTGCTGTTATCCACAGCATTTTTGTCGGCAGCGGCAGCTTTGGCCGGGCGTTCGGCAGATTGGCTTTCGGCGTTCTGACGATCACGCAAAATGCGCGCGACGGCTTGCAGCATTTCGTCGTGATCGAAGGGTTTGGCGATGTAATCGACCGCGCCCATTTTCATCGAGTCGACGGCCGAGCGCAGGCTGGCGTAACTGGTCATGATCAGCACCGGTTTGCCTTCTCCGAGCTTGATCAGCTCGGTGCCCGGAGCACCTGGCAGGCGCAGGTCGCTGACAATCAGGTCGAACGAGGGAATGCTGAAACGCTCTTGCGCTTCCTGCACCGAGCCCGCTTCGCTGACCTGGTACTGATTACGCTCCAGCAAGCGGCGCAACGCGGAGCGGATGATGGTTTCGTCTTCGACGATCAAAATATGCGGCATTGATTCGGTTCTCTCGACGGTCTCAGTTCACAGCGGACGTCGCTTCGACATGGCGTGGTAGTGTCACCCGGATACGGGTTCCGCGCTGGCTTTGAATGTCAGCCGGGCTGTCGATGGTGATTTGTCCATAATGCTCTTCAACGATGGAATAGACCAGTGCAAGGCCCAGACCGGTGCCTTCGCCGGGGTCCTTGGTGGTGAAGAAAGGTTCGAACAGGCGGTCCATGATGTTCTTCGGAATACCTGAGCCTTCGTCCTCGACGATCAAGTCGACGGTGTGCTCGCTGGCTTCCGTCTTGACCCGTACTGCACTCCCGGCCGGGCAGGCGTCACGGGCGTTGGACAGCAAATTGATCAGTACTTGCGCCAGCCGCTGCGGATCACCGTCGACCCAATGATCGGGGTCGCACAGGTTATAAAACTGCACTTCAAAGTTGCGACGGTTGAGGGCCAACAGACCGATGGCATCCTGTGCGACTTCGGCCAGACAGACAGGTTCGTCATTGTGTTGATGGCTGCCCGCGTGGGCAAAACTCATCAAGGACTGCACGATGCGCGAGATGCGTTTGGTCTGTTCGAGAATTTGGCTGCTGATTTCCGTCAGCTCGCTGTCGTCTTCGCGTTCTTCGCGCAGGTTTTGCGCCAGACACGCAATGCCGGTCACCGGGTTGCCGATCTCATGAGCCACGCCAGCGGCAAGACGACCGATGCTGGCCAGTCGCTCGGAGTGGACCAGTTTGTCTTCGAGCATCTGGGTTTCGGTCAGGTCTTCCACCAGCAGCACGAGGCCACTGTTGCCGGGCGCCAAGGGCTCATCAATGGCGGCCTTGTGCAGGTTCAACCAGCGCGTCTGACCGTCCAGGGCCAGATGCTGTTTGTGCAAATGTTCATCCGGCAGCTCGATAAACCCTTGCAACAGCTGGCGCCACGGATCACCCAGGGTGTTGAGGCGTGAGCCCACGACCCGTTGCGCCGGGATGCCTGTCAATTCTTCCATGGCTTTGTTCCACATCAGGATCTCTTGATCCTTGGCCAGTGAGCACACGCCCATGGGAAGTTCCTGCAGGGTCTGGCGGTGGTAGCGTCGCAGGGCATCAAGTTCGGCTGCCAGCCCCGTCAGGCGGGAGTGGTAGTCCTCAAGCCGGCTTTCGATGAAGTGGATGTCTTCGGTGACGTAGTTTTCGCCACCAGACTTGTAGGGCAAAAAGGTTTCAACCATGTCTTGGGCGACACTGGGGCCCATCAGGCCCGAGAGGTTGGCTTCGATGCGATCGCGCAGGCGGCGCAGGGCGTATGGTCGGCGTTCATCGAAGGGCAGGTAGAGGTCGCGCAAGGCTTGCTCGACTTCCTTTTGCGCGGCCTTGGCCCCCAAGGGTTTGGCCAGTTGCGTGGCGAACTCTTGCGGTGAGGCGGCGTGCAGTTCACGTCGTTGCGGGCGACGCACATTGTCCACCGCGCAGGCTTCCGCAGCGCTGGCTTCTTCAGTGCTGGCATTGGTGAACAGGGAAATCAGGGTGAACATCAGGACGTTGGCCGCCAGCGACGCGATGGCTGCCATGTGCCAACTGGTGTCATCCAGCACGTAAATCATGTCCAGCCACGGGATGTAGAAACCCTGGAAGTTGCCGATCAGTGGAAACAGCATGCTGATCATCCACACCACGATCCCGGCCAGCAAACCGGCAATGAAGCCTCGGCGATTGGCGGTAGGCCAGTACAGCACGGAGAGCACGCCCGGCAGAAATTGCAGCGTGGCCACGAACGCCACGATGCCCAGGTTAGCCAGATCCTGCTCGGCGCCCAGCAGCAGGTAAAAGCCATAGCCGGCCATGATGATGGCAACGATCAGTGCGCGGCGGGTCCACTTCAGCCAGCGGTAAATATTGCCTTCGGCCGGTGGCTGATAAAGCGGCAATACCAGATGGTTCAAGGCCATGCCTGACAGTGCCAGCGTGGTCACGATGATGAGCCCGCTAGACGCCGACAGCCCACCGATATACGCCAGCAAGGCCAGGGACTTACTGTTGGCCGCGATCCCGATTCCGAGCGTGAAGTATTCCGGGTTGGTGGTGGCGCCAAGTTTAAGCCCGGCCCACAGAATCAGCGGCACAGCGAGGCTCATCAGCAGCAAGAACAGCGGCAGGCCCCAACTGGCGCTGACCAGAGCCCGCGGGTTGAGGTTTTCAGTGAAGGTCATGTGATACATGTGCGGCATCACGATGGCTGAGGCAAAAAACACCAGTAATAATGTGCGCCACGGCCCTTCTTGAAGCGGTGTGTGCAACGAGGCAAGCGCCGTCTGATTTTGTTGCAACCACACTTCGAGCTGTTGCGGCCCGTCGAAGACGCCGTACAGCGCGTAAAGGCCCACGCCACCAATAGCGGCCAGCTTGATCACGGATTCGAAGGCAATGGCGAACACCAGTCCTTCATGTTTCTCGCGGGTCGCAATATGCCGTGAGCCAAAGAAAATGGTGAACAGCGTGATCATGGCGCAGAAGCTGAGGGCCACACGGTGTTGCACGGGCTCGCGGGTGAGAATGCTGATGGAGTCCGCCACGGCCTGGATCTGCAAGGCCAGCAGCGGTAACACGCCGATCAGCATGAAGATCGTGGTCAAGGCGCCCGCCCACGTGCTGCGGAAGCGAAACGCAAACAAGTCGGCAAGGGAAGAAAGCTGGTAGGTGCGAGTGATCTTCAGGATCGGGTAAAGCAGCACCGGGGCCAGTAGAAAGGCTCCCGAAACCCCGAGGTAACTGGAGAGAAAACCGTAGCCGTATTCGTAGGCCAGGCCAACGGTGCCGTAAAAGGCCCATGCGCTGGCGTAAACGCCCAGTGACAGGGTGTAGGTCAGCGGGTGACGGATGATCGCACGCGGGATCATGCCCCGTTCGCTGATCCACGCCACACCAAACAGCACCAACAGGTAAGCGGCGCTGACGAGCACCATCTGGGTCAGGCTAAAGCTCATCGGCATCTTTTTGGCTCTGAAGAATAAAGGTCACCACGATCAGAATCAGCCAGAGCAGATAAGGCCGGTACCAGGCGCCCGTCGCGTTGATCCACCAATCCATGATGGCGGGGGAAAACAGGTAGATCCCGACAACCAGCAACAGGACCAATCGATAGATGTACATCCCGCCCTCACTTTATGGGCCGCATGCCCCAAAAAACGTGCGGCGATGGTAACGGATGGCTGGCAACCTGCAAGGGCTGTCAGCGTAAATGCGCTTCTTGCAGCGTGTGCACGCGCGGTATCAGCCCGGCGTCCCAGTGCGCTATTCCCCAGTCTAGAACCTCGCGCGGACTCGCGTGTTCAAGGCTGTCGTCAGTCGGTTGGCCCAGCGTGCGCAGGGCGCGTAGTAGCAAAGGCGTGGCTTGTTCGGGCGTCAGCGGTGGCGAACGATAGGATTTGCCGAGTTTATGGCCATCGGGCTGCACGATCAGAGGCACATGTAAGTAGCGCAGTTGCGACAGGCCCAGTAACTCTTGCAAGTAAAGCTGGCGCGGCGTGGAGTCCAGCAAATCGGCGCCGCGCACGATATCAGTTACACCCTGGGCGGCATCATCGAGAACCACAGCCAACTGATAGGCGTAGAGCCCGTCCCGGCGCCGGATGATGAAATCCCCTACGTCGCGGCCCAGGTGCTGCCGGTACTCGCCCTGAACACGGTCAGTGAAGGTGTATTCCAGCTCGGGCACCCGCACGCGTATGGCGGCGTTTTCCATGGCGTGACCGGCGTTGCGGCAAAACCCGGGATAGACCCCGTTATAGCCTTCAAGCTGTTTGCGCGAGCAGGTACAGGCATAGGCCAGGCCTTGACTGAACAAACGATCCACAACCTGCGCGTAGGCGTCATGTCGATCACTCTGGCGGATCCACTCCCCGTCCCACTCAAAGCCATAGCGCTCCAGCGCATCCACAATCGCGGCCTGCGCGCCGGGCATCTCGCGCGGGGGATCAAGATCTTCCATGCGCAACAGCCAGCGGCCACCGACCGAGCGGGCGTCCAGATAAGAAGCAAGGGCCGCCACCAGAGAGCCGAAGTGCAAATGGCCGCTGGGAGTAGGGGCGAAGCGTCCGATGTACGAGGGGGTTGAAACAGCCGTCATGGCATGGATCCTGTGACCGCGGGCGCAAGCTGCGTGGGTGAGCAGCCATGCTCGTGTTGTCAGGCCGTCCGGACCTTGTCGCAGCTTGAGTGGCGACAGGCCGCGTGACCTGATTTCAGAAACGAAAATGGGGCGTTAGCACGCCCCATCTGGTCAAGCCGGTGATTACTTGCCGACTTGTTTTTCCTTGATTTCAGCCAAGGTTTTGCAGTCTACGCACATGTCGGCGGTTGGGCGGGCCTCAAGACGGCGAATACCGATCTCGACACCGCAGGACTCGCACCAGCCGTATTCTTCGTCTTCGATCAATTGCAGCGTCTTGTCGATTTTCTTGATCAGCTTGCGCTCGCGGTCGCGGGCACGCAGTTCCAGGCTGAATTCTTCTTCCTGGCTAGCGCGGTCGGCCGGGTCAGGAAAGTTTGCCGCTTCGTCTTTCATGTGATCAACGGTGCGGTCAACTTCCTGCATCAAGTCCTGTTTCCACTTTTGCAGAATCTTGGTGAAGTGTTTGCGCATGGGCTCGCCCATGTACTCTTCACCCTTCTTTTCAACGTAGGGCTCGAAGCCGCTAAGCGTTTGAGTATTCTGTTGCTTTGCTTCTGTGGGCATGAAATGGACCGCCTCTCATTCTTCTAATCCATTGCGCAGGATTGCAACATCACCGACACCTGCCGGCCCTGCGGCTGCAAGCGGCCGAACTTACCAGATCAAATCGGGCCGCGCTACTCCCTGTTGTCTGGCCTGTGGCCGGTGGTTGTGTACAAAGCCTGTAGTGCTTGAGATTAATGGCTGAATATTAATTTTAGTCGAGCTATGACCGGGGCTTGCGCCGTTTGGTTCTACCGGCATGAGTGCTCAGACCTTAATTAACTCTCTCTCCTGCATGGGCTTCGGTAGAATCGGCCTTTTGCTCACCCAGGAAGGCAGGCTCATGGCTCAGTCTTACAGTGCGCGCAGTCGCGCAATCGAACCGTTCCACGTCATGGCGTTGTTGGCGCGTGCCAACGAATTGCAAGCTGCGGGCCACGATGTGATTCATCTGGAGATCGGTGAGCCTGACTTCACCACTGCCGAGCCTATTATCGCGGCCGGGCAGGCGGCGCTGGCCGCCGGCAAAACCCGCTATACCGCTGCCCGCGGGCTGCCCGAGCTGCGAGAAGCCATTTCAGGCTTTTATCGACAACGCTACGGGCTGAGCATTGATCCTTCTCGCATTCTGATTACTCCCGGCGGTTCCGGTGCACTGCTTTTAGCCACAAGCCTACTGGTCGATCCGGGGAAACACTGGCTACTTGCCGATCCGGGCTACCCCTGTAACAGACACTTCCTGCGACTGGTGGAAGGCGCTGCACAGTTGGTTCCGGTGGGGCCAGATGTGCGCTACCAACTGACCGCTGACCTGGTGGATCGCTATTGGGATCAGGACAGTGTCGGTGCACTGGTGGCTTCGCCTGCCAACCCGACAGGCACCCTGTTGAGCCGTGACGAACTGGCCTCACTGTCGGCCGCCATCAAGGCACGTAACGGGCATCTGGTGGTGGATGAGATTTATCACGGCCTGACGTATGGCTGCGATGCGCCAAGCGTGCTGGAAGTGGATGACAGCGCGTTTGTACTCAACAGTTTTTCCAAATACTTCGGCATGACCGGCTGGCGTCTGGGTTGGCTGGTGGCGCCGCAGGAAGCTGTCGCGGATCTCGAAAAGCTGGCGCAAAACCTCTACATCAGCGCCCCGAGCATGGCGCAATATGCCGCGCTGGCGTGCTTCGAGCCCGAAACACTGACCATTCTCGAAACGCGCCGCGCCGAGTTCGGCCGCCGTCGCGACTTCTTGCTGCCTGCTTTACGCGAGCTGGGATTCGGGATCGCGGTCGAGCCAGAAGGGGCGTTTTATCTGTATGCCGACATCAGCGCGTTTGGCGGCGATGCCTTCGCCTTTTGCCAGCACTTCCTTGAAACCGAGCATGTTGCCTTCACGCCGGGTCTTGATTTCGGCCGCTTTCAAGCCGGGCATCACGTGCGCTTTGCCTACACGCAAAACCTGCCGCGTTTGCAGGAAGCGGTAGGACGCATTGCCCGTGGTCTGCAGAGCTGGAATCGCTGATGCAGTTTTCACCCGCACTGGAAGAAGGGCGTTTGATCAAACGCTATAAACGGTTTTTGGCCGACATCGAAACAGTCAGTGGCGAGCTGATGACCATTCACTGCCCGAACACCGGGTCCATGCTCAATTGCATGGTCGAAGGCGGACAGGTTTGGTTCAGTCGTTCCAATGACCCCAAGCGCAAGTTGCCGGGGACGTGGGAGATCAGTGAAACCCCGCAAGGTCGGCTGGCTTGCGTCAACACTGGCCGCGCCAATCGTCTGATCGAAGAAGCCTTGCTGGCAGGGGTTATCACTGAGCTCAATGGCTTCACGGCGCTCAAACGTGAGGTGGCTTATGGTCAGGAAAACAGCCGGATTGATTTTCGACTGGAGTACCCCGACGGGTTTGCCTTTATTGAAGTCAAAAGTGTGACGCTGGGGTTTGACGACTCGCCCATTGCTGCCTTTCCCGATGCGGTGACGCAACGCGGCGCCAAACACTTACGAGAACTTGCGAGTTTGGCCCGCGACGGCGTACGTGCGGTGCAGCTGTATTGCGTCAATCTCACCGGTATTGATGCCGTAAGGCCGGCCGCGGAGATTGATCCCGGCTATGCCGCAGCTTTAAAAGAAGCGGTCGCTGCGGGCGTACAGGTGTTGGCGTATGGCGTACACCTGGCATCGACTGCTGTGGTAGTGGACCGCCGTTTAGAGGTCATCCTCTGACGTTCCAATGCGTAGCCAGATGCCTTGGCTGTCTTCATGGCAGTCAAGGCGAGTCAGGAATTGCCCGGCGCAAGGCCCGGCAACGCACTCGCCGGACTCGATCAAAAATAGGGCCGCGTGGGTGGCGCATTTAATCAGGCTGGCGCTGTCGTCGAGAAACCGGTCGGGCTGCCATTCCAGCCGGACACCCCGGTGCGGGCAGCGGTTCTTGTAGGCATAGACCCGGCCCTCACGTCGCACGACAAGCAGGTCTGATTCGTCTATTTGAAAGCCGCGACTGTTGCCTTCCTTCAGGTCCTCAGATGGGCATAACCACTTCATGGCATTCCTTAATGGCTGCTGATACTCGCGTTGATGACGCAGGTGGCAGGGTGTTAATAGGTTGACGTGCAAATGCAAACAATTATCAAATAGCTGGCTGCTCCGCGATGCGCTGTGTACACGGTGCTGGATGTTACGGTTCCCGCCGACCCACTTACTAAGGAACGCCTCTGTATGCGCTTGAGACTCCGCCTGATTACGCTCTTTGCGGGCCTTTTGGTCAGTCACGTCAGCTCGGCTGCCGAATTGCCACAACGTTGGGTCAGTGCCGGAGGGGCGCTCTCTGAATGGGTCAGTGCGCTGGGGGCGGAGTCTAAATTGGTTGGGGTCGATACCACTAGCCAACATCCTGAATCACTTAAATCCCTGCCCAGTATCGGCTATCAGCGTCAACTCTCGGCCGAGGGCATCTTGAGCCTCAAGCCTGATGTGTTGATTGGTACGCAAGAGATGGGGCCAGCGGAGGTCTTAAAGCAGATTCAGGGGGCTGGAGTGCCGGTTGAACTGTTCTCGGCACAGGCTGATCTGGCGACGCTGCAGGCGACGCTTTTGCATTTAGGGCAGTTACTTGGGGATGACGTGAACGCCAAGGGCGTTTTTGACCGTTTTAAGCAGCAAATGGATCGCCAGCGTGTTCAGGTCAAGCAAATACAAGCAACGCACAAGGTGCCGGGCGTTCTTTTGTTACTGGGGCATGCGGGTGGCAAGCCGATGATTGCGGGTAAAGAAACGGCTGCGGACTGGCTGATCCAGCAGGCCGGCGGACGAAATCTTGCCACACATTCGGGCTACAAACCGTTTTCGGTTGAGGCATTGGCGGGCTTGAACCCGCAGGTTCTGGTATTTGCTGATCGCAGCCTGAGCGGTGAGGCCGCCCGCGCCGCACTGTTGAAAGAAAACCCGGTGCTGGCATCGATTCGTGCAGTCAAAGCAGGTCAGGTCTATGAAGTGGACCCGACCCTGCTGGTTGGCGGGCTGGGACCACGGTTGCCGGAGCGTCTCAAGCAGCTCACGGCTGAGTTCTACCCCGAGGCTGCGGGCACTCAATGAAAACGCTGGTAAAACCCCGTGCTTTGTTTATGAGCCTGGGCCTCTTGTGCCTGCTGGCAACATGGTTGTCGCTGGCGCTTGGGCCGGTGAGTTTGCCTCTGTTCGATACATTGCGCGCTGCCTTGCGGTTGATGGGGCTGCCTGTGCAGGGCGAAGGACTGGAACAGGCGGAATTGATTCTGGGGCAGATCCGTTTGCCGCGGACCTTGCTGGGGTTGGCAGTGGGTGGTGTGCTGGCGCTGTCGGGTGTTGCAATGCAGGGCTTGTTCCGCAACCCGTTGGCCGATCCCGGGCTGGTCGGTGTCTCCAGCGGTGCAGCCTTGGGCGCGGCAATTGCCATCGTGGGCGGCGCTGCGTTGGGTGGTTTGCCGGACTTTATCGGGCCGTACTTGTTGTCGCTCTGTGCGTTTTTGGGGGGCTTGGGAGTGACTGCGCTGGTTTACCGGCTAGGACGGAAAAATGGCCAAACCCAAGTGGCCGTGATGTTGCTGGCGGGGATCGCACTGACGGCGTTATCGGGTTCCGCAGTAGGGCTTTTTACTTATCTGGCGGATGACGCGACGCTTCGTACGCTGACGTTCTGGAATCTGGGCAGTTTAAATGGCGCCAGCTATGCACGGTTGTGGCCACTGCTGCTGGTCACTGTCGGTGTTGCGCTGTGGCTGCCACGCCGTGCAACGGCGTTGAATGCGTTGTTGCTGGGCGAATCGGAAGCCAATCACTTGGGAGTTAATGTTGAGGGTCTGAAGCGTGAACTGGTGTTTTGTACTGCTTTGGGCGTCGGTGCGGCTGTAGCGGCGGCGGGGATGATTGGCTTTATAGGGTTGGTGGTGCCGCATCTGGTACGGCTGTTGGCGGGGCCAGATCATCGCGTTTTACTGCCCGCGTCAGTCTTGGCAGGGGCAAGTTTACTGCTGTTTGCTGATCTGATTGCGCGTTTGGCACTTGCCCCCGCTGAGCTGCCCATCGGTATTGTGACGGCCTTTCTGGGGGCTCCGTTCTTCCTGTATTTACTGCTGCGAGGCCGCCACTGATGTTGCGAGCGGAAAATCTGCAGATCCGTCGTGGGCAAAAAGTCGTGTTGTCGGGTATTACGCTTGAGGTCCGCCCTGGCGAGGTTCTCGGTGTGCTGGGGCCTAATGGTGCAGGTAAGAGCACCTTATTGGCGGGTTTGTGTGCAGAGTTGGCGCCTACCGAAGGCGACGTCTGGCTCGATCAGCGCCCGCTGAGTCAATGGAAGGGCGTGGAGCGCGCTCAACGGCTGGCCGTATTGCCACAAACGTCAACGCTTGATTTTGCGTTCCGCGTCGAGGACGTCGTCGGCATGGGGCGCTTGCCTCATCAGACAGGCCGAACCCGCGATGCCGAAATTGTTCAGGAGGCATTGCACGCAGCGGATGTTGAACACCTGGCAGGTCGCAGTTACCTCGCGTTATCGGGCGGTGAGCGTCAGCGTGTCCACCTTGCCCGCGTGCTGGCGCAATTATGGCCGGGGCAGGGTGGGCAAACACTGTTGCTGGATGAGCCGACCTCCATGCTGGACCCGTTGCATCAGCACACCACGTTAAAGGCTATCCGGGCGTTCGCAGACAGGGGCGCCGCGGTCTTGATCATTCTGCATGACCTTAATCTGGCCGCGCGCTATTGCGACCGATTGTTACTGCTGGAAAACGGTCGGCCGCGTGCGCTGGATTGTCCGCAGGCAGTGTTGCAGCCTGCGTTGCTCCAGGCGGTATTCGGGCTTGAGGTATTGGTACACCAGCACCCTGAGCTGGGGCATCCGCTGATCATTGCGCGTTGAATTCCTGACTTTTGAAAGGCCCGACGCTTTTGTGCAGGCAAAAAAAAGACCCGGCAAAAGCCGGGTCAAATAACCGTGATTAGCCTGATGAGGAGATTTTCTGAGAGTCCGAACCAAGGGCCTTTCAGAAGATCGTCTGGCCTCGCGACCAGATGGTGTAATAATAACAATTCTCATTATCGAGTCAACAGCAGTTTGTCGCTTTTTTAAGAGCAGGGCAAAGTTTCAAACTTTTCGTGCCGTCAACGCGCTCTCAACTTGTTTGTTGAGTGCTTCTTTACGCTCTGCGGGAACATCGTTCCAGTGGACATCCAGCAAGGCACCCTCAATTGCATAGAGCAAGACTTTGGACGCTCTGAACCCTCGGGCTTTCACCGCACGATAAGCATCAGCTGCGCCAAGCCGTTTCAAGTCCGAAAGGTTATGAATACCCACAGCGTGCAGCCATTGCGCCGACGTCTTTCCAAGATTTCTCAAATGCTGGAGTTCATCGTTCATCAAGCCTCCTTGCGACGGCGCAAGCGCAGTGTTTGCTGGACCAAGTCTGTCTTTCAGGAGTGTAGCGCTCTGTAGGAAAACCGCCGTTCTTTAGTCGGTTTTGGAACAAGCAGGGCTATTTAAGGGCGAAATCTATAGGTTGGAGAGGGTCGCAGAGGGGATTGAAACGATGGGAATAGAGCTGCTGGACAGGATCGACAAGCCGGGTTTGCGCCGACGCAGGTGCGCGTGCCCGGATGTCGCATTTTGCTACTTTGTGCGGTAACGCAGTCGAGTGCCGAAGTTGACCGACATCAAAATCTCATCCGCCGTCAATTCAACAGGGAAGTAAGCCCCTGAGATCTGAGCATGGGCCAGGCTGGCACCTTCAATGCACGCTGTGCGCAGGTCGAGCCCCCGAAGGTCCGCAGAGCGAAAGTAACCATCGGTGAAGTCCACGTCCTGCGCATTCAACTGACGCAAATCCAGCCCTCGAAAATCCCCGCCGCGCATATCAATGGGCCCTTGCGGGCGTTCTTGATTGAAACCGGCGATATCGTCCTTGTGCAGCAGCGCGTACAGCGCCGAATCAAGCAATTGTGGGCGGCTCATGAGGCGTCTCCTGTTGGATTTATGATGCCATTATAGTGCCACTATTGAGTGACCGCGAACCCTTGCCGCCTCACGGTCACTCGGGTGCGTTACAGCCCTGGCAGTCGCTGACGAATGTCTGCGATCAAGGTGTCCAGACTTTTACTGTTATTGGTTTCAATATGCTTGCTGCGCAGCACTTCGTCGGCGCCCAGAGGCTCGCGACGGGCACGTTGAGCGCGCACCACATCAAGGGTGGCATCAGACGGGTCAGTGCCTTGGGCCTGACGATGAGCCAGCCAGCCTTCGATTACGGCGTCCGGTGCATCGCAATCGATGATCAGGCACGGCACACCGGTGGACTCGGCCACACTGGCAGCGGCGTCACGTTGTTCGCGTTTCAGGTACGTGGCATCAATGATTACCGGGAAGCCTGCACGCAGCACGGTCGCGGCCAGCTCATGCAACTTTTTGTAGGTGCTGTCGCTGGCATCGGTGCTGTAGATACCTTCACCTACAGCATTTTCACGCTGCTGTGCACCGAACAATTGTTTACGGATGACATCGGAGCGCAGGCGGATGGCGCCCAGTGCTTCGACCAAACGCATGGCAACCGAGCTTTTACCCACGGCTGATACACCGTGAGTGATTGCCAGAAAGCGCGATGGAATGGTGCTGTAGCTTTCTGCAAGGTTCGCGTAATTGCGGTATTGGCGCAGGGTGGCAGCGCGTTGAACACCACTGGCTTCGGCGGGCATGCTGAACAGGCTGACTTTGGCGCGTACCAGCGCACGGTAGGCTTTGTAGAAGTTAAGCAGCTCTAGCCCCTGATAGTCACCGGTCAATTCCAGATACTGGCTGACAAAGCGCCGGGCCAGGCATTTCAGCCCGCGGTCTTCAAGGTCCATGGCGAGGAAACCGACATCACCATAGACGTCGGTGAAGCGGAAGGGCTCGTTAAATTCGATGCAGTCGAAAATCACCACTTTGCCATCAATCAGCGTGGCGTTACCCAAGTGGATGTCGCCATGGCATTCGCGAATGAACCCTTCGGCTTTACGTTGTTTGAGCAAGGGTTCAAGGCGGGTGAAGTTGCTTTCTGCCCAGGCTTGAAGGGCATCCAGTTGCTGCAAGTCTGTTTTATCAGTCAGAAACGGCCGAATCTGGTCGAAGTTTTGACGCACGGGTTCCATGACGGCTTCTGGCGTGCCTTGGTAGTGCTCAAGCGGTACGTGAGGTGCATTAATGTGGAAATGAGCGATTTGCTGCGCCATTTCATCAATGTGTGCGGCATTCAGCTCGCCGTTGGCTTGCAGGGTGCTGAGCAATTGGCTCTGCGGAAACTGACGCATTTTCAGCGCGTATTCGATCACAGAGCCGTCGCCGCCCAAGACCGGGGCATCTGGAGATCCAGTGATCGGCAGTACGGCGAGGTACAGCCCTTCAGTCAGGCGCTGGTTCAAGCGCAGCTCTTCGTTGCAAAAGAATTTGCGCTGATCAAGGTCGGTAAAGTCGAGAAAACCGAAGTTGACCGGTTTCTTCAGCTTGTAGGCATACGGGCCGGTGAGGATTACCCAGGAAATGTGCGTTTCGATAACCTGAAACCCATCGACGTCATGCGGGTATAGGCTCGGGTTCTGTAGCGCGGCGATCAGGTTCTGGCTCACGGTTGGTCCTTCAAGACGGGGAAAATTCAATGCGCCATTATGGCTGCTGACGGCGGTACTGCAAACCGCCGGGCTGCGCATGATGATCGTGAACAAAGTGCGTATAATCCGCCGCCATGACTCGTACCCGATCCCCCCGTTCCCGTTCCAAACGTCCCTCCGGTGGCGGCCTTCGCCCATGGCTGGGCTGGGCGCTCAAGCTCAGTCTGGTCGGCCTGGTTGTGCTGGCAGGTTTCGCCGTCTACCTCGACGCTATCGTTCAGGAGAAGTTCTCCGGCAAACGCTGGACCATCCCGGCCAAGGTTTACGCCCGGCCGCTTGAGCTGTTCGTCGGCCAAAAGCTGAGCAAGAACGATTTTCTCACTGAACTCGATGCTTTGGGCTATCGCCGCGAAAGTGCGGTCAGTGGCCCAGGCGCTGCGTCAGTCAATGGCAACACGGTTGACCTCAATACCAGGGGGTTCCAGTTTTATGAAGGTGCCGAGAAAGCCCAGCCTGTGCGTGTGCGTTTCTCCGGTGATTACGTTGCCGAACTGTCGACCTCCAATGGCGCCAAGTTGCCCGTAGTGCGCCTTGAGCCACTGCTGATCGGTGGTCTCTACCCGAAAAATCTTGAAGACCGCATTCTGATCAACATTGATCAGGTGCCTCCGTTCCTGCTGGAAACCCTGGTAACGGTGGAAGATCGCGATTTTTACCATCACTTGGGGGTGTCGCCGAAGTCGATCGCCCGTGCCATTTGGGTCAACTCGTCTTCCGGGCAAATGCGTCAGGGCGGCAGTACGCTGACTCAGCAGTTGGTCAAAAACTTCTACCTGACCAACGAGCGCAGTCTGAGCCGCAAGCTGACCGAAGCGATGATGGCAGTACTGCTGGAATTGCATTACGACAAGCGCGAAATCCTTGAGGCTTACCTCAACGAGGTTTTTGTCGGGCAGGACGGCCAACGGGCTGTGCATGGTTTTGGTCTGGCCAGCCAGTTCTTCTTCAGCCAGCCATTGTCTGAACTCAAGTTGCATCAAGTGGCTTTACTGGTAGGGATGGTCAAAGGGCCGTCTGCTTATAATCCGCGGCGCTACCCGGAGCGCGCGCTGGAACGACGTAATCTGGTCCTCGACTTGCTTGAACAGCAGGGTGTGGCCACTTCCGAGCAAGTGGCGGCAGCTAAAAAAATGCCGCTGGGCGTGACCAGGCGCGGGAGTCTGGCAGACAGTTCGTTCCCGGGTTTCCTGGATTTGGTGAAGCGTCAGTTGCGTGAAGACTATCGCGATGAAGACTTGACCGAAGAAGGTCTGCGGATTTTCACCAGCTTCGATCCGATCTTGCAGATGAAGTCCGAAGCCGCTGTCGGAGAAACCTTCAAGCGTCTGGCCGGGCGTAAAGGCTCCGATGAAGTCGAAGCAGCGATGGTGGTGACGAACCCTGAAACGGGCGAAGTGCAGGCGCTGATTGGCAGCCGCTTGCCCGGTTATGCCGGCTTCAACCGGGCGCTGGATGCGGTACGGCCGATTGGCTCGCTGATCAAACCGGCGGTTTATCTCACCGCGCTGGAGCGTCCAAGCCAGTACACGTTGACCAGTTGGCTGTCAGACGAACCCTTGTCGATCAAAGGAGCAGATGGCCAGATCTGGAGGCCGCAAAACTATGACCGCCGTTCACACGGCACCGTCTTCCTGTATCAGTCGATGATGAACTCCTACAACTTGGGCACTGTGCGACTGGGGCAGGAAGTGGGCGTTCCCAACGTGCTCAAGACCTTGGCGCGGCTGGGGGTTGAACGTGAGTTCCCGGCATTCCCTTCCATGTTGCTGGGGGCAGGGGCCTTGAGTCCGATGGAAGTGGCGACGATGTATCAAACCTTGGCCAACGGCGGCTTCAATACCCCGATGCGCGGGATTCGCAGCGTGCTGACGGCTGAAGGTGAGCCGCTCAAGCGTTATCCGTTCCAGATCCAGCAGCGCTTTGATCCAGGGTCGATCTACCTGATTCAAAACGCCATGCAGCATGTAATGCGTGAGGGTACAGGTCGTTCTGTTTACAACGTGTTGCCCAAGAGTTTGGCGTTGGCTGGTAAAACCGGTACCAGTAACGATTCCCGCGACAGCTGGTTTGCCGGGTTCAGCCAGGATCTGCTGGCTGTCGTCTGGCTGGGGCGTGATGACAACGGTAAAACACCTTTCACGGGTGCAACGGGTGCCTTGCAGGTGTGGACCAGTTTTATGAACAAGGCTGACCCGCTACCGCTCGACATGCCGCAACCGGATAACATCGTTCAGGCATGGATTGATCCGCATACCGGGCAAGGTTCAGATGCCAACTGCCCGGGCGCGGTGCAGATGCCGTATATTCGCGGCAGTGAGCCGCCCGCCGGAGCCAGTTGTGCAGCTGAAACACCTGCAACCGGTGAGGCGGTGATGGACTGGGTCAAGGGCTGGTTGAATTAAGCAAAGAGGAATTGACGTGAATAAGTGGTGGGTTCCGGCTGTAACAGCCTTGGCTTTGCTCAATGGTTGCGCCAGTGTTCCGCAGGGCTCTATTCCTGTGGTCGATGCAGGTGTTCCAGTGTCCAATAACGAGCGTGTTTCTGCTCAGCGTACGGCGGGTAATTACCCGCAGGCGACTGCTCCGCGCACTGCGCAGGCTCAAGCCATTCCTCAAGACTCTGGCGTAGTAGTGATGATTCCGGGTGGCGCGGCGGCAGTCTCTACACCGATCAGTGCCGAGCCGTTCACGCCGGGGCCGATTACCCCAGGCCCGGCGGCTGCGCCAATCAGCACTGGCAGCTATACGCCGGGCGCTGCTTACAGTGCGCCGACCCCGGTGACGCCAAGCGGTATTCCGTCCAGCAGCGGTGGACTGGCGGCTGATGAGCAATTGGATGGCCCGGTGCTGGCATTGCTGACCACCGCTCAGCAACAGCAAGCAACGGGTGATTTGAATGGCGCATCGTCCAGCCTTGAACGAGCGCAGCGTGTAGCGCCCCGTGAACCACAAGTACTCTATCGTCTGGCGCAGGTGCGCATGGCCCAAGGTGATGCTGCGCAAGCGGAACAGTTTGCACGTCGCGGTCTGACATTCGCTGGCGGCCGTCCGGATCTTCAAGCCAGCCTGTGGGGTTTGATTGCTCAGGCGCGTGAGAAACAAGGTGATGCAGCTGGCGCTGCATCGGCACGTCAAAAAGCCAAGGTGAGTCTGTAATGGATACACGCTTCCCGGCTATTGCCGAACAGTTATTGCTGATTGAGCGCGAATTGCGTGTGCAGGGCTGGTGGGACGACGTGTCGCCCTCCGCCGAGGCGTTGAGCAGTGTTGAGCCCTTTTCAGTGGATACGCTCGACTTCCATCAATGGTTGCAATGGATCTTTCTGGTGAGGATGAAACACATCCTCGAGCAGGATCTGCCGCTGCCCAATGCGTCGGGCATTCTTGAAATGGCTGAAATGGTGTATGCCGATAGGCCTTTAGAGAGTCTTAGCCTGCGTAATGCGCTGAAAAAGTTCGACCAACTGATCGTCGACGCTCGTTAATTGCCTGGCTGCCGGTTTTTCCGGCAGTCGTGCGCATATTTCTACCGCTTTGCGCCATTCAGGCGAGTTTTATCCCTCATCAAGCCCGTTTCTTTTGTGTTCAGATGCGCGTAGTTGGAAAAAAGCGCAATTATTGCTTGACTTGGGTGGGGTGAATGAGAAGAATCGAAAGTCCGCTGTAGAGGGACTGCCAGAAGCAGACTCTCTCAGCAGATCATGAGGCGCACACCCGCGCCGACCTGCTACACCCGCAACGCGTTACCTCGCGCTGGGTGGGAAACCCCCGCAATACTTGGGGAGCTCCCAATACTTGCTCAGTCAGTGCTGACGTAGTCGGCGACCACCGTCGCTCATGCTCTGCTGAAAAGTAAACCTATTAAGACCCGTTCGTTTTTTGCGATCGGTATTCTGGCGTTTTAGAGGTGAACAACGTGGAGCTTTTATCTGGCGGTGAGATGCTCGTCCGCTTTTTGCGCGACGAAGGTGTCAAACATATCTACGGGTACCCTGGTGGTGCTCTCCTGCATGTCTACGACGCACTGTTCAAAGAGCCGGAAGTGTCACACATCCTGGTTCGTCACGAACAAGCTGCTACTCATATGGCTGACGGTTATGCCCGTGCCACCGGTAAAGCCGGTGTAGTACTGGTCACGTCCGGCCCCGGTGCTACCAATGCCATTACGGGTATTGCGACCGCCTACATGGACTCTATTCCGATGGTCATCATCTCCGGTCAGGTGCCTAGCACAATGGTCGGGACCGATGCTTTCCAGGAGACCGACATGATCGGTATCTCCCGGCCCATCGTTAAGCACAGTTTCATGATCAAGCATGCTTCGGAGATCCCGGAGGTCATGAAAAAGGCGTTCTACCTGGCACAGTCCGGTCGTCCTGGCCCTGTGGTGGTGGATGTTCCCAAGGACATGACCAACCCGGCTGAAAAGTTCGAATACGTTTTCCCGAAAAAAGCCAAGCTGCGTTCCTACAGCCCGGCGGTTCGTGGTCACTCCGGCCAGATCCGCAAAGCGGTGGAAATGCTGCTGGCGGCCAAGCGTCCGGTGGTTTACGCAGGCGGCGGCGTCATTTTGGGCGGCGGCTCTGCTCCGTTGACCGAGTTGGCGAAAATGCTCAACGTGCCAGTCACTAACACGTTGATGGGCTTGGGGGCTTACCCTGGCACAGACCGTCAGTTCATCGGCATGCTGGGTATGCATGGCAGCTTTACGGCCAACATGACCATGCATAACGCAGACGTGATCCTGGCAGTCGGGGCGCGCTTTGATGATCGCGTGATCAATGGCCCGTCCAAGTTCTGCCCCAATGCCAAGATCATCCATGTGGATATCGACCCTGCGTCTATTTCCAAGACCATCAAGGCGGATGTACCCATCGTCGGTCCGGTCGAAAGCGTGATGACCGAAATGGTCTCGATCCTCAAGGACATTGGCGAAACACCCAATGCTGAAGCGGTCGCTACGTGGTGGAAGCAGATCGATGAGTGGCGCGGTGATCGCGGTTTGTTCCCGTACGACAAGGGCGACGGTAGCAAAATCAAGCCGCAAGCCGTAATCGAGATGCTTTGCGAAGTGACCAAGGGCGACGCGTATGTGACGTCCGATGTGGGTCAGCACCAGATGTTTGCGGCTCAGTATTACCGCTTCAACAAGCCTAATCGCTGGATCAACTCAGGTGGTCTGGGCACGATGGGCTTTGGGTTCCCGGCTGCCATGGGGGTCAAATTAAGCTTCCCGGATGCTGATGTAGCCTGTGTGACAGGTGAGGGCAGTATTCAGATGAACATTCAGGAATTGTCGACGTGTTTGCAGTACGACTTGCCCGTGAAGATCATCAGTCTCAATAACGGCGTACTGGGAATGGTGCGCCAATGGCAGGACATGAACTACGGCAGCCGTCACTCGCATTCCTACATGGAGTCGCTGCCTGACTTCGTGAAGCTGGCAGAGGCTTATGGCCATGTAGGCATTCGGATCACGGACCTGAAAGACCTGAAGCCAAAAATGGAAGAAGCGTTCGCCATGAAAGACCGTTTGGTGTTCCTGGATATTCAGGTCGACACCAGCGAGCACGTATACCCGATGCAGATCAAAGATGGCTCCATGCGAGACATGTGGCTGAGCAAGACGGAGCGTACTTAATCATGCGGCACATTATTTCTTTGCTTCTTGAAAACGAACCGGGTGCCTTGTCTCGCGTTGTAGGGCTTTTTTCGCAACGTAACTACAACATTGAAAGCCTGACGGTAGCGCCCACCGAAGACCCGACTTTATCGCGTCTGACGCTGACGACCGTGGGGCACGATGAGATCATCGAGCAGATCACCAAAAACCTGAACAAGCTGATTGAAGTGGTCAAGCTGGTCGACCTGTCGGAGAGTGCTCACATTGAGCGTGAACTGATGTTGGTTAAGGTCAAGGCAACGGGAGCGCAGCGCGCAGAGATCAAACGAACGACGGACATCTTCCGTGGCCAGATCGTTGATGTGAGCGCCAGTGTTTATACCGTGCAATTGACGGGTACCAGTGACAAGCTCGACAGCTTCATTCAGTCGATTGGAACCGCTTCGATCCTGGAAACAGTTCGCAGCGGTGTCACCGGGATTGCCCGTGGCGACAAAGTACTCAGCATCTAAAACTAATAAGTGCTAATGGCCTGAATGGCCTGGATATAAGGGAAAATCATGAAAGTTTATTACGACAAAGACTGCGACCTTTCGATCATCCAGGGCAAAAAAGTAGCCATCATTGGTTACGGCTCCCAAGGTCACGCTCAAGCCTGCAACCTGAAAGACTCAGGTGTAGACGTGACTGTCGGTCTGCGTAAAGGTTCGGCCACTGTCGCTAAAGCTGAGGCTCATGGCCTCAAAGTAACCGACGTTGCCAGCGCTGTTGCCGCAGCGGACCTGGTCATGATTCTGACCCCGGACGAGTTCCAGTCGTCGCTGTATAAAAACGAAATCGAGCCGAATATCAAGAAAGGCGCCACTCTGGCGTTCTCCCACGGCTTTGCGATTCACTACAACCAGGTTGTACCGCGTGCCGATCTCGACGTAATCATGATCGCGCCGAAAGCCCCGGGCCACACCGTCCGTTCTGAATTCGTAAAAGGCGGCGGTATTCCTGATCTGATCGCTATCTATCAGGACGCTTCGGGCAACGCCAAGAACGTTGCACTGTCTTACGCTTCGGGCGTGGGTGGCGGCCGTACCGGTATCATCGAAACCACATTCAAAGACGAGACTGAAACCGACCTGTTCGGTGAGCAGGCAGTTCTGTGCGGTGGTACTGTCGAGCTGGTCAAAGCTGGCTTCGAAACACTGGTTGAAGCAGGCTACGCGCCCGAGATGGCGTACTTCGAGTGTTTGCACGAACTGAAGTTGATCGTTGACCTCATGTACGAAGGCGGTATCGCGAACATGAACTACTCGATCTCCAACAACGCTGAGTACGGCGAGTACGTGACAGGTCCGGAAGTCATCAACGCCGAGTCCCGTCAGGCAATGCGCAATGCGCTCAAGCGTATCCAGGATGGCGAATACGCCAAGATGTTCATCAGCGAGGGTGCCACTGGTTACCCGTCGATGACCGCCAAGCGTCGCAACAACGCTGCACACGGTATCGAAGTGATCGGTGAGCAACTGCGTTCGATGATGCCTTGGATCGGCGCGAACAAGATTGTCGATAAAGCCAAGAACTAAGTTTGTAGCGTGAAGAAAAACGCGGCTTCGGCCGCGTTTTTTCGTTTAAAGGGTGGCTTCTGGTATAAAGCATCACTGTTTGCGTGTCAGTGTTGGCCGTGAACCTTTATCGAAACTTTCCATATCGTTGCAAGGTAATGTCCATGAGCGAACGTCCCGAAGAGCCAAAACAGGCCTCTGACGCCGATAGTCTGCTGCCTATCGATGAGCATGTCGAAGAAGGACATGACGCCGAAGGCCGTAAAGTCCGGCATCGTGGTATCTATCTGCTACCCAACCTTTTCACGACGGCGAACCTGTTCGCGGGTTTTTATTCGATCATCAACTCGATGAGCGCGCAAAGTGCCATGAGTGCAGGTGATGCTGCTGGAGCGAGCAAATACTTCGCTTTTGCCGCGATCGCGATCTTTGTGGCCATGGTGCTTGACGGTCTTGATGGTCGGGTTGCACGCATGACCAATACCCAAAGTGCCTTTGGTGCTGAATACGATTCCTTGTCTGACATGGTTGCCTTTGGCGTTGCCCCCGCTTTGTTGGCATTTGGTTGGGCGCTGGGGGATATGGGCAAGGTCGGCTGGATGGTTGCCTTTATTTATGTGGCTGGTGCAGCATTGCGTCTGGCGCGTTTCAACACTCAAGTAGGCACAGCGGATAAGCGGTACTTCATCGGCTTGGCGAGCCCCGCTGCAGCGGGTGTTGTGGCGGGGATCGTGTGGGCATTCAGCGATTACGGTATCCAGGGCTCCAAGATGTCGTTTCTGGTAGCGTTACTTGTCGCTGCTGCGGGCATGTTGATGGTCAGCAATATTAAGTACAACAGCTTTAAAGAGTTGGACTTGAAAGGTCGCGTACCTTTTGTCGCCATTCTGGCTGTGGTGCTGGTCTTTGCAGTGGTCTTCAGTGATCCGCCGCGTATTTTACTGCTGGTCTTTCTTGCTTATGCGGCATCCGGACCCGTTCAGTACCTGTTGCATCTGCGTCGGAACAAAAGCGCCGAGTGATGTAATTTCTCGCATACTCCGTAGTCTATTGGGCATCAGTCTTCCAATACTACGGAGTTGCCATGCTCATCAAGCTCCCCAAAGCGTCCGCCAGTAAAGAGTCGGATGTCACGCCTGAAGCTTTCTATTTGTCGCGCCGTGCATTGCTGGGGAGTTCGCTTGCCGGGCTTGCCGTGAGTGCGCTTCCTCGTTTAGCAAGCGCACAGGAGGGCGGGATGTATCCTGATGCCGACGCTGGCGCGCCACCCGCATGGTTTTCCGAAAAGCTCCCCAACACTAAATGGCAAGCGGTGAACGTCCAGGGAGAGGCAATCACCCCCTTCAAAGATGCTACTCACTACAACAATTTCTATGAGTTCGGCACCGACAAAGGCGATCCAGCGCAAAATGCTGGTGCATTGAAGACTGAGCCATGGACCGTGGTTGTTGATGGTGAGGTCGGTAAGCCGGGCCGATATGCGCTTGAAGACTTTATGAAGCCATATCAATTGGAAGAGCGGATTTACCGGCTTCGCTGTGTAGAAGCATGGTCAATGGTGATTCCTTGGTTGGGTTTCCCGCTTTCAGCATTGCTTAAGCAGGTAGAGCCTACGTCAAAAGCAAAGTTCATCCGTTTTGAGACGTTGCAGGATCCGAAGGTCATGCCGGGGCAGCGTTCTGGATTCGCTTTGATTGATTGGCCTTATGTAGAGGGGTTGCGGTTGGATGAAGCGATGAACCCATTGGCAATTCTGGCGGTAGGGATGTACGGGCGAGAGTTGCCTAATCAAAACGGCGCGCCATTGCGGCTAGTGGTGCCTTGGAAATACGGCTTTAAAAGCGTGAAGTCCATTGTACGTATCAGCCTTGTTGAAGATCAGCCGAAGACGACTTGGCAGAGTATTGCGGCAGATGAATACGGCTTTTATGCCAACGTTAATCCGCAAGTGGACCATCCGCGATGGAGTCAGGCGCGTGAGCGTCGTCTGCCTAGTGGCCTGTTCAGTCCGAATGTACGCGAGACTCAGATGTTCAACGGTTACGGTGAAGAGGTGGCCTCTTTATACAGTGGGCTAGATCTGCGGAAAAACTACTGATGCGATTCCCTTATTGGCGTTCGTTTGTTTTTGTATTGGCGATTATTTGGCCGCTGCTCTGGGTGTTTCAGGCGTGGAGCTCAATGCTCGGGCCTGATCCGGGCAAAGTTCTGGTTGATCGCTTGGGGTTAGGAACGCTTATCTTATTGCTGATAACGCTTTGCATGACACCTTTACACAAGGTCACAGGATGGGCTGGCTGGGTTGCTGTTCGACGTCAAATCGGCTTGTGGTGTTTTGCTTATGTAATGCTGCATCTGTTGGCTTACCTCACTTTTGTATTGGGGTTCGATTGGTCACAGTTGGGGATGGAGTTGCAAAAGCGCCCTTACATTATTGTGGGCAGCCTTGGTTTCTTGCTGTTGTGCGTACTTGCCATAACGTCCAATCGTTACAGTCAGCGTCGCTTGGGCGCACGCTGGAAAAAACTGCACCGCCTGATTTATGTGGTGTTAGGGCTGGGGCTGGTGCATATGCTGTGGATCGTTCGTGCAGACCTCAAGGAGTGGTCAGTTTATGCGGCGATAGGAGCGGGGTTGATGGTGCTGCGTATACCGTTTGTGATGCGTCGCTTACCACGTCTATATAAGAAGAAATCGCTATCTGCCTCTTGAGTCAAAATAAAGGCTTGACTCAGAATTCCATCGGCCTATAATTCGCCCCACTTCCGGCGCAGTCGAAACGGAAAACTCCTTGAGATTC
>NZ_NQKI01000109.1 GCF_002269125.1 Pseudomonas lundensis | reverse complement strand
CGGGTGATCAAATGCCAATTTGGGTACGTGAAAGTGCGCTTTCGTGGGCTGATGAAAAACACGGCTCAGTTGACCACATTGTTCGCCCTGTCGAACCTGTGGATGGCTCGAAAACAACTGATGGGTATGGGCGAGTTGCGCGCTTAACATGGAAAACCGGGCGAAAAACGCCCTCGATGAACACTGCATCAGGTCGTTTTGAGCAAATAGCGCTGCGTGCCGTGCAAATTACGACTTGCCGCCGCCGCGCAGCAAGTTGATCGGAGCATCC
>NZ_NQKI01000108.1 GCF_002269125.1 Pseudomonas lundensis | reverse complement strand
AATCTTGACGATGACCTACTCTCACATGGGGAAACCCCACACTACCATCGGCGATGCATCGTTTCACTGCTGAGTTCGGGATGGGATCAGGTGGTTCCAATGCTCTATGGTCGTCAAGAAATTCTGTGACAGATCCGTTACTGCATAACGTGCCTGTGAAAACTTGGGACTTCTACAAAAACAAAATCCCTGTCTGCGTGAGCAGACAGGGATTTTGGAATTCAATCTTGACGATGACCTACTCTCACATGGGGAAACCCCACACTACCATCGGCGATGCATCGTTTCACTGCTGAGTTC
>NZ_NQKI01000107.1 GCF_002269125.1 Pseudomonas lundensis | reverse complement strand
GGGATGGGATAGCGCAGTCCGGTAGCGCGCCTGCTTTGGGAGCAGGATGTCAGGAGTTCGAATCCCCTTACCCCGACCATTTTTGGGTCGTTAGCTCAGTTGGTAGAGCAGTTGGCTTTTAACCAATTGGTCGTAGGTTCGAATCCCACACGACCCACCATTTTTGGCTCCAGTTCGCTGGGGTTAGATCTTAAGATCAGAGGCCAAAAGCGCTGATCGCAGAAGGCACCTCTTTGAAGGTGCCTTTTTTTTACCGGGGTATAGCGCAGTCCGGTAGCGCGCCTGCTTTGGGAGCAGGATGTCAGGAGTTCGAATCCCCTTACCCCGACCATTTT
>NZ_NQKI01000106.1 GCF_002269125.1 Pseudomonas lundensis | reverse complement strand
TGGGGCACATCAGCCCGCAAGCCTACGAGGCCCGGATGAGTGCTTGAAACTGTGTCCACGGTTGCTGGGCAAGATCATTCTGTAATTGATGTTCAAGCTCAGCAATACGATCCTTGTCAGACTTCTCAACGGCGGCGCTGGCAACCGCACTGATCGCCCTTTCCCGCTTTATTTTTTCGAGTTCTGAAAGTGGCCATCCAATGCCACCCTCGATCAGACTGTTATCTTTGGCTCGATTTCTGATCGTGTTTCGATGAACCTTAGCTAGGCTCTGTACGTAAAGTATTGTCGCAAGCACCGCATAGCGCAGGCCAATGAGACCATCGCCGCAAAACTTG
>NZ_NQKI01000105.1 GCF_002269125.1 Pseudomonas lundensis | reverse complement strand
GAAGCAGTTGAACACCTGGGTCAGTTTTCAGTCGGCAGAAGAGCCTCTACTGGGTCAGTTTTCGGTCAGCGGCAACAGCTGTCGGCACCAATCGCGGAAAACTTAGCCATTTGTGATGGCATTTTGTTTAATCCGACGAAAGTCGATGGCAAGGTGTTTAGTCTGGGGTTTTGAGGAGGATCATAGAGAGGGGAAATATGCAGATTCGCCGCTTTTGCTACGCGCAAAAACAAAACCCCTGTCTGCGTGAGCAGACAGGGGTTTCGGAATTCAATCTTGACGATGACCTACTCTCACATGGGGAAACCCCACACTACCATCGGCGATGCATCGTTTCACTGC
>NZ_NQKI01000104.1 GCF_002269125.1 Pseudomonas lundensis | reverse complement strand
TGCGGGAATAGCTCAGTTGGTAGAGCACGACCTTGCCAAGGTCGGGGTCGCGAGTTCGAGTCTCGTTTCCCGCTCCAAATTTTGTTTTCTGGAGCTACGCACAGTTCAGAAAGCATAAAAAGATCAGCCGAGGCTGATTTTTTTTGTGTCACCAGCAGCCCTGCCTTCGGGTGAGGTTGAGTGAAACGCCAGAGCAGCAACTTCGGTTAATGCGGTTGGCACTGAGACATACAGTGTATGTTTTGGGCAACGTCCCCTTCGTCTAGTGGCCTAGGACACCGCCCTTTCACGGCGGTAACAGGGGTTCGAGTCCCCTAGGGGACGCCATTATTGCGGGAATAGCTCAGTTGGTAGAGCACGACCTTGCCAAGGTCGGGGTCGCGAGTTCGAGTCTCGTTTCCCGCTCCAAAT
>NZ_NQKI01000103.1 GCF_002269125.1 Pseudomonas lundensis | reverse complement strand
ACGCGCAGCGGTAGTTCAGTCGGTTAGAATACCGGCCTGTCACGCCGGGGGTCGCGGGTTCGAGTCCCGTCCGCTGCGCCATATTTCGATCACAAGCCCCTTGAACGCTTGTGGTCTGGGGAAGCCCCGCTAAGTGCGGGGCTTTTCTTGAAAGTCTTGGATTCAACAGCTTGCTGGAGAATCAAAGAGCAGGACGCAAGAAAAGGTCGTTTGAAGCAAGTTTTAAAAAACTTGAATAAAAACAACCACTTACACAATAAGTGTGAGAGAATGTGTCCCGCAATGAGAGTGAAAGGGTGATTAGCTCAGCTGGGAGAGCATCTGCCTTACAAGCAGAGGGTCGGCGGTTCGATCCCGTCATCACCCACCATTCGCTTTCAATGTTACGCGCAGCGGTAGTTCAGTCGGTTAGAATACCGGCCTGTCACGCCGGGGGTCGCGGGTTCGAGTCCCGTCCGCTGCGCC
>NZ_NQKI01000102.1 GCF_002269125.1 Pseudomonas lundensis | reverse complement strand
TGGCGTCCCCTAGGGGACTCGAACCCCTGTTACCGCCGTGAAAGGGCGGTGTCCTAGGCCACTAGACGAAGGGGACACAAACCCTTCTAACAGTGATCATGCATTTGCCTGATCGATTCAACGTCAGTGTGGCCCGACGTTGAACTGTAAATTGGTGGAGCTAAACGGGATCGAACCGTTGACCTCTTGCATGCCATGCAAGCGCTCTCCCAGCTGAGCTATAGCCCCGATTTATCGCCTGGCGGCGGAGCAACACCGAAGTGCTGCTTCTGTAAAACTGGCGTCCCCTAGGGGACTCGAACCCCTGTTACCGCCGTGAAAGGGCGGTGTCCTAGGCCACTAGACGAAGGGGACACAAACCCTTCTAACAGTGATCATGCATTTGCCTGATCGATTCAACGTCAGTGTGGCCCGACGTTGAACTGTAAATTGGTGGAGCTAAACGGGATCGAACCGTTGACCTCTTGCATGCCATGCAAGCGCTCTCCCAGCTGAGCTATAGCCCC
>NZ_NQKI01000101.1 GCF_002269125.1 Pseudomonas lundensis | reverse complement strand
ATCTTGGCCTCCTGGCTTTAATGGCGGTGTATTTTACAGAAAATCGTATTTCTTGGGTTTACGTACAGAGCCTAAGCTTGTCGTTATGAATATCGCCATCAGTCACGCACACAACCTCAAGGAATCTATTATCCCCAGACGCCTTTAGCTGCTCGCGATATACATAGATACCATACATGAGCGTTGGCATGTTATCCCATGCACCCGCTGTGATGACTTTGTACGACCCTTTCGACTCATGGGCGACCATCCCGAGAAT
Organism: Pseudomonas lundensis; assembly: GCF_002269125.1. GTDB lineage: Bacteria > Pseudomonadota > Gammaproteobacteria > Pseudomonadales > Pseudomonadaceae > Aquipseudomonas > Aquipseudomonas lundensis_A. The sequence goes on along the minus strand of NZ_NQKI01000101.1, from coordinate 314 downwards.
AGTTTTGGCTAAATCATCTTCACAAATGACGATCACGGAAGGGATAAGATTACTAACCATAGAGCCATGGCGTTCTATCAATGTTTTCTTTGAATTTTCATCCATTGATGTGCTGACAGAGGTCATGCCCATAAACCCGACTCCAACATTCACCTTGAACACATTGACCTTCTCATCTTCCATGGCTCATCCTTTGACAAAATTTACGCTAGAATTTTAGCGATTAGCAGCATCACTTGGTAATCCCCCCACTTTTAGCACTTACCAAAAATAGAGGTCAGGCCGCCAGGGCCAACTTTTGTTTGGGGGTTATT
>NZ_NQKI01000100.1 GCF_002269125.1 Pseudomonas lundensis | reverse complement strand
CAAGTTTTGCGGCGATGGTCTCATTGGCCTGCGCTATGCGGTGCTTGCGACAATACTTTACGTACAGAGCCTAGCTACACGATATGAGCATGTTGCTTGCGCAGTCCTACGGAAAAGTCTGAAGGGTGATGTCGTATAAGCAGAAATTAGTCTTCTCTTAATGCTCTTTGTTGTGTGGGTACTCGCTTTTAGTAAGTTTCGTTTTAGTGTTTCTAAATAGGTGGATAACAACCTCAACTGCCAATGTAGGTGTGTTGAATAATAGTGTGGCTGTCAAGACGACGGCTTAAGGACGATATAAATGAATGGACTCGATGATAAAGCAGGTATTCAGATACACGAAAACGACACTGCCAAAGGTGCTGATGATGAGTGTGAGTTGCTCGAAGAGCCGAACGATTTGATTGTTGGTTTGGCACACGATGACGCGCAAAGAGAAGAAAGCCACGTTTCAGGCGCGAAGATGGCGAGCTTTAAGTTAAGCCCTAAACTTCCGAAGGTTACGGTTTCTAAACCCGTCACAAAACCGCCGTTCAAGCCTCCTGTGAGCCCACCCGTAAAACCCCCGGTTAAGCCCCCCGCTAAGCCACCGGCGAAACCCCCGGTTAAGCCGCCCGTTGAGCCAC
>NZ_NQKI01000010.1 GCF_002269125.1 Pseudomonas lundensis | reverse complement strand
GCCCGCCCACCCGCAGCGTATCGGGATTGTCAGTTCGCCCACCGGCGCGGTGATTCGCGACATCATCAGCGTATTTCGCCGGCGCGCACCTCACGTCGAGCTGACCCTGATTCCTACCGCCGTCCAAGGACGCGAAGCCACTGCGCAGATCGTGCGCGCGTTGAAAATGGCCGACGCGCGCGGCTTTGATGCGCTGATCCTGGCCCGTGGCGGCGGCTCCCTGGAAGACTTGTGGTGTTTCAACGAAGAGGCCGTGGCCCGCGCCATCGATGCCTGTGTAACCCCGATTGTGAGCGCTGTCGGTCACGAGACCGATGTCTCGATGAGTGACTTCGTGGCCGATGTGCGCGCGCCTACACCGTCTGCCGCCGCCGAATTGCTGGCCCCGGATTCCAGCGACTTGCAGCACCGTATTGAAAGCCTGCACAGGCGTCTGATGATGCGTATGCGTGATCGCTTGATGCGCGAACGCCTGCGCCTTGACGGGCTCGCGCGCCGCTTGCGTCACCCGGGGGAACGTCTGCGCCAGCAAGCGCAACGTCTGGATGACCTGGATATGCGCATGCGACGGGCCTTTGAACGCAGCCTCAATACGCGTCGCGAACGCTTGATTCGTCTGGAAACTCGTCTGGCAGGCCAGCATCCCGGCCGTCAGTTGGCCCTCTTGCGTCAACGCCTCGACAGCTTGGCCGAACGCTTGCCGCGGGCCATGCGTGAAGGCTTGAAAGCCCGTCGCCTGCAGTTGCACAGTCAGATGCAGACGCTGAATGTGGTCAGCCCGCTGGCTACCTTGGGCCGCGGTTACAGCATTCTGCTTGACGAGCGAGGCAACGCCATCCGCAGTGCCGAACAAACCCACAATGGCCAACGCCTGAAAGCCAAGCTCGGTGAAGGCGAACTCCACGTGCGCGTCGAGGATAATCACCTCACGCCTGTCACCCTTTCACTACTGGATTAATCGATGCTGCGTTTCGCTTCTGCCTTTTTGTTGCTATGCCTGACTGTCAACGCGCACGCGGCTGACAGTTACATCACCCGCCTACTCAATAAACCGGTGCCAGGGGGCGTGGCCGTAATTGAACTGGGCAACGGCGTACAGGCGCCCAAAGCCACCTACCAGGGCAAACCGGTGCTGGTGGTCAAGGAACAGGACACCTGGCGTGCCATCGTTGGTATCCCGTTAACCGTCAAACCCGGTACTCAGTCCATCAGCACGGGAGGCCAAGACCTGAATTTCACTGTTGGCCACAAAAAATACCCCGAGCAACGGATCACGCTGAAAAATCAGCGTCAGGTCAACCCGAACCCCGCTGACATCAAACGCATCGACAACGAGCTGGCCATTCAGATCAAGGCCTACCGCACGTTCAGCCCTAATACGCCGAGCAACCTGCTGCTGGATAAACCGGTTACTGGCCCCCTGTCGAGCAAGTTCGGGGTGCGACGTTTCTTTAATGGCGAAGAACGTAACCCACACGCGGGTCTGGATTTTGCCGTGCCTGCAGGTACGCCGATCAAAACGCCCGCCGCAGGCAAGGTGATTTTGATCGGCAATTATTTCTTCAATGGCAATACGGTGTTTGTCGATCACGGCCAGGGCTTCATCAGCATGTTTTGTCACATGTCGAAGGTTGACACCCAGGTCGGGCAGCAACTGGCACGGGGTGATGTCGTGGGCAGGGTTGGATCAACCGGCCGCGCCACCGGACCGCACATGCACTGGAACCTCAGCCTGAATGATGCGCGCGTCGATCCGGCGATTTTCATTGGCGCTTTCCAGCCGTAACATTTGCACACAGCCACACAGCACAAAACGTCGACGACTCTTTATGTAGCGCAATCCACAGCAACAAATAAATTAGATTGCGCTATTTACCTTCGAAAAAATGTCATTTAAGAGCATTTCTCTCAAAGTTTTTTGGCCGCTTGCCATCCTCCCTGCCAATGGTTAGGGTTGAGGCCATGAAAACCTCTCACACCCTCATTCTGCAACGTCAACATCGCAGCCTTTGCCTCGTCAGCGCACGACTGCAAAGCTGATTGCGGTGCCTCGCCCCTCTGCTTTGTATCTCCGGTTAGCCGCCTTTTTTCGGCTCGTACAATAAGGATTGCCTGATGACCATGCTCAAAAACCCGTCTTCGAAGTACCGGCCGTTCCCTGTCATTGATTTGCCTGACCGGACCTGGCCGTCGAAAACCATCACTCAAGCACCTATCTGGTGCAGTTCCGATCTGCGCGACGGCAACCAGTCGCTGATCGAACCGATGGATGCCACCAAGAAGCTGCGCTTCTGGAAGACGCTGGTGAGTGTGGGCGTGAAAGAGATTGAAGCGTCGTTCCCGGCCGCTTCACAAACCGATTTCGACTTTGTGCGCACCTTGATTGAAGACGGCCATATACCGGATGACACGACCATTCAGGTCTTGACCCAGGGCCGTGAAGACTTGATCGCGCGCACGTTTGAATCATTGCGCGGAGCAAAAAAGGCCATCGTTCACTTGTACAACGCGACCTGCCCGGCCTTCCGCCGAATCGTGTTCAATCAGGACAAGGACGGCATCAAGGAGATCGCCGTCAGCGCAGCCAAGCTGTTCGTCAAATACGCCGCGCAACAGCCCGAAACCCAGTGGACCTTTGAATACTCGCCCGAAACGTTCAGCGCCACTGAGCTGGAGTTTGCCAAAGAAGTCTGTGACGCCGTGATCGAGGTCTGGAACCCGACCCCGGAGCACAAGATGATTCTCAACCTGCCTGCCACGGTTGAATGCGCCACGCCGAATATTTATGCCGACCAGATCGAGTGGTTCGGTCGCCATATCAATCGTCGCGACAGCGTCATCATCAGCCTGCACACCCACAACGACCGGGGCACCGGCGTAGCGGCCACCGAACTGGGCCTGTTGGCGGGCGCTGACCGTGTCGAAGGTTGCCTCTTTGGTAACGGCGAGCGCACCGGCAACGTCGACTTGGTGACGGTGGCATTGAACATGTACACACAGGGCCTGGACCCGCAACTGGACTTCTCGGACATCGATGGCGTGCGCAAAGTCGTCGAAGAGTGCAACCAGATTCCGGTCCACCCGCGTCACCCGTATGTGGGCGATCTTGTGCATACGGCCTTCTCCGGCTCGCACCAGGACGCTATCCGCAAAGGCTTCGCGCAGCAGAAACCGGACGCATTGTGGGAAGTCCCCTACTTGCCTATCGACCCGGCTGACATCGGTCGCAGCTACGAAGCAGTGATTCGTGTGAACAGCCAATCCGGCAAAGGCGGTATTGCTTACCTGCTCGAGCAGGAATACGGCATCAGCTTGCCGCGCCGCATGCAAATCGAGTTCAGTCAGGTCGTGCAACGCGAAACCGACCGTCTGGGCCTGGAGATGACCGCGCAGCAGATTCACAGCCTGTTGCACAGCGAATACCTGCAAGCCAACACGCCTTACGCGTTGGTGAGCCATCGGTTGCAAGAAGAGAACGGCCACAGCGCCGTCGACGTCGAGGTGTCCGCCAAGGGCGCGGGCGAAACCAACCTGCGTTGGAGCGGCAAAGGCAATGGCGCTCTGGAGGCGCTGGTAGCGGGCTTACCGGTCAAGGCCGAGATCATGGATTACAACGAGCATGCAATCGGGGCGGGCACCAATGCCAAAGCGGCGGCCTACATTGAACTGCGTGTCAACGGCGAGCGTGCCGTGCATGGCGTGGGCATCGATGAAAACATCACCACAGCCAGCTTCAAAGCCCTGTTCAGCGCACTGAACCGCGCACTGAGCGAAGCCGAGGCAAAAGCCGCGTAACGCACGCCAGCTACACAAAAGCCCCCATGGTGAACGCCATGGGGGCTTTTTTGCACGCCACACACTCAACACCCTCGCCGCCCGGTTGCGCAGGCAGGCCGGGGGTTGCCCTCAGACTTTCAGCTCGAACTCATCCGCATCGAGGTCAGCCGGAAAACGCTCACGGTAAGCAGCGAGTTCACCGGCATTCAAGCTGACTTGAAACACACCATCTGCCTCACCCGCACTGAGCAGCGACTCGCCCTGAAAATCGAGAATATGGCTGTCACCCGTGTACACCAGCCCTTTCCCATCCGCCCCGACCCGATTCACTGCAGCGACGTAACAGAGGTTTTCAATGGCGCGTGCAGGCAGCAGGCGATTCCAGTGAAGACGCCGCGCCCCCGGCCAGTTGGCGGTGTAAAGCAACAGATCGGTGTCATGGGGATCGCAACTCCAGACCGGGAAGCGCAGGTCGTAACAAATCAACGGCCTGATTCGCCAGCCCTTCACTTCAAACTGAACCTGACGCTCACCGGGGGTAAAGTGTTCGTGCTCGCCCACCATACGGAACAGGTGACGCTTGTCGTAGTGCAGCACGACACCATCCGGACGGGCCCACAGCAGTCGATTGCGATGGCTGCCATCAGCCGCTTCAATAATGACGCTGCCAGTCACGACGGCATTGAGTTTTTTGGCCTGATCGCGCAACCACTGGGTAGTTGGGCCATTTTCTGCTTCAGCCAGGGCTTTGGAGTCCATGCTGAAACCGGTGGTGAACATTTCAGGCAGCACTACCAGGTCCGCGCCCGCGGCCTGCTGCAACAGCTCATCGAAATGATCGAAATTGGCCTGACGGTCATGCCAGGCCAGTGTGGTCTGGACCAGCGCCACAGTTAAATCGGGTAAACCACTTAGATCACGCATAGTTTTTCTGCTGCTTCACGCAGCGTCTCCTCGCGTTTCGCAAAACATAGGCGAACCAGCCGCTGCCCTTCGGGCGGGGTCTGGTAGAACACCGAAACCGGGATTGTCGCCACGCCATGCTCGCGGGTCAGCCACACGGCCATGTCGACATCATTAAGGTCCGGACGAATAAGGGAGTAATCAACCAATTGAAAGTAAGTCCCTGCCACCGGCTTGAAGGTAAAGCGCGATGGGTTTAACAAATCACAAAACAGGTCACGCTTGGCCTGGTAAAAAGCGGGCAGTTCTTCGACATGCTGCGGGCAGGCTGCCATAAAATCGGCCAGCGCATATTGCAGCGGCGTCACCCCGCAAAAACTGACGTATTGGTGCACTTTACGCAGCTCTGCCGTCAAGGCGGGCGGCGCAACCACATAGCCGGTTTTCCAGCCCGTGACGTGGTATGTCTTGCCGAAAGAACTGACAACGAATGCGCGATGGTACAACTCGGGATGTGACAAAACACTGACGTGGGGCACCCCGTCGAACACCAAATGTTCATACACCTCATCGCTGATGAGGTAGATGTCACGGTTTTCGATAAGTTTCGCCAACTGGTCCAGTTCCCGACGGCTGATTAGCGCGCCACTCGGGTTGTGAGGACTGTTGAGAATAATCATCCGCGTGCGTGGGCTAAGGGCCTCACTGAGTCTTTGCCAATCGATGGAGAAATCATCCAGTGCCAGCGGCACATGAACGCAACGGCCACCGGCCAGTTCGACTGAAGGCTCGTAACTGTCATAACACGGGTCGAACACGATGACTTCGTCACCCGCATGGATCACGGCCTGAATGGCACAGAAAATGGCTTGGGTCGCACCCGGCGTGATGGTGACTTCAGCGTCCGCATCCACTTTAACGCCATAGCTGCGGCTTATTTTGGCAGCCACTTGCTGACGCAGCGCGGGTAAACCGGTCATCGGGGAATATTGATTGTGGCCACTGGCAATGTGTTGACCGACGGCATCACGCAACGCTTGCGGGCCATCAAAGTCAGGGAAGCCCTGAGACAAGTTGAGTGCGCCGGTTTCCGTCGCGAGCTGCGACATGCGCGTGAAGATAGTGGTGCCGACGTTCGGCAACTTGCTGGTTATCATGGCCGTTCCCTGTTGAGTTCCCGGCACTGACTGCGGCACAGGACTCACCGAGGATAGCCCAAACACCCGGCACGAAAAAGGGCCCGTTGGGACCCTTTCTCATTACGCGTCGACGTTGCGCTATCAGCGCTTGTCTTTGCGTTTTTTCTCGGCTTTCTTGTGGTGCGACATCATGCGGCGCTTCTTGTTGACCTGACGGTCGGTCAACGAGTTTTTGTTCGCCTCGTACGGGTTCTCGCCACCTTTGAACTCGATGCGGATCGGCGTACCGACCAGTTTCAAGACACGGCGGTAGGTGTTTTCAAGGTAACGGACGTAAGACTTCGGCACCTTCTCAACTTGGTTACCGTGAATCACGATAATCGGCGGGTTAGCACCACCCAAGTGGGCATAACGCAGCTTGATACGGCGGTTGTTGACCATCGGCGGCGCGTGCTCGCCTACCGCATCTTCAAGGATCTGAGTCAGGCGGTTGGTCGGCCAGCGTGTCACCGCAGACTTGAAGGAGTTCTGCACCGACTGGTACAGGTTACCCACGCCCGTGCCGTGCAGCGCCGAGATGAAGTGGATGTCGGCAAAGTCAACGAAGAACAGGCGGCGCTGCAGCTCGGTCTTGACGTAGTCGCGTTCGCTTGGGGTCATGCCGTCCCATTTGTTGATTGCGATGACCAGAGCGCGACCGGCCTCCAGCGCAAAGCCCAACAGGTTCAGGTCGTGATCCACTACGCCTTCGCGCGCGTCCATGACAAAGATCACCACGTTGGCGTCTTTAATCGCTTGCAGCGTTTTGACCACGGAGAATTTTTCAACTTCTTCGTGGATCTTGCCGCGTTTGCGAACACCAGCCGTGTCGATCAGCGTGTACTTTTCGTCGTTACGCTCAAACGGGATGTAAATACTGTCTCGGGTAGTGCCTGGCTGGTCGTACACGATTACACGGTCTTCACCGAGCATGCGGTTGACCAGTGTCGATTTGCCGACATTCGGACGACCGATGATCGCGATCTTGATACCGTCTTTTTCGCCCGGACCCGGAATGCGCTTGGCTTCCTCGCCTTCGAGAACGATTTCAGGTTCGCCTTCTTCGGCATCATCCTCGTCACGCGGGAAGGAGGACAACGCCACTTCGAGCAACTGCGAGATACCGCGGCCGTGTGCACCGGCGATAGGGATTGCGTCGCCCATGCCCAACGGTGCGAATTCTGCGCGTGCCATGTCCGGGTCGATGTTATCGACCTTGTTAGCTACCACGTAGGAACGCTTGTTTCGTTTGCGCAAGTGTTCGCCGATCATCTGGTCAGCGGCAGTGAAACCCGCCTTGGCATCTACCAGGAACAGCACCACATCTGCTTCTTCAATGGCCAGCAGTGACTGCTCGGCCATCTTTTCGTCCATACCGTGCTCGTCACCGGAGATACCACCGGTGTCGACCAGAATGTAGGAACGCCCTTGCCACTTGGCCTCACCGTATTGGCGATCACGGGTCAGACCGGACAAGTCGCCGACGATGGCGTCGCGAGTCCTGGTCAGGCGGTTGAACAAGGTGGACTTGCCGACGTTTGGTCGGCCCACCAGGGCGATTACGGGAACCATGCGGCTCTCCACTTCGTTATTTCAAAAAATACAAAAGCCGCTGCAGGGCAGCGGCCAGAGTTCGGAACAGCACAAATGTGCCGCAAACCTTGCCAGAGCAAGGCTGCCTGAGGCCCTAGAGCCTCAAGCATAGACGCCTTAGCGAATGGTCAGGGCTTCCAGTTTGCCGCTGTTACCAAACACGTAAATCATGTCACCGACCACCAGCGGACGTGCCCGCAGGCCATCGCTGTCAATGCGGGTACGGCCTACGAAACGCCCATCGACCTGGCTCAGCAGGTGCAGATAGCCTTCCATGTCGCCGACCGCTACATAGCTGGAGAACACTTCCGGTGCCGACAGCTGACGGCGGGCCAGAGATTCGTTGCTCCACAAAGCGGTGGTCGAACGCTCGTCGACGCCTTCAACAGTGCCGGACGCCAGGCTGACATAGACGCTGCCAAAACCTTGTGCGACACCGGCATAACTGGATGCATCGCGCTGCCACAGCACACGGCCGCTTTCAAGTTCCAGTGCAGCCATGCGGCCCTGATAGCTGGCGACATACAGCGTGCCACCGGACAGTAGCAGACCACCGTCGATGTCAACTATGCGCTCCAGCTCGGAACGGCCTTGCGGGATGGCAACACGCTGTTCCCATACCGGCACGCCATTACGAGTGTCCAGCGCCACCACTTTACCGGTGGAAAGACCTGCCACCGCCAAGTGATTGGTCACCACGGGGGCACCCGTTCCACGCAGGGTCAGAACACCCGGCGTGCTGTCGTAGGTCCAGCGCTGGTCGCCGGTCGAGGCATCGAGGCCGATCAGGCGATCGTCCTGGGTTTGAACCACAACCACGTCGCCGTTGGTTGCAGGCGGAGCCAGGACTTCGCTGGTAACACGGGAGCGCCATTTTTCTTCGCCAGAACTGGCGTCAAGCGCAACCACTTCACCTTGCAGGGTACCCAGCAGGACCAGACCATAACCGGCGCCAACAGCACCGGACACAGGCAGTTCCAGGTCCTTTTTCCATTTGACGTCGCCGTTCATACGGTCCAGCGCCATCACGACACCCGTTACATCGGCGGCGTACAGGGTATTACCTTCAACGGCTGGCACCAGCATGTTGTAGGTTTTGCCCTGGCCATCGCCAATCGAACGGCTCCACTGCTTTTGCAAAACGACTTCTTCTTTGAAGTCGGTCAGCGCGGCCGGTGGCAGTTCTTTTTTGCTGTTGCTGCTGCAACCCGCGGCCAAAATGGCCAGAGCCAGCAATGCTGCATGTTTCCAACGAATCACGTTACGCATCCCCTTTGGCCAGGTCGTCGAGCTTGATTTGTAAGCCGCCGACTGCCGCCTCATCCGAGAGCGCCGCCTTGGCTTTTTCGTAGGCTGCACGTGCGTCATCAGTACGGCCCTGCTGAACCAGAAGGTCGCCCTTGAGCTCTTCACGGCTGGCCAGGAATGCTTTGTCCGAATCACCTTCCAGCAGCTTCAAGGCTTCATCCACCTTGTTCTGTGCAGCCAGAACCTGGGCCAGACGCTGACGCGCCACTTCGCCCAACGTGGCATTGGCAGGCTTGTCGACGATAATTTTCAGCTCATTGGCCGCGTCATCCAGCTTGCCGCTGTCAACCGCGACCTTGGCCACAAACAGACCGCCAAATTGCGCGTATGCGCTGCCGCCGTACTGGCTCTTCAGCTTGTTGGCCAGATCCGCAACTTGCGCAGCGTCAGGCTGGCCATTGGGCGTCAATGTGGTTTCAAGCAGTTGTTGGTAGAGAATCGACGCACCCTGCGACTGATTGCTCTGATATTTGTGCCAAGCCTGCCAGCCGAACACCACCACCAGCGCCAGCAAGCCGCCAGTGACCAGGGGTTTGCCGTTGCGCTGCCACCAGTCTTTCAACTCGCCCAGCTGATCATCATCGTTACTCGACACCCCAACACTCCTTATTCGATAAATCGGCTGTTTTTACAGCTTCAACCCTGCACGACGCAGGTGGCCAAGTGCTCTGAAAGAGCATCCCAGGCAATAGTTTGTTGTTCGCCCTGGCCACGCAGGGGTTTGACACCTACCACTTGCCGGGCCAATTCGTCGTCGCCCAGGATCAGCGCATACAACGCGCCGCTCTTGTCGGCCTTCTTGAACTGGCTTTTAAAGCTGCCCGCGCCGGCATTGACTTGCAGGCGCAGGTTCGGCAACTGATCGCGAACACGTTCGCTCAAGGCCAGTGCGGCCAATTCAGCAGCTTCACCGAAGGCGCACAGGTACACATCGACCTGACGCGAGATTTCTTCAGGGATTTGCTCAAGGGTTTCCAGCATCAGGATCAGGCGCTCGATACCCATGGCGAAACCAACACCCGAGGTGGGTTTGCCACCCATTTGCTCAACCAGGCCGTCATAGCGGCCACCAGCACAGACGGTGCCCTGAGCGCCGAGTTTGTCAGTGACCCACTCGAATACGGTTTTGCTGTAGTAATCAAGCCCGCGAACCAGTTTCGGGTTGATGACGTAAGGTATGCCTGCCGCATCGAGACGCGCCTTGAGGCCTTCAAAGTGCACGCGGGACTCTTCGTCGAGGTAGTCCACCAGCTTGGGAGCGTCAACCAGAACTGCCTGTGTATCCGCATTCTTGGTATCCAGAACACGCAGCGGATTGGATTTGAGACGGCGCTGACTGTCTTCGTCCAGTTCGCTCAGGCGCGACGTCAGGTATTCAACCAGGGCGGCACGATAACGGGCACGGGCTTCGCTGGTGCCCAGACTGTTGAGCTCAAGTTTGACTGCGTCACGAATACCCAGCTCGCCCCACAGGCGCCAGGTCAGCACGATCAGCTCGGCATCAATGTCCGGACCGTCAAGGTTGAACACCTCGACACCCACCTGATGGAACTGGCGATAACGGCCTTTTTGAGGACGCTCGTGGCGAAACATCGGACCGACGTACCACAGTTTTTGAACCTGACCACCGCCCGTGATGCCGTGCTCTAGTACAGCACGCACGCAGGCCGCGGTGCCTTCGGGACGCAAGGTCAGCGAATCGCCGTTGCGGTCTTCGAAGGTGTACATCTCTTTTTCGACAATGTCGGTCACTTCACCGATTGAGCGTTTGAACAGCTCGGTGAACTCAACGATCGGCATGCGGATTTGTTTGTAACCGTAGTTATCCAACAGCCGCGCGACCTTGCCCTCAAAAAAACGCCATAGGGGCGTCTGCTCGGGCAGGATGTCGTTCATGCCACGAATGGCTTGCAGTGACTTGCTCACAAAAAATCCTTAATTCGTTTGATTAGCCGCGCGCAATGACAGCTGCGTCGGCTTCGACCTTTTCGGCCGCTTTCTGGCGGATCAGTTTTTCGAGCTCATCCACCAGATTTTCATTCGTTAACTTCTGCGACGGCTTACCGTCGATATAAATCAGGTTTGGCGTACCGCCGGTCAGGCCCACGTGGGCTTCCTTGGCTTCGCCGGGGCCATTTACCACACAGCCGATCACAGCAACATCCAAGGGGACCAACAAATCTTCAAGGCGCCCTTCCAGCTCGTTCATGGTTTTTACCACGTCGAAGTTCTGGCGCGAACAGCTCGGGCACGCGATGAAGTTGATCCCGCGGGAACGCAAACGCAGGGATTTGAGAATGTCGTATCCGACTTTCACTTCTTCCACCGGGTCGGCCGCCAGCGAGATACGGATGGTATCGCCGATGCCTTCGGCGAGCAGCATACCTAGGCCCACTGCAGATTTCACTGTGCCGGAGCGCAATCCGCCCGCCTCGGTGATCCCTAAGTGCAAGGGCTGTACGATTTCTTTGGCCAGCAAGCGATAGGCTTCTACGGCCATGAACACATCGGACGCCTTCACGCTGACCTTGAAGTCCTGGAAATTCAGGCGCTCAAGGTGTTCCACGTGACGCAGTGCCGACTCGACCAGCGCGGCAGGTGTCGGTTCGCCGTATTTCTTTTGCAGATCCTTTTCGAGGGAGCCGGCATTCACGCCAATACGAATTGGGATACCCCGATCACGTGCTGCATCCACAACCGCACGGACACGGTCTTCGCGACCGATGTTTCCGGGGTTGATACGCAGGCAGTCCACGCCCAGCTCGGCGACACGCAACGCGATGCGGTAGTCAAAGTGAATATCGGCAACCAATGGCACCTTGACCAGTTGCTTGATGCGACCAAACGCTTCGGCAGCATCCATGTCTGGTACAGAAACGCGCACGATATCGACGCCTGCGGCTTCAAGGCGATTGATCTGCACAACGGTAGCTGCAACATCATTGGTGTCACTGTTGGTCATGCTTTGAACCGCGATAGGGGCATCGCCACCTACCGGCACAGAGCCGACCCAGATTTTGCGCGATTCGCGACGCTTGATTGGTGATTCGCCGTGCATGACTTATTGACCTAGCTTCAGGCGAGCAGTCTCGCCACTGGTGAAAGGAGCCACATCCACTGCCTGACCGTTGTAGGTCACTTGCGCACCCCGGGCATAACCCAGACGCAGGCTTAGTGGAGGCTTGCCGCTCACTTCAAGATTTTCGCCCTTGCGCTTCAGGCCGCCAAATAGCACTTTGCCATTCGCATCGGTGACCTGAGTCCAGCAATCAGCGGTGTACTGCACGCCCACCTTGCCAGCACCCGCCACTGCGGGGGCTGTTTCAGTCACTGGCGCGGCGGGAGCGACCGCAGAGGCAGGCGCTACTGGAGGAACCGGCGTTGGCGCAGCTTGAGCCACTGGCGCAGGAATAGCCGGCGCCGGGGCAACAGCAACGGCCGCTTCAGGCGCTGCCGGGAGCGTTAAAGCTGTCGCCCCGGTCTGGTCGCCTGCAGGTTCGACGGGGACAGCCGCGTCACCTTCCGTTTTCGCTTCAGCGACGGCTTGATCTTCCGGCTCGTCCAGCGGATGGATCTGGGTTGTACCGTCCGCGCCTTCCACTTCAACGTGTTCAGGCGTGAGACCGATCAGGTCCTTTGTGCGCATGGACGTTTGGTCCTGCCACCAGAGAAAGCCGCCACCGATTACAGCCAGCAGCAGTATCAGGCTGACGATACGCAAGATGGTATGCGAAACACGTACGGGCTCTTCGATACGGCCAAGGCTGTGAACGCTGCTGCCGGTCGAATCCGTCCCGGTGTAGACGTCAAATTCATGCACCAGCGCAGCCTGGTCCATGCCCAGCAGTTTGGCATAAGCCCGGATGTAGCCACGGGCAAACGTATGACCGGGCAATTTGTCGAATGCGCCCGCCTCAAGATTACTCAGGGAGCTGACCGTGAGATTGAGCTTCAAGGCGACTTCGGCCAATGTCCATCCATTGTTCTCACGGGCCTGACGCAAGGTCTCACCGGGATTGACTCGAGTCGCTGCTGGAACTTCGGGTTGCGCCGCTTTCATCATTGCTCCGACAGGTATTGCTGATATTCCGGCGTGCCGGGATAAAGTCGTTGTAGTTGCTGGCCGAACGTTGCAGGTGTGGCGCGATCATCGAAGACACTCGCCAGCCGCGCGCCGAGCAATAGACTACGTGCATTTTGCCCACTAAGCAGGCTAAAACGATCGTAATACTCACGTGCTGGCACATATTGCCTGTCCTGATACGACAATTCGGCCATCTCCAGCAAGGCTCGCGGCTGGTTTGGATTCAGGCGTAGCGCTTTTACCAGGTACTTGCGAGCCACATCAGGTTGCCCAAGCTTGAGCGCCGTTATACCCAAATTTTCGTAAAGACGGGAGCGTTCGGGATAAAGATTATCGGTCGAGGCTTTCTGAAACTGCGCAAAGGCCTCTTGATAGCGTTGCTGCTCGAACAGGAAGCTACCGTAATTATTGAGCGTGCGCGCATCGTGCGCGCGGGCACTCAGTGATTGACGGTAACTGTTCTCTGCAAGCTCGGACTCCATTTCGGACTGATACAGCAAAGCCAGTGCGGCGTGGGTGTCCGGGTCATGCTTGTCGAGCTCGAGCGCTTTACCCAGGGGGATCTTTGCCTGCTCGGCCAAACCTTCCTGCAAATAGCCGAGCCCCAGTTGCACATACGCCTGACGCGCTGCATCGCGACCCTTGTCGGTGCTCAACGGGTTTGATCCACCCGATGAAACGCAGCCAGCCAACACGCTGACCAACACCACACAAAGCGCCACGCGCAGGGTCATAGCGTTCCTCTCTTAAGGTCGGGCAGCAGCGTTAAGCGCCAGATCGGCTTCAATCGAAGCAATATGACGTTCGCTGCGACGTGTCCGGTCATTGACCTGGCCTACGAGTTGCCCGCATGCCGCGTCAATGTCTTCACCGCGGGTAGTGCGTACTGTTACGTTGTAACCCGCGTTTTGCAGCAGTTCCTGGAAGCGGCGAATCGCATTGTTGCTTGGTCGCTCGTAGCCGGAATGCGGGAACGGGTTGAACGGGATCAAGTTGATCTTGCACGGCGTGTCTTTGAGCAGCTCGATCATTTCACGCGCGTGATCAACGTGGTCGTTCACGTCTTTGAGCAAGGTGTACTCAACGGTCAGAACGCGCTTTTCACCCAGGGTCGCCATGTAGCGACGGCAAGACTCAAGCAGCATTTTAAGCGGGTACTTTTTGTTGATTGGCACCAATTGACTGCGTAGCTCGTCATTGGGTGCGTGCAGCGACAACGCCAGCGACACGTCGATGTGCTTGGCCAGCTCATCGATCATCGGTACTACGCCAGAAGTGGACAGGGTTACCCGGCGCTTGGAGATGCCATAGCCCAGGTCGTCCATCATCAAATGCATGGCAGAAATGACGTTGTCGAAGTTCAGCAGCGGTTCGCCCATGCCCATCATCACCACGTTGGTGATGGCGCGGTCGATGGTTGCCGGTACGCTGCCAAAGGATTTGTTGGCAATCCACACTTGGCCAATTACTTCGGCGGCAGTGAGGTTGCTATTGAAACCTTGCTTGCCGGTGGAGCAGAAGCTGCAGTCCAGGGCACAGCCAGCCTGGGACGAAACGCACAAAGTGCCACGTTTGCCCTGGGGAATGTAAACGGTCTCGACGCAGCTGCCGGACGCCACACGCACGACCCATTTACGGGTACCGTCGGTGGAGATGTCCTCGCTGACGACTTCAGGACCGCGAACTTCAGCAATGGCCTTGAGCTTGTCGCGCAAGGCCTTGCTGACGTTCGTCATGGCGTCGAAATCATCGACGCCAAAGTGGTGAATCCACTTCATGACCTGACCGGCACGGAAACGCTTCTCCCCGATTGAGTCGAAGAATTTCTCCATTTCCGGCTGAGTCAGACCCAACAGGTTAGTTTTGCCAGTCGTTGCAATCATGTCTTCACCCTCACTCACAAGCCGATGCTTATCGAGTGGTTACTTCAGTAGCTGCGAAAAAGTAAGCGATTTCGCGAGCAGCGGCTGCTTCGGAGTCGGAACCGTGAACAGCGTTAGCGTCGATGGATTCAGCGAAGTCAGCACGGATAGTGCCAGCAGCTGCTTCTTTAGGGTTGGTAGCGCCCATCAGCTCACGGTTACGAGCGATAGCGTTTTCGCCTTCCAGAACCTGAACAACAACAGGGCCGGAAGTCATGAAAGCAACCAGATCACCGAAGAAACCACGTTCGCTGTGCTCAGCGTAGAAACCTTCAGCTTCGGCTTTGGACAATTGCTTCATTTTCGAAGCAACAACGCGCAGGCCAGCGTCTTCGAAACGAGTAACGATCTTACCGATAACGTTTTTAGCAACGGCGTCAGGCTTGATGATGGAAAAAGTACGTTGAACAGCCATGGTGTAACTCCAGAAACAGTGATTGAAGCGAAAAATTAAACCCGCGAATTATACGCGGGTTCCGGGGTATTGCATAATTGCGTGCGTTGCAGGCTTAGTCAGCCTCTTCGATCCACAACCCCTGAATGGCTTCGAGGACCTTTTCCCCTCCGCGATCAGGAATGTCATCGAACTCTGGCAGTGCCATAACCAGATTGCGCAGCTTGACGAAGTTGACCGTGAGCGGGTCTACATCTGGGTGAGCTTCAGCCAGCTGAATCGCGATTTCCTGCACATCAACCCATTTAAGGCTCATGAGACTTCCTTTATAAGCAAATACTGATGCTGTCCCAAACCGTGGGGCGACTGTATATCAGGCTTGCCTGACACAGCCGGCATGCCAAGGCAGGGCGTGCATCATTATCAATGCGGCGCTTCGGCAGCATGGTTGAGCGAGTATTTCGGTATCTCGACAGTCAGGTCTTCAGTCCCGACCTTGGCCTGACAGCTCAGCCGCGATTGCGCCTCAAGACCCCAGGCACGATCAAGGTAGTCTTCTTCCAGCTCGTCAGCCTCTTCCAGCGAATCAAAACCCTCGCGAATGATGCAGTGGCACGTCGTACAAGCGCAGACACCGCCACAGGCGCTTTCGATTTCAATATGGTTTTCGTGCGCCACTTCGAGAATCGACTTACCAGTCTCGGCTTCGACAACCATACCGTCCGGGCAATGCTCGGCGTGTGGCAGAAAAATGATCTGCGGCATCAGTTATTCCTCGATTTCGTTCAGGTTGCGGCCTGCCAGAGCGGCCTTGACAGTCAAGTCCATACGGCGGGCAGCAAAGGCATCGGTCACTTGCGACAGACGTTTAGTCTGCTGCTCGATGGCGTAACCATCGGTGCCTTTCAACAATTCGGACAAGGCCTGCATTTGCAGTTCGATGACCATGCGCTCCTCGGCATCCAGCAGACGATCGCCATCTACCTCAAGAGCGGCCTGCACGGCTTCAATCAGACGCTGTGCATCGACTTGCTGCTCGCGCAACACACGCGCAACCTTGTCGTCACCGGCGTACTGGAACGAATCCTTGAGCATTTTGGCAATTTCGCCGTCGGTCAGGCCGTAGGACGGTTTTACCTGAATACTGGCTTCAACGCCCGATCCCATTTCGCGGGCCGACACGCTGAGCAAACCATCCGCATCCACTTGAAAGGTCACGCGAATTTTTGCAGCTCCAGCCACCATGGGCGGGATCCCACGCAACTCGAAACGGGCCAGTGAACGGCAGTCGCTGATCAGCTCGCGCTCACCCTGCAACACATGGATCATCATGGCCGTTTGGCCATCTTTGTAAGTGGTAAAGTCTTGTGCACGCGCCACCGGGATCGTGGTATTGCGCGGGATGACTTTCTCCATCAGGCCGCCCATGATCTCAAGCCCCAGGGACAACGGGATAACGTCCAGCAACAGCAACTCGCCACCATCGCGCTTGTTACCCGCCAGGGTATCGGCCTGAATCGCTGCACCAATGGCAACCACTTGATCCGGGTCGATATCCGTCAACGGCTGACGACCAAACATTTCAGCAACCGCTTCACGCACCCGCGGGACACGGGTCGATCCACCCACCATAACCACGGCTTGTACGTCTTCTACTTCAATATTGGCGTCGCGCACGGCACGACGACAGGCTTTGAGGCTGCGGGCGACCATGGGTTCTATCAGCGCATCGAAGGCTTCACGGCTCAATTGGGCTGACCATTTACCAAACGTAACAGTCACGCTTGGTGCGTCAGTCAGCGCTTCTTTGGCCGCGCAGGCGGCTTGCAGCAATTGACGCTGGGTGCCGGGATCCAGATTGGCCGACAAACCTGCCTGGGCAACCATCCAGTTGGCGATTGCATGGTCAAAATCGTCGCCGCCCAGCGCGCTGTCGCCGCCGGTGGCCAACACTTCGAACACACCACCGGTCAGACGCAGGATAGAAATGTCAAACGTGCCGCCACCCAAGTCATAGATAGCAACAACGCCTTCCGCCGACTGGTCAAGGCCGTAAGCCACCGCCGCAGCCGTCGGCTCATTGAGCAAACGCAAGACATTCAGACCGGCCAGTTTGGCCGCATCTTTAGTGGCCTGACGCTGAGCATCGTCAAAGTAAGCGGGAACCGTAATCACGGCACCGACCAATTCTCCACCCAGGGTTTTCTCGGCACGCTCGCGCAGCACCTTGAGTATGTCCGCCGACACCTCGACCGGGCTTTTAGGTCCTTGCACCGTCTCGATGAACGGCATGTGCGACTCACCACCGACAAAGCGATAAGGCAATTGCTCACCCAGCTGCTTGACGTCGGACAAGCCTCGCCCCATCAGGCGCTTGACCGACAGCACTGTATTGAACGGGTCGGCGCAAGCCGCCAGGCGGGCGGATTCACCCACCTCAATACGATCAGGGTGATAGCGCACAGCAGAAGGCAAAATGACGTTGCCGTTCGCGTCAGCCAAAGGCTCGGAAAGGCCACTGCGCAATGCAGCGACCAACGAATTGGTAGTGCCCAAGTCAATCCCCACAGCCAGACGGCGCTGGTGCGGTTGAGGACTTTGGCCGGGTTCGGCGATCTGCAGTAGGGCCATCGTTATCAGGACTTATCTGTAATCAGGCGTGCAATGGGAAAAGCACGGAGTTAATCGTCGAGGCGCTCTTCTAACTGGCGCACTTCGTAAGTGAGCTTGTCGAGGAACTGCATGCGCCGCATCAGGCGTTCTGCCTGTTCACGTTGCGCCACGTCATCCCAACAAGCAGCGAAGCTGTCGTTCAATGATTGCTGATCGAGTTTCAGTCGACGCTTGAAAGCTGCAATACCCGCCATGTCGGCGCTGTCGCGCAGATCTTCAAGTTCTTCGCGCCACTGCATCTGCTGCATCAAAAACTCGGGATCATGCACCGTTGCTTCCAGAGGCACCTCATTACCCTTGAGTTCGAGTAAATAACGCGCACGTCTGGATGGCGTTTTGAGGGTCTGGTAGGCCTCGTTAAGGCTAGCGGACTGCTCCAGCGCCAGACGCTGCTGTCGCTCGGAAGCATCGGCAAAACGATCCGGGTGAACTCCGCGCGCCAACTCACGGTAGCGCGCAGCCAACTGATCGAGATCCAGATTGAAGCTCGGTTGCAGTTCAAACAAAGCAAAATGACAAGGAGTACCCACGACTGGCCTCAAATGTTGAAGCTCTCGCCGCAGCCACATTCGCCGCGTACGTTAGGATTATTGAACTTGAAGCCTTCGTTCAGGCCTTCCTTGACGAAATCCAGCTCGGTGCCGTCAAGGTAGGTCAGGCTCTTTGGATCAATGATCACTTTTTCGCCATGGGTTTCGAAAACCTGATCGTCTTCGCCCACTTCATCGACAAACTCCAGCACATAGGCGAGGCCGGAGCAGCCTGTGGTGCGAACACCCAGACGAATCCCCTCACCTTTGCCGCGCCCGTCAAGGGAGCGGCGAATATGTCGGGCAGCCGCTTCTGTCATGCTGATAGCCATCGTGACTCCTTACCTCGTGCCAGTTTCTTCACCACATAGGCGCCATATAAGGGCGCAATGGATCAGATCAAACCTTTCTTCTGCTTATAGTCGCGGACTGCAGCCTTGATAGCGTCTTCAGCCAGTACCGAGCAGTGAATCTTCACAGGCGGCAGCGCCAGTTCTTCAGCCAACTGAGTGTTTTTGATGGTCTCTGCTTCATCCAGAGTTTTGCCTTTCATCCACTCGGTTGCCAAGGAGCTTGAAGCAATGGCCGAACCGCAGCCGTAGGTTTTGAACTTGGCATCTTCGATGATGCCCTGTTCGTTCACCTTGATCTGCAAGCGCATTACGTCGCCGCAAGCCGGGGCGCCGACCATGCCGGTACCGACATCCGGGTCTTCCGCGTTCATCTTGCCGACGTTACGCGGGTTCTCGTAGTGGTCAATGACCTTTTCGCTGTAAGCCATGGTACTAATCCTCACTCATCAGAGAGTCGCTCTGGAACCGCTGGAACGCTGCTGTTGCGGCATTTACAGCGGTTATTGGCGGCGACTTGAAATATCAGTGCGCCGCCCACTCGATTTTCGAGATGTCGACACCGTCTTTGTACATGTCCCACAGTGGCGACAGAGCGCGCAACTTGGTCACCGCCTCGCACACTTTCTGCGCGGCGTAATCGATTTCTTCTTCAGTAGTGAAACGCCCGAACGTGAAGCGAATCGAACTGTGGGCCAATTCATCGTTACGTCCCAGAGCGCGCAATACATAAGACGGCTCAAGGGAAGCCGAGGTACAGGCGGAACCGGAAGAGACAGCCAGATCCTTGAGCGCCATGATCAGCGACTCGCCTTCAACATAGTTGAAGCTCAAGTTCAGGTTGTGCGGCACGCGAGCAGTCATGCTGCCGTTCACGTACAGCTCTTCGAGGTGTTCAACCTGCTTGAAGAAACGATCGCTCAACGCCTTGATGCGCACGTTTTCAGCTGCCATTTCTTCTTTGGCGATCTGGAATGCCTCACCCATGCCCACGATCTGGTGGGTAGCCAGCGTGCCTGAACGCATACCGCGCTCGTGACCACCGCCGTGCATGGTCGCTTCAATTCGTACACGAGGTTTGCGGCTGACATACAACGCGCCGATACCTTTAGGGCCATAGGTCTTGTGCGCCGAGAAGGACATCAGGTCGACTTTGAGCTTGGCCAGGTCGATGTCTACCTTGCCGGTGGACTGAGCGGCGTCAACGTGGAACAACACGCCGCGCGAGCGAGTCAGCTCACCAATGGCAGCGATGTCGTTGATGGTGCCGATTTCGTTGTTCACGTGCATGACCGAGACCAGGATGGTGTCTTCACGCATGGCGGCTTCAACCATCGCTGGCGTTACCAGACCGTCTTCACCCGGCTCAATGTAGGTCACTTCAAAGCCTTCACGCTCCAGCTGACGCATGGTGTCGAGCACGGCTTTGTGTTCAATCTTGTCGGTGATCAGGTGCTTGCCCTTGGACGCATAGAAGTGCGCAGCGCCCTTGATAGCAAGGTTGTTGGCTTCGGTCGCGCCGGAGGTCCAGACAATTTCACGCGGATCGGCGTTTACCAGATCGGCTACCTGGCGGCGGGCGTTTTCAACTGCTTCTTCCGCCTTCCAGCCGAATACGTGGGAGCGCGAAGCCGGGTTACCGAAGTTCCCGTCAACCAGCAGGCAGTCACTCATCTTTTGAGCAACACGCGGATCAACCGGGGTGGTGGCTGAGTAATCAAGGTAAATCGGCAATTTCATGGACTATCTCCTAAATCAGGCTGGCTGGCGCACCGTCGTTTTTATGCAATCACTCGACGGCGGACGCTTCGATCTTATCCAGGTACTGCGCCTTGCCATTACAGCGGCGCTGATCCTGACGCTGGGCTACTTCTTGTACCTCACGGCGAGTGACAAGATCAGCCAAGCTGATACCGCTGAGAAACTCGTGGATTTGCAGGCTCAGGTCGCACCAGAGGTGGTGGGTCAGGCATGTATCGCCAGCATGGCAATCACCCAGGCCCTGGCAACGTGTCGCATCGACAGATTCGTTGACTGCATCGATTACCTGGGCAACCTGAATACCTTGCATGTCGCGCGATAGTTGATAGCCACCGCCTGGACCACGCACACTGGAAACCAGGCTGCTGCGGCGCAATTTGGCGAACAGTTGCTCAAGGTAGGAAAGGGAAATGCCCTGGCGTTCGGAAATATCGGCCAGGGACACCGGCCCGTGCTGTGCGTGCAACGCCAAATCGAGCATTGCAGTTACGGCGTAACGGCCTTTTGTAGTCAGTCTCATGGACAGGTACCACGGAATTCGGAATGGGGGCGAGTATGCTATTCCCGAGTATTTAAGTCAACTATTAGACCTAGTACTTTAGTCGGGATTACCCGCAAAACAGCGCGCGCATTGTAGCAGGGTCTGCGTCGTAATGGCACATGAGCAACACAGCGTTTGCTCATGCACCTACACGTCAAGGATTGAGAAAAGCGGCTTGCACAGCTCCCGCTCGCCGGTACAAAAAGCGCCTACTACGCTAGTCCGGTTTAATCTCTTCCTTACCCTGAACACAAGCGAAGTCTTCCTCGCGCAACGCCGGCAAATCCTTGGCGCAGTACGGACTCCCGAGATCCTTCAGTGCCCCGCACATACCGTCCAGCTTGCCATCGACTGCCTGCAAGTGATCCAGCAATTGAGCAATAGCGCGCGCCACAGGATCAGGCATGTCTTCGCTGACACCATAAGCATCGAACCCAATTTTTTCAGCCATTGCCTTGCGCCTGGCCTCCACATCGCCATCAGCCTTAATGATGATTCGCCCCGGAATACCCACCACCGTTGCGCCAGCCGGCACCGGCTTGGTGACCACAGCATTCGAGCCCACCTTGGCACCCGCACCCACCGTAAACGGGCCCAGCACTTTGGCACCCGCACCCACGACCACACCATTCTCCAGGGTCGGATGGCGCTTGCCTTTATTCCAACTCGTGCCGCCCAGGGTGACCCCCTGATAAAGCGTGACATCGTCACCGATCTCAGCAGTTTCGCCGATGACAATTCCCATACCGTGATCAATGAAGAAACGACGCCCTACCTTGGCCCCCGGGTGTATTTCAATCCCCGTCATCCAGCGCCCGAAGTTAGAGACCAGACGCGCCATCCACTTCCAACCGGCATTCCACAGCCACCCGGACAACCGATGCAGCCAAATGGCATGCATGCCCGGGTAACAGGTCAAGACCTCAAAAGCATTGCGCGCAGCAGGATCACGATGAAACACACTCTGGATATCTTCACGCAGACGCTCAAACATCATTAATCCTTGCGCTTTAGCAACTCGCCGCGGGCGGCTTTTTGGGTTTCGGTCAGAATGCCACGCAAAATATTCATCTCGGCACGACTTACCGCGCTGCGGCCATACAAGCGGCGCAGGCGCGCCATCAGATGACGCGGCTTCTCAGGATCGAGAAACTCGATCGCCACGAGGGTCTGCTCAAGGTGCTCGTAAAAACGCTCAAGCTCGTCCATGGTGGCCAACTCGCCACTTTTAGTGGAGGCCACTTCATCTTTCTCAACCTTGCTTGGCTGCCCCTGAGCGGCGAGCCAGGACATGCGAATCTCGTAACCCAGCACCTGCACTGCCGCCCCCAGGTTCAGGGAGCTGAACTCAGGATCCGACGGAATGTGCACGTGGTAATGGCAGCGCTGCAGCTCCTCATTGGTCAGACCGGAATCCTCGCGCCCGAAAACCAACGCAATTTCCGCCCCCTGAGTCGCCTCCTCCACAACCTTTTGCCCGCATTCGCGCGGATCAAGCAGCGGCCATGGAATCCGACGGTCGCGTGCACTGGTGCCCAGCACCAGATTGCATCCAACCAATGCATCTTCAAGGGTCGCTACCACTTGAGCATTTTCGAGGATGTCACCCGCCCCCGAAGCACGCGCATCGGCTTCGTGATGAGGAAACAGTCTTGGCTCAACCAGAACCAGTCGCGACAAGCCCATGTTTTTCATGGCACGCGCAGCACCGCCGATATTGCCGGGATGACTGGTATTGACCAGAACGACACGAATATTTGACAGCAATGGAAGCGCTCACAGACCGTTAAGAGGGTGCAAATCTTACCTAAGCCCATCACCTTACGCCACGAAAGCTAATGCAAACCTTCATATGCCAAACTTTTCTGCTAGAATGTTCGGCTTTCTTTAACGACCTAGGTGAAACGTCCATGCAGCCCATGCTGAATATCGCGCTGCGCGCCGCCCGCAGCGCCAGTGAATTGATTTTCCGCTCCATCGAGCGCCTGGATACCATCAAGGTTGACGAAAAAGACGCCAAGGATTACGTCTCTGAAGTCGATCGTGCTGCCGAACAGAAAATCATCGACGCCTTGCGCAAGGCTTATCCGACACACGGCATTCTCGGTGAAGAAACCGGTATGCACGCAGGCAGCGGCGAAGGCGCAGACTACTTGTGGATCATCGACCCGCTCGATGGCACCACCAACTTCCTGCGCGGCGTTCCGCACTTCGCCGTCAGCATCGCCTGCAAATACCGCGGCCGCCTCGAACACGCCGTAGTACTTGACCCGGTACGCCAGGAAGAATTCACCGCCAGCCGTGGTCGTGGCGCACAATTGAATGGTCGCCGCCTGCGTGTCAGCGGCCGCACCAGCCTGGAAGGTGCCCTGCTGGGCACCGGCTTCCCGTTCCGTGACAACCAGATGGACAACCTGGACAACTACCTGGGCATGTTCCGCAGCCTGGTTGGCCAGACCGCAGGCATTCGTCGCGCTGGCGCTGCAAGCCTCGACCTGGCTTACGTCGCCGCCGGTCGTTTCGACGCATTCTGGGAGTCGGGCCTGTCTGAGTGGGACATGGCTGCAGGTGCCCTGCTGATCCAAGAAGCGGGCGGCTTGGTCAGCGATTTCACTGGCAGCCACGATTTCCTTGAAAAAGGCCACATCGTTGCCGGTAACACCAAATGCTTCAAAGCTGTACTGACCGCTATCCAGCCGCACTTGCCAGCCTCGCTGAAGCGTTAAGCGAACCGCGCAAATAAAAAAGCACCCTGTCGGGTGCTTTTTTTTGGCCATTGTTTCCAACTGCCCTATTCTGTGAAGCAACGAAGCTGCGATCAACTCCACAGCCTTGCCAGCGACCTTAATTCAGTATCAGCTTGCCCTGCTTGTCGACGGCAATTTCACTGCCAGGCTCGCGATCCATCCGCACCTTGCCTTCCTTGCCATCCAGCACGTAACGCACGTCGTAGCCGACAACCTTATCGCTGATGTCATTGACAGTGTTACAGCGGGTCTGAGTCGTGGTGTAGGTATCACGGTTCTGCATGCCTTCCTGAACCTTGTTGCCAGCATAGCCACCACCTACAGCACCAGCAACGGTCGCAATCTTCTTGCCGTTACCACCGCCCACCTGATTACCCAACAAACCACCCGCTACAGCGCCAATAACACTACCAACGATTTGATGCTCGTCCTTAACCGCTGCGCGGCGGGTGACAGTCACATCCTTACACACCTCACGAGGGGTTTTAATCTGTTGCTTGACCGGCTGAACAGCCAGCACCTGCGCAGACTCAGGGGCTTTAACCAAGCTGTAAGTAGCAACAGCACCACCGGCAGTCACACCGACAGCACCCAAAACAGCACCTACCAGCAAAGATTTATTCACGTGAACCTCCAGGCCTTTCTACGCAGGAACAATCCCGCGCTAATCCCAGCCTTGGAGCATAAAAAAAGGCGCGAGTTCAATACTCGCGCCTTTTTAGTGACCATTGGCCATCAACTAACTGTCATGGACGGTCGTCGATTTCCTTCTCACTCGCCACTGGCGGAATCAGGTCCTCAGCATTGAGGTTCAGCCAGATCAGCACCACGTTGGCGATGTAGATCGACGAGTAAGTACCCGCCAGAACCCCAACGAACAGGGCAATCGAGAAGCCCCACAGATTGTCACCACCGAAGATCAGCAATGCCGCAATCGCCAGCAACGTGGAGATTGAGGTCGCCATGGTCCGCAGCAGGGTCTGCGTGGTCGAGATGTTGATGTTCTCGATCAGGCTCGCCTTGCGCAGCACACGGAAGTTCTCCCGCACACGGTCAAACACGACGATGGTGTCATTGAGCGAGTAACCAATGATAGCGAGCACTGCCGCCAACACGGTCAGGTCAAACGTGATTTGAAACCACGACAACACACCCATGGTCACGATCACGTCGTGCACCAGCGAAACAATGGCACCGACCGCGAACTTCCACTGAAAGCGGAACGCGAGGTAAAGCATGATGCCACCCAAGGCCATGAGCATGCCCAGACCACCCTGGTCGCGCAGCTCTTCACCCACTTGCGGCCCCACGAACTCGACACGCTTGATCACGGCCGGGTTATCGGTATCCGCTTGCCCCAATGCCGCAGCCACCTTGTTGCCCAACAACGGATCATCACCCGGCATGCGCACCAGCAAGTCAGTGGTCGCGCCGAAGCTCTGCACTACCGCATCGTGAAAACCCGCGGTCACCAGCTCGTTGCGCACTTTCGTCAGATCAGCCGGCTTCTCGTAGGTCAGCTCGATGAGCGTACCGCCAGTGAAGTCCAGGCCGTAGTTCATGCCTTTGTGGAACATGCTGAACAAGGCCAGCACGGTAAGCAGCACAGTGACGCCGAACGCAATGTTGCGAACGCCCATGAAGTTGATTGTACGTAACATGGCAGCCCCTTAAATCCACAACTTCTTGAAGTCCCGACCGCCGTATACCAGGTTGACCAACGCGCGGGTCACCATGATGGCCGTGAACATCGAGGTAAAGATCCCGAGGGACATGGTCACCGCAAAGCCTTTGACCGGCCCGGTACCCATGGCAAACAGAATCCCGCCGACCAACAGGGTTGTCAGGTTGGAGTCGACAATCGCCGTGAACGCACGATTGAAGCCTTCATTGATCGCCCGCTGCGGCGTCATGCCATTGGCAATTTCCTCGCGAATGCGCGAGAAGATCAGCACGTTGGCGTCGACCGCCATACCCATCGTCAACACGATACCGGCGATACCCGGCAGGGTCAGTGTTGCGCCCAGCAACGACATCAAGGCCAGCAGCAAGACCATGTTGCCCGCCAGCGCCACCGTCGCAATCACACCGAAGAAACGATAGATCGCGATGATGAAGATGGACACGAACAGCATGCCCCACAGCGACGCATCAATACCCTTGGTGATGTTGTCGGCACCCAGGCTCGGGCCAATGGTGCGCTCTTCAGCGAAGTACATCGGCGCAGCCAGACCACCGGCACGCAACAGCAGCGCCAATTCAGAAGCCTCACCCTGACCGTTCAAACCGGTAATCCGGAACTGACTGCCCAGCGGTGACTGAATAGTGGCCAGACTGATGATCTTTTTCTCTTCCTTGAAGGCCTGAACCGGCACTTCTTTCTCGACACCATCAACCACTTGCTTGGTGTAAGTCGTCACCGGCTTCTGCTCGATGAAGATCACCGCCATGCTGCGACCGACGTTACTGCGAGTGGAACGACTCATCAACTCGCCACCGTGACCATCAAGCTTGATGTTCACCTGTGGACGGCCATGCTCATCAAAACCTGCCTGCGCATCCGTTACCTGATCACCGGTAATGATCAGACCACGCTCAATTTGCGCGGAAGGACGATTGCCCTCACGGAATTCGAACGTCTCGGAAGTGGCTTTGGAAGCGCCCGGCTCTGCCGCCAGACGGAACTCAAGGTTGGCCGTCTTGCCCAGAATACGCTTGGCTTCGGCGGTGTCTTGCACGCCCGGCAGCTCGACCACGATGCGGTTGGCACCCTGACGCTGAACCAAAGGCTCGGCAACACCCAACTCGTTGACCCGGTTACGGACAGTTGTCAGGTTTTGCTTGATGGAATATTCACGGATTTCCGCCAGCTTGGCCGGGGTCATCGCCAGACGCAGCACCGGCTGACCATTGAGGTCGGCAGCGGTAATGTCGAAGTCGTTAAAGTTTTTGCGAATCAGGCTACGTGCTTGCTCACGGGTCGCCTCGTCGGCAAAGCCCAACTGAATGGCGCCATTGAGTTGCGGCAGACTGCGATAGCGCAGTTTGTCTTTGCGCAACAGGCTTTTGACGTCGCTTTCGTACACTTTCATGCGCGCGTCAACGGCCTTGTCCATGTCCACTTCCAACAGGAAATGCACACCACCCGACAAGTCCAGACCCAGTTTCATCGGGTGAGCACCCAGGTTACGCAGCCATTGCGGCGTGGTCTGAGCCAGGTTCAGTGCAACGACATAGTCGTCACCCAGTGCCTTGCGCACCACATCCTTGGCCGGCAACTGATCATCTTTGCTCGCCAGACGCAACAAGCCGCCCTTGCCATTTTGGGCCAGTGTCGCGCCTTTCACCGCAATACCAGCATCTTTGAGCGCCTTGCTCGCACGCTCCAGGTCAGCTTCGGTGACTTGCAGCGCCGTGCTCGCGCCCGACACCTGAATTGCAGGGTCATCCGGGTAGAGATTGGGAGCGGAATAAATAAAACCGATCGCCAGCACCGCCAGGATCAGTACGTATTTCCACAGAGGGTATTTGTTCAGCATCAATCACGCCGCCCGCTTAGAACGCGGGGCGCCTTGCGCGCCCCGTCGATTGTTAAAAGTTGAAACTTTAGATCGCTTTCAGCGTGCCTTTAGGCAACGTGGCGGCTACAGCGCCCTTCTGAATTTTCAGCTCGACAGTGTCAGACACTTCAATCACAACAAAAGCGTCAGTCACTTTGGTGATTTTGCCGGCGATACCGCCAGTGGTAACGACTTCGTCGCCTTTTTGCAGGTTACCCAACAGGGCTTTCTGCTCTTTGGCGCGCTTGGCCTGCGGGCGCCAGATCATCAAGTAAAAGATGACCAGGAAGCCGACCAGGAAAATCCACTCAAAACCAGTACCGGCTGGGCCAGCAGCAGGTGCAGCAGCGTCCGCGAAAGCGGGAGAGATGAAAAAGCTCATTAAGCACTCCAGTTGCAAAAAGTGTTTCTTAGGGTCCGAAAATCAGTCCAGGGGCGGTACAGGCAACCCGCGCTTGGCATAGAAGGCATCGACAAAGGCGGCCAATGTACCCTGTTGAATAGCCTCGCGCAAACCAGCCATGAGCACCTGATAGTGGCGCAAATTGTGGATGGTATTGAGCATGCTGCCCAGCATTTCGCCGCACTTGTCCAGGTGGTGCAGATAAGCACGGGAGAAGTTCTGGCAGGTATAGCAATCACAGGTCGGATCCAGCGGCGAATCATCATGGCGATGAAATGCATTGCGGATCTTCAACACACCAGTGTCGATAAACAGATGCCCGTTGCGGGCATTACGGGTTGGCATCACGCAATCGAACATGTCCACACCGCGGCGCACACCCTCCACGAGATCTTCAGGCTTGCCAACCCCCATAAGGTAACGAGGTTTGTCAGCCGGCATCATGGCGGGCAAGTAGTCCAGCACCTTGATCATCTCGTGCTTGGGCTCACCGACCGACAGACCGCCGATAGCCAGACCATCGAAACCGATCTTGTTCAGCCCCTCCAGCGAACGCTCGCGCAGGTTCTGGTGCATGCCGCCCTGAACGATACCGAACAGTGCCGCCGTGTTGTCGCCATGGGCGTTTTTGGAACGCTGAGCCCAGCGCAACGACAGCTCCATCGAAACACGGGCCACGTCTTCATCAGCCGGGTACGGGGTGCATTCGTCGAAAATCATCACCACATCAGAACCCAGGTCACGCTGGACCTGCATCGACTCCTCGGGCCCCATGAACACCTTGGCGCCATCGACCGGGGAAGCGAAAGTCACGCCCTCTTCTTTAATCTTGCGCATGGCGCCAAGGCTGAACACCTGAAAGCCGCCCGAGTCGGTCAGGATTGGCCCTTGCCACTTCATGAAGTCATGCAAGTCGCCGTGCTTCTTGATGACTTCAGTGCCCGGGCGCAACCACAGGTGAAAGGTGTTGCCCAAAATCATCTGCGCGCCAATCGCTTCGATGTCGCGCGGCAGCATGCCTTTGACCGTGCCGTAGGTACCTACCGGCATGAACGCAGGGGTTTCCACCACACCACGCGGGAAGGTCAGACGACCGCGACGCGCCTTGCCATCAGTGGCCAGCAGCTCGAAGGACATACGACAGTTGCTCATGCTTGATCCTCTGGGGCCGGGGCGGGAGCCGTCGGCGCAGGATTGCGGGTGATGAACATTGCATCACCGTAACTAAAGAAGCGGTACCCATGCTCAACCGCAGCCTTGTAGGCCGCCATGGTTTCGGGATAACCGGCGAACGCCGAAACCAGCATCAACAGCGTGGATTCCGGCAAATGGAAGTTGGTTACCAGCGCATCGACCACATGAAACGGCCGGCCCGGGAAGATAAAAATGTCTGTGTCACCACTGAACGGCTTGAGCGTACCGTCGCGCGCCGCACTCTCAAGCGACCGCACACTGGTAGTACCAACGGCAATCACGCGACCACCCCGTGCGCGGCAAGCAGCCACGGCGTCGACTACATCCTGGCCCACTTCCAGCCATTCGGTATGCATGTGGTGATCTTCAAGACGCTCAACCCGCACCGGCTGGAACGTGCCAGCCCCTACGTGCAACGTCACGAATGCGGTCTCAACACCTTTGGCGGCGATGGCCTGCATCAGCGGCTCATCGAAATGCAGCCCGGCCGTAGGCGCTGCAACAGCGCCAAGACGTTGAGCGTAGACCGTTTGATAACGCTCACGGTCGGAACCTTCGTCAGGCCGATCAATGTAAGGCGGCAATGGCATGTGCCCGACACGGTCCAACAATGGCAGTACTTCTTCAGCAAAGCCCAGCTCGAACAACGCATCGTGGCGCGCCAGCATCTCGGCCTCGCCCCCGCCATCGATCAGGATTTTCGAGCCCGGTTTCGGCGACTTGCTGGAGCGCACATGCGCCAGCACCCGATGGCTGTCGAGCACGCGCTCAACGAGGATTTCCAGCTTGCCACCCGAGGCCTTCTGGCCAAACAGGCGGGCCGGAATCACCCGGGTATTGTTAAACACCATCAAATCGCCGAGCTGCAAATGTTCAAGCAAATCAGCGAATTGACGATGAGCCAGCGCCCCGCTCTCCCCATCCAGGGTCAGCAGGCGGCTGTTGCGGCGCTCCGCCAAAGGATGGCGTGCGATGAGCGAATCAGGGAGTTCGAAAGTAAAGTCAGCAACGCGCATGATAGGTTTCGTCTAGCAGGGCCGGGGAGTTTAACGGAGTTAGCAAAAATAGACCAATAAGTTGTTGACCGACCTAAATCTCATCTCTATACTTCGCCGCCATTGAGCCCTGATGGCGGAATTGGTAGACGCGGCGGATTCAAAATCCGTTTTCGAAAGAAGTGGGAGTTCGAGTCTCCCTCGGGGCACCATCTTAAAAAAAGACCTTGAAATTCAAGGTCTTTTTTTTCGCCTGCAGAAAAGTGAACACTGCCGTCCGGCACCTTTAAAACAGGAAATCTCTATATGGAATCGTCGCTGGAGACTGTCGCCCTTTTCTCTCTCAAGTTGGTCTATGAGACCGACGGTCATAGTCCGATTCTGCGCGACGACCCTGTAATGGATGAGTATCAGCGCGAAGTGTTTGCGTTGCTGGTGCGCAACGACGATGTGCCTGCCATTCAGGCAAAAATGGCCGATTGCCTGAACTTGGCACTGAACGCTTTAGGCAGCGCACAGAAGCCATTGGGACGCGAGCTGCACAAGCTCGCCACCGCCTTCGCCCACGCTCAGACCCTGGAGCAAATGGGCACCCCGCTGACCCACCTCAGGGGTTATTTGAAAGACATTCAGTGATCTGCGTCCTGGAAGGTCTCCAGATAAGCCAGCAGGTTGTCGATTTTCTCCTGATCGCTAATCCCCCAGAAAATCATGCGCGTGCCACTGACCACTTTCTTCGGCGCCTCGATGTAGGCCGCCAGTTTGTCTCTGGTCCACACCACGCCTGAATTTTTCATGGCGTCAGAGTATTGATAGTCCTTGGTTGCCGCGGCAGGCCGCCCGATCACACCATTAAGTTGTGGGCCAAAACCGCCCCGGGCGCCTTTGCCGATGCTGTGGCAGCCCGCGCACATTTTCGTGAATAACCTGCCGCCCGCTTCAGCATCCCCCGCTGCGACGGCCGATGAGCTCATCATTCCGGCAGCGACAATCAGGGCCAGGCCTGGCAAGACGGGGGATTTCATGGGCGACTCCAGTCAGATGTTGCAAACAATGTCAGTGACCAATTATGCCCGCACCCGCGACGTCTCTCCAATCACGACCCGACACCGTTGTGTATGCATCCGCGCACGCAGTGATTGCAGTGGCCATCATCTCGCCGCTACTATTGAGAACTATTCGCACTCACATCTGGACGCCAACCGGTGCATTCTCCTTCGACCAGCAAGCTGGGTTTCTTTTTCAGCGATCATCATCGCTGGTTGCTGCAACACATTCAGCGCCGCTTACGTAATCACGCCGACGCACAGGACACGGCGGCGGACACGTTTTGCCAGTTGCTGGCGGCCCAGGTGGATACGGACAGCATTGAGCAACCCCGTGCTTACCTCTCGACCATTGCCCGGCGGCTGATCTTCGATCGTCACCGGCGACGCCAGCTGGAACTGGCCTACCTGGAGCGATTGGCGCTGTTGCCGGAAGCCGTCGCCCCCTCGCCAGAAGAACAACTGCAACTGACCGAAGCACTGATTGCCATTGACCGCGCGCTCGACGGCTTGCCGATGGCGGTCAAAGCCACATTCCTTTACAGCCAGCTCGACGGTTTGAGCTACGTGGCCATCGCTCAAAAGCTGGGGCTTTCAGAACGCACCGTCAGCCGCTACATGAAGCAAGCCTTGCGCATGTGCTACCTGTGCGAGGCCAGCCAATGAGCAAGCCGCAACTGGACCCGCTCAGCGAACAGGCGATTGACTGGATGGTCAAACTGCGCGCCGAGACGCCCACGCCGGATCTGCTCAAGCGCTTCACGTGTTGGCTCAATCACGACCCGGCTCACCAGCAGACGTGGACCACGCTGCAAAACCGCATCGGCGCCTCGTTCAACCCATTGCGCGCACTGGATAACCGCGTACCCGGCCAGGCCAGCGAAGCCCGCAAGGTCCTGCTTCAACCCCACACCACGCGGCGTGACGCCTTGCGCATGATCGCAGGGCTGGGAGTGCTGGGCGGCGGTGTATGGCTCGGCGCAAAAAGCCCGTCTGGTGTTTCCTTGCTGGCCGACCTGTCAACGGGCCGCGCTCAACGTCAAGACTTCAATCTGGCAGATGGCAGCCACTTGAGCCTCAATGCCAACAGCGCCGTGGACCTGCACTTCGATGCCGCTCAACGCCTGCTCATCTTGCGCCGCGGCGAAC
The DNA here is from genome assembly GCF_002269125.1 of Pseudomonas lundensis. GTDB lineage: Bacteria > Pseudomonadota > Gammaproteobacteria > Pseudomonadales > Pseudomonadaceae > Aquipseudomonas > Aquipseudomonas lundensis_A. Next base: position 97,770 of record NZ_NQKI01000010.1, on the reverse strand, counting down.
TGGTGATTCAGGTAGCGCCCGATCCACAACGGCCCTTGCGGGTGCGTACGGCGCAGGGTGAAGTCCGCGCCTTGGGCACGCGCTTTCTGGTGTCTCAAGAGCACGGGGTCAGCCGCGTCGTGGTGTTGCAGCATGCCGTTGAAACCCGCCTGCCCAACGGCGCTACGCTTAACCTGCAAGAAGGCCAGTCAGCGCTGCTGCATGCCGACCGCATCACCCCGGCGCCTGGTGAACAACGCCAGCGCGCCGACTGGCAAAGCGGCAGGCTGAACGTGCTGGATGATCCGCTGGAGCAGGTCGTGGATGCGTTGAGGCCTTATACCCGTGGCTTCGTACGCGTGGCGCCCGAGGTACGGCAATTACGCGTACAGGGCGTGTATCCGCTCAACGATCCCCAGCGGGCATTCGCCGCACTGGCAGAAACCCATGCCATTCGCGTGGATCACTACAGCCCATGGCTGACCGTGATCAGCGCCCGATGAGAGTGATGTTTTCTTTTTGAACATTAATCGTATTTGTGTCCGGTTTTCATTTCTCATCCCACCTATCTCCTGACACCTTCACACGATCAGGAGAATGCTGTGATCAACCCGTGGCCCAACGCCCTCTGCGTTGCCGTTGCTCTGGTAACGGTGGCGAGCCCTGCACTGGTTCAAGCGCAAGACGTGAATTTCAACCTTCGGGCTGGCCCCTTGGCCACTACCCTCAATTCGATTGCCAGCCAGAGCGGGAACATCATCTCCCTTGAACCCGCCCTCGTGCAGGGCAAACAGGCACCGGCTGTGGTCGGGCGCATGTCGCCCGAGCAGGCGATGGACGCGGCACTGGCAGGCAGCCGTCTGCAATTGCGCATCACGGGCCAGGGCAACTTCAGCGTCGAACCGGCTCCGCAAAACGGCGATGCACTGCAATTGGGGGTCACCCGCGTCGTCGAGCAAAGCCGCGACGCCACCACTGAAGGTTCCGGGTCTTACACGGCCCAGGCGGTCACCATCGGCAAAGGTTCACACAGCCTCAAAGAAACACCCCAGTCCGTCACCGTGATCACCCGCAAAATGCTCGATGACCAAAACCTCAACACCATCGATCAAGTCATGGAGAAAGTCCCCGGAATCACCGTGTACGACTCCCCCATGGGCGGTAAGTACTTTTACTCGCGCGGATTTCGCATGAGCGGCCAGTATCAGTACGACGGCGTGCCGCTGGACATCGGCAGCAGCTACGTACAGGCCGACAGCTTCAACAGCGACATGGCAATTTATGACCGGGTTGAGGTGTTGCGCGGTGCCGCCGGCATGATGAAGGGCGCGGGCGGCACAGCGGGCGGAGTCAATTTTGTGCGCAAACGCGGCGGGTACACGCCGCACACGCAACTCTCGCTCTCGGCGGGCACATGGGACAACTATCGCGGCCTGGTGGACACCGGCGGGCCCTTGAATGAGTCCAGCACGTTGCGAGGCCGCGCCGTAATGGCCCAACAAACCCGCCAGTATTTTTATGACGTCGCTGAACGCCGCGACCAGATTTACTACGGCGCCCTTGATCTGGACCTCACCCCGGACACCACGCTCGGCCTGGGCCTGGCGTATGAAGACGTAGATGCCACCCCGTGCTGGGGTGGGTTGCCGCGCTATGCCAACGGCAGCGACTTGAAGCTCAACCGCTCCACCTGCCTGAATACAGCGTGGAATAACCAGCGCAGCAAACGCACGACCGTCTTCAGTGACCTGACCCACACCCTCAGTGACGACTGGGCACTCAAGGTGGCCGGGGTGTATTCCAAAAATACCCAGGACATGGAATACGCCTTCCCCAGCGGGCCTGTTCCCGTAGGTGCTACCCACACCAACACGCTCATGCTGGGGAGCATTTACGACTACGATCAGGTCGACTACGGCTTCGATGCCTATGTCGATGGCACGTTTGATGCCTTCGGCCAAGCGCACGAACTGATCGTGGGCGCCAACGCCAGTCGCTCGCATAAAGATGACTTCTACGCCGTGGCGGCCCTGCCCCAGCGCCAGGACATCTTCAATCCGGATCACCATCTGCCACGGCCGGACGAGGGCTACTACCTTGCCAATGCCTCGCGGGGCGGCCCGGTGGACATGCGCATCCAGCAATATGGCGCCTACAGCCTCGCCCGACTGAAACTGGCCGATCCTCTGACCGTTGTGGTTGGCAGCCGGGTCAGTTGGTACTCATCGGACAGCGACTCCACCACCTACTGGCGCGGTGAAGGCACCCCGGTCAGCTCCAAAGCCAGGGAAAGCGGGCAAGTCACCCCCTTTGCCGCCGTGTTGTTCGACATCAACGATAACCTCACCACTTACGCCAGCTATACCGACATTTTCACCCCACAAGGCGGCTACAAAACCATCGACGGCAGCAGCCTCAAACCGTTAATCGGCAAAAGTTACGAGCTGGGGATCAAGGGCGAATGGTTCGAAGGACGCCTCAACAGCGCTTTTAACCTGTTCCGCACCGTGCAAAACGATGCCGCGCAAGATGATCCGTTGTGCCCGGACAGCAGTTGCTCACTGAACTCCGGCAAAGTCCGCGCCCAGGGCTTCGAGGCAGAAATCAGCGGCGAAGTTATCGAGCGCCTGCAACTGCTGGCGGGCTACACCTACACCCAGAGCAAAGTACTGGAAGACGCCCAGCCCGATCAGAAAGGCCTGGCCTACACCTCTTACGTGCCGCGTCACCTGTTGCGGGTGTGGGCCGATTACGCACTGACGGGCGCCCTGGAGCGCGTCACGTTAGGGGCGGGCGTCAACGCGCAGAGCAGCAATTACCGCGTGTCGCCCATCAGCGGTAACGACGTCAGCCAGGCGGGTTACGCGGTATGGAACGGGCGCATTGGCTATCGCATTGATGACACTTGGTCGGTCGCGCTCAATGGCAACAACCTGTTCGACAAACGCTACTACGCCAGTATCGGCACTGAAGGGTTCGGCAACTTCTATGGCGAACCGCGTAACGTCATTATGTCGCTCAAGGCAGACTTCTAAGCCCTGCACCCTCGCTGCCCTGACACACGGGCAGCGACGGGTTACAGCATCTGCTCGGCCAGCAATATCAGGGCAATCAGGATCATGATGGCGCCCGAGGTCTGACTGACCCGTTGCGCGGCGCCGGGCCGGGTTTGCAACACCGCGCGGGCACCGAATCCAACCAATAAATACACAACGCCGCAACTGACCGCATGCAGCCCGCCCAGGGCCACGATCTGCGCAGGCACTGGCCATGTCGACAGGGGGTCGGTGAACTGCGGCAACAGCGCCAGAAACAATAAAAACACCTTCGGATTCAAACCGCTGACGCACAACCCCTTCCACGCCCAACGTGACCAGGAGTCCGCCACCTGAACGCTTCCGGACACCGGGGTTGCGGGGTTTCTGAGCATCCCCACGCCAAGCCAGAATAAATACAGCGACCCAGCCACGGTCAGCACCTTAAGAATCATCGGATTGCTGGCCATCAACCCGCCGACGCCCGCCGCGACAATGATCGTCGCCAGTAGATGCCCCGACAACAAACCTGCGACTGCAGGCGTTACCCAACGTCCGCGCATCCCTGCCGAAATGGCGTAAGCCCAATCTGCGCCAGGGGTGATGATGAACAGGAACGACACCGCCCAGAACGCGGCCAGAACACTGAGAGTCACGAGATAAGCACCTTCTACGGGCGAGAGAGAGTTGAGGAACAAGCCACTTTGCGGACACCGCGCGCGGCGAAAGCAACGAGTAGAAGATTAGGTAAAGGCTGCTAGGATTACTTTGCGTTTATCCCCGACCAGCGCCACACAATTAGAAGGTTCTTCTCAGTGGATCGAATTGACCGAAAGATTCTTGCTGAACTGCACACCGACGGCCGACTTTCTCTCACCGAACTGGCTGATCGCGTGGGTCTCAGTCTGTCGCCGTGTCATCGTCGGGTGCGGGCACTGGAAGAAGCCGGGGTTATTTTGGGCTATCGCGCCGTGCTGGCGCCCAGCGAGCTGGGACTGAACTTTTCAGCGATGGTGTTCGTGACCCTGCGCGAAGTCACGCGTCAGGCCGTAGCCGACTTCGAGGCCGCGCTGCCAGACATCCCGCAAATCGTCGAAGCCCAACGGCTGTTCGGCGACCCGGATTATCTGCTGCACGTCATCGCCAAAGATTTGCCGGCCTACCAGCAGCTCTACGACGAACACCTCAGCGCACTGCCCAACGTACAGCGCCTGGTGTCGACACTGGTAATGAAACGGGTCATCCATGACCGCGTGTTGCCGCTGTAACCCGGCCATCTCACCCGCCGTACCGGCTAGGCAAACAAGTCATCAATCGCCAGCTGAATGCACGCCATCTCTGAGGGAGGCGATGAACCCTGCGGCAAACCCTGCAAGCAATCAGCTTTCTTACGCTCTGCCATTCGGCTGAACGCTTGATGAAGTTTCAGCAAAAGATGAGGGGCCGTACGCTTAAAAGTGTTGAACGTCAGTTCCTGCAGGCAGGAACGTTTTAAGGCCAGGCCTTCGGCATACGTCGTAATCGCTTCAGCACGAATCTCCCAGCCAGTATTCGCAAAAAATATCTGCCCATAGATACTTTTGATCAGCTCCCGGGCATGCGGCGCCAAGGGCTTGAAGCGATACGCCAAACCCTGCTGCTTGTTCTGGGCGGGGAACACCGCATACGTGGGATACGTGCTTCCCGAAAATTCTTTGTCAAGGCTGATGCGCCCATAGAAACAGGCCACCATCGCCAGCGCGAACATAAATGAGTTTTCCGGGTTGCGGTGCGAATCCGGCGCAATCGATCCGCGGGTTTTCACGTAATGCTGTTGCACCTCGAAGGTGTGGTACAGCACCACTTCGAGGTTGTCGCCCTTCAAGGGCATCTCGAATCCAGGCTCATGCGCCAGCACACCTTGATCCCCAAACCACTGCTTGAGCGTGTCCCTGAGGTCATCACAACTGCGAAGTTCGGGGATATTAACCACCTGCTGCCGATTCAGTGCGCTGAGCAGGTCGACGCTGACACGGGCAGCTGCTTCGGCCAAATCCCCAATGCGGGCAGACTCCAGTAACGCCCGGTTACCCACCACATTGCACAGCAACTCCAGCGTGAGTTCACCCTCAGGCTTATGGGGAGGCTGACATGGCGTCGGGACATCCACGGGATCGTCTTCAGGAAGATCCTTGTCCAGCCAGGGAAGAGGCAGCGCTCCCCAGATAAACAGGTGCGCGTTAACCTTTTGTACAGCCTTGTCAGCCAGCCACCCCATCCATTCAAAAGGGATCGAATCGCGCTCCGGGAAGTTCTCCTGACGCCGCAGTTCGTCTTCACAGGCGGCGTACTCCCGATAAAACAGGTGATCCAGAGCATATACCGTGCGAGCCAGCGCCATATCTTCCAACACCGGCTGTGTCTGCGATTGAGGCTCGATCTGAGTCCACTCAAGCATCTCGGCGTACGTTTGGCGCATGTCCGCAGGTAAAACCTCGACCAGCGCTTTGTGCAATGCCCTGCGATTCTCAAGCTGGTTCCAGGCTGACGCATCCGCGTCTTCAGGTGCAGTAGCACTCATGTACTTGAGCGATGCTTCCTTAAGCGGCTCCACATAAAAAAAACCGTCTGCGCACTTCCAGCAATCAATGGGCAAACGTGACAACGTGTGCGCACGCCATTTGCGCGCGCTTTTGCCGTAATCCACCACACTGGTAGAAAAAGCCCCCAGCAACTTGGAAGCCTCATAGAGCGTGACGCTGTTTATCAGCGCCTTGCTCTCTTGCAACGAGACGGTAAGCATGTCGGCCATTGTCGGGGCCAGAGAATCGCGGGTACGGCTATCGGGTTTTTGAGACATGTTCATGCGCAGACCTTCTAACAATCAGCAAACAATCAGTAAAACGACAAGCGCTGAGCGCTTGTCGCACGGAGGCGTTCAAGCAAGCTCTGCGCCCACTGGCGCTGAAACATTCACCTGTGCTGATTGCGGCTTGGCCCTGGCCTTAAGCACGGCATGGGCGTGCTTATTGAGCTTTTCACCTGCCACCAGGCGGCGAGTATGATCGAGCGACAAGCGCGCCATCTCCAGCGCCTCCCACTCATCACCGGCCAATTCGCGCTCCAAAAAAACCTGCGCAAGCGCATGGGTATGAGCGATGGGACCGAATTTATTGATTGAACACACCGCATGGTAATGGTCATTACAGGCAGCGAGTTGTGAGGCGTAAGGGGAGCCAAGATGGTCGTGAGCAGGCATGACGTTATCCTTTCAATGAGGGGTTGGTAACACCTGCCACTGTCGCTCGAAGCGCCGTACAAAAAACCCCGAACATTATGAACCGCTCGAACGCCCCATACTGCCTGGCATTGGCGCCTTACCCGGCAAAGCCCCCCCACCTTGCCAAACCCCAGACCATTACTTATCCGACTTAATACTGGTCCAGACGCGTGTGCGCACCCGTTCCAGCTTTTGTGGCAGCGGTTGTACCACGTACAGGGTTTTAAGGGCCTCGGGAGTTGGGGTCAGGTTGGGGTTGCCTGTGATGTCTTTGTTGATCAGTGCAAGCGAGTCTTTGTTGGCATTGGGGTAGCCGAGAAAGTCACTGATCGGGGCGATGATGTTGGGGTCGAGCAAGGTGTTAATAAACGCGTGGGCTTCGTCGACATTCTTGGCACTTTTAGGGATGGCGAATGTGTCAAACCAGATCGGCGCACCCTCCTTGGGCAAGCGCCAATCAACCACGACACCATTGCCAGCCTCCTTGGCTCGGTTGCCAAACTGGTAGAAGCTGCCCGAGTAGCCAATGGCCACGCAAATATCCCCGTTCGCGATGTCGGTCATGTATTTGGCGGAGTTGAAGTAAGTCACGTAAGGACGGATTTTCATCATCAACGCTTTGGCTTTTTCATAGTCCGACGGATTCTGGCTGTTGGGGTCCAGCCCAAGATAATGCAGGGCCAAGGGCAGGATTTCCGACGCAGAGTCGAGCATGGCCACGCCACAGGACTTAAGCTTCTGCATGTTCTCGGGCTTGAACACCAAGTCCCAACTGTTGACGGGCGCATTGTCGCCCAGCGCCGCTTTAACCTTCGCCGGGTTAAAGCCAATCAACACGGTTCCGTACATGTATGGAATGGCGTACTGATTACCGGGGTCGTTTTGATCCAGCAACTTGAGCAGCTCAGGGTCTTGATGCTGCCAATTCGGCAGTTTGCTGCGGTCCAGTTTTTGAAATACGCCTGCCTTGATCTGGGTATCAAGGAACTGGTTCGACGGCACTACAAGGTCATAGCCCGAATGACCTGTCAGCAGCTTGGCTTCCAGCGACTCGTTGGTGTCGAACGTGTCCCACGTCACGTTGATGCCCGTCTCTTTGGCAAAGTCCTTGGGCACGGAGGGCAGGATGTAGTCAGCCCAGTTGTACACACGTAGCTCGCGTTGATCTGCCAACGTCGCGCCAGCCATTAACGCCAGCCCGCAGACGGAAGTCTTCAGTGCGCATTTCAATGCATTCATGACGTATTTCCCCAAATGGCGTGAGAGCAATCGTTTTTATGTTCTGTACACAGCAGTTACCCGCGCAGGCTGTTGTGCCGGGACGCCTGGCAGCGATGCTGTTTTGATTCTTGCCGCGCACCGCTCGGGTTCACAGTGGCAGGCAGGCCAAAAGGGGATGATTGTGGCCACTGGGCGACAACAGAGAATGCGCCGTCTGGTGGTCGTCAGCGCCGCAGAACAACAAGCTCACGACGCCCTGATCTGTATCGCGCCCTTCCACAGCAATGAGCCAGTACGCCAGGCCATCGACCTCAACACCCGCGTAACTCGTTTCAGCCGTCAATTTTGCGTAACACGTCCCTGCGCTGGCAGATCTGTGGGATAAAAAAATCCCCGCGCTTCTCTCGAAGGGCGGGGATTTTTTAGGCTGGACGCTTAGTGCGCGTAAGTCAGTAACAACTCCGTCGGCACTTTGAAATCCAGTGACATCATGACGCTCAGCGCGGTGATGGTGAAGATCGAGAACACGAACAGCTTGCGTGCCCAGACCTTGTCGTCGACGGCTTTATAGCCGGTCCACGCCATGTACAGCCAGTACATGCCCATCGCGGCCGCCACGGCCATGTAGCTCATGCCGGCGTAACCGCCGAGGGTGAGCATCAGGGTCGCGATCAGGAACGCGAGGATATAAAGCAGGATGTGCTTCTTGGCAACCTTGATCCCGCGCTTCACAGGCAACACCGGAATCGATGCGGCCAGGTAATCGTTGAAGCGGAAGATCGCGATGGCGTAGGAATGCGGCATCTGCCACAGGCTGAACATCACCAGCAATGTCAGCGCGGCCAGGTCGAAGCTGTTACTCACAGCCACGTAGCCGATAACAGGCGGCATTGCACCCGACAAACTGCCAATCAAGGTGCCGTGAACCGACTTGCGCTTGAAATACAGGCTGTACAGACCGACGTAGATCACGAAGCCAATCGCCGCGAACAATGCCGCCAGCGGGTTGGCCACGCGATACAGCAGCACCAAGCCTGCGACCCCCAGCAAGGTGGCGTATACCAACGCCACCTTGAGGGAGATCAGGCCTTGCACCAGTACGCGGTTCTTGGTGCGATCCATCTTGATGTCGATGTCACGGTCGATGCAGTTGTTAAACACACAACCGGACGCAACCACCAGGGAGGTGCCGATCACCGCGGCCAGGAACAGGGCCAGATCAAAATGCCCCTTCGAGGCCAGGAAGAACCCGCCTGCCACAGAAAGCACGTTACCGAAAATGATCCCCGGTTTGGTGATTTGGATAAAGTGCTTAAAGGACATCGGGCTTACCTCACTTCGCCATCATTACAGTGTGGATGCTGAACATGATCCACAGGGACAGGCCGACCAACAGCACAATAACCAGCGCCGAGAACACCAGCGCGGCGACGTTATTGCGTTGTGCAGGCGAACGGTCCAAGTGCAGGAAATACACCAGGTGAACGATCACTTGAATCACGGCGAACAACAGCACGATCGCCAGCGTGGTCATTTTTGGCAGGGTTGGGTACATCACCAGCCCGAACGGAATGACGGTCAGGATCACCGACAAGATGAAGCCGATTACGTAGGACTTCACGCTGCCGTGGTTCGCGCCGTCAGAATGTGCGTTAGCCATTTACAGAGTCCCCATCAGGTAAACAACGGTGAATACGCAGATCCACACCACGTCCAGGAAGTGCCAGAACAGGCTCAGGCAGCTCAGACGCGTCTTGTTGGTCGCCGTCAGGCCCTTTTTCTGGACCTGATACATCATGATCGCCATCCAGATCAGACCGCTGGTCACGTGCAGACCGTGGGTACCGACCAGGGTGAAGAACCCGGACAGGAAGCCGGAACGGCTCGGGCCAAAGCCTTCGGAGATCAACAGGTGGAACTCGTTGATTTCCATGGCGATGAAGCCTGCACCGCACAGGAAGGTCAGGGCCAACCAGAACAGCACCTGACTTTTCTTGCCCTTGAACAACGCCAGCATGGCGAAGCCGTAGGTGATCGAGCTGACCAGCAGCAGTGCGGTTTCACCCAACACGTACGGCAGTTCGAAGATGTCGTGGCCCGATGGGCCACCCGCTACGTTGTTAACCAGTACCGCGTATACCGCGAAGATCGACGCAAACAAGATGCAGTCGGTCATCAGGTAGAGCCAGAAACCAAATACGGTTGTCTCGCCCGAGTCGTGGTGATGGTCATCGTGCCCATGGTCGTGACCATGGGCGTGTCCAGCATGAGTCGCTAAGTTCGACATGGTTTATGCCTGTTCCAACTTGGTTTCAACACGGGTAGCCGGAATCTTGCCAGCTGCTACCAGACGCTTGTGCTGCTCGGCTTCGATGCGCTCGATGGTTTCCACCGGCACCATGTAGCCCTGGTCATCACGGGCAGCATGGATCGCGAAGTACGCCACGGTGCCAACCAGGCTGGCGATCGCCAACCACCAGATGTGCCAGATCATTGCGAAACCGAATACGGTCAGCAGTGCGCCCATCACCACACCAGTCGCGGTGTTGTTTGGCATATGGATCGGTTCGTACTTGGCAGGAGCCTGGTACGCAGTACCGTTTTCCTTGGCCTCAGTGAACGGGTCAATGCTGTCGGCTTTTGGCAGTACGGCAAAGTTGTAGAAAGGAGGTGGCGACGAAGTCGACCATTCCAGGGTGTGACCATTCCATGGATCGCCGAATTCGCAGGCGTTCTCAGGCTTGTTGCGGTCACGGATGCTGACGTACAGCTGGATCAACTGGCACGCAATACCGACGGCGATCAGTGCAGCACCGACGCACGCTACGTACAGGTAAGGCACCCACTCAGGGTTGGTAGTGGCGTTCAGACGACGGGTCATGCCCATGAAGCCCAGTGCATAGAGCGGCATGAACGCAACGAAGAAGCCGGTGATCCAGAACCAGAATGCTGCCTTGCCCCATTTCTCGTTCAGTTTGAAGCCGAACGCTTTAGGGAAGTAGAAGCTGAAACCAGCGATGTAACCGAATACAGCACCGCCGATGATCACGTTATGGAAGTGAGCAATCACGAACAGGCTGTTGTGCAGTACGAAGTCAGCACCCGGGATGGCCAGCAATACGCCAGTCATGCCGCCGATGGCGAAGGTCACCATGAAGCCAAGCGTCCACATCACCTGGCTGGTGAATTGCAGACGACCGCGATAGATGGTGAATAGCCAGTTAAATAGCTTCACCCCCGTCGGGATGGAAATCAGCATCGTTGCCAGACCGAAGAAGGCGTTGACGCTGGCACCCGAACCCATGGTGAAGAAGTGGTGCAGCCAAACCATGAAGCCCAGGATCGAGATCGCGCCGCTGGCGTAGACCATCGAGTGGTGACCGAACAGACGCTTGCCAGTGAAGGTCGAGATGACTTCAGAGAAAATCCCGAACGCCGGCAGAATGAGGATATAAACCTCAGGGTGACCCCACGCCCAGAACAGGTTGACGTACATCATTGGATTGCCACCAAGTTCGTTGGTGAAAATGTGGAAATCCAAGTAGCGGTCAAGTGTCAGCAACGCCAGGGTAGCGGTCAGGATCGGGAACGAAGCCACGATCAGAACGTTTGCCCAGGTGCAGGTCCAGGTGAAGATCGGCATGTCCATGATCTTCATGCCAGGGGTACGCATTTTCAGCACGGTGGCCAGGAAGTTAACCCCGGTTAACGTCGTACCTAACCCCGATAGCTGTAGCGCCCAGATGTAGTAGTCCACACCCACGCCCGGACTGTACGCCAGACCCGACAACGGTGGATACGCAACCCAGCCGGTCTTGGCGAACTCGCCGACGCCCAGCGACAGGTTGACCAGTACCACGCCCGACACCAGGAGCCAGAAGCTCAGGGAGTTCAGGAACGGATAGGCAACGTCACGTGCGCCGATCTGCAGCGGCACTGCAAGGTTCATCAGGCCGGTGAAGAATGGCATCGCCATGAAGATGATCATGATCACACCGTGGGCGGTGAAGATCTGGTCATAGTGTTCAGGAGGCAAGTAGCCAGGCGAACCCTCAGTGGCCATGGCCAGTTGGGTACGCATCATGACGGCGTCGGCAAAGCCGCGCAGCAGCATGATCATGGCAACGATGATGTACATCACGCCAATTTTCTTGTGGTCGACTGACGTTAGCCATTCGGTCCACAGGTAGGTCCACTTTTTGTAGTACGTGAGTGCTGCAACCAACGCCAGACCACCGAGCAGGATCATAGCGACGGTCACCATCACTATCGGCTCGTGGAACGGTATGGCGTCCAGACTTAATTTACCAAACATCGTTTACTCCTCTGCCCCGGCAGCTGAATGCGAACTGGTGTCCAAACCTTCGGTCCCGGCCACTTCTTTCTTCTCGTGCTGCACCGGCTTGCCTGGTTTCATGCCTTCATACTTGTCGATGATGGTCTGGAACAGGTTCGGTTTGACCGAGGAGTAGAGCTCAACGGGATTGTTCTGACTTGGCTTGGTCAAGGCTTCGTATTCAGCTGTATCAAGCTGTTTAGGTGACGCTTTGACTTCACTTACCCATGCATCGAACTCAGCCTGGGAAGTCGCGATTGCTTTGAATTTCATGCCAGTGAAGCCCGCACCGCTGTAGTTGGCTGAAATGCCATCGAGCTCGGCGTTCTTGTTAGCAATCAAATGCAGCTTGGTCTGCATACCGGCCATGGCGTAGATCTGACCGCCCAGGCCTGGAATGAAGAACGAGTTCATGACCGTGTCGGACGTGATACGGAAATTCACCGGCGTGTTGGCCGGGAACACGATCTTGTTGACGGTGGCGATACCCTGTTCCGGGTAGATGAACAGCCACTTCCAGTCCATGGCCACTACTTCGATAGTGACTGGCTTGACGTCAGACTCAATCGGACGATACGGGTCCAGCGCGTGGGTCGACTTATACGTGATCACACCCAGCGCGATGATGATCAGGATAGGCACCGTCCAGATCACAACTTCAATCTTGGTGGAGTGCGACCATTTTGGTGCGTAGGTGGCGTTCTTGTTCGACGCGCGATATTTCCACGCGAAAACAAGGGTCATCAAGATGACCGGCACCACGACCAAGAGCATCAGCAATGTAGCAGTGATGATCAGATTCTTTTCATCGACGCCGATCTGCCCCACCGGATCGAGCAACGTCATATTGCAGCCTCCCAGCAACAACATGCCGAAAAGTGGCAATAAGCCAAAGAGTCTGGGGTACCTTTTTTTAGTCATCTCACGACCTCTAAAACAGCTTGCACAATGCAGTTGGTTTTTTCCGCCAACACTTCACCCTGCCAAGGGTTGGCAATTTTCCGGATTGAATAAGGGCCTGCTTCATCGCGGTGAAGCGACTGGGCAATTCCTGGGTTAGCAGTGATTTCTTATTCGATACTTGGTCAAAGGCCTTGTCACAGACCAATTCCATTTGGTGCGGAACTTAGAAGGGTTGCCAGTACCTTGGGAGTCGCATGGAAAGCCTGTCACAACCACCCAGGCGACCTTCAACTTCCCGCTTGGGCTCAGGGATGAGCAGGCTGGACGTTCAGTGCGGGCGATTGTAGTTAGGTAGCTCTCTATAAACCATGTCTCATCCCGAAATAATTAATCTCGGCTGTGGTAACAATCCCGCACTATTATTACGGCCCGCGTTTAAAGCCCCTCCCTGACGCGCTTGTAGCACGCCCTTCCCCCCAAGCTGTATCCGCCCCTTTTTAGCGCACGCTCAGACCTTCGCCAACACTCCAAAACGCCCAAACAAAAAGGCTTGCAGCGTTTTTCATGGTGCTTAGCGGCGGCTTTTTCAAGCCCTGCCTCAGCGTCAAAACGCCTCATGAGCGGGGACACCAGTGAGACGTTTCAGCCGTGTATTGTGAAATGAAAACATACCCTGTGACAATTTCTCCGTGACAATATGTCGCAGTCCCGAGCGCACCTTCACTGCCCCGTATCACATGCTATTCACATTTTTCGTGGGCGAAAAAAAGCCCCGCTCTTGCGCACAAGAACGAGGCCGTTGCAACCTGATTCAGTGTGTCAGGCAGGCTTGCTGCGATTGCGGTAAATGCCCAACGGTACCAGCACGGCCGTCAACACGAACGCCACCAGCGCCCATTGCGCCAGCGACAGGCCAAGCACAGGCGGGTAAGGCGTCGAACAGAAGCCATCGACTTGAAAACCCAGCGGGAATACAGCAGCCAGCGGCAAACCGTCGACAATTGGTTGCAGCGCGTCCAGGCCGCAACTGACCGCAGGGTTCGCCAGGATGTACACGTGGCGCCCCGCCGCGACCACCCCACCAATGGCGCTCAACACCACCAGCCCTTCAAACACCGTGATACTGCGCCGGGTGCGCATCGCTGCACCGATGAAAGCAAAAATAGCAATCAGCAGTAACGCATAGCGTTGCAGGATGCACAGCGGGCAAGGCGCCTCCCCCAGCACCACTTGCATATACAGCGCACCACCAATGAGGGCGAGGCAGATCAGCCCCAGCAAGACCAGAAAGCGCTTTTCGCGCCCCAGTCGCATCATGTCGTCCGTCATCGTGTTTCCTTTTGCCTGATTGTCCAAGGGCCGTCCGGCCGTCACAAAGCGCGCAGTTTACACCCAGACCTCCTGCATGGATGTAAGGCAGTTGTAGGAAGGGAATTAACAACGGGAGGGATTAAAGCGCGATTAACAAAACGCCCGCCGTGCTCTTCTGCCCGCTTTCACTCAAAGGCGCGGGAGGCAGACGAACACTGCGGGCGTAGGTGTATCAGCCGGTTAGGCGGATGACCAGAACCGCTTTATTCCAATGCAGCAGCGGGGCCGAAAAACTCGTAGCGGCTTTGTTGCTCAGGAACACCCAACGCCTTGAGCTGACGTTTGATGGCGCTCATGAAACCCTTGGGGCCCAGGAAGTACGCGTCGACATCACGGTCCGCAGGCAACCATTTATCCAGCAGTTCGGCGGTCAGCAACCCCACGTGATCGGCGGTCGCTCCCTGCCCATCCGGTTCGGCGTAGCAGTAAAAACGCTGCAACTGTGGATATTGCGCTGCCAACTCATCCACCCAGCCACGGAACGCGTGCACCTCGGCATTGCGCGCGCAATGGATAAAGTGGATAGGCCGTTGAGTCGTCAACGCTTTTTCCAGCATCGGCAAGGTTGGCGTAATGCCGACGCCGCCACTGATCAGCACCAGCGGTTTTTCACTGGCGGTCAGAGTGAACTCGCCGGCTGGGGGGAACAGCTCAACAATGTCGCCCACTTGCAGGCGATCATGCAGGTAGTTGGACACCACCCCGCCCGCCTCGCGCTTGACGCTGATGCGGTAACGACCCACCTGCGCCAGCGCCGACAGCGAGTAGTTACGACGCGCTTCCACACCGTCGATGTCCAGCTTGATGCCAATATACTGGCCCGGCTCACAGTCGAGGATCGGTTGCTGGTCCACGGGACGGAAGTAAAAGGATGTGATCTCAGCACTTTCGTCGATTCTGGCTGCCAGTTTGAACGCCCGACCACCGCGCCAGCCGCCCGGTGCAGCCGCTTTTGCGTCATAAATGGCCGCTTCGGCACCGATCAGGATATCGGCCAGTTGTCCATACGCCGCCCCCCACGCTGCCAACACTTCAGGGGTGGCGATGTCACTGCCCAGCACTTCTTCAATCGCGCGCAGCAGGCACTTGCCGACAATCGGGTAATGCTCCGGCAGAATTTGCAGCGCCACATGCTTGTTGATGATGCGGGCTACAAGGTCTCCCAACTGGTCGAGCTGATCAATATGGCGTGCGTACATCAGCACACCATTGGCCAAGGCACGGGGCTGATCGCCGCTGGCCTGATTGGCCTGGTTGAACAGCGGGCGTACTTCGGGGTATTCCGACAACATCATCCGGTAGAAATGGGTGATTAAAGCTTCACCGCCGCTTTCAAGCAGCGGCACAGTGGATTTGACGATGGCACGATCCTGAGCAGTAAGCATAAGGGTGACTCCAGAGCACGTAGGCATTGACTAACATTCGATGAGCGTTCAGGTATCAGAATCCGTGCCAACTTTAAAACCCTTTAAAAACAGCCATTTAAATCCTAAATAGTCATTTTGACTCAATCTGATCTATAGTCATTACGACTACACGAGGTCAAAATGACTGCAAAACTCCTGCTTACCACACTGTTGCCACTGGTCGACGACCTGTCTCGCGATCTGCCAGAAAGCGAGCGTTATCGCCGCCTGCTCGAAGCCATGCGCGCCCTGCTGCCTTGCGATGCTGCAGCCTTGCTGCGTCTGGACGGCGAGTGGCTGGTGCCCTTGGCCGTAGACGGCCTGAGCCTCGACACATTGGGGCGTCGGTTCAACGTCAGCGAGCACCCGCGCTTTGAGGTGCTGCTCAGTAGCCACGGGCCAACGCGTTTCCCCAGTAATTGCGAGCTACCCGACCCCTACGACGGGTTGGTCGACGGGCTGGCCGAGCATCTGGAAATCCACGACTGCATGGGCTGTCCCCTGTTCATTGACGAAAAGCCCTGGGGCTTGCTGACCCTCGACGCGCTTGATCCCAAACGTTTCGAGCCGATCGAGCTTGATGCCCTGCAAGCGTTCGCCAGCCTTGCGGCCGCCACCGTCAATGTTGCCCGGCGCATCGAACGCCTGGCTTTGCGGGTTGAAGACGAGCAGTTGAAAGCCGAGCTGTACCGTCAGGCCAACGGCACGTCCAACAAAGAGCTGATTGGCCAGAGCAAGGTTCACAAACGCCTGCTCGATGAGATCGCACTCGTGGGCACCAGTGACCTGACGGTCCTGATCACCGGCGAAACCGGGGTCGGCAAGGAGCTGGTGGCGCAAGCGATTCATGCCGCCTCGCCCAGGGCCGACAAACCGATGATCAGCCTCAATTGCGCGGCGCTACCCGACACGCTCGTCGAGAGCGAACTGTTCGGCCACGTGCGCGGCGCCTTCACCGGGGCCACCCAGGATCGGCGGGGAAAATTCGAACTGGCCAACGGCGGCACGCTGTTCCTCGACGAAGTGGGTGAGCTTTCACTCGCGGTGCAGGCCAAACTGCTACGCGTGCTCCAGAGCGGTCAGTTACAACGCCTGGGTTCGGATCAAGAGCATCGCGTCGACGTCCGCCTGATTGCCGCCACCAACCGCGATCTGGCGGCAGAAGTGCGCAGCGGTCGCTACCGCGCCGACTTTTACCATCGCCTGAGCGTCTACCCGCTCAAAGTGCCCGCCCTGCGCGAACGCGGGCGCGACGTGCTGCTGCTCAGCGGCTTCTTCCTTGAACAAAACCGTTCACGCATGGGCCTTGGCAGCTTGCGCCTGAGCCCAGACGCACAGGCCGCGCTGGTGCATTACGACTGGCCGGGCAACGTGCGCGAACTGGAACACCTGATAGGCCGCAGCGCCTTGAAAGCCTTGGGCAATTGCCCCACACGCCCGCGCATCCTGACACTGACGGCACACGACCTTGATCTGCCTTCAACCCCCGCCACCAAGGCTGCGCCGGACACACCCGCCGAGGCTCCCGACGCCCTGGGAGATCTGCGTCAAGCGACAGAGCACTATCAACGAACCTTGATCAGCGCGTGCCTGGAACGCCATCAGCACAACTGGGCCAGCGCGGCGCGTGAACTGGGGCTGGACCGGGCCAATCTGGGGCGCTTGGCCAAGCGACTGGGGTTGAAATAGATGCAGGGCAACGCGCCATGGGCGCCCGCCGCACACTGCGCCAATACCCTTTGCAACGTAAGAAAAATGACGGATCCCACCAATTTCAGAGCAATGAACTACAGGCCGAACGGATGCGGACGATAGACCCGCAACCTTACAAATCGCCTTACTGACAACCCGGTGACAATTACCTGAGGTGTCAGTCATGAGCGAAGCCATCAGTGAAGTGCGCGTTGCGGTTGTGCAATTTGATCCTCAAGTCGGCATCCAGCATCGCCAAGACAATCTGCACAACAGTCTGCGCCTGGCCATGGAGGCCGTTACGAATGGGGCGGAGTTGATTGTCCTTCCCGAGCTGGCCAACACCGGCTATTTCTTCGCCAATCGGCAGGATGCTTTTCTGCACGCCGAGATCCTTCCTGATGGTCCCAGCACCCAGGCCTGGATGGATTTTGCCGCGTTGCATCAGGTTTATCTGGTAGCCGGGCTGGCGGAGCGGGACGGCATGCAGCTGTTCGATACCGCTGTGTTGCTGGGGCCGGACGGTTTTATCGGTAAATACCGTAAGGCCCACTTATGGAATCGGGAAAAGCTGTGGTTCACACCCGGCAATCTGGGCTTCCCCGTGTTTGAAACGCCGATCGGGCGCATTGGCCTGCTGATCTGCTGGGATATCTGGTTCCCCGAAGTGCCGCGTCTCTTGACCCAGCAAGGCGCCGACATCATTTGTAGCCTGAACAACTGGGTCTGGACACCACCGCCGCTGTTCGATGCGGCGGGTAAATGCATGGCCTCCTACCTGACAATGACCGCAGCCCACGTCAATAACGTGTATATCGCGGCGGCCAACCGTATCGGCGAAGAACAGGGTGAACGCTATTTGGGTTGCTCGCTGATCGCTGGCACCAATGGCTGGCCCATTGGCGAGGTCGCACCGGCAGATACGCAAACCATCCTTTACGCCGATATCGATCTGGCTAGCGCACGCAGCGCGCCGATTTGGAACAACTTGAACGATCTGCACCGGGATCGTCGTACTGACTTGTATGACTCGATGCTCGGCTATTGCTACCACCCTTGCCTGCCACGCTGATGAGGATGCCGCCATGGACTCCTCACCTGTACGCGATACATCACGCACGGCTGCCCGCCTGTCAGGGATCATCATGGCTGCCGGGTTGGCCGTCGGGGCGTTTTCGATCTGGATGGCGCTGAGTTACACGGACTCAAATCCAGGACACTGGCCAAGATATAGCGAAATGATGGCTGAGCTGCCTTCCCCGATGTCCTGGCTGCGCTGGATACTCGGAGACATCACCGAGGTCGCGTTCTACAAGCATGAACTGGCTTCATTCGGCTTGCTGCTTGGAGCTGCCTTGGGCTACTGGACCAGTCGTTACGCACCGGCGTGGCAAGGCTTCAGCATCAGTTACGGCTCCGGACTGTGGCCATGGCTGGTGACCAGCTCCCTATTGGGGTTATTACTGAGCAATGCGTTGTGGGGCTGGACCCTGACCGCCGATACGTGGCAGCCCACATTCGCTGCATTTGTATCATTGCCCGCCGCCATGGTCCTATTCTTTGGTGGAGGCTGGAAAGTAACCCTTAACGGGGCCGTTCTGGGTGCGTTACTCGTCACTCCGGCTTGTCTGTTGTTCGTCAACTTTCTGTGCGTACCCTTGGGGTTACCAGTGGTGATTGGCAATGTGCTGGGGATGGCACTCGGTAGCGTGGCTGCTTTTATGTTGTGTCGCGCAATACCTGTTCTGGTAAGTCGCGCGCCTGGATCTGCACCTGAATGTGCTCAACCTGTCGCGACAAAAACACCGGACTACGGGCTGCTATGGACGGTACGCCGCGTTCTGGCTGACTTTTCCGAAGCGCCTTTCTTTGGCAATGAGTGGGCGAGCCTGGGTTTGTTACTGGGCGTGCTGCTCGCCTATGGACTAAACCCTCTAAGCCCCGCCTATGGCTCAGGACTCGTGCTGCAGCTGATTGCAGGGCAAGCGCTGACCTCTTTACTGGGGGTGACGATGTGGCGGCATCAATGGCAGATAAGAGGCTGGTATCCCACGTATGTCCCGCTGGTCTCAGTGGTCCCGGCAGCTGTGCTGACCTGCGGCGGCAGTGCAACAGTGGTGGTCATCAGTGCCTTTTTTGGGGCTTTAATCGCACCGCCTTTGGCCTGCGCCATTGCTCAGCGGTTACCAACGTATGTGCACCCTTACATCGGCAACGTCCTGTCGATGGCAATCAGTACTTTACTAATCGTTCCAGCCATCCGTTTTTGGCTCGTAAACTAACCTTTGCCCGGCGTGCGTGGCGGGTTTCGACCTCAGAAACCCGCACCTGCGTATCAGTGAGGACAGCATGAATCGACCGACAATTGCCATCGCAACACTGGGCGGCACCCTCAGCATGCAACGCGGTGAACCCGGTGAAGGAATTACTCCGTCGCTGGGCGGCGCTGAATTACTGGCCTCTGTACCTGAACTCGGCGCATTGGCTCACATACGGATTAAAAGTCTGAGCCTATTGCCCAGCGCCTCAGTGAATTTTGATTTTTTGCTGCAGGTGCTGGAATGGGCCAATGACCAGATCACACTGGGCGCTCAAGGCGTGGTCATTACCCAGGGCACCGACACCCTTGAAGAGTCCGCAACTTTTTTCGAGTACTTGTGGCCACACGATACCCCCTTGGTATTAACGGGCGCGATGCGTTCAGCCAGCGAGGCAAGCGCTGACGGCCCTGGCAATCTGCTAGATGCATGCCGTGTCGCGCTAAGTGCATCGAGTAAAGGCAGAGGCGTTCTGGTGGTCATGAATGGCGAGATTCACGCGTCACTCTCGGTTCGTAAAACCCACACCCTAGCCTTGAATGCCTTCACCTCTGCGACAGGCGGCCCAGTGGGGTTAATGATTGAACACACGCCCCGCTTTCTGCACCCCGGGGCTCCCCGTATGACTCTGCCCATACCCTCATGCACCACGCATAAAGTCGCGTTACTGGAGGCCTCGCTATCAGCTGACACCCTGATTCTTGAGCAACTGGTGGAGATGGGTTATCAAGGCTTGGTGATCGCCGGCTTTGGTGCTGGCCATGTCAGTGAAAAGTGGTCAATTGCTTTACAGGCGATTGCAATCAACCTCCCTGTCATCGTGGGCTCACGCACGGGTGCCGGGACAACGGCTTTTCACACTTACGGATTCACGGGTGGGGAAATCGATTTAATCCGCAAGGGTTTGCACCTGAGTGGGTTTCTCTGCCCACGTAAAGCCCGGCTATTACTGTGGCTAGTTATCGGATGCGGCCAACAGTCAAAACTGAACGATTTTCTCGCCTATGGGCAAGGCTGCCAAACGTCGTAAACCCTAAACCGGTACTGATCCGGGGTTTTGTTAAAGACCGACCCAATCAGGTCGATAACCCTGTATCGCCCGCTGCTGTTGGCTTCAAGCCCGCGCGCATTTCTTTACACAGAAGGTTTTTATGTCCTCCCACAACGCCCGCGCAGACTCTCTTTCGCTTCTGCTGTTCACTTTGCGCAGCGGCAAGCTGATGGCGATTAACTTGCTCAAGGTCAGCGAAATCATCCCCTGCCCACCGCTGACGAAAATGCCCGAGTCGCATCCTCACGTGAAAGGCATTGCCGTGCTGCGCGGGGCCTCGCTGGCGGTTATCGACCTGAGTCGCGCCATCGGCGAGCAGCCGCTGGAAGACCCGAACGGCGGTTGCCTGATCGTCACGGATGTCAGCCGCTCCAAGCAGGGCCTGCATGTGCAGGCGGTGAGCAAGATCATTCATTGCCTGAGTACCGACATCCGCCCGCCACCCTATGGCTCGGGCGGTTCGCGCTCGTTCATTACCGGGGTGACGCGGGTCGACAACATGCTGGTGCAAGTGCTGGACATCGAGAAAGTGATTCACGGCATCGCGCCTTCGCAAATCGTCGAGGACCCGGACGCCGTGACCATGGAAGAAGCCGAATTACTGGCCAATGCCCGGATTCTGGTGGTCGATGACAGTCAGGTCGCCCTGCAACAATCGGTCATTACCCTGCGTAATCTGGGTTTGCAGTGCCACACCGCCCGCAGCGCCAAAGAAGCCATCGACCGCTTGCTGGAACTGCAAGGCACAAAAGATCAGATCAACCTGGTGGTGTCGGACATCGAAATGTCCGAAATGGATGGATACGCGTTCACCCGTACCCTGCGCGAAACCCCTGACTTCAATCACTTGTATGTGCTGCTGCACACCTCGCTCAACAGTGCGATGAACAGCGAAAAAGCGCGCCTCTCAGGTGCTAACGCCGTGCTGACCAAGTTCTCGTCTCCCGACCTGACCAAATGCCTGATCGAAGCCGCCCGCACCGTCGCCGCTCAAGGGTATTGAACCCGTGAGCGCGGCGTGCCTGCTGCTGCGCAAAGACTTGCGCGGCCCTTTACCGCCTGCGCGCCCGTGGCCTGAAGGCTTCACGGTGAGCACCCTGAGTGCGTCTCTGACTCAGCCGGTGCATGCCTTACTCGTAGAGGGCTACGCTGGCGGACAGGGCAGCGTGCCTTCTTTTGCGGCATGGCAGCACACCTTGGCACACGATGCCGAATACGATCCTGCGTTGTGCTTTGTGCTGCTACACGCCACACGCGTGGTGGGCGTTGCGCTGGCCTGGACCAGCGCATACCTCAAGGACTTGGTGATTGATCCCGCGTATCAGGGCCGCGGCCTGGGCAGCGCCTTGCTGGAGCACGTGTTTGCGATATTCCGGCAGCGCGGCGAACCCTGTGTCGACCTCAAGGTCATGGCACACAACCTCAAGGCCCGCGACATGTACGCCCGCCACGGCATGGCGCTGGTCCAGTACGAAACGGTTTAGCCGCTTAACGCCGGGACTGCCAGAAATCCTGAGCGAGGCTGCGCAAGGCTGCCGCCAGATCTGCCACATCCCCCGAGTTACGCTGACTTTGCTGCCCGGCGTCGACGGTAACCTCACAGGCACTGCGAATCCCGGCGATATTACGGTTGATGTCCTCGCTGACCACGCTTTGCTCTTCGACGGCGGAGGCTATCTGCACGCTCATTTCGGTAATTTTCTTGATTTGAAGGCTGATGCCGTCCAGTGCACTGCTGGCCAATTGCGCTTGATTAGCACTGCTTTGCGCATACTCACTGCTTTGCTGCATTACCTGCACCGCGGCCCGCGCACCGTTTTGCAGGGTACTGATCATCTGCTGAATTTCGCAGGTGGACTGCTGGGTGCGCTGTGCAAGGCCGCGCACTTCGTCCGCCACAACCGCAAATCCGCGCCCCTGATCGCCCGCACGTGCCGCCTCAATGGCGGCGTTGAGTGCCAGCAGGTTGGTTTGCTCCGCGATGCTGCGTATCACCTCCAGCACCGATGAAATCTCACTGCTGTGGTTTTCGAGGTGATGAACCACTTCAGTGGCTCGCACCAACTCGCTGGCCAAATGCTGCGCCGAGGTGCGACTTTTGATCACCAGGTCATAGCCTTCACGGGTTTCCTGCTCGACACGATCGGCTGCTTGCGATGCCTGCTGAGCATTGCTCGCCACTTGCGCCACGCTGGCAGCCATCTCGTTGACTGCGGTGGCCACCTGATCTGTTTCTAGCTGCTGGTGCAAGGTGCTGTCATGGCTGCTTTGCAGGTGCTCGACCAGTTGACCGGCGTGCCCGGCCAAGCGCCGGGAAGCGTCACCGATGCGCCCGACCACAGCCCCGACCTGGGCTTGAAGCATAGCCCTAACCCGGCTTGCGGATCAAACTGTGGCATTAGCACCGCCCCCATCGCGATGACAGCACCTAGTATTGCACTGACGTATAGGGCCAATTTATTGGCCAATCCCAACCCTGGCAGACGCTTCCAGAACGGCAGCCGCCCTGCACGCAGAATTGCGTAGCACGCTTCAGCGACCGTAACGCGCTCAGGGGTTGGGTGAGTGCGCACAGATTGATACTCAACGGTTTCACCGTTTTGCATGACCGGCGTGACGTAGGCACTGACCCAATAATGGTCGCCATTCTTGCAGCGGTTTTTCACCATCCCCATCCAGGAGCGTCCGGCCTTGAGCGTCTGCCACATATGGCTGAAGGCCGCGGCAGGCATGTCGGGGTGGCGTAGCAGATTGTGGGGGCTGCCCAACAGCTCACTCAGCTCATAACCGCTGACCTGAATAAAGTCAGGGTTGGCATAGGTGATACGGCTGTCGAGGTCGGTGGTGGAGAGGATATTAGCGTCGGGTGCAAAATCAACGGATCGGCCGGTAATCGGTAGATTGATTTTCATAACAGGCGCGCTCGGAATATTGGGAGGAGTCTGCAGGGCTGTCGACTCTAAGCGCACCCATTAACGAAATACTGATCTGGCGCAGGTTCGCCGAAGTTAATCGTACAAACGCTAAAAATCAGCGATTCGCGACGGTTTTTCGACGTCAAAAATTAACGTTTACCCATGGTTTTACGGGTGCCGTGGGGTGGCGCGCCCGGGGTTTTATCGTGACCGCCCTTGCCCGATTTCTGATACCAGGGCTGGTTGTCTTTTTTGGCTTGGGCAAATGCCGCAGGGTTGAATGGAAAGCTGAAGGCTGGAACGGCCGGTTTGTCGGCAGCGTTCGCGGTTGTTTCCAGCTCGGCCTGTTCGGCCGCCACGGTTTCTGGAGCCGTCAGTTGTTTAGAGGAAGTCATGAAAGCTCCGGAGAATGCGGGGTAGGAAGAAAGCCGCGCAGTATACCTGCCATCCTCGCCCCGCGTTGCACTCAGAGGTATGAAATAGTCACCACGCCGTTGTGCACCCCTTGTTCTTTACGGTAGGCCGGGGTGTTTAGCTTCTGATAGGACGCGACAAACGGTAGCTGCCCCGTTCGGCAGGCATTGCTCGCCATATTCACTGCCAACACTACATTGGGCGCGACATCGATCAATTGGGTTTTGTCGCCATAATCCACAGCCCCCAATCGACCATGCTCACACCCTGCTTCCACAATCTCGCCTTGAAACTTGATGACACCACTCATGGCAACCGTTTCAGACACTGCCTCATTGGAAAGCCCGCACAACACACATGCCGCCAAGCCCAGCGCGAATACTTTCATCAATAGCCCCCCGCCTAGAGACGCACGGGACGCACCTCTCTAATAACTAGGGCATCGGCCAAAAACCTGTTTTCTTTATATGTAGGGACAGGATTTTAGTACTACGGTCAGTGATCGAAATTTCGCGCGAGGGGGGGCAGGTCGCTGAATGAGGCCTCAATCAAGGGCAGGCTCGATCAGGTTGGAGCACACTGAACACGTACACACCGACTTACACCGTGACGTTGTTCACCTAAGTAAGCTCCGCTCAACTTGCCGCATGTGTGCCGCAAGTTGAAAAAACCACGGCGAACAGCACTAACTAGCGCGAAACGCCCTGCGTGCAACGATTGGCTGGGCTTGTCAGCCCATTTCTGCGTGTTACACGCGTACATTGCCCATACCCGTCAGCTTTTTTCGAGCCATCCACAGGTTTGACAGCGCAAACAGCGTGGTCAGTTGGGCGATGCCTTTCATCAGTCCGCGAAAGCGTACTTTCACACAACCGAACTGACGTTCAATCACCCGAAATGGATGTTCAACCTTAGCCCGCGTCTGGGCGTAGAGGTACTCGATTTTGCGCTTGGCCTTGTAAAGGCACGCGGCGTTTACTCAGCCTGGGATAGGCGCTGCGCCGCGCGACGACCTGCCAAACCACTTCGTGATTCTCATGCTCTTTACGTATCTCAATACCGGTGTAGCCCGCATCGGCATAGACCGTGTTTTCCTCGCCGTGAAGTAGTGCGGCAACCTGGGTGACATCGCTTAAACCAGCCCAGAGTCATCGGCGGCACCGAGATGGGCCTTCACTCCAAAGAAATACTGGTTAATTTTTTGGTTTGATGGATCTCCGGATCGCGTTTACCGCCCTCGTGTTTGGTCGAGCTGGGCGAGGAACCGTTCGCGGCGAGTTTGCTTACTTTTCCTGGCGTATTCGAAGTCGGACAAGCTCATCTGGCTCATGAAGGGCTAAGGTCAGGTGATCAGACGGTCATTCAGCACGTATTGGCGACGGTTCGGAGTTTCCCTGACAAGAGCTGACCAGCACGTGTACCTATCAAAACTGACAGTAGGATCATTGTGTGTTCCGTTGTAGCTTTTTGTGGCGATCAAAAGAGAGTAACGCGTCATGAATTTATTATCGGACTTGAAGGCTGATTACTCGCCATCGACCTGGATGACAGACCTAAGCTACTTTCTTGCGCCCCTAAAGTTACACCTTCTATCGCTGCCTTCTACCCATAACTCCGGCATGGATAAAAAAGCGGTCAGCGGCATAGAAGAGGGCTGGACAGCTTGCCAGAATGACACTTTTTTATTCCAGCTTTTACAAGGAGCCCGTGTGCTCGATGTACGTCTAAAGCACGGCATTGAGGGCATTTTTTAGCCATAATGGAGCGCTATCAAAACGTTCCCTAAGTGGGCTTATTAATGACTGCAATATTTTTTTCAGGCAAGACTACGCGACTAGAAAAAAATGAAATTGTCATTCTGAATTTCCACGACCTCGACAGTTTCACAGAGAGCGACTATCTCGAAGTATTTCTACAGCTAATCAATGGCTTTACAGGTACAAACGGCACGGTAAAAATTTTGCCACGCGCCGCGCGTGATTTAACACTTGCTGAAATACAGTCCAACTACCCCGGTTGCAACATCATTATCTCGGCGTATCAATTCGGTATTCACCCTGAGTACTGGAATAATATTCCTCACTATAAGATAGGGAAAGAAGCACCTTCAATGAATGAACTCGACGCATTCATTGACAAGCACACCATCGAACTTTTCAAGCCTGACATGTGGTCGCTACAAGTTACCAACACCTCAGCAACCTACGGCCCCCTCAACTTATCAGGTTTTACCAATAACAAACTCCACCCCGATGAAAAAACACTCATTAATAGCAACATCGTCAACGTGGATTTTCTTGAAAAGACGCCCATCGTCTTTAACTGCATACAAGCGAATATCTACAAGGGCGAAAGAGCACGTGATACCATCCCCCCCTCCCCTCCCGAGTTTGACCATGCCTTCTATGTGAGGCCATGGATGACCTGTTTTTTCTTATTCATAAAATCTACTGATAATTAAGCTGTCACTCACCACATCTACACTATCGATGACGGGCAAGAAGTAAAAATTTAAAATCAGCACACCGAACTTCAAACAATAGAACTCACCCTCATGCCGGACACCTGTTATAAATTAAAAGTCTACGGGGTCGACTTTGCAGGTAACTATTCCGCCCCGTTAACCCACACCCTTGGCACCTTCGACCCACTGACAGCGGAGGAAAAACCTGTAACGCCCGGTATAACGGGGACCCAGCGGTATGATAAGTTCGCGTGGGCAATATATTGGAATCAGGGCCAAAGGGTCGACTGTTTTGAAGTTCAAATTTTTGAAGATAGGGGTATTGTCGACGGCGTCCCTGTCAGCGAACCGCTTCAAACAAAAATTGTTACTCGCTGGGCAAATGGAACCTATTTTGAAAACCTGCCAAGCTACGATGCCTACCAGATAGCTGTACGGGCAATCAACAGTTATGAAATCTATGGCGACTATTCGATCAGGCGTGTAGAGGCCTATCGACCTATAACCTCCCCCCTACTGCACCCTCCAAGCTCCAATACACTTACAACCCAGTCACTCAAACAGTCTATATTTCGTACATCGAAGGGGAAGCAAGGCGCGGAACCGTATTTCATACACTATTGATCGAAACCCGTATTGAACTACATCAAGAAACCATTTACGGAAGTCATTTCACCTTCCCACTGCCTTTATCACTGGATTTCACCCTGACACTGTACTGCACAGATCAGGATAACAATCAGTCTACTGCCGTTTATTTAACAGGCAATACAAGGGAAAATGGGGGCTATACACCTGAGCCCATCGGATACCAAAAGGTCACCCGCGAATCACGCACTTCAGGCTCCACCACGTGGTCAGGTTCAAGGGATATAGTGAAGTATAAAATCCATCTTTACGACACCCAAGATGTGGAGGACGGAACCGCTCATAAGGAAGGGACAATTATCGGCCCTCCGACAAATGAAGTCTTCTATTCAGGAAGTGAACTCAAGTACACATTTTATGATTTAACACCGCAAAAGCCATACCATGTTTTCGTCTGGGGTATCAATGCCTATGGAACCGAGGGATTAAGATCTTACACCAACAATACACTGATGCACGCCAATGCTGGTGACGACCAAGAGAACCCAACGCCTCCATTACACCTCACTGCATCCTACAGTACCAGGAATGGAAATCTTCTCGTTTTTTTCAATCTGTCGTCTGACAACGTTAACATTGACCACTACATCGTTACTATCAATGATGTTGAGATACAAAAAATTGCGTATCCACTACCGGGGTATCACCGCATCATCCATCCTCTGCAAAAAAAACATCCCATACACTGTATCTGTGTATGCTGTCGACACAAACAACAACCGTTCGAGTACTGTTTCTATTTCAGGAGACACATCCAACAAAGACACGCAAGACTTGCCTCCTACAAATGGCAATGTGCTCCAAGTCATTCGCACTGAACACAATACTGCCGAACTCACATGGAACTTCATACAGCGAGCACGCTACATAGTCATAGCCTGTTTTATCGTTACAGAAGACGGTTTAATACCACGCCCCTTAGTACACACTATGGGCACGAGCATTGGCGTGAACTTACATAACATCCAACCTGACAAAAACTACACAGTCGCTATTTACGGGGTAAACAGTTATGGGGCTTCGGGAGTTCCTAGGTTCAGCGTTTTTTAAACGCGGTAATACTCGACACTTAAACTTCTAAAACGGGCTTACGGCAGGCATCAACTGTTATTGTCTCCCCTCTTTTTTTCATGCCTTTACGGACGTCTGAAGCAAGGGTAAGCCTGACTATGGGCGTATCTTTTGTGAAGCCGTGTTTATGTTGATACTGCTTCGCACTCAATCCCTATCTGCGCTAATCGTCAATGGCGACGAACTGTATCAATGCAAAGAATCGAGCGGACGCTCTATCTCAACACCTCCAACGTTTGTTACTCAAAACGCAAAAGTCCTTATCCAGGGCAGGGCTTTTTCGAGGCCGGGGTTGCCTATATTTTGATCGCACCACACAGAACTTGCATAGCAAGAAGGTTTTTGAAATGTCCAGCAGTATGGGTATGGCCAGCGTTTTCGCTTTGTCGTCTTTGTTGTTGTCGCCTTTGGCCATGGCGGAAGAATCGCCGGCGTTCGTTGCACAAAATGCAGCCCGCGCAGCCGCCTTCGAGCAACACCAAAAAGAACTCACCGCCAACCACCAACATGAGGCAAAGCCTCAGCAAACACAGGTTAAAGCCAGCGACAGCGATGACGTCAAGGACAGCTGATACACCACCTGAAGTCTTCCCGACCCAATCAGCCACAGCCTTTAGATGTGACTGATTGTTTCAAAAGCCGCTACTATAGCGGCTTTTTTTTGTTTGAAAAAAACCGTCGCAGCGCATGACGTGTTTGAACAAGAACGCGAATTTCTGAAGAAAATAAAAACTGCCATCACCCAAAAGGAGCAATTTACCGGTGAAGAACGCACTCAAGTTTAGTCCGCTATTCCTCGCGCTGGCTGCAACGATCCCTGCGCTGGCTCAAGCAGAGGACGAAACGTCCAAAGACGGGTTTATCGAAGGCTCAAGCCTCAAGCTGCATTTTCGCAACTACTACATGAACCACGATATTCGCAGCCCGAAGGCGGATGACAGCAAAGAGTGGGGCCAAGGGTTTATAGGTCGGTTCGAGTCGGGCTTCACCCAAGGTGTCGTGGGCTTCGGACTGGACGCCTATGGCATGCTCGGCCTGAAACTCGACGGCGGTGGCGGCACCGACGGCAGCAGCATCCTGCCGGTCAGTGACGGTAATGGCAAAGCGCCTACCGCGTTTTCATCTGCCGGTGCAGCGCTCAAGATGCGCGCGTTTGACACTGAGCTGAAAGCGGGCGACATGTTCCTCACCAACCCGGTAATCGCCGGTGGCGAGACCCGCATGCTGCCGCAGACCTTCCGTGGCGTGACATTGACCAATCGCAGCATTGACGGCTGGATGTTCGAGGGCGGCCAGGTCAGCTTCGAAAAACCTTACAACCAGAGCGGCATGCGTCGCCTGACAACCATGTATGGCAACCTCGACGGCCAGAGCAGCAAACACATGAACTGGGCGGGTGCCTCGTGGAGCGGCGTACCAGAGCTCACCAGCAACCTCTATGCAGCCGAGTTGCAAGACATCTGGAACCAGTACTACTACGATCTGGATTACACCTATGCCCTGAACGAAAGCATCAGCCTGAACCCCGGGCTACACTTCTATCACACGCAGGACACAGGCAAGGCACTGCTAGGTGACATCGACAACAACACCTTCAGCCTGCACTTCGCGGTGGCAGTCGCTGGCCATACAGTCACGGCCGTCTACCAACGGGTCAATGGCAATACGCCGTTTGACTACATCTATCAGGGCGACAGTGTTTATCTGGATAATTCGCAGCAGTATTCGGACTTCAACGGCCCGAATGAGCGCTCGTGGAAGCTGCAATACGAATATGACTTTGCTGGCGTGGGCGTGGCGGGGCTAACCTCCATGATTTCGTATTCGCGTGGTGAACTCGACCTGACCAAGGTCGACCCCAACAGCGTCGGCTATGGCAACTGGTACAACGCTGACGGCAAGCATGCCAAACACTGGGAGCGCGACCTGACCATCAAGTACGTGCTGCAGGAAGGCCCGGCGAAAGACCTGGGCGTTGCCCTGCGCTGGTCGGCCAACCGCGGCAACGATGCGTATCAGGCGGTCGATAGCAATGTCGATGAATACCGCGTGATCATCGACTATCCTCTTGATGTGTTCTAAAGCCTGAATTAAAGCCAGCCTTCATGCTGGCTTTTTTGTGGGCAGTACGCCCACTCACAGGCGGTATCGAGGGTGACAGAAGCATGGCAACAACCTGTTTACCGCCTGAGCGTCTGATCACCCACCGCTGGTTATCGATTGCCATGACGGTGTGCGTCCTCGCCATTTTGAGCATCAATGCGATTTTGTTAATACGTGAACATCGCAGCATCGAACTGTCGGCCATCCGCACCTCGCTTAATATCGTGCGCCTGATTGACCGCGACGTTCAAAACACGGTGGATCAGTATGACTCGGCATTGAGCGCATTGATTCGCGTGTCTAAGCGCCGTGACTTGAACAACCTTCCCCAGCCTCTGAAGCAAATGTTGCTGTTCGATAAAGCTGAGGACACCCCGGATAACGACGGATTTTTCCTGCTAAACGCTCAGGGCGATCTGGTTGCCAGCTCCCGGACAGATTACGCGCCCGGCAAAAACCTCAGCCACTGGAAAAGCTTCATAGAGCATCGCGACTCAAAGAGTGCAGCTCTGTTGATCTCCGATCCCTTCCCTTCTAACGAAAATAAGGGGTTTTGCTGCGTCAGCTTCAGCCGACGTATTTCTGCTGCCGATGGCACCTTCCAGGGGGTGGCGATCGCACAAATGAAAGTGGACTATTTCCAGTCACTGTTTCAAAAACTGGACTTGGGTGACCACAGCACCATCAGCCTGATCAATACCGATGGCACGCTGCTCACTCAGCAACCCCGCCGTGAACGCACCCACGTTGACCTCAGCCAGGATCCGATTTTCAGCCGTTTGTTGAGGGAACATAAAGGTAGCTTTATCGCGGTTTCTGGCAAGCACGGGCAAGAAAAGCTCTACAGTTTCTCGGAAGTCGGGCAACTGCCGTTGGTGGTAGTGGTTTCGCTGGCCACTGAAGATGTATTTGGCAGTTGGCGGCGCAACGCCATTCTGGTCGGTGGCGGCACGCTGGGGCTGGGCATCACGTTGTTGGTCCTGACCTTGCTGCTGGGGCGCGAGCTGCGTCTGCGGCGCAACGTTGAACAGGAATTGGAGGCGCTGATCCGAACTGACCCGCTCACTGAGCTGGCCAACCGCCGCAAGCTGGACGAAACACTCAATAGCGAATGGAAACGGGCGCAACGTACCGGCAATCCGCTGTCATTAATTATGATCGACGTCGATCATTTCAAATCTTTCAATGACACGTACGGCCATCAGTGCGGTGATGAAGCATTGCGGTTGGTCGGCAAGACACTCAAGACGTTCGTGCGCCGCTCCACCGATCTGGTGGCACGCTATGGAGGCGAAGAATTTGCCATGGTGCTGGCTGACACTCACCCGGAGGGCGCCGTGCAACTGGCTGAACACATCCGTCGCACCATCGAACAACTGCCCTCCATCACCCCCGATGGTATGCGGCTCACGGCCAGCCTCGGCACCTGTACACAATGGGTAACCCCCGATGACTCTCAGGCCCAATTTCTACGCTGTGCCGATCAGGCGCTGTATCAAGCCAAGAAAAATGGTCGTAACTGTGTGGTCAGTGGCCATACCGCTGGCGGCTCTTGAATCCACCACGCCGCACGCTGGGCATGCGGTCACGTATTCCTTTAAAAGGTATTGAAGGCCTCTAAGCCGCACCTATGCGCGTAAATACCGAAAGCCCGCAACCCCAGTTGAACACATGGCGTCACTGGCAACACCTTCCGGCCATTCGGTCTGTGCACCCGGTTCAGGCGCATAAAAAAGGCCACCCGAGGGTGGCCTTCAAAAACTAGAGAAAGAAGTTTTACTTAAACTGCCGCAACCGGACGCATATACGAAATCGGTGCTGTGCTGGCATCTTCAAAGGTCACGACTTCCCATGCATCTTTCTGCTCAATCAGCTTGCGAAGCAGCTGGTTGTTCAGTGCATGGCCAGACTTGAAGCCCTTGAACTCGCCAATCAGGCTATTGCCCAACAGGTAGAGGTCGCCAATGGCGTCGAGGATCTTGTGCTTCACGAACTCGTCTTCATAGCGAAGACCGTCTTCGTTCAGTACACCGTCCGCGTCGACAACGATTGCGTTTTCCACGCTGCCACCGAGTGCGAGGTTGTGCTTGCGCAGGTACTCAATGTCACTCATGAAGCCAAAGGTACGGGCGCGGCTGACTTCTTTAACAAACGAAGTGCTTGAGAAATCCACGCTTGCACTTTGTGTGCGATTACGGAAAACCGGGTGATCGAAATCGATCTCGAAAGTCACCTTGAAGCCTTCGAAAGGGACGAAAGTGGCGCGCTTGTCGCCATCTTCCACTGTCACTTCACGCAGGATACGGATGAATTTCTTCGGCGCGTCCTGTTCTTCCAGGCCGGCAGATTGAATCAAAAATACGAAAGGTCCGGCGCTACCGTCCATGATAGGGACTTCAGACGCGGAGAGTTCGACGTAGGCGTTATCGATCCCCAGGCCAGCCATGGCCGAGAGCAAGTGCTCTACCGTGTCTACTTTGGTATCGCCGTTGACCAACGTGGTCGACATGGTTGTCTCGCCGACGTTTTCCGCGCGAGCAGGAATCTGCACCACAGGGTCAAGGTCTGCACGACAAAACACGATGCCGGTGTCCACAGGCGCAGGCTTGAGGGTCAGGTAGACCTTCTCACCGGAGTGCAGGCCGACACCTGTGGCACGGATAATATTTTTCAGGGTGCGTTGTTTAATCATGGCATTGGCCGCTTCAGCGCAAATTGCGAACTGGTATCAACAAAGGCTGGCGATAATAGCAGACCGAGCCTTTGCTGAACACCAATCACCTTAATCCCCCTGATTGATTTCATTAATCAGCCTGTCGACGCAGGAAAGCCGGGATGTCCAGGTAATCCAGATCGTCTTGAGGATTGAGCTTGGCAGCGGTTGTCGCGCCTTGCTGGGCCTGATTACGCATCACGGTCGGACGGTCCAGGTCACGGTAGTTAACCGTTGGCAGCTCCTGGCGGGTTTCTTGACGAACGTCCTGACGTGCAGCAGCGGCTTGAGCCGAAGAAGCGGCGTACGACGCTTGAACCGTGTTGTCGATCACCTTGACCGGCTTCTCGATTTTCGCACCCAGACCGGTCGCAACAACGGTCACGTGCAGTTCGTCGCGCATGTCAGGATCAATTACGGTACCGACCTTGACCATCGCGTGCTCGGAAGCGAACGCTTCGATGATGCTACCCACGTCAGAGTATTCACCCAGCGACAGGTCTGGACCGGCAGTGATGTTCACCAGAATGCCACGAGCGCCTTCCAGGTTCACGTCTTCGAGCAACGGGTTACGGATGGCCGCTTCGGTCGCTTCGCGTGCACGGTTAGGACCGCTGGCGCAGCCAGTGCCCATCATTGCCATGCCCATTTCGCTCATCACAGTGCGCACGTCGGCAAAGTCGACGTTGATCATGCCCGGACGCTTGATGATGTCGGAGATACCGCGAACGGCACCCGCCAGTACGTCATCGGCCTTGGCGAAAGCCGACAGCAGGCTGGCGTCCTTACCGAGGATGGTGAGCAGTTTTTCGTTCGGAATCGTGATCAACGAGTCAACGCTTTCGGACAGCAGACGAATACCTTCGTCAGCGATCTGCATGCGCTTGCGGCCTTCGAACGGGAATGGACGGGTCACCACCGCAACGGTGAGAATCCCCATTTCCTTGGCTACTTCGGCAATGATCGGTGCAGCACCGGTACCGGTACCGCCGCCCATGCCCGTGGTGATGAACACCATGTTGGTGCCCTGCAGCACTTCAGCGATGCGCTCGCGGTCCTCAAGAGCAGCCTGACGGCCAACTTCAGGGTTCGCACCGGCACCCAGGCCTTTGGTTACGCCTGTGCCCAATTGCAGGATGGTACGGGCGCCAATGCTTTTCAGCGCTTGGGCGTCCGTGTTGGCGCAGATGAATTCAACGCCTTCGATGTTGCTCTTAACCATATGGTTAACAGCATTGCCACCGCCACCACCAACACCGATAACCTTGATTACCGGGCTTTGCGGGATGTTGTCTACGAGTTCGAACATTTTCCCTCTCCTTACCTTCTCTAGTTTTTTTCGCCTACTTCTACTGCTGGTAAATCGTTTGTTGCTTAGAAATTGCCCTGCACCCAACGCTTAAGGCGCTCAAGGACAGGGGCTTTCTGTTCTTCACTGCTGTAACTGTCGCGGCTGCCTAATCCCGACAGAGAAATGCCATCGGACTGTTTTTGCAGCCCGTATTGCAGCAAGCCCACAGCCGTGGAGTAAATCGGGTTACGCACAACATCGGCCAACCCTTTGAAACTGTGTGGCACGCCCAGACGCACAGGCATGTGGAAGATTTCTTCGGCCAGCTCGACCGCGCCTTCCATCTTCGAAGTGCCTCCTGTCAGGACGATGCCCGCCGGGATCAAATCTTCGTAACCGCTGCGGCGCAGTTCGGCCTGAATCAGGCTGAACAGCTCTTCGTAACGGGGCTCGACCACTTCGGCCAGGGCCTGGCGCGACAGCTCGCGCGGTGGACGATCACCCACGCTTGGCACTTTGATGGTTTCACCGGCGCCTGCCAGCTTGGCCAGCGCGCAGGCGTAGCGGATCTTGATTTCTTCGGCGTACTGGGTCGGTGTGCGCAACGCCATCGCGATGTCGTTGGTCACTTGATCGCCAGCAATAGGGATCACCGCGGTATGACGGATCGCCCCTTCGGTGAAGATCGCGATGTCCGTGGTGCCGCCGCCGATATCGACCAGGCACACGCCCAGCTCTTTTTCGTCATCGGTCAGTACTGAGTAAGCCGACGCCAATTGCTCAAGGATGATGTCGTCCACCTCGAGGCCACAACGACGTACACACTTCTCGATGTTTTGCGCCGCATTCACGGCGCATGTCACCACGTGGACCTTGGCTTCCAGACGCACGCCCGACATGCCCAGTGGCTCACGAACGCCTTCCTGGTTATCGATCACGTAGTCCTGCGGCAAGGTGTGCAGTACGCGCTGGTCTGCCGGAATAGCCACTGCCTGGGCAGCATCAAGCACGCGCTCAAGGTCGGCCGAACTGACTTCACGGTCCCGGATTGCCACGATGCCGTGGGAGTTCAGGCTGCGAATGTGATTGCCCGCCACGCCGACGAACGCCGAGTGGATACGGCAGCCCGCCATCAACTGCGCTTCTTCCACTGCGCGCTGGATCGACTGCACGGTGGATTCGATATTCACCACCACGCCCTTCTTCAGGCCACGGGATGGATGGGTGCCGATACCAACGATTTCGAGTTGGCCGTCGGCCGCGACTTCGCCTACCAGAGCAACCACCTTGGAGGTGCCGATATCCAGGCCGACGATCATTTTGCCGCTTTGCACATTTGCCATGGGTCCTGCCTCTTCTTAATTCTTCGCGACAGCGGGTTGGGCTATCGTGGGTGCCACAGGTTCCCGCCAGCCGACGGCCAATCCGTTGGCATAACGCAAATCAATGCGCGCTATGTTCGTAATCTGTTCTTTCAGCGTTTTTTCATAGATGGCTATGAAGCGACGCATTTTCTCTACCAAGTGATCGCGCCCCAACAGCAGCTCGATCCCTGGCCCTGCACTGCCGGCCCCTGTTGTCAGGAACCAGCTACCGCGTTCACGCAGTTCCAGCCGGGCTATGGAGAAGCCCATCGGACGCAGCATCTGGCTCAACACCTGATACTGCTGCATCACTTGCTGCTGAGCCCGCTGAGGGCCGAACAGCTGCGGCAAATGTTCGTAATTGGCCAACTCACGCGGGGTGAAGGCCTGCCCCTGGTTGTTCAGCAGAGCTTCATCGCCCCACCGCGCCACCGGCAATTGCTCTTCAAGACGGATCACCACTTGATCCGGCCAGACCCGTCGCACTTCGGCATGGGCAATCCACGGCATCTGTTCCAGCTCGGTGCGCATGGCTTCAAGGTCGACCGTGAAAAAGCTCGCCGCAATGTAAGGTGCGATGCGCTGTTGCACGGCCTGCTGGCTGATGTAGGTCAGGTCGCCCTGCACGTTGACGTTAGTAATCGGCCGGTCCGCGTACGGCATGAGCCGTTGTGCGCCTTCGTAAGTACCGAAACCCAACGCCACCAGCAACACCGGCCAGAACAGCGCCTTCAAAAAGCCGAAATTGGCTTTTGGCAGGCGCGCCGACATCGGCTCTTTCGCCACCATTCGGCTCGCGCCACGCGGCACCGGCTTGCGGCCGGGAGCGAGGGGGGGCTGGCGATGCTGGGCGCCTTGCATGGACTTAACCTCGCGGCTCTACACTGGCTGCCAGAATCGACAGCACCAACTGTTGAAAATCGAGACCGGCAGCCTTGGCCGCCATCGGCACCAAGCTGTGATCGGTCATGCCCGGCGCGGTGTTGACTTCCAGCAGCCAGAATTGACCGTCGGTGTCCTGCATCACGTCCAGGCGTCCCCAACCGGCAATACCGATCGCCTCACAGGCTTTTGCCGTGAGGTCCATGAGCTCTTGCTCCTTGGCACTGTCGAGACCGCATGGCACGCGATACTGGGTATCGTTGGCCACGTATTTGGCGTCGTAGTCGTAGAACGTATGCGGAGTGCCCAAGGCAATCGGAGGCAACACTTGGTCACGCAGGGTGGCGATGGTGAACTCGGGACCCGAGATCCATTGTTCAACCAACACTTGCGAATCGTACTTACTGGCGTCGGCCCAGGCGCTGATCAATTCCTCAACGCTGTTCACTTTGGCCATACCGATACTTGAACCTTCATGGGCCGGTTTGACGATCAAAGGGAAGCTCAGTTCCTTCGCTGCAGAAATACAATCGGCTTCGGTGCTTAATACGGCATGACGCGGGGTCGGAATACCGAGGCTGTGCCACACCTGTTTGGTGCGCAACTTGTCCATCGCCAAGGCAGACGCCAGGATACCGCTGCCGGTGTAAGGAATGCCCAGGCATTCCAGCAGGCCCTGCATGCTGCCGTCTTCGCCGCCACGGCCGTGCAAAATGATGAACGCACGGTCGATTTTTTCTTGAGTGATACGGCTGATGAAATCATCACCCACGTCAATGCCGAACGCATCCACTCCGGCGCTTTGCAGCGCGCTCAATACGGCATTGCCTGACTTGAGCGAAACTTCACGCTCAGCGCTTTTGCCGCCGAACAGCACCGCTACGCGGCCGAAGTCTGCGGGTGCAATGGTCGAAAACAGGTTGGCGTAGGCTGCAGTCATTTCAACTTCCCTTCGCTGGCTGCCACGGTGGCACCGGCAAACAACGGACTTTTAATTAGTTGCGGTGCCAGACGCCCGATATCGCCCGCGCCCTGGCACAACAGAATGTCGCCCGCGCGCAACAGCGGCTTGACGATCGGCGCCAGCTCAACGCCGCGCTCAATGTAGATCGGGTCCAACTGACCGCGTTGACGGATGCTGTGGCACAACTGACGGCTGTCAGCACCCGGGATCGGTTCTTCGCCCGCCGGATAGACTTCCATCAGCAACAGCACGTTGGCATCGGCCAGCACTTGCACGAAATCGTCGTACAGGTCACGGGTGCGGCTGAAACGGTGTGGCTGGTAAACCATCACCAGACGACGCTCAGGCCAGCCGCCACGAACGGCTTTGATCACGGCGGCAACTTCAGTCGGATGGTGGCCATAGTCGTCGACCAGCATTACGCTGCCGCCTTCAACGGGCAGCTCGCCATAGACTTGAAAACGGCGGCCCACACCCTGGAAGCCCGACAGTCCCTGAACAATGGCGTCATCGCTGATGCCTTCATCGCAGGCAATGCAGATGGTTGCCAGCGCATTCAGCACGTTATGGTTGCCCGGCATGTTGACCGAGACATCCAATGGCTCACGGTCCGGGCGCAGTACGGTGAAGAACGTCTGCATGCCCTGCTGGCGCACATTGATTGCACGCACGTCAGCGGTTTCGCTGAAGCCATAAGTCACGGTCGGACGCTTGACCAGCGGCAGGATTTCACGCACGACCGGGTCGTCCAGACACAGCACCGCCAAGCCATAAAACGGCAGGTTGTGGAGGAATTCGACGAAAGTTTTCTTCAGCTTGTTGAAGTCACCCTCGTAGGTCGCCATGTGGTCAGCATCAATGTTGGTGACCACAGCGACCAGCGGCTGCAAATGCAGGAAGCTGGCATCGCTTTCGTCCGCTTCAGCAATCAGGTAGCGGCTGGTGCCCAATTGTGCATTGGTGCCAGCTGCATTCAGCCGACCACCGATCACAAATGTCGGGTCCAGCCCACCGGCGGCAAACACAGAGGCCAACAGGCTGGTGGTGGTAGTTTTGCCGTGCGTACCGGCAACGGCAATGCCGTGACGGTAACGCATCAGTTCAGCCAGCATCTCGGCACGCGGCACGACCGGAATACGACGCTCAAGCGCGTTCGCCACTTCCGGGTTTGACGTATTGACGGCACTCGACACCACCAGTACATCGGCGTTGGCCGCGTTTTCAGCACGGTGGCCGATAAAAATGTGTGCGCCGAAAGATTCAAGGCGTTCGGTCACAGGCGATGCATTCAGGTCGGAGCCTGACACCTGATAGCCCAGGTTCAGCAACACTTCAGCGATACCGCACATGCCCACGCCGCCGATACCGACAAAGTGGATACGCCGGATACGGCGCATTTCCGGTTGCGGCATGGCTTTTTGATTCTCAACCATGGGCCACCTCCAGGCAGATATCGACAACATTGCGGGTCGCATCAGGTTTGGCCAAGCGGCGAGCATTGGTCGCCATGCTGTTCAGTCGTTCCGGTTGCATCAAAACCTCTGTCAGGCGTGCAGCCAGATCGGCTGCGCCAGTCGTCGCTTGTGGCATCAGGAAAGCCGCGCCTTCCCGAGCCAAAAAGTCGGCATTACGGCTCTGGTGGTCGTCGATCGCGTGGGGCAAGGGCACCAGCAGCGAGGGCAGACCGGCCGCAGCCAGTTCACTGACGGTCAACGCGCCTGCGCGACAAACCACCAGGTCGGCCCAGCCATAAGCGTGGGCCATGTCTTTAATAAAAGGCTGAACTTGAGCCTCCACGCCGACCACGTGGTAACGCTCGGCGGTCAGTTGGTCGTGTTGTTTACCGGCCTGATGGAACACCTCAGGGCGCACCTCGGCCGGTACGAGAGCCAGCGCTTCAGGCAGCAATTTGTTCAGCGGCTCAGCCCCCAAGCTGCCACCCAAGACCAGCAAACGCGCCTTGCGCCCGTGCAGTGACGCGCGCGGGGCCAGTGAAAACAGTTCAGTACGCACCGGGTTGCCGGTGGTGCGGCGTTTGTCTGAAGGCTCAAAGGTTTCCGGGAAGGCTTCGAGCACGCGCTGCGTCATCGGTAACAGCAGGCGGTTAGCGGTGCCGGCCACAGCGTTTTGTTCGTGGATGATCACAGGAACGCCACACGTTTTGGCTGCCAGGCCGCCGGGGCCGGTCACATACCCGCCAAACCCCAGCACGCACACCGGCTTTAGCTGGCGAATGATGGCGCGCGCTTGCATCAATGCCTTGAGCAACACAAATGGCGCTTTGAGCAACGACAGCTTGCTCTTGCCCCGCAGGCCGGTGACGTTGATCCGGTGCAAGGTGAAACCGGCGGGTTCTACCAGTTCGTTTTCGATACCGCGCGGTGTACCGAGCCAGTGCACGGTGTAACCACGGGCTTCAAATTCGCGCGCACAGGCCAAAGCCGGGAACACGTGTCCGCCGGTGCCGCCCGCCATGATCAGCACATTAGCGCCCATGGTTCGGCTCCTCTGCGAAGTCGCTTTCTTTAAACTCGGTGTCTTCGCTGCCCAAGTGGGTACGACTTTCCCACTCAATACGCAGCAACAATCCCATGCACACGCAGCAAATCACCAATGAACTGCCGCCATAACTGAGGAACGGTAGCGTCAACCCTTTGGTTGGCAGCAAACCAACGTTCACCCCGATGTTGATCAGGAATTGTCCGATCCACAGGAAGGACAAACCGTACGCCATATAAGCAGCGAAATATTGCTTGGCGCGCTCGGCCCACATCCCGATGTACATCCCGCGCACGCAGACAAACACGAACAAGGCCACAGTGAGGAGCGAACCGACCACGCCCAGCTCTTCGGCCAGTACCGAGAACACGAAGTCCGTATGGGCTTCGGGCAGGTAAAACTGCTTCTGCACGCTGTTGCCCAGACCGACGCCGAACCATTCGCCACGACCAAACGCAATCAGCGCCTGTGTCAGCTGGTAGCCCGAGCCAAACTGGTCAGACCAGGGGTCGGTAAAGGTGATCAAACGTGCCATCCGGTAGGGTTGCGCCTGAACCAGCACGAACACCGCCCCCACCGCGAGTGCCACCATCAGGGCAAAGCGGAAAAGACCAACGCCACCCAAAAACAGCATGGCGGCAGCTGCCCCCATCATCACGACGGTGGCACCGAAGTCGGGTTCCATCAGCAACAGGCCAGCCATAGGCAGCAGCACGATGAACGGTTTGAAAAAGCCCATCCAGCTTTCGCGGACTTCTTTCTGTCGGCGTACCAGGTAACCGGCCAGATAAATCACAACGAAAACCTTGGCAATTTCAGAAGGCTGAACGTTGAAAAAACTGAACCCGATCCAGCGCATGGAGCCGTTGACCTCACGGCCAATTCCGGGCACCAGCACCATGACCAGTAGGCCAAACGCACCAACCAACAACATCCAGCCCCAACGCTGCCATGTCGCAATCGGGACCATCATGGTCAAGATGCAGGCGCCGAGCCCGAGTACGATGTAAAACAGGTGGCGAATCATGTGGTAGAGCGTGTTGCCCGATTGCAACGCTGCCACTTCGGACGATGCCGAGGTGATCATGACCAGACCCAGGCCCAGCAATGCCAGGCAACCGGCAAGCAGCGGGAAGTCGAGGTCAATGCCACGGCCCGTGATCAGCGGTGAAGGATAGGGTTTGAGGACGCCGAAGATCATGCCAGGGCCCCCACTGCGCGGGCGAACAACTGCCCGCGCTCTTCGTAGTTCTTGAACATGTCGAAACTGGCGCAGGCTGGCGATAACAAAACAGCATCACCGGATTGGGCCAGGGCGCGGGATTGGGCGATCGCCTCATCCAGCGAAGCGGCACGCACCTGGGGAATGGCATCGCCCAGCGCATCGGCTATCAGGCTGGCATCACGCCCGATCAGGACCACGGCACGGCAGTATTTGGTCACGGAGTCACGCAAACCGCTAAAGTCGGCACCTTTGCCGTCGCCCCCGGCGATCAGAACGAGCTTGCCGTCCATGTCCATGCCCAGACCATCGATAGCGGCCAACGCAGCGCCGACATTGGTAGCCTTGGAATCGTTGTAGTAACTCACGCCCTCAAGCTCGCGTACCCACTGGCAGCGATGCTCAAGGCCGGTGAAATTACGCAAGCTCGACAGCATCGCGTCGAACGGCAGCCCCACTGCGTGGCCCAGTGCCAAAGCAGCAAGCGCGTTTGCCTGATTGTGCGCACCGCGCACTTTCAGTTCACGCACAGGCATGAGGTTTTGAAATTCGAACGCGAGGTATTTTTCGCCGTTTTCTTCACGCAAACCGAACGCTTTGAAGTCCGGCGCGCCCAGACCGAACGTCCAGCACGGCAGGCCGTCACTCATCAACGGGCGGGTCAGCGCATCCTGACGATTGACCACCACTTGGCGAGCACCCCGGAAGATCCGGTGCTTGGCCAAGTGATACGCGGGCAAGCCGCTGTATCGGTCCATATGGTCTTCGCTGACATTGAGCACGGTGGCCACTTCAGCCCCCAACTGATGGGTCGTTTCAAGCTGGAAGCTCGACAGTTCCATCACGTACAACTCAACGTCGTCGCTGAGCAGGTCGAGTGCAGGCATGCCGAGGTTGCCGCCGACCGCCACGCGCTTGCCTGCCGCTGCAGCCATTTCGCCAACCAGCGTGGTTACCGTGCTCTTGGCGTTGGAGCCACTGATTGCAACGATGGGCGCTTTTGCGTTACGCGCGAACAGGTCGATGTCGCCCGACAACTTCACGCCCCGTGCAGCCGCTGCTTGCAATGCCGGGGTGGCCAGTGCCAGCCCGGGGCTGACGTACAGCTCATCCGCCCGGCACAGGAACTCGACATCCAACTCGCCACAACGCACTTCCACTTGCGGGTAGTCACGGCGCAACGTGGCCAGCTCCGGTGGATTTTCCCGCGTGTCGGCAACGGCAAATGACACGCCCTGACGCGCCAGGAAGCGCACCAGGGACATGCCGCTCTTGCCGAGGCCGACAACAATGCGGAAGTGGTCAGAAGCGATCAGAGACACAGGTTCTACCTCAGCTTCAATGTGGCAAGGCCGATCAACACAAGAATCACGGTGATGATCCAGAAACGGACGATCACGCGCGGCTCAGGCCAGCCTTTGAGTTCAAAGTGGTGGTGAATCGGCGCCATGCGAAATACACGTTTACCGGTCAACTTGAAGGACGCGACCTGGATCACCACGGACAGGGTTTCCATCACGAACACCCCGCCCATGATGAAGAGCACGATTTCCTGACGCACAATCACGGCGATGGTCCCCAGTGCGGCACCCAGCGCCAGTGCGCCGACGTCGCCCATGAAGACTTGGGCCGGGTACGTGTTGAACCACAGAAACCCAAGACCGGCGCCGATCAATGCGCCGCAGAATACGATCAGTTCACCGGCCCCCGGCACATAAGGGATCAACAGGTAATCGGCAAATTTCACGTTACCCGACAGGTAGCAGAAGATGCCCAGTGCACCGCCCACCATCACCGTCGGCATGATTGCCAGGCCATCAAGGCC
Source organism: Pseudomonas lundensis (assembly GCF_002269125.1). Classification (GTDB taxonomy): domain Bacteria; phylum Pseudomonadota; class Gammaproteobacteria; order Pseudomonadales; family Pseudomonadaceae; genus Aquipseudomonas; species Aquipseudomonas lundensis_A. The sequence goes on along the minus strand of NZ_NQKI01000010.1, from coordinate 54,824 downwards.
GTCAGTCAGGTTGACGGCGTTGCTGGAGCCGACGATCACGAAATACGTCAGCACCACAAAGCCAATGCCCAGCGGAATGCTGGCATCTTTGAGGATCGGCAAGATCAGGGTAGTTTCGACCGCGCTCGGTGCCGTCATATACAGGAAGATCGCTGCACCCAGACCGAATACCGATTGCCAGAAGTACTTCCAGCGGCTCGGAAGGCCGCGGGAGTTTTTCTCGATCACCTTGCGGTAGTCGTCGACCCAGCCAATGGCCCCGAACAGCAGGGTGACCAACATCACGACCCACACGTAACGGTTGCTCAGGTCTGCCCACAGCAAGGTGCTGATGGTGATGGCGGACAGAATCAACGCACCGCCCATGGTCGGGGTGCCGGATTTCGACAAATGCGATTGCGGCCCGTCGTTACGCACAGATTGGCCGATTTGGCGGTTTTGCAGGGTGCGGATCATCCACGGCCCAAGGCACAGTGACAGAGACAGCGCGGTCAGTACGCCCAGAATTCCCCGCAGGGACAAGTACTGGAAGACCGCGAAGCCCTTGTAGAACTGTTGCAGATACTCCGCTAGCAGCAGCAGCATTAATGTTTCTCCCCGCTGGAACCGCACAGCGCCGCAACGACGTTTTCCATCGCAGCGCTACGCGAGCCCTTGATCAAAATAGTGGTGTTTGTTTCGTGCTCAGCGCGAAGCGCCTTGATCAGGTCAGCCTGATTGGCGAAGTGACGAGCCTGGTGTCCAAATGCAGCGACGGCATGAGCCATCATTGGCCCCACCGCATAGAGCGCTGAAACCTTGTCGGCGGCATAAGCGCCTACTTCACGATGTCCTTGCTCCGCCCACTCACCCAGCTCGCCAATATCTCCGAGCACCAGAACGGTGCGGCCGGAAAAGGCGGCGAGTATATCAACGGCAGCGCACATTGAGGTGGGGTTTGCGTTGTAAGTGTCATCAATAATTCGTAGTCCGGCAGGGGTCAGTTGAGCCACTGCTCGCCCCTTGACCGGTTGCACCGCGTTTAACCCGGAAACGATGCCAAACAGTGAAACGCCCAACGCATAAGCGGCTGCCGCTGCGGCCAGGGCATTGGCTACGTTATGACTGCCCAACAGGTTGAGCTGAACCTGCTCCACGCCCGCCGGGCTGTGCAAAGTAAACCCTGGGCAACCACGCGCATCACGGGTCAATTGGCTGGCATGGAAATCCGCTTGAGCATTGCTCAAGGCGAACGTGAGAACCTTGCGCTCACCGGCACGGGCCTTCCAGATGCCGAATGCCTTGTCATCAAGATTGAGCACCGCGACGCCATCGGCCGCCAGCCCTTCGATGATTTCGCCTTTGGCTTCGACAATTTTATCCGGGCCGCCAAATTCACCGACATGGGCTGTGCCAGCATTGTTAAGCACGGCCACGTGGGGGCGGGTCAAGCTGACGGTGTAGGCGATTTCGCCCAGACGCGATGCGCCCAGTTCGATCACTGCCGCTGTGTGCTCGGGCGCCAGCTCCATCAAGGTAAGCGGAACGCCGAGGTCGTTATTCAAATTACCTTTGGTTGCCAACACCGGCCCGCGCGTGCGCAGGATGCACGCGAGCATTTCCTTGACCGTGGTTTTGCCGCTGGAACCTGTAATCGCTGCCACCGGCTTGTCGTAGCCAGCACGGTTCAACGCACCCAATTGACCCAACGCGACGCGTGTGTCTCTAACGATCAATTGGGGCAAGGCTGACTCAGGTACTTCCCGCTCGACCAGTGCGGCTACAGCGCCCTTGGTCGCCACTTCGTTCAAGTAGTCATGCCCGTCAAAACGTGGGCCCGTTAAGGCAATAAACAACTGCCCTCTGGTAATTGCACGACTGTCAATGCTGACACCGTTAAAGGTCGCATCAGCCTCAACCAGACGACCGTTAAGTGCCGCACAGACTTCGCTCAACAATAGAGGCTTAAGCATGGGCGGCCTCCCAAGCGAGCAAGGCATTTTCGGCTTCTACAAGATCGGAGAAATCATGACGTTCGCCATTGATTTCCTGATAGTCCTCGTGACCTTTACCCGCCAGCACGATCACGTCATCAGCACTGGCTTGAGCAATGATCTGCGCAATGGCTTCAGCACGCCCGGCAACGAAGGTGACGTTGGCCTCATCGGCAAATCCGGCGCGGATGTCATTGAAAATCTGCGCGGGGTCTTCAGTACGTGGGTTATCGTCGGTGACCAGAACGGTGTCAGCCAAACGCTCTACCACCTCAGCCATCAGCGGCCGCTTGCCGCGATCGCGATCACCGCCGCAGCCAAACAGGCACTGCAACTGCCCTTTTGCGTGAGGACGCAGGGCCAGCAGAACTTTTTCCAGCGCGTCAGGGGTATGTGCGTAATCAACCACGACCAATGGCTTGGAACCACCGCCCAAACGCTGCATACGGCCTACCGGACCTTCCAGTTTTGGCAGCACGTTAAGAATTTCATCCAGCGGATAATCCAGGCCCATCAAAGCACCGATAGCGGCCAGCACGTTGCTCAGGTTGAAGCGACCGAGCAGCGTACTGCGCAGTAAATGCTCACCTTGAGCGGTTTTCACCGTGGCACGCACGCCGTCATCGTCAAACGTAGCGTCGTAGCAATACAAAGAAGCACTGCTGTCTTCGAGGCTATAGCTAATCAGTCGGGAATCATGCTTTTCAGCGGCGAGTTCACGACCAAATGCATCATCCAGATTCAGTACCCGGCACCGCAGGTTCGGCCATGCAAACAGCTGGGCTTTTGCCTGCGCATACGCTTGCATGGTGCCGTGGTAGTCAAGATGATCGCGCGACAGATTAGTCAGGACTGCCACATCAAATGCCAATGCACTGACCCGCCCCTGATGCAAACCATGGGAGGAGACTTCCATCGCTACCGCTTTTGCACCGGCTTTTTTCAGATCAGCCAGCATGGCCTGCACGGCAATCGGATCGGGCGTTGTGTGCCGTCCGCTTTGCAGCGCGCCATAAAAGCCAGTGCCCAATGTACCGACGATTCCGCAATGCTGGCCCAACAAATCCAGCGCCTGCGCCACCAATTGAGTAACGCTGGTTTTACCGTTGGTACCGGTGACGCCCACCAGGTTGAGGTGATGGCTTGGCTCGCCATAAAAGCGCCCGGCGATATCTGACAATTGTGCAGCAAGACCTTTGACCGGAATCAGCGGCACCGAGGTGATTGGTAGCACTGAAGCGCCATCCACTTCATACGCCACAGCAGCTGCGCCTCGGCTTAAGGCATCCGCGATGTGTTCGCGGCCATCGAGCTTGCCGCCTGGCACAGCAAGGAACAGGTCGCCTGCGCGTACGTTCCGGCTATCAAGGGTCAGCTCGCGGATCAGCAAATCGTGACCAGCGTGGGGGAATATTTTGTTCAGGCTCAAGGACATTAGCCGCGCCCTCCTTTGGCTGCCGCAGCGGCCGCCGCTGCTTGTTGCTCTGCCGCAGTCGGCAGGTTATCCGGCGTGACGTTCATCAGGCGCAGGGTGCCAGACATGACTTTGCTGAATACCGGCGCCGATACCAGACCACCGAAGTAGCCTGCCTTGCTCGGTTCGTCGATCACTACCACGATGGCGTAACGCGGGTCGTTCATCGGGCCGAAACCTGCGAACAGTGAGCGATAGGAATTCACGGCATAGCCTTTGACGCCGCCAGAAGACGTTTTGCGCGCCGTACCTGATTTGCCGCCCACATGGTAAGCCGGCACTTTGGCACGCCACACACCACGCGGGTTTTCGATCACTTCTTGCAGCATGCCCTGCACGGTTTTTGCGACTTGCTCGGGCATCACCTGCGTGGCCTGTACCGGTTTGTCAGTTTTGAGCAGCGTCAGCGGCGCGAGTTTGCCGTTGTTGGCCAATGCCGAGAACGCATGCACCAGCTGGATGGCTGTCACCGAAACCCCGTAGCCATACGACAAAGTAGCGGTTTCAGCTTTGCGCCATTCGCGGTAGTTGGGCAGGTTACCGACACGCTCGCCGGGGAAGCCGAGCCCGGTGTCTTGCCCCAGCCCCATTTTCGCCATCTGACGGAAAATAGCTTCTCCGCCGATATCGAACGCGACTTTACTCATGCCCACGTTACTGGAATTGATCAGAATGCCGGTCAGGTCGAGGATCGGGCCTTCGGTACGTGATACGTCACGAATGGTGTATTTGCCCAACTGCAGTGTGCCGGGATAGACCTCGACCTTGTCGGTCGGCTTCCAGCGGCCGGTTTCCAGTGCAGCACTCATCGAAATCGGTTTCACTGTCGAACCCGGCTCGAACACGTCGATCATGGCGCGGTTACGCATCATCGCCGGTTGCAGGTTGCGACGATTGTTAGGGTTGTACGTAGGCTGATTGACCATGGCCAGAATCTCGCCGGTCTTGACGTCCATGATCACCAGGCTGCCTGCCTTGGCACCGTTTTCGACCAGTGCGTTGCGCAGTTCACGGTTGGCCAGGTATTGAAGGCGCAGGTCAATCGACAACGCCAAGGTCTTCCCTGCCTTGGCGTTTTTGGTCACTTGCACGTCTTTGATCAGTCGCCCACGTCGGTCCTTGATGACCTGTCGCTTGCCCGCAACACCTGCCAGCCACTCGTCATAAGCCAACTCGACACCTTCACGGCCTTTGTCGTCGATATCCGTAAAGCCGACCATGTGCGCAGTCACCTCTCCCGCCGGGTAGAAGCGACGGAACTCTTCAATGCCATAAACACCTGGCACCTTGAGGTCGAGAACGGCTTGCCCCTGCTCCGGGGTCAGGCCCCGCACCAGGTAGATAAATTCTTTGTTGGCTTGCTGTTCAAGACGCGCAGCCAGGACCTTTGGATCCTGGCCCAGGGCATGGGCCAGAGCCGGCCAGCGATCTTTGGCAACCTGCATTTCCTTGGCGTTGGCCCACAACGTGGTCACTGGCGTACTGACCGCCAACGGCTCGCCATTACGATCGGTAATCAGGCCACGGTGAGCAGGTATCGGAATATGACGAACACTGCGCGCGTCGCCCTGACCTTTAAGGAAGTCGTGGTCGATCACTTGCAGGTAGATGATCTGGCAAGCGATCGCGCCTACCAACAGTGCCAGCAAAGCCAGCACCAAGCGAAAACGCCACGGGAAGAGTGCGCCTTCGAGTTTGATCATGGCGCCACCATCCGAACTTCTGCTGCGCCAGGAATGCGCATTTTCAGTTGTTCGCTGGCCAGGGTTTCGATACGGCTGTGGGCCGTCCACGTGCTTTGCTCAAGGATCAGACGGCCCCATTCGGCCTGCGCTTTGTCACGCACACTCAATTCGCCATACAGGGTGTTGAGCAATTGCCGATTCCAGTGCGCGCTGTAAGAAACGCCGACAGCCGAAACCAGCACGCCAATAAACAGCAGCAGCATGAAGAAACTTCCGCCGGGAAGTGGCTTGGCAAAGAGCTTGTTCAACGAAGCTTCTCCGCAACGCGCATGACAGCGCTGCGCGAGCGCGGATTGGCTTTTAGCTCTTTATCGGAGGCAGTCAGTGCCTTGCCATGAATTTTGATTTTCGGAACAAATGCAACGTGCTGAATAGGCAGGTCGCGAGGAAGGTTGTCTGACTCGCCCTTGACCAGCTTGCGCATGAACTGCTTGACGATGCGGTCTTCCAGGGAATGAAAACTGATGACGACCAGACGGCCGCCAATTTCCAGCGACTCCAGTGCCGCCTCAAGGCCCGCTTCCAGATCACCCAACTCGTTATTGACGTGAATGCGCAAGCCCTGAAACGTACGGGTTGCCGGGTTCTTGCCCTTTTCCCACGCAGGGTTGGCTACCTTCAGGACTTCTGCAAGGTCAGCCGTACGCTCGAATGGCTTGCTTTCACGTCGATCCACAACTGCGCCTGCCATGCGCCATGCGTGACGCTCTTCACCATACTCTTTGAAGACGCGGGCTATTTCTTCACGGGACGCAGTGTTGACGAATTCAGCCGCGCTGACACCTTGGGAAGGGTCCATGCGCATGTCCAACGGACCGTCGTTCATGAAACTGAAACCACGCTCCGGATCATCAAGCTGAGGCGATGACACGCCCAGGTCCAGCAAGACACCGCTGACTTTGCCGGCCAGCCCACGCTCGGCAACCTCAGCACCCATTTCGGCAAAGCTGCGCTGCACAATGACAAAGCGGCCGTCTTCGGCCGCCAGCGCTTGCCCTGTGGCAATCGCTTGTGGATCTTTATCAAACCCGAGCAGGCGACCCTGAGGACCGAGATGCTGGAGTATCAGACGGCTATGTCCGCCGCGACCGAAGGTGCCATCCAGATAGCATCCATCAGGACGTACGGCGAGAGCCTCTACGGCTTCGTCGAGCAGTACGGTGATGTGGTTGAAGCCGCTATCTATAGTCACAGAATTAAATCACGCAGTTCGTCAGGCATCGCGCCCGGTTGTTGAATAGCTGCAAGGTCAGCGGCAGAAACAGCTTCCCAGGCATCCTCGTCCCACAGTTGAAACTTGTTCAGCTGGCCCACCAACATCGCGCGCTTTTCCAACTTGGCATATTCACGCAAGCGCGGCGGCACCAGAAAACGACCACTGCCATCGAGCTCAAGGTCGACGGCATTACCAATCAGCAAACGTTGTAGCCGGCGGTTCTCTTCACGCAATGAAGGCAGTGCCCTCAGCTTCGTTTCGATCAACTCCCACTCATCAAGCGGGTACACACATAAGCAGGGATCTACCGCATCAATGGTCACGATCAGCTGCCCGGAGCTCCGCGAAATCAACTCGTCACGGTACCGGCTCGGCATTGCGAGACGGCCCTTTGCATCGAGACTGATTGCATTGGCTCCACGAAACACGGCTGCGTTTCTCCAAATATTAGCGTTTTACGTCTAGAAAACCCACTTTATGCCACTTTTCGCCACTTGCGCACACTATAGGAATGCGCCCACCACACCGTCAAGGCGCGACCCGAAGGAAAACCCTTACAGAACTGAGATTTAGGTGGGGAATTAGACGTACAGAAGCAAGCCGAAGAAATAATTGACGATTGATAGCCAATAAACTCAAAGCCCTGGACTTCAAACTTAAAGTAGTTTGTTAAGACTAAGAACTTTTTGTCATTACTTCGTGAAATTTTCGTGTGTTTGTTGCGAGGGGGTAGAGCGCGTCTTGATTATTGCTAGCTGCCTGCAGGGCAAGCAGAAGAAAAAGGTGGAGAGTCGATCTGTAAGCCGGGTTCTGTCGTGAACAGTCATTCGTCTACGATGGCCATCACTGGACATCTTTAGCAACCTACCCGGTTCCAGCGCGGGCCACGCCTTGGAACCCTATTTGGTCTTGCTCCAAGTGGGGTTTACCTAGCCACGAACTGTTACCAGACGTGCGGTGCGCTCTTACCGCACCTTTTCACCCTTACCGGCGCCGAAGCGCTTAGGCGGTTATTTTCTGTGGCACTTTCCGTAGGCTCACGCCTCCCAGGCATTACCTGGCACTTCGCCCTATGGAGCCCGGACTTTCCTCCCCCCCCTAATTTTCATAGAGGGCAGCGACTGTCCAATCGACTCTCCGCCGCGAAGATTAACGGCACAAAGCGTATAGGACAAGCTTTAATAGCCGTATGACACCCTCAACCGCCGATCCGAAAACCACGCACGCACCGGCAAAACAGCAAAAACCCGCTATGGGCTACCAGACACGCGGGGTATTCAATCGGTTTTTTGCTTCTCAAGCGCCACTTGATAAAGCACGTTCTTGCGCTCGCCGGTAATTTCAGCTGCCAATGCCGCCGCACGCTTAAGGGGCATTTCCTTGAGTAAAAGATCGAGAATACGCATGGCTTCACTGCTGATTGCATCTTCGCTTTCTGGCGCAGTCCAACCGGCCACCAGCACGACACACTCACCGCGCTGTTGATTGCTGTCACTTTCAACGAACTCTCGCAGCTCAGCCAATGGCAAGCCTTTGAGTGTCTCAAAAGTCTTGGTCAACTCACGGGCCAACAACGCCGGACGCTCTGGACCGAACACCAGCTCCATATCTTGCAGGCACTCAAGAATGCGATGCGGCGCCTCATAAAAAATCAAAGTACGCGGTTCTTCTTTCAGCAGCTCAAGCCGCGTCCGACGACCAACCGCCTTGGCAGGCAGGAAGCCTTCGAAGATAAAACGATCAGAAGGCAGCCCGGCAGCCGATAAAGCCGCAATCAAAGCACAGGCTCCCGGCACGGGAACGACAGGTATGCCAGCAGCTCGCGCTTGACGAACCAGGTGATAGCCCGGGTCAGAAATCAACGGCGTTCCGGCATCGGAGATCAACGCGACGTCCTCGCCCGCCAACAACCGCTGAATGAAGCGACTGCCTTCATCACGCTCGTTGTGTTCGTGACACGCACCCAACGGCGTGGAAATACCGAAATGCTGCATCAGGCGTAGCGAATGACGCGTGTCCTCCGCAGCAATAAGCGAGACATCACGCAATACTTTAAGCGCACGCGCACTGATATCGTCCAGGTTACCGATGGGCGTGGCCACCACATAAAGTGAGCCAACAACGGAATTCACAGCACCTGGAGCAGTCAAAACGCACACCTCAAAAGAGTTAAAGGCGCCATTGTAGCGCGTAGAGCCTTACTCGCAGCACCCCTGAGGCATGACGTAAAAGACATATACAGAAAAGATTGTCCGCCACAGACGCCTGAAGTCATCTAAATTTAGGCTTTATGGTCTGTAACATCGCACCCCGGCCAGTGCTTGGGTACACTTCGCCACCTTATTTGATCGAGTATCAGGAACACTACATGATCGCTTGCCTGCGGCTGTTCACTGCCCTCTGCCTCGCTGCCCTGTTGACAGCTTGCGCCAGCTCGCCCTCCTCCAGCCTCGGCGAACTTCCCCGGACGCCGGATGCCAGCCTTGAGCAGTTGCTCCAGCAGGCAGCGCAAAGCCAAAATCCGGAACAGGCTGCCTTGCTGAGACTTTCTGCCGCTGACCTAGCGTATAAACAGCATAACTTTGATCGAGCCAAGCAGATCCTTGCACAGGTGCCGCTGGATCAGCTAAAACCTGCCCAGCAAGTATTTGCCAGCACGCTGTCAGCCGAGCTGGCCATGAGCCGCAATCAAACCAAAGAAGCGTTGACAGCCCTAAGCCATCCAAGCGTAGCGCGACTTAATGAAATGCCTGCCGATTTGCAGGTACGTAGCCACACTGTCTACGCGCGCGCACTGGAAGCAGACGGCCAGACACTGGCAGCCGCTCGCGAACGCGCGGCAATGAGCCCGCTACTGACCGGTGATGCCGCCAACAGCAACAACGATGCGATTTGGTCGCTGGTGGCAGCACTGCCGGTGGATCAGTTGCAAAACCGAAGCGACGACGTGTTGGGCGGCTGGATGTCACTTGCACTGGCAGTTAAAAGCGCAGGCACGCTAGCAGATCAGCAAAACGCAATCGATCAATGGCGCGCCCAAAATCCGGCTCACCCTGCTGCGATCCAATTGCCGACCCCGCTGGTCAAGCTTAAAGAGCTGGCCAACCAACCATTGACCAAAATCGCTCTGCTGCTGCCTCAGGATGGACAACTGGCTTCGGTGAGCAAGGCATTGCGCGATGGTTTCGTGGCCGCCCACTATCAAGCTCAGCAAGCAGGTCAAAACCCGCCTGAAATTCTGTTCTACGACAGCTCGCGCATCGGCTCACTCGACAGTTTCTACAGCAAAGCCCAGGCTGACGGCGTCCAACTGGTCGTTGGCCCACTGGAGAAGCCGCTGGTCAAACAACTGAGTGCACGCGCACAACTCCCCATTACCACCCTCGCACTCAACTACAGTGAAGCCTCTCAAACACCACCCCAACTGTTCCAGTTCGGACTGGCCGCTGAAGATGAAGCCCGCGAGGTTGCTCGTCGCGCCCGGGCAGACGGCCTGACTCGCGCAGGTGCCATGGTTCCGCAAGGTGAGTGGGGCAACCGCGTACTCAAGGCCTTCCGTCAAGAATGGGAAGCCAATGGCGGCACCATCGTTGGCGTCGAGCACATCGACAAGCCGGTTGCGCTGGCCCAGCAAGTGGCCGATCTAGTGCAACTGCGCAAAAGCGGCAACTCGAGCGATCCTTCCCGACGTCAGGACATGGAGTTCATTTTTCTGGCCGCCACGCCGCAACAGGCACAACAGATCAAACCCACGCTCAACTACCAATATGCTGGTGACCTGCCTGTATACGCCACGTCCCACGTGTTCAGCGCCAGTGGCGATCAGAACCAGTACAACGACATGAACGGCATCCGCTTTTGCGAGACACCATGGCTGCTAACCCCTTCCAATCCTTTGCGCCAGCAAGTAGCCACCCAGTGGCCGCAAGCAGGCGGTAGCCTGGGACGCCTGTATGCAATGGGTGTTGATGCCTATCGCCTGACACCCAGCCTGGGTCAGTTGAAAGCATTACCGGACAGCCGTATTGACGGCCTTTCAGGTAGCTTGAGCATGAGCCAGAGCCAACGAATTGAACGCCAGCTGCCTTGGGCTGAATTCGTCAATGGCCAAGTTCAGAATCTGCCAGATACTCGTAACTGATGCCCCAGCCCTCACGCCAACAAACGGGCAAAAATGCCGAGCGCCTTGCATTGCGGCACCTTGAGCAACACGGATTACGCTTGCTGGCACAAAACTGGCTGTGCAGGCGCGGGGAGCTGGATCTGGTCATGCTCGACGGCGATACAGTAGTATTCGTCGAAGTTCGTTACCGGCAACATGCGCAATGGGGTGGAGCGCTGGCCAGCATTGATGCACGCAAGCGACAAAAGCTGATCCTGGCCGCTCAAACTTTTTTGCAGCAAGAAGCCCGATGGGCCAATTACCCTTGCAGGTTTGACGTCATTGCCATCGACAGCTCAACACCCGACATGAACTGGCTACGGAACGCCTTTGACAGCTGAAGCGCTGTCGGGCCGAACCACGCACCCTTTACTCAACGATTTTGCTTTGCTTGGCAGGCTGTACATTTTTGTACCGGAAAGTCACTCAGGAATACCTGGATCACGCCCGCACTGCCGCCCTACTTAAGGTCACATAGATGGACATGCAATCCCGGATTCGCCTGCTTTTTCAGGCCAGTATCGATACCAAGCAGCAGGCGATGGAAGTGCTTGCACCGCACATCGAACTAGCCAGCCAGGTGATGGTTAATGCCCTGCTAAACGAAGGCAAAATGCTGTCATGCGGCAATGGCGGCTCTGCGGGTGATGCTCAGCACTTCTCATCCGAACTGCTTAACCGGTTCGAGCGCGAACGCCCGAGCCTGCCCGCCATCGCATTGACCACCGACAGCTCGACCATTACCTCAATCGCCAATGACTACAGCTTTAACGAGATTTTTTCCAAGCAGATACGCGCCCTGGGCCAACCAGGTGACGTACTGCTGGCAATCTCGACAAGCGGCAACTCAGCCAACATCATTCAGGCCATTCAGGCCGCGCACGACCGAGAAATGACGGTGGTGGCCTTGACCGGTCGAGATGGCGGAGGCATGGCCTCGCTGTTGCTACCGGAAGACGTGGAGATCCGCGTACCCTCTCTGGTCACCGCACGCATCCAAGAAGTCCACCTGCTGGCGATCCACTGCTTGTGCGATCTGATCGACAGCCAACTGTTCGGGAGTGAAGAATGACTTTTAACCGCCTTGGCTTAGTAGCCCTGACCTTATGCCTGGGTTTGACTGCCGGCTGCAGCTCGGTGCTGACGGCGACACGCGACAAACCTATCGAAGATGATCGAGGCACGCGCACCTTCGGCAGCAAGATCGACGACTCACTGATCGAAACCAAAGTGGCTGTGAATATCGCTAAAGCCAATCCCGACCTGGATAACGGCTCGCACATCGTTGTGACCAGCTACAACGGTATCGTTCTACTGGCAGGGCAAACCCCGCGCGCCGATCTCAAGGCGCAGGCCGAACAGGCCGCTGCTGCTGTCCAGCGTGTCAAAAAGGTCAACAACGAATTGCAGGTCATGGCCCCCTCTTCGATCCTGGCCCGCAATAACGACGCCTGGCTGACCACCAAGATCAAATCGCAAATGCTGACTGACGGCGCAATCCCGGGGTCACGAATCAAGGTCGTAACTGAAAATGGCATTGTTTACTTGCTGGGCCTGGTAACCAAACAGGAAGCCACCCGCGCTACAAACTTGGTTCAAGGCGTCTCCGGCGTTCAAAAAATCGTCAAGCTGTTCGAATACATCGACTGATTCAGCTCCAAGACAGGCGCCGATCCGCCAATCAAGCATCGGGGCGGTACCCGCCCAACGACCAAGATCACACGCTAATCACGCACAAAAAAGGCGACCCCTCGAGGTCGCCTTTTTATTACTTCACCACTTTCAGACTCGGCCGTCCGCTAGGACGCGGTGGCTCGCTGCCCGGAGGCGGCAAATCATCATCCGGCTCAATCTCGTCATCAGCTTCAAGAGCCTCTTCCAGATCAAACACCATGCCTTGGCCATTCTCACGGGCATAAATCCCCAAAATGGCTGAAATTGGCACATACAGTGTGTGAGGCACACCCCCGAACCGCGCTTCGAAGCTGACCGCCTCGTTGTCCATGTGCAGATGACGCACAGCAACAGGCGCAACATTCAACACGATCTGCCCTTCACTGGCGAAGCCTTGCGGCACTTGCACACTCGGGTATTCGGAATTTACCAACATGTGCGGCGTGCAGTCGTTATCTACAATCCACTCATAGAGCGCACGCACCAAATAAGGTCGACTTGAATTCATCAAGGGCTCCTAAAGCCTTAGCGCATATCGCGTTCGACACCAGACAAGCTTGCCTGGAAAGCCTCACGCGCAAACTGGCGCTCCATATAATCAAGCAGCGGCTTGGCAGGCCGCGGCAGTTCAATACCCAAAACAGGCAAACGCCAGAGTATCGGTAATAGACAGCAGTCGACCAGACTTTGCTCGTCGCTGAGGAAAAAAGGTTTGTCAGCAAATAACGCCGAGACACCCGTTAAACTCTCGCGCAGCTCTTTGCGCGCCTGCACACGCGCAGGCTCTTTAGTGCGCGAGTCCAGAATCAGGTCAACCAATACGCACCAGTCACGCTGGATTCGATGGATTAGTAGACGACTGTTTGCACGTGCGACCGGATAGACCGGCAGCAAAGGCGGATGCGGATAACGCTCATCCAGGTACTCCATCACCACAGTCGATTCCCACAACGCAAGGTCGCGGTCGACCAGGGTTGGCAAACTGCCGTATGGGTTCACTTCGATCAGCTTTGGCGGTTGACGACCCGCCTCCACACTAATGATCTCGGCGCTGACACCCTTCTCCGCGAGCACAATGCGCACTCGATGGGAATAGTGGTCGGCGGGGTCGGAGTAACAGGCCAACCGATTGGTCACGCCCATGGCGGTCCTCCTCGCTTGTTGAAATGATCAGAAGCAGAAAAACGAAAGCGCCCGAGGTGCGTCTCCAGCAACCGTAAATCGTGGCACACATGATCAAAACGACCTTGTGTACCACAACCAGCACGGCTACCTGTTCAGAGACACCCTCGGGCGCACACGTTAAACAGCAATGCGTGTAACGATATCAGTGCACGTCTTTCCAGTATTCACGCTTGAGCAAATAAGCGAACACAAAGAAGAACGCCAGATAGAGCAATACGTACGTGCCGATGCGCTGATGCTCCAGCTTCACCGGGTTGGCTGAATAGGCCAGGAAGGTCACAAGGTTCTTGATCTTCTCATCGAACTGCTCTTCAGTCAGCGTGCCGGTTTTTGGCAATACTGTCAGCTGGTCGCACGCTTCATGTGTCAAAGGCGTGCCGGTGAGCGGATCATACTGCTTCTTGCCGTCTTCGACGATCTGAACTTGCTTGCAGCCAATCACCTGACGACCCTGTAGCGGCGCCAGAACGTTTGGCATGCCCACGTTCGGGAAGACCTTATTGTTCACACCCCAAGGGCGCGACGGGTCTTCATAGAACGAACGCAGGTAGCTGTAGAGCCAGTCAGTACCACGTACACGTGCTACCAGCGTCAGATCAGGCGGTGCCGCACCAAACCAGGCCTTGGCGTCTTCAGGCTTCATGCCGATGTTCATGTGGTCACCGATCTTGGCGCCAGTCATTACCAGATTATCGAGCATGACGTCGTGAGGGATGCCCAGATCATCAGCAACACGCTCATAGCGCTGGAATTTGGCACTGTGACAGCCCATGCAGTAGTTGGCGAACGTACGTGCGCCGTCTTGCATGGCAGCCTTGTCAGACACATCGATATCGACTTTGTCGAGCTGGACACCCTGCTCCGCAGCGAAAGACAGTGCAGGCATCACAGCAAGCATCAATACAGCAAATAGCTTTTTCATCAGCCAGTCACCCTTTCCGGAACCGGTTTGGTCTTCTCAAGCCTGGTGTAGAACGGCATCAAAATGAAGTAGGCGAAGTACAGGAACGTACACACCTGCGACAACAGCGTGCGGCCCGGGGTCGGCGCCAATACGCCCAACACACCCAGAATCACGAAGGAGATACAGAACACCCACAGCCAAATTTTGCTCATCCAGCCTTTGTAACGCATGGATTTGACAGGGCTACGGTCCAGCCATGGCAACACGAACAACACTGCAATCGCTGCCCCCATGGCGATAACGCCCATCAACTTGTCAGGAATGGCGCGCAAGATCGCGTAGAACGGTGTGAAGTACCAGACAGGCGCAATATGCTCCGGCGTTTTGAAGGCGTTAGCTTGTTCAAAGTTCGGCTTTTCGAGGAAGTAACCACCCATTTCCGGGAAGAAGAACACGATCGAACAGAAGACAAACAGGAACACCACTACGCCGACAATGTCTTTCACGGTGTAGTACGGATGGAAAGGAATGCCGTCCAGCGGGATGCCGTTTTCGTCTTTGTGCTTCTTGATATCCACGCCATCCGGGTTGTTCGACCCGACTTCGTGCAAGGCAAGAATGTGCAGCACCACCAGCCCCAGAATCACGATCGGCAAGGCTACAACGTGCAAGGCAAAGAAGCGGTTCAGGGTAATACCGGAGATCAGGTAGTCACCACGAATCCACTGAGTCAGGTCGTTGCCAATTACAGGGATTGCGCCAAACAGCGAGATGATCACCTGGGCGCCCCAGTAGGACATTTGCCCCCAAGGCAGCAAGTAACCCATGAAGGCTTCAGCCATCAGGGCCAGATAAATCATCATGCCGAACAGCCAGACCAGCTCACGTGGCTTCTGGTATGAACCGTAGAGCAAACCACGGAACATATGCAGATAAACCACGATAAAGAACGCAGAAGCACCGGTAGAGTGCAGCAGGCGCAAGATCGAGCCGTATTCAACGTCACGCATGATGTATTCGACAGAGGCGAAAGCTTCCTCTGCAGACGGCGTGTAACTCATGGTCAGCCACACACCCGTTACGATCTGGTTAACCAGAACCAGCAACGCGAGGGAGCCGAAAAAGTAGAAAAAGTTGAAGTTCTTCGGTGCGTAGTACTTGCTGAGATGGTCTTCCCACATCTTTGTGGCCGGGAAGCGTGCATCTACCCAATCCATGAACTTGCTCATTACGCGTTCTCCCCTTCGAGACCAACGACAATGATGTTGTCACTGCCCTCTACGTAGTAGTAAGGCGGCACTGGCAGGTTCAGTGGAGCAGGCTGTGCCTTGTAGACGCGACCGGCCAGATCATAGTGCGAACCATGACAAGGACAGAAATAACCCCCGACCCAGTCTTTACCCAGGTCAGCAGGTGCGACTTCAGGACGGAAAGTCGGCGAGCAACCCAAGTGCGTACAGATGCCGATCAACACCAGAATTTCCGGCTTGATGGAACGGTACTCATTGGTTGAGTTTTCGGGCTGGTCGGATTGCTTGGAATCCGGGTCAGCAAGCTGGCCTTCAATCTTTTTAAGATTCGCGAGAATCTCATCAGTGCGGCGGACAATGAATACCGGCTGACCACGCCACTCAGCAATCATCTGCTGACCTGGCTCAACCTTAGCAATATTGACCTTCACCGGTGCGCCAGCGGCTTTCGCCTTGGCACTGGGGAACCACGACCCCACAAACGGGACTGCCGCCCCCACCGCTCCTGCAGCACCCACCACGGATGTGGCTGCTACGAGGAAGCGACGCCGGCCGACATTTACGCCGTCATTGCTCATTCAGTCCTCTCCCATCAGCTTTGTGGCCTGTTAAATCAGGCATCTACTAAGTAAAAATCTGAACTTATAAAAATTTTGCAGAATGGTAATGAAAAGCCCCTACTCTGACAAGGTAATTACCGCTCTCGGTCGGCTACAAGCCTTGTAGTATAGGCATTTGCTGGATGTGGCAAGTTGTCACACGCATAAATCATTACCCATAAAAAACGCCCAGCTCCTAAGGAGACTGGGCGCTTTTGAACGAAGCTGCGAATTAACGCTTCGAGTACTGCGGACGCTTACGCGCTTTACGCAGACCGACTTTCTTACGTTCAACTTCACGAGCATCGCGAGTTACGAAGCCTGCTTTGCGCAGAGCGCCACGCAGAGTTTCGTCGTATTGCATCAGTGCGCGAGTGATACCGTGGCGGATTGCGCCAGCTTGACCACTTACACCACCGCCGATCACGGTAACGAAGATGTCGAATTTCTCAACAGTCTCAGTCAATTCCAGCGGCTGACGAACTACCATGCGGGCAGTTTCGCGACCGAAGAAATTATCCAGGGAGCGGTTGTTGATGGAGATGTTACCAGTACCCGGACGCAGGAAAACGCGTGCGGTTGCAGTCTTACGACGGCCAGTGCCGTAGTTTTGAGTCGCCGACATAATGAACTATTCCGTTAAAACTTCAGTTCTTGGGGCTGCTGAGCAGTATGAGGGTGAGCAGCGCCCGCATAGACTTTCAGCTTACGGTACATGTCGCGACCCAGCGGGTTTTTAGGCAGCATGCCTTTAACCGCGGTCTCGATCACGCGCTCAGGAGCTTTGGCGATCAGCTTTTCGAAGTTGATCGACTTAATCCCGCCCGGGAAACCGGAGTGAGAGTAGTACATTTTGTCAGAGGTTTTGGCACCAGTGACACGGATTTGCTCAGCATTGATAACAACGATGTAGTCACCGGTGTCAACGTGCGGAGTGTATTCCGGCTTGTGCTTGCCACGCAGACGGCTCGCGATCTCGGTGGCCAGACGACCCAGGGTCTGACCAGCAGCGTCGACGACAAACCAGTCGCGCTTTACTGTTTCTGGTTTAGCAGTAAAAGTTTTCATTCTTTATAGCCTCAGGGGCCGCCCTGTAAATTAGACGGCGGATCTTACTGAATAGTGCGTACTTTGACAAGTCAAAGGCAGCCGGGTACAGACGCTATCGGGGGCTCGGGTCAGCGCGTCCGTTCAACGGCAAGATTCTTCGGCAGGCGGCGCATCACTTCCACTGCAGAAAGAGGTCGGCAATTATCCAGATTGCGAAAAAAATTACAACCTGCTTTTATGATTCTTTCCCCCAAGGAGCACCCTATGGATTACCGCCAGCTAGGCCGAACCGATCTCAAAGTCAGCACAATTGGCCTCGGAACCATGACCTGGGGCGAGCAGAACACCCAGGATGAAGCCTTCGCGCAGATTGAGTACGCAAAAAACGCAGGCATCAATTTCATCGACACCGCTGAAATGTACCCGGTACCACCCAAGGCCGACACTTACGCCACCACCGAGCGTTACATAGGCAATTGGTTCAAGGCCCGCGGTGATCGGGCGGACTGGATACTGGCCAGCAAGATCGCCGGCCCGGGCAATGGCATCGACTACATTCGCGACGGCCAGCTCAAACATAACCGAACCCATATCGTCCAGGCACTGGATGCCAGCCTCAAGCGCCTGCAAACAGACTGGATCGACCTGTACCAACTGCACTGGCCGGAACGCAGCACCAATTTCTTCGGTCAACTCGGCTACACCCACCACGCTGACGAGCAATTCACTCCACTCGAAGACACCCTCGAAGCCCTCGACGAACAAGTCAAAGCAGGCAAAATCCGCCATATCGGCCTGTCCAACGAAACCCCCTGGGCCACGATGAAGTTTCTGCAACTGGCCGAAAGTCGCGGCTGGCCTCGGGCTGTTTCAATCCAGAACCCCTACAATTTGCTCAATCGCAGCTTTGAAGTCGGCCTCGCTGAAATTGCCATTCGCGAACAATGCGGCCTGCTCGCCTACTCCCCGCTGGCGTTCGGGATGCTTTCGGGCAAGTACAACGGGGGCGCCCGACCTCCAAAGGGCCGCTTGAGCCTCTACAGCCGCTTCTCGCGCTATTCCAACCCGCAGGCCGTGGCTGCCAGCGAGCGTTATGTGGCACTGGCCCACCAACACGGCCTGGACCCCGCTCAAATGGCCCTGGCTTATGTGACGCAACAGCCGTTCGTCACCAGCAATATCATTGGCGCAACCACGATGGCGCAACTTGAGAGCAATATCGCCAGCATCGAAGTAGAACTCTCGGACGAAGTACTGGCAGGCATCGAGGCCATTCACAAGGAGCAGCCAAACCCCGCACCTTGACATGATTGCGTAGCAGCTGTTTGCGACGGCCTGCGCCTCGATCGGCAGCTGCTACGGCGCTCACTGAATCCCCCCCCTAGACACACAGGACAAAAAATAAGACGATCCAGCCGCAAGTTGACCAATTTCACCTATAAGAATAATCAAATCATGTCTACTCATCTCTCCGCGCCCTTGCGGCGCGTCAGCATATTGGCTATCGATCGGGTTTTTGCCTCGACACTGATGCAGGCCAAAGATTTCTTCCACCTCGCCAGCCTGCGTCATGGCAAACAGTTAGGCCAAGGCCTTAACGCCAGCTTCGAAACACGCCTCGTCAGCCCTGACGGCCTGCCTGTCAGCAGTTTTAGTAACGTGATGCTTCCGGTGGATGGCAGCCTCGAAGACACTGACATCATCATCCTCCCGGCCTTTTGGGACGACTTCGACACACTCTGTCAGCGCTACCCGCAAATACTGCCCTGGTTACGCGCACAACACGCACGCGGCGCCGTACTCTGCGCTGAAGCCACTGGCGTCTTCTGGCTGGCAGAAGCCGGCCTGCTGGACGGTAAGGAAGCGACAACCTACTGGCGTTTTTTCAACAGCTTCGCCGAACGCTTTCCGAACGTTCATCTCAATCAAGACAAACACCTGACGGATGCTGACAACCTGTATTGCGCGGGAGGCCCCACCTCGGCCTGCGACCTTTACATTTACCTGATCGAACGCTTCTGTGGCGCCAATATCGCCCAGGCCGTGGCACGTGACATTCTTTATGAAGTGCAACGTAACTACGCACCCGGTCGCATCGGGTTTGGCGGACAGAAGCTGCACCAGGACGTCATCATTCTGCAAATACAGCACTGGCTCGAAGAACATTTTGCCGACAAGTTCCGCTTCGAGGATGTGGCTCGCGAACATGGCATGAGCATTCGTAACTTTATGCGTCGCTTCCAGATGGCGACAGGCGACAAGCCCTTGCATTACCTGCAACGTCTGCGCATAGAGACCGCCAAAGGGCTACTTTCAGCCACCCGTAAAAGCATCAAGACCATCAGCTACGACGTTGGCTACGACGACGCCAGCTTCTTCGCGCGCTTGTTCCGGCAACACACCGAGCTGTCACCCAACCAATACCGCCAGCAATTTCAACAAGCCGCCTAACCGGCCGTAACATTCATGACCAGCCAAAAAAAAGGCCTGCATAAGCAGGCCTTTCTCATGAAACGCTCGACTAAGGCTTATGCGCCCGCGTCAGGTATTCATGGGATTGCATCTCCAGCAAACGGCTCAGCGTGCGCTGGAATTCAAAGTTCAGACGCCCGCCCGTGTATAAATCCTTGAGCTCGACTTCTGCCGAAATGATCAGTTTGACGTTACGGTCGTAAAACTCGTCGACCATGTTGATGAAACGGCGCGCAATATCGTCCGTTTTCACGTCCATCTGTTCAACACCGCTCAGAATCACCGCATTGAAAATTTTGCCCAACTCAATGTAATCGTTCTGGCTACGCGGGCCATCACACAGCTCGCGGAAATCAAACCAGGCCACGTCATCGCATGTCCGCAAGGCGCGAATGGTACGGTTCTCGATGATCAAATCATCGTTTTCCACTGCACGCGTCGAGTTGTGTGTGAGCGCTTTAAAGCTTTCGCGCAAGGACTTTTCCGAGGCTTCATTGAGCGGAAAGTGGAACAGCTCAGCCTGCTCCAGATGGCGCAGGCGGTAGTCCACGCCACTGTCAACGTTGACGATCTCAGTGTTCTGCTTGATCAATGCAATAGCGGGCAAAAAGCGCGCGCGCTGCAGGCCGTCTTTGTACAAACCATCGGGCACGATGTTCGAGGTCGCAACCAGAGTGACACCGTTTTTGAACAGCTCTTCCATCAACGTCCCGAGAATCATGGCGTCGGTAATGTCCGACACAAAGAACTCATCGAAACAAATCACCCGAGCCTCATCGGCAAAACGCTTGGCGATGATGGTCAACGGGTTTTTTTCGCCATTCAGGGTGCGCATTTCTTCATGCACACGCTTCATGAAACGGTGGAAGTGCGTACGAACTTTCTGCTTGAACGGCAGAGCATCAAAGAACGTATCAACCAGATACGTCTTGCCCCGCCCTACTCCACCCCAGAAATACAGGCCTTTGACCGGTGTCTGGTCCTTTTTGCCGAAGAGCTTGCCGAACAGCCCCGGCTTGCTGTGCGAAGAAGCAACCAGATCGTCATACAGACGCTGCAAATGGCGTACAGCGTTTTCCTGCGCGGCATCGTGGAAGAAGTCCGGGCGTTTCAGATCAGCTTGATATCGTTCTAAAGGCGTCATAATTCGTTAGCAAGGCAACAAAAACGGGCCGTCACTGTAGCGACGGCCTTGGGGAATGGCAATCGGACCTGAGGCGAATCGCCGCACTTTCTTAGTCCTGTGCAGGCACCAGCGACAAGCGCAGGGTCTCAATAGCAGCATCCCGTGCCGCGCTGTCGGCAAATTCCGAACTGTCCGCCACGCACTCTCCTGCCAGCCACACACTGAAACGCGAGTCCTGGGTGCGCACGTCAAGCGGTTCACCGGATTGCAGTTGCTTGGTCACTTGCCCTGCCGCCTTACCATCGCTGAAGCTGCGCGACAGCAACAATTGTTCGCCGTCGGTTGCCAATAAGCGGAAGCGGAAGCTGCCGTCTTCGTCACGGAAGCTGACAAAGCGTGGGCCTTTGGTCGCTTTCTTTTTGGTCGCGGTAGTGGCCTGCGCCGCACTGACAAACGAACGCAGACCGACGGCTTCGCGCAACTGCGCCAGGAAAGGCGTCGCGATTGTGCGAGCTTTATGGGCTCCGGCCAACAAGATGTCTTCCATGTCGGATGGGCGCGACATCAGCTCGTGATACCGCTCGCGGGCCTCGCCCAGTTCGGCATCCAGCAGCTTGAACAGACGTTCTTTCGCCTCCCCCCATCCCAAGCCCTGCAACAGTTCATTGCGGAACTCTGCGGTCTGCGCAGGCGTTGAGAATGCCTGATACAACGTGAACAGGTGCGAGTTGTCAGGATCCTTGGCTTCGCCCGGCGCACGGGAGTCAGTCACGATGCGCGAAATAGCGCTTTTCATGTCTTTGGCGCTGGTGAACAGCGGGATCGTGTTGTCGTAGCTTTTGGACATCTTGCGACCATCAAGACCGGGCAAGGTGGCAACGCTTTCTTCAATCAGCGCTTCCGGCATCGCGAAAAAGTCTTTGCCGTTGCCAAATAGATGATTGAAACGCTGGCCGATGTCACGGGCCATTTCAACGTGCTGGATCTGGTCGCGACCGACCGGCACTTTGTTGGCATTGAACATCAGAATGTCGGCAGCCATAAGCACCGGATAGCTGTACAAGCCCATGCTGATGCCCGCGTCCGGGTCTTCGCCGTTTTCCAGGTTTTTGTCCACCGACGCCTTGTAAGCGTGGGCGCGGTTGAGCAGACCTTTAGCCGCGACACAGGTCAGCAGCCAGGTCAGCTCAGGAATCTCGGGGATGTCTGACTGACGGTAAAAAGTCACTCGCTCGACATCCAGACCGGACGCTAGCCAAGTTGCTGCGATTTCCTGACGCGAGCGCTGGATGCGCTGCGGGTCATCGCATTTGATCAGCGCGTGATAATCCGCCAGAAAGTAAAACGAGTCGGCATTGCTGTCACGGCTGGCTACGATGGCCGGGCGAATCGCACCGGCATAGTTGCCCAGATGCGGCGTCCCGGTCGTGGTAATACCGGTGAGGATTCGAGTACGAGTGGTCATAGGTAATCGCTTATCAGACTGCAATCAATTCGAAAGGCGTGGCTGCACCAACTCTTTGAGGTCAGTCAGCTTGCCGTGAAAAAAGTGTCCGCATTCTGCCACTTTCAGCAGCTCATGGGGGCGAGAGAGGTGTTCTGACCAGTCGTAGACCAACTGCGGATCGATCACTTCATCAGTTTCTGGCTGAATCACGGTCAATGCGCATTGGTGCGCCAATGCATCTTCGTCACGCAGGCGCATCACCGCCGGTGCAATCATGAACACATGCTTGAGCGTTTCGCCCTGAGCCTCAAGGCGTCCGCCCAAGCTGGCGGCCACAAAACCACCAAACGAAAACCCAAGCAACGTGATCGGCAGATCTGGGTGTTTGGCGCGCAGCCAACGAGCTGCCGCCAGTGCATCATCGACTTCACCGGTGCCCATATCATGGCTCCCCTCACTCTGGCCTGTGCCACGGTAATTAAACCGCAAGGTAATCAGGCCAGCATCGCGGGCAGTGCGCTGAAGGGTTGAAACAACTTTATTCAACATTGTCCCACCCTGTACCGGGTTGGGATGGCACAGCAGTGCAAGGCCTTTTGCTTCGGGGTGATCGAGGTATAAAGCTTCCAGACGGCCCACGGGGCCATCAATCAAAAGAGGGGTTTCGCGGGTAAGCAAGAAGGAACTCCGTGACCTCAAATTGGGTCGACTCGTCTAGCTGATAGATTCTGTCTGACATATTTGCGAGTGCATCGCGGTATACAGCGCAGGTCCGAGCCGTTAACGTAAAGCAAAGCCGTTTATAGAGGAAGGACTCGTGGAACACTCGCTCTTGATTTGGTTGTTGCCGACTCTAGCCTTGGTTGCAGGTGTCGCCATTGGTTTTCTGGTCGCTCGTCTGCTGCCCAATGCCGCGCCTAACCGCACGCAGCGCCAGCTAGATGACATCCAGGAACGTTTTGACAGTTATCAGAATGAGGTGGTCACCCACTTCAACAGCACCGCCAATCTGGTGAAGAAACTCACTCAGAGCTATCAGGATGTGCAAGACCATCTCGCCGAGGGCGCCAACCGTTTGGCCCTTGACGAGCAGACTCGCCAACGCCTGCTGGCCGCACTGCATTCAGAAGCGCCTCAACCGCACCGCGAGCGCCTTACCCCGCCGCACAGCTCTGAGCCGCCATTGGACTACGCGCCAAAAACCCCGAACGCACCCGGCATGCTCGACGAGCATTACGGCCTGAAGAAGTAACACTTTCAGTAAAGCGTTCAGCAAAAAGCCCCGCGACCTGATAAAGATCGCGGGGCTTTTTGTTATGCGTCTTGCTGTGACCGCTGCAGGAGGATCGTGCGGTAACCGGTCTTACAAACCTTGCACAACCTGCGTCAGCAACGGCAAAGCACGAGGCTTACGGGTACTGTTGAACCTGACCTTGTTGCTGATAGTTCATGCCCGGAATCGGCGCCAGGGTGATCTGCACTCGACGGTTTTGAGCTCGGCCATCAGGGGTCGCGTTGCTAGCAATCGGGTCCGCAGGCCCCTTACCGGTGACAGACAAGTACTGACCACTGACCCCCTGAGACGTCAGATAGGTGGCAACGCTCTGCGCACGCTGCTGCGACAGCTTCAAGTTGTATTCGTAGTTACCGGTGCTATCGGTGTAACCCACAATTTGAATCTGTTGCTGGTTATTGAGTTGCTTCAGCGAGTTGGCCAGGCTGTTGAGCGGTTGATAGAAGCTGGGCGAAATATTTGCCGAGCTAGTGGCAAACGTAATATTTCCCGGCATAACCAAGGTGATGTTGTCGCCCTGACGCTGAACCTCTACCCCCGTGTTTGCCATACTGGCGCGCAGTGCAGCTTCTTGCTTGTCAGCGTAATAGCCATAACCCGCAGCCCCCAGACCCGCAACGGCAGCGCCGATCAGTGCGCCCTTGCCACGGTTGTTGTGGTCAATGGCAGCACCCGCCACTGCACCGGCCAACGCTCCCAGCCCGCCATACTTGGCCGTTTTGCTCATGCCCGTCGATGCCTGCCCCTGGTTGTCATACGGGTTGGGCGAGGCACAGCCGGCCAGCAAAGCAATCGCACTGGCGGCAACAATCAAACGACTCGAAATAAACATGGTGAAGCTCCTACTCAATACTTTCTGGGGGCAAAGGTCGTTGGCAGTGGACCTCTGTTGGCGTTGGAACACGACCAACGGTAAAAATTCCATTGGCCTCTCAAGCACGTACAAACGGGTTTTCGCGCATCTCTTCGCCCAGACGGGTAACAGGGCCATGGCCTGTAATCACTGTGGCATCTTCATCCAGCGTATACAGACGCTGCTTGATGGAACGTACGATAGTTGCCTGATCGCCACCCCACAAATCGGTACGGCCAACGCCACGACGAAACAGGGTGTCACCGGCAATCAACAGCTTGGCATCGGCAAACCAGAAGCTCATGGAGCCGGGGGTGTGCCCCGGCGTGTGCAGCGCCACACCACACCCGCACGCAAGCTCCTCATCATCGGCAAGCCAGCGATCCGGTGACGGCACCGGGGTGTATGGAACGCGAAACAACTTGCACTGCATCTCAAGGTTGTCCCACAGGAACTGGTCCTCTTTATGCAGGTGCAACGTCGCCCCGGTTTTCTCCTTGAGTTGACCCGACGCCAGAAAATGGTCCAGGTGCGCATGGGTGTGAATGATGCTCACCACCTTCAAACCGTGCTTTTCCAAGCGCGCCAGAATCAACTCATGATCGCCACCCGGGTCGACCACAATGGCCTTTTTCGTGACTGGATCGCCGATGATCGTGCAGTTGCACTGCAAAGGGCCGACAGGGAAGGTTTCACGGATGAGCGCGGGCGGGTTGTTCATGGTTCTGGGTTCCAAAGCGGATAAAACGGTTTTAAAACTTGACCCCGACGCTTAACGCCATAAAGTCGCGATCACTCAAGGTACTGTAACGGCCGCCAAAAAAATTGGTGTACGACACGCTGCTGGTGTAGGTGTCCTGGTACTCGGCATCCAGCCCCAGGCTGACTGCTTTACGGCCTTCTTCAAACGTGGCGGCGGGTCCCGGTGAGTAACCGCTGACATCATGGGACCATGCCAACCCGGGTTTGAGATTGATGCCCGGCAGCACGTTGTTGTATTCCCACACGGCCCGCGCCCGATACCCCCACGAATTGGCAGTGGTAAAACCATCGTCACCCTCCTGACCAAACACCGGGTCGCGGCCATAGCGTTTATCAGATCGGCTTTCCAGCCCGGCAACGTGAGAGAGACCGATTTCACCGGTCAGAATCAGCCGATTGGCGCCCATGGCATTGTCTAGAACGTGTGTCAGGGATGTCTGAAACTGGGTGACCTCTTTACGTCGATAGCCTGAGGCATCCGCCCCCGGCGTGACACTCAAGGGGGACGCGTCTGCCAACCCCGGCAACAAGGTGACATTGGCGTACAGCAGATCATCGGTATTGAGTTGCACCGGCGCATTGGGACGATAGCTCAACTCCCCTTTCCACGCCGTGCCTGTGGATAACGTGGTTGCGAAACTCAAGCCGTATAAACGAATGTCTTCGGGGTATTCGACGTAGTAGCTGGCATTGCCCGCGACGTGCATTGGCCCCAAACCGCTAGCAGCAGACGCCGCGTTGTACACCGCTTGTGAAGCCGCACGCCCGCTGATGATCGGATCACGGCTGTGGTAGTTCATGAAGAACGCACCAAATTCAGTGTCCAGCGGGTCGAAGCGATAGTGCATGGCAAGCCCGAACTGCCCGCTATTGCGTGCGTTGCGGTCTGCATCCCGGCGCACCAACACGCCTTCGTTGTTGATGTCGACACCGGCCGAGGTCAACGCAGCCAAGTCTGCCACCGTCAGGGCTGAACGCTTGTTCATCACCCGGTAGTTACCGCTACAGCCGTGCGCAATGACATCCGATTGTGAAAAAAATGTCCCGCAGTTGTCGGTCTCGGACTGCTCCCAATTCAGCTGATAAAACCCTTCGACTGATAACCGGTCGGTGAGGCTTTGCGACAGGTAGAACAGGTTGACCGGAACCAGCCCATCCTTGTATTCAGTGGCTGGACGGCGATAGGCCGCCGCATCCGTCGGGTTGATGGCATTGATCCCGCCGCCGATGAAAGCGCCTTCACCCCAACTGACCACTTGCTTGCCCAGACGCACCGCGCCAGGTTGATCGGCAATCACATAGTTGTGGTACACGAACGCATCCAGCCACTGCGCGCCAGCGGATTGCGCCGAAGCGCGCCGACCTTTGTCGCTGATGTTCTTGAATGGGCGACTGTCATCTTGCAGCTCAAAGTCGTACCAATACTTGCCACGCACATAGAGGCCGCTGTCGCCATACTTCAGCTCCAGCCCATGAACACCCATGAATAATTTGGAAAAGGTCTCACCGCGCTTGAAGTTCAAGCGACCATCATCAGAAATTTGCGAGTGGCCAGTGCCGCCGTTATTGGCCCCGATCAATGACTGATCGGCCTTAGCGGTTGACCAACTGGCGCCGATCGACAACTCGGAATCAAGCTGAGCTTCCACGTCCCCGACGTTGAAGCTCACACCCCAGGCGGGCCCGGCGAGCGTCGCGGCGAAGCTGACTGCCAGCGGCAGTTGAGCGCGATGCCAAAACCGGTTGACTGAGGGCATTGATACTTCTCCATGGGCACGTCGCAATAGGCCCGCAAGGATGAAGGAAAACCAGATTTTGACAAGATCCGCCGCTGATACGGCTCAGGGCTGATGCCGTAGCCGAGCCAGAAAAGGGCTGCCATCGAGGGCCGCGAAATCACTGTTGCGCAATACAAACCGGCCTTGCGCGTGATTCATCGTGTTGAGGAGTTGCACGGGGGATAAACGCAGGTTGAGGGCGGGCGCCGTCCTGCGAGCCTGCACATAAGCCCCCCAATGAGAAAACGATCAACATCGTTTTTGGGGGGACTCATGTTGGCAGAGGCAAAAAACCGATCACTCACAGCGGTGATCGGTTTAAAACAGCCTCAGTTCATTTCGGTAAAGGCCAGTTTCACACCCAGCGCGACCAAGACTGCACCCATGGTGCGATCAAACCAATGGCCCATGCGCGCAAAGCCCGTGCGTACACGTTGATGGCTGAACAGCATGGCCACCATGCAGAACCACAGGCCGGTGGCCACAGCCAAGTACACGCCATAGCCAGCCTGAATCGACAATGGCGTGTGCGGGTTGATCACAACTGTAAACAGCGACAGGAAAAACAGCGTGGCCTTCGGGTTCAAGCCATTGGTCACAAAACCCGACGTGAACGCGCCGCGCGCCGTGCGCTCGCCCACAGGCAGCGCAGTAGCAACGGCGGTCGGATCGGCCGGTTTTGCACGCAGCGCCTTGATCCCGATGTACAGCAAGTAAGCGGCCGCCAGCCATTTGAGTGCGTTAAACAACACGATCGATTGCGACACGATGATGCCAATGCCGAGCAGCGAATAACCGACATGAACAAAAATCGCCGTGCCAACTCCGAATGCCGTGAACATGCCAGCGCGGCGACCGTGGGTCACACTCTCACGCACCACCACGGCAAAGTCCGGGCCCGGGCTGGCCACCGCCAACAGGTGAATCAGGGCGACGGTCAAGAATTCTGTCCAATACATGCACGGCTCCATTACAAATTGTTTCTTCTGATAGTCTCGCCACATTACGCCTTCATTTCACCGCACAAAAGGTACAGTTGATGACTAACACTCGCCGCGCCGTGTTCCTGGATCACACCTCACTGGATCTGGGTGATCTCGACCTCAGCCCTTTGCGTGACTGCCTGGGCGATCTGCAACTGTACGCCGATACAACCTCTGAAAACCTGATCGAGCGCTTGCAAGGTGCCAGCGTTGTCATCAGCAATAAAATCCTGCTAAACGCTGAAACACTCGCAGCGTGCCCGCAACTGAAACTGATCCTGGTCGCCGCCACTGGCACCAATAACGTGGACCTTGAAGCCGCACGCGCCCGGGGTATTGTTGTCGCCAACTGTCAGGGGTACGGCACGCCCTCGGTGGCACAGCACACGTTGACTTTGCTGCTGGCACTGGCGACCCGCCTGCTCGACTATCAAAACGCAGTGTCGGCCGGGCAGTGGCAAACGGCCAAACAGTTCTGCCTGCTGGACTTCCCGATTGTGGAACTGGAAGGCAAGACCCTTGGCTTGTTCGGTCACGGCGAGCTGGGCAGCGCAGTCGCGAAATTAGCAGAAGCCTTCGGCATGCGCGTACTGGTCGGGCAGATTCCGGGCCGCCCTGCCCGTGCCGATCGTCTGCCTCTGGATGAACTGTTGCCGCAGGTCGATGCGCTGACGTTTCACTGCCCGCTCAACGAACATACGCGCAATTTCATTGGCGCCCGAGAGCTGGCAATGCTCAAGCCCGGCGCGTTCGTGGTCAATACAGCCCGGGGCGGCATAATCGATGAACAGGCCTTGGCCGATGCCTTGCGCAGCGGCCATTTGGGCGGTGCGGCCACTGACGTGTTGAGCGTTGAACCGCCGCGTAATGGCAATCCGCTGCTGGCTGAAGACATCCCGCGGCTGATTATCACCCCGCACAGCGCGTGGGGCAGCCGTGAAGCGCGACAGCGAATCGTGGGTCAATTAACCGAAAACGCTCAAGCGTTCTTCAACGGTACAGCGCTGCGGGTCGTCAGTTGATAAACTGCGCCCCTTTTTGAGGAGCAGATTATGGATCCGCGCAGTGAAGTACTGCTTCGTCAGCCTGATTACTTTCAAGGCAACGTGTTGTTGGTGGGCCTGCCCCCGGACGACGCACTCGGCCGCTTGCCCAACGCCCACGGCTGGTGCTGGCACGCTGGCGATCACGCCGCGCTGGAGGCCCGTTTCGCCGGGCGCGTACATTTTGGGGTGGATGTGCCGGAGCGCGCGTTTGACACCGCCGTGGTGTATTTGCCCAAGTCCAAAGAGCTGAGCGATTACGTCCTCAAGGCCGTGGCCGCACGCCTGCCCAATGCCGATGTATTTCTGGTGGGCGAGAAAAAAGGCGGTATTGAAGGCGCCTCCAAACAACTGATCCCGTTCGGCAAGCCGCGCAAGCTCGACAGCGCCCGGCATTGCCAGCTGTGGCAAGTCAGCGTGGTCAATGTTCCGCAAGCGCCCGTGCTGGCTCACCTGGCGCAGCATTATGAGCTGGCTCTGGAAGAAGGCCCGTTAAACGTTGTCAGCCTGCCGGGTGTGTTCAGCCACGGCCGACTGGATCGCGGCAGCGCCCTGCTGCTGGACAACCTCGACAAACTGCCCAGCGGCCATGTGCTGGATTTTGGCTGTGGTGCAGGCGTGCTGGGCGCGGCAGTCAAACGCCGTTACCCGCACAACAGCGTCACCCTGCTCGATGTGGACGCATTTGCCACCGCCAGCAGCCGCCTGACATTGGCAGCCAACGGACTGGAAGGTGAGGTGATCTGCGGGGATGGTATCGACGCAGCACCGATGGAGTTGAACACCATCCTGAGTAACCCGCCCTTCCATGTCGGCGTGCATACCGATTACCACGCCACTGAAAACTTGCTGCAAAAAGCCATTAAACATCTGAAAAAAGGTGGCGAACTTCGGATTGTTGCCAATAGCTTCCTGCGCTATCAACCGCTGATCGAAGAGCAGTTCGGCGCCTGCACCGTCAAGGCCGAGGGCCAGGGTTTTCGGATTTACAGCGCCAAGCGTCGATAACGCAATTTAAAAAACAAGGCTTGCCGGATCGGATTTGCGTAGGCAGAATCCGCTCCGTCCTAGGGGAGTAGTCTCCCACGAGCTTCGCGCTCGTCCGGCATACGTCAACATACTTGGTCAACAGGCCATGGCGTATGCGACCCAGGAGTCCGCACAGACGGACCGGGGTTTGACAAGACCTATGACACGAACACCTTACCCGGGGCGGGAAGGCTGTACGTGTCATAGCCGTGTCGACCCGCCCCTGGAAACCACCTGATGATGCTCGACTCCTTACTCGTTCCTACTGCAATCGTTGCCTTGGCCGAAATCGGCGACAAGACGCAATTGCTCGCCCTCATTCTCGCCGCTCGCTTTCGCAAACCCTGGCCGATCATCGCCGGCATCGTGGCCGCCACCCTGGCCAATCACGCAGCCGCTGGCGCCGTGGGTGCCTGGTTCGGCAGTTTCTTCTCGGATGTGACCCTGCACTGGATACTCGCAGCCAGCTTTGCTGCCACCGCACTGTGGACACTGGTGCCGGACAAAATGGACGATGACGAAGCGAGTACCGCACGTAAATTTGGCCCGTTCCTGACCACTCTGATTGCGTTCTTTATCGCTGAAATCGGCGACAAGACCCAAGTGGCGACCGTTATGCTGGCCGCTCAATACCCGGATCTGTGGCTGGTGATTATCGGCACAACGCTGGGCATGTTGATTGCCAACGTGCCGGTGGTTCTGGCGGGTAACTTTGCGGCAGACAAGTTGCCGTTGACCCTGATTCGCCGGTTGGCAGCAACTGCGTTCTTCGTACTGGCCGCCGTGGCTGTGTACAAGGCAATGGCAATCAGCGGTTGGGTGTAGCACCTCATCACCGGCCCTCTCCTTCGGGAAAGGGCCGGCGAAAGCGCGGGATTACCGGGTTTTCGGAGCTTGCTGATACAGCGGCATCACCTTGGGAATCGCCGCCTCTAACGCGGCAATCCGGCTGCTCGACGCCGGGTGGGTGCTCATGAACTCCGGCGGCGCACTTTGTGACGCTTGCCCCATTTTCTGCCACAAGGTGATGGCGGCATTCGGGTTGTAACCTGCACGTGCCGCCAGCTCCAGACCAATCAGGTCGGCTTCGTTTTCATTGCTGCGGCTGTTAGGCAGCGTCAGGCTGTAATTGACCACGGTATCGGCCAGTTGCAGGCTGTCCTGCCCCAGCCCCAACAATGCGCCCGCGCCCTGTTTGGCAATTTCAATTCCGTACGCCTTGGACATCGACTCACGCCCATGCTCGCGCAAGGCGTGGGCGATTTCGTGCCCCATGACCGCAGCGATTTCATCGTCGTTGAGTTTGAGCTTATCGATGATCCCGTTGTAGAAAATGATTTTGCCGCCCGGCCCGCAGCTGGCGTTCAGTTCGTCACTTTTGATCAGGTTCACTTCCCAGTTCCATTGCGCCGCATCCGCGCGAAAGGCAGGGACCTGGGCAATCAAGCGGTTGGCGATGGCCTGCAAGCGCTTGGCATTGGTACTGGTTTTGTCCAGCGCACCCTTGGAGTTGGCTTCGCTGACGGTTTGTTGGTACGACTGGGCATACATCTGATCCACTTGCTGACTCGACAGCATGCTGAACATGTACTGCTTGCGCTCAATACCGACCGCACCGGCATTGGTGGTATTGACCGACTGACAACCGCCGAGCAACAGCCCTGCGCCAACCACGCACACTACCGCTAATTTACCCATCACGACTCTCCATAAAGATGGCGCGTATCGTAGCAGACACGCCCCTCAACCCGGCGTCAGACACTCGGGGGCATTAAGCTTGGGGTCATTGACCAGATTGGCCAACGGGCGCTCACGCAACGGGGACTGCGGGCTGGCCAGCAGCGCCTGCAATACGTGTAAAGGGGTTTGAGGATCAAGCCATGCCTGCTGGCCCGCTTCATCCAGAATCAGCGGGCGACGCTGACTGGCTGCGGCCTGGGTAATAACAGCCGTGCTCAACCATTCGTGGCCTTGCACCGGATAGGCTTCCCAAATCGCTGCAAAAAAAAGTGACGCGCCCTCCCCTGGCGTCAGCCAATAAGGACGTTTGCGGGTGGTGCCACGCCATTCGTAAAAGCCATTGGCCGGGAGCAGGCAGCGGCGCAGGCGAAACGCATCACGGAACATCGGTTGTTCGGCAACGGTTTCGGCCCGGGCATGGGCGGGCGTGCGAGACAGGTCGGTCAGCCAGGGCGGGGTCAATCCCCAGCGCGCCCGGGCCAGTGTTCGCTGCTCCGGCGCTTCACCTGCGCGCAAGATCAACACCGCATCATTAGGCGAGATATTCCATTGCGCCTGCTGATCCGCCGGAAAACCGGGCAAGGCTGCAAATGCAGGGTTCCAGCGAAACAGGGCAAAACGTCCACACATGGGGCAGTACAACTCTTCTCTATATAGCAGTAAACAAAGGGCCTTTTAGCACTCCAGCACATCGGGGTAGCTATCAGGCTCGTCGCCGTCAAGGGGCGAGGCAGCATTGTACGCATCGATCAGCTCGCGCGCGTAACGGGCATGGTCATCGGCCACGGCCAGCCCCAGCAGACCAAGCGCCGGTAATTCCCCCGTGCCGCCGATCAGGTCACGCCCCTGAAGGGTCGCCGCAACCCCTTCGCTGGCGAGCATGCCCAGCAACAGTTCGGCTTCCATCAAGTTTTCGGGCTCGTAGATGCGCTGCATGGCGGCTACTCGTTTTCGCTGTGGACATCGAGCATCCACTCATGACCGTCGGTCTGGAGCGTAAAGACAATCGGCCGGCAGCATACAGGACAGTCTTCAATATAGGTCTGGTCACCGGCCGACAGGTCCAGTACGGCTTCTGCAGGTTCACCGCAATACGGGCAATAGTAGGGTTCGGTTTCAAGCATCGCGGTCTCCAGAGTGACTTGTGCGTATAATCGCCGGTCTATTTGCAGGGCTATTATTTTTGGCCTGCCTTGTTTACTTACCCTAGCCGTTTCCAACAAGAGAGCATGATGGGCGAATTCGATACCATCCGACCTTACGACGACACCGAAGTCCCAGCTGTGCTGGCCCGGTTGCTCAGCGACAAGGCGTTTCTAGATATCCTGACCCACTTTCGCTTCCCGCGCCTGGCTGGCGCTTTCGGCTGGCTGTTAAAACCTCTTATAGCGCATCGCCTGCGCAAAGAGTTCGCTGGCGTGACCTCGGTCGCCACCTTGCAGGACAAAGTCGAAGTGTATGTCGACCGTACCATCGAGCATGCGACCGATGGCGTGACCTACACCGGCGTCGAGCATTTGAAGTCGGGCACCGCTTACCTGTTCCTGGCCAACCATCGCGACATCGTGATGGACCCTGCCTTCGTCAATTACGCGGTTTACCACGCAGGCCTCCCCACGCCGCGTATCGCCATCGGCGACAACCTGCTGCAAAAGCCGTATGTCAGCGATCTGATGCGCCTCAACAAAAGCTTCATCGTGCACCGTTCTATCACCGGGCGCCGGGAAAAGCTCGCGGCCTATCAATTGCTGTCGGCCTATATCAACCACTCGATCCGCAACGACGGCGTGTCGATCTGGATTGCCCAGGCTGAAGGCCGTGCCAAAGACGGCGACGACCGTACTGATTCGGCCATCCTCAAAATGTTCCACATGAGCCGCAAAAACGAACCGTTTGGCGAAGTGGTGCAGTCGCTGAACATGACGCCAGTGTCGATCAGTTACGAATACGACCCATGCGATCAGGCGAAAGCCCGTGAGTTGTATATCCGCGCAACCACCGGCACTTACACCAAGGCGCCTGGCGAAGACGACACCAGCATTGCCAATGGCATTACCGGTTACAAAGGCCGCGTGCACGTTAACTTTGCCGAGCCGATCACTGAGTTTTTCGAAGACAGCAAACTGCTTGCTGCGCAAATGGATCGCCAAATCCTCAGCGGTTATCGCCTGTTCCCCGCACATTACCTGGCATATGCACAGTGGGATGACGCAGACCCGCAATTGCAGGTACCTGCCGCTGCTGACATCTTTGCCGCGGAAGAACTGGCCAAGGCCCGGCAAGAGTGGCAGCGTCGTCTGGACGCGTGCCCGGCCGAGCACCGCCCTTACCTGGTGCTGCAATATGCAATGCCGGTGCGGAACCAGTACCGCATCAAGGCTGGCCTGCCCTTATAAATAAGCGTGTGTGGTCGCTGCCTCGCGAAGTTCGGTGGGGACTACAGGGTTAGGGCTTAATTTCTGCTGTCACCGTATCGTCATGTCTAGAGGTCACTCTGTGGCCCCTCGACACCGACACGGAGCTTGTCATGTTGCATGCAGAAAACCAGGACCGCCTCTACCTGATCGCCCCCAGCGACGAACAGCAGGCGTTGATCGAAGGGTTAGCCTTTAACGTTCAGGATCAACATTGGCTGGTCTATTGCGCCCTCAGCGGCCACACCCATGCCGACTTGCCTGAGCTGGATTTGCTCACGGGCGTCAGCCGTCTGGAACTGTATGCAGAAGCGGCTTGAACCCTTCGCGCATAAAAAAGCCCGAACTCATCAAGTTCGGGCTTTTTGCTTTATACCGTTACTCGCCCAGCAAACGCCCCACTGATGGGTCTTTGAACACGCGGGTCAAAGCATCGCTCAACACGTCGCTGACCAGCTTGGTGTTGGTTTCCTGATTGGGCGCCATACCGAAGCGCTGATCCAGGGACGCACCATACCGACCACTGTAAGTACGGCCGCCGTTCTTCACATCAGAACGGAATGTGGCGCCAATGGTCGCTTCAGTCACGTACATGGAATCTTTCGGCGACTGGTACTTCAGCTCCGCCAGGGTCACCGTCAACTGCGGGGCATTCATCGCATGGGTCGTCGGGGTGTAACCCAGCAGGCGTACCGCAGCTTCAGCCTGGGCTTGCAGTTTGGGGATCAGGTCCGCGCTGCTCACACTAATAGCGCTGGTTTCAGGGTACATGCCACCCCGGGTGCCCAGGGTTGGCGAGGGACGACCGTCAACCACACGGACGACCACCGGCTGGCCGCGGCCAACGGGCGTCAGCTGCGTGGTCAGCTTGGGTTGCGGGCTGAGTTGTTGCGGGCTGTGGGCGCAGCCGACCAGCGTCAAACTGGTCACAGTGATCAAACCGAACAACAGGCGTTGCAACATGCTCATCTCTCCAGGGCAAAGTCAAACTGGCCGCCAGTATAGCGGGGCGACCGTCCTGCAAACCAGCCGCTTGCTGTCACCCGGCTGTCACGTGCAATACATCAGTGCGTCACGCCAGCGTGGCATTGTCAGGTCACTCACTGAAGAGGTGTTTGCCATGAACTGGTTAAAGTCGTTGTTGAGCGCCACCCGCCCCCATCGCAGCTTTGCGCGTCTGGACAACAGCGGCCGCTGCCGGGCTTTTAGACAATGTGCGCAACCGCCGGTCGGCGATGGCTGGGTCGAAATTTCAGAAATTCGCCTTAACTGGTTGCACCAGGTATTACCGCCTGACGCCCGCGTCAGCTCACCTGCGACGCACTCAAGGGTGCAACCGCTGTTGGGGATTTGACCCAATCACCAATAAAAGTCATTTAACAGGATCAATTGCCGACGTTTCTTCGCTACAATCTCCCCCCGATTATAAGGACGTCTCCTGATCGGGCCCCGCAACACCGTTGATACGCAGGTATCAGCACACCAAAATCGCCCACAGAGAGCCGCCCACACAGACTGTGTAGCGCTGGCGCTTGCTTTTTTTCATGCAAACCACCACCTCTTAACAGTCTGCAGAGCTGCCATGTTGCTCGGCCCCTGCGTTGTTCGCCCGCTATGCCACACCTGCTTTGCAGGTCGTCCACGGGTTTGGTGCCAGGCATGCGGCAGCCCTTTTTTGAGGTTCACGTCTTCAAAAGAGCGTGAAAAAAAACGGGTTTTCACAACTTCACAAGAGTGTGGCGAGCAAATGAAAAGTTTTGCGTCTGAATATGCACCATTAGCGTCTGTTACTGCCCCATCCAGCAGGTCTGAAGTCAGCTTTACCGCACACGACTGAAGCCTGTCCGCTTACGGATTTGGTTGCCCAAACGGACGCTCTTGACCTTAAGTCGAATTGCCTCCCGCCCTATGAAGTGCGTTCATATGAACCTTCAAGGCCCGGTTGGTGGCGTCCGCTGAAGCAGCAAGCAATTGCGATGAATCGGACATGGCGATCCTGGCCACGCGTGACCCGAGGCTCCACCTGATCCACGCCTCGGACCACCTGGCAGCTATGCCGTCAATTTGGTGCCGTAGATTTTGGAGACGCGTTAATGGCGCATAACGAAGCAGTCGACGTAGTACTGGTTGGAGCGGGCATCATGAGTGCCACCCTCGCCGTACTGCTCAAAGAGCTCGACCCCGGTATTTCGCTGGAAGTAGTAGAGCAAATGGACTCAGGTGCTGCGGAGAGTTCCAACCCGTGGAACAACGCAGGTACCGGCCATGCTGGGCTGTGCGAGTTGAACTACACACCGCAGGCGGCCGATGGTTCGATCGACATCAAAAAAGCTGTGCACATCAATGCACAGTTCGAAGTCTCGAAACAGTTCTGGGCCTACCTGGCGCAACAGGGCACGTTCGGCTCCTGCAAATCCTTCATTAGCCCGGTGCCTCACCTGAGCTTTGTGCAAGGCGAAAAAGGTGTGTCTTTCCTGAAAAAACGCTTTGACGTGCTGAGCAAGCACCATGCGTTTGCGGACATGGAATACACCGAAGACAAAGCCACGATGGCCGAGTGGATGCCGCTGATGATGCCTGGCCGCCCGGCTGATGAAGTCATTTCGGCAACCCGTGTGATGCACGGTACAGACGTTAACTTCGGCGCCCTGACCAAGCAGTTGCTCAAGCATCTGGCCAGCGCTCCCGACACGCAAATCAAATACAGCAAAAAAGTTACTGGCCTCAAGCGCAATGGCAGCGGCTGGACGGTCAGCGTCAAGGACATCAATAGCGGCAACACGCGTCATATTGATGCCAAGTTCGTATTCCTGGGCGCGGGCGGTGCCGCCTTGCCACTGCTGCAAGCTTCGGGCATTGAAGAAAGCAAAGGTTACGGCGGCTTCCCGGTCAGCGGCCAATGGCTGCGTTGCGACAACCCGGAAGTGGTCAAGCACCATCAGGCCAAGGTGTACAGCCAGGCCGCAGTAGGTTCGCCACCGATGTCGGTTCCGCACTTGGACACCCGTGTCGTGGACGGCAAAAAATCCCTGCTGTTCGGACCTTATGCTGGCTTTACCACCAAGTTCCTGAAGCACGGCTCGTTCCTTGATCTGCCAATGTCGATTCGTTTGGGCAACATCGGGCCGATGCTCGCTGTTGCGCGCGACAACATGGACCTGACCAAATACCTGGTCAGCGAAGTGCGGCAGTCGATGGAACAGCGCCTGGAATCTTTGCGCAGGTTCTATCCGCAGGCCAAAGCTGAAGACTGGCGTCTTGAGATCGCGGGCCAACGGGTTCAGATCATCAAGAAAGACCCGAAAAAAGGCGGTGTGCTGCAATTCGGCACTGAGCTGGTCGCTGCCAAAGACGGTTCGCTGGCTGCATTGCTGGGTGCGTCTCCGGGCGCATCGGTGACCGTGTCGATCATGCTGGACCTGATCGAACGTTGCTTCGCGCAAAAAGCCACGGGCGAATGGGCTACCAAACTCAAGGAAATCTTCCCGGCACGGGAAAAGGTCCTTGAAACAGACGCCGAGCTTTACCGTGAAATCAGCACTCGCAACTCTGAACTACTGGAGCTGGTAGCGCCGAACACCAGCATCGCGTAACGCGGCCTTAGGGTTTCAACGTCACGCTAGCGCCCTCACCCTTTCTGGGGTGAGGGCTTTTTTTGCACTCAAATAGCGCACAAGTGTTAAATCACTGCCCCATGGTGAACAGCACACGCGTTCCGCCATTGCTCACAAAGTCATCATCGTCTATCACCGGAATCAACTCTGCGCGACAGCGGCTCAGCATTTTCCCGGTGGAGCGGGCGTTGACCTGACGATTGATCCTGGTATTGGCTGGGGTGAGATGGCTGAAGCTGAAGGCGCACTCCCGCTCGCCCTGTTGATAACTGAACGACTCGCTACCGCGCGCTTGCGGCATATAGTACGTCAGCTCCTGGCTGCCGCCCGGCTCAACAACAAAGTCATGACCTGCATTCTGGGGGCTTTCCAGCCATGAAAACCCCTCTCCCGGCGCAATCGGCGCAGTGGTCGCATTATGAATCTCGACCTCCAGCACCTTATCAACAGCCATTGCTGGCGCGCCCATGACACTTAATCCCAGACCCAGCAGCAAGCGAGTGATAAAACGTTTTATTGCTTTCAACGTTGAAATCCTTTCAATTTTTTTGCACCGCTCATCATCCTGATGAACAGTGGACAGACTGGCTGTCGACCTGAGTATTAACCGCCCACGAAAAAGTGCCCCGTCGTCATTAACACGCAGGCTGTAAGACAGATCTGTATTGAGTGAAGCGTGCGTCGTCGCAGCCTGGGAGGCCGCGACATCAGGGGCAGATCAACCGCGGGCGCTGGCGATCAGTTCGATGTACTCGGCAGCGTTGCGCTGATCCTTGATCAAATCCACGAAGGTCTGGCCATGCTCGTCCTTGCCATCAAGGTCATACCCGGCTTGCTTGAAGAACGTCAGAAAACGCTCGAAATCGTCGATGCGCAATCCGCGATAGGCCTTGATCAATTTGTGCAGCGAGGGAGATGTCGCGTCCACGGGCTCGAAGTCCAGGAACAACTTGATCTGCTCATCGCCGATCTCATCGCCAATCAACTGTTTCTTGTCTTTACGCATGTCCGACTCCAGCTTGCTGATACTTCACGGGGCCCGCAGTTTACCCAAGGCTCAACGTGCGCGCACGCTGCCGGTGTGCAAGTCGGCCCAGATATGGCCATTGGCATAGGTCAAAAATTGGCAATAAACCGTGTCGTTGCGCAAAAGGTCCATCACCACGCGATACTGCGCAACGGGGTAGGAGAGCGTCAGGGTTCTGGTCATACTGTCGAATACGGGTTTTTTCAGGCTTTTGCTTTCCCCGTCAAACGAGATCAACACCTCGCGCACCGTTGCTCCCTGGCTCATCGGCTTGCCTTTCAAGCGGATAAACAGTGGCGAGGTCACGGGAATCGGCTGTTGATTGGACTGACGTTGACTGCCCACGACCACCGAATAGGACGTCACCAGCATCAACTGCTGCTGCTCAGGTTTTTCGGCGCGCAATTGCAAGTCATCCGCAGGCAAAAACTGCGAGTGCAAAAGGGGAGGTGCCGCAGGTGCAGCCGCCAAAGGCAGGCTAACCAGCATTAGAAAAGGTGCGACGTAACGCAGTAAACGGCTCATGACGTGCTCCGGGAGTCGAAGCCAGCACTCTAGCATGCACATGGCCAAGACTAACGAGCGCGAGCGCAGAGCCCAACTGACAAACCGGCCAGTACGGCCGGCGCTTCAGTTAAAACCGCTCGGCTCAGCGTCGTACCGGACGCTTCTGTAATTTGCGCTGCAAAGTGCGGCGGTGCATGCCCAAGGCACGGGCGGTGGCCGAAATATTGCCTTCATGCTCGCCCAATACGCGCTGGATATGCTCCCATTGCAGGCGGTCTACCGACATGGGGTTGTCTGGCACCAGTGCATCCAGATCGGCATGTTGGGTCAACAACGCAGCCAGTACGTCATCGGCATCTGCAGGTTTGCACAGGTAGTTGCAGGCACCGCGCTTGATGGCTTCGACGGCAGTGGCAATGCTGGAATAACCGGTGAGGATCACGACCCGCATTTCGGGATCAAGCTCAAGCAATTTGGGCAGCAGTACCAGCCCCGAATCGCCGTCCATTTTCAAATCCAGCGCAGCATAATCAGGCAGATCGTGCTTCGCCAGCTCCAATCCTTCCTCCGCAGAGCCCGCCGTACTGACACGGAAACCGCGTCGACTCATGGCGCGTGCCATCACACGGGTAAACGTTGCGTCATCATCCACCAACAACAGATGCGGCAGTTCTTCGCCTTCGACCTGGATTTCTTCACTCATTTTCGTTTCCTCGGGCGACACGAGGCAGGCGCAGCTCGGTGAGCGTACCGCCATCCTCATGACTGTAGAGTTTTACCGAGCCGCCAGCGCGTGTCACGCTGGCTTTGCTCAAGAATAGGCCCAGGCCGAAACCTTTGCCTTTGGTGGTAAAAAAAGGTTTGCCAATTTGCTCGGCGATCGCCAACGGTACACCTGCTCCGTGGTCGCGGATACTGATCGTCAGGTCCACGGCATCCCAGTCCACCGTGACTTCGAGCCCTTCCGGGCAGGCATCGGCTGCATTGTTCAACAGGTTAAGCAATGCCTGAGTCAAATCAGGCGGTGGCGCCAGGCGCGGTACGGGCGCATGTCCCAGGCACTTGAAGCGATAAGTCGCTTCAGGGCGCATCAAATGCCAACGGTTCAAAGCTTCGTCCAGCCACTGCGTGACGTCTTGAACCTCAACCGCCAACCGACGATTGGCTTCTGCTGCACGCACCAGTTGTTGCAGGGTTTCCTTGCACAATTTGACCTGGTCTTGCAGCACGCTCAGGTCATCCTGCAATTCGGGATCCGGGTGTTCGCGTCGCATTTCCTTAAGCAGTACGCTCATGGTCGACAAAGGCGTACCCAACTCGTGGGCCGCGCCCGCTGCCTGGGTCGCCACAGCCAGCAGTTGTTTATCGCGTAACCCTTCTTCACGACGCAGCGCCCGTAACTCTTCTTGACGTCGCAGCTCTTCGGCCATGCGTGCAGCAAAGAAAGTAATGACGGCTGCCGACAGCGCAAAACTCAGCCACATCCCGTAGATCTGCAACTTTTCGCGAAAGAACGCGCCCGTATCCAGCGGATAAGACTGCACCAGCAGTAGCGTGTAGAGCGCCAGCGCGATCCCGGACAACGCCACCGAGAAACGCCATGGCAGCGTCACGGCAGCAATGGTCAAAGGCACCAGATAATACGACACAAACGGGTTAGTCGAACCACCCGAGAAATACAGCAGTGCGCTGTGGATAAACAGGTCGCACGTCAGTTGCAGCGCATATTCCAGCTCAGTGACCGGCCAGGTGGTGCGCAAGCGGATGGCAGTAAACGCGCACAACAACATCGAGCACCCGAGGGTTATGCACAGCTGAAACCAGGGCAGCGGCAACAAATCAAACAGGTAGGCGATCCCCACCGATCCCGCTTGGGCAGCGAGGACCAGAGTGCGGATAATCGTTAGGCGCCAGAGGTTCTGACGGGCAGCAGACATTAACTGTACGGGGGCGAGCATGAGCTCTCCTGATGAGCGCTCCAGGCGGATCGCCGGGAGTATAACCAAGCTGACGGCTCCGCAGGCAAAAGTGCGGCAATGGGCCACAGTGTTTTTTTATCAATAACAGCTACCCATGCTTCCTCATGCACATGCGCTCTATCGTCTGAGTCGCGACAGGCCGTATATGTATTGAAAATGTAAGCGGGCGAACTGAAATTAACTTTCTACAGTCTTATGGTTCAGACACAGGCAGGGACACCCCTGCTTGTCGATCTCATTCAAGGAGCCTCCATGTCTACGTTCCCACGCACTGCTGCCCTTTTGACCCTGAGCCTGGGCGCATTTGCCAGCCTGCCCGCACTGGCCGCCGATGACTTGCATTACAACCAGGTCTCACTGCGCGCTGAAGCGAGCCAGGAAGTTGCGCGGGATTTGATGATTGTCACGTTGTACACCGAGGCTCAAAACGCAGACGCCGCCAAGCTGGCCGCCGAAATCACCACTGCGATGAACAAAGCCATCGGTCAGGCCAAGCAGGTCAAGGACGTCACGCTGCGTCAGGGCAGCCGTAACAGCTACCCGGTCTACGACAACAAATCGCAGAAAATTACGGGATGGCGTGAGCGCGCCGAGTTGCGCCTGGAAAGTTCGGATTTCGCAGCCCTGTCCAAGCTCACCGGCGATCTGATGCAAACCCTGAAGATGGGTAACATGCAGTTCGCGGTCGGTAACGCAGCTCGCAAAACCAGCGAAGATGCTCTGCTTAAAGACGCCGTGAACGCCTTTAAGGCTCGCGCCCAACTGGCGACCGACGCGTTGGGCGGGAAAGGGTACAAAATTGTTAGCTTGAACCTCAACAGCAACGGCTACCCGCAGCCATTCCTGCGCAGCCCGATGATGATGAAAGCCGCAGCCGCCGATATGGAATCGGCACCGACGCCGGAAATCGAAGCCGGCACCAGTGAAGTCAGCATGAGTGCCGACGGCGTGATTGAAGTGCAAATGCAATAAGCGCCCACGCCGAAGCGCATAAGCCCCTGAGGTGACAACGTCTCAGGGGCTTTTTAATGCCTGCGAAATCTCCTACTCCAAAATCTCACACAAACAAAAGAAAAAGCCCTCGTGCGACTCCAGTTTTAACTGACAGCTTTTCAACGCAAGAGTCTAGATAAGTAACACCCACGACTCAAAACAGTGCGATTGAAGTTTCATGGATCCCTAAAGGCGTTTCAAAATGCGTCAAAAAACCCGACGCAAACGATCAAATGCGTCATAAGTTATATAAAAGCGACATTCCTGTACGATCGTTCCACGTATTTAGGTTTCAACCGTTAACGCATCTTGCATTGGGTATGGGCCGTGCATAAGTATCGCCGGGTCGACTCACAAGGTCGCCCTCAAACCAAAAATGACAAAAATCATGAGGCCACCATGTTCAAACACGCGGTCATTCCGTTTTTAGTGGGCGCCAGCCTGCTGGCAAGTGCACCTTTCGCTCATGCAGCGACCAATCTGGTGTTTTGCTCTGAAGGCAGCCCAGCCGGTTTTGACCCGGGCCAGTACACCACCGGGACCGATTTCGATGCATCAGCCGAAACCATTTTCAACCGCCTGAGCCAATTCGAACGTGGCAGCACCCAGGTCGAGCCTGGCTTGGCGACAAGCTGGGACATTTCCCCCGATAACCTGACCTACACCTTCCATTTGCGTGACGGGGTCAAATTCCATACAACGCCTTACTTCAAGCCCACCCGCGACTTCAACGCCGATGACGTGCTTTTCACGTTCAACCGCATGCTCGATAAAGACATGCCGTTTCGTAAGGCGTACCCCACAGAGTTCCCCTACTTCACCGACATGGGCATGGATAAAAACATCGCCAAAGTCGAGAAAATTGACGACAAAACGGTCAGGTTCACGCTGAACACTGTCGACGCCGCGTTCATTCAGAACATGGCCATGCACTTCGCGTCCATCGGGTCGGCGGAATATGCCGACAAACTGCTTAAAGAAGGCCGCCCCGCAGACATCAATCAAAAACCGATTGGCACAGGGCCCTTTGTCTTCAAGAGCTATCAGAAAGATTCCAATATCCGTTACACCGGTAACAAGGACTACTGGAAGCCTGAAGACGTCAAAATTGACAACCTGATTTTTGCTATCACCACCGACCCGTCGGTGCGTATGCAAAAACTGAAAAAGAACGAATGCCAAGTTACGATCTACCCGCGCCCGGCT
The DNA here is from genome assembly GCF_002269125.1 of Pseudomonas lundensis. Classification (GTDB taxonomy): domain Bacteria; phylum Pseudomonadota; class Gammaproteobacteria; order Pseudomonadales; family Pseudomonadaceae; genus Aquipseudomonas; species Aquipseudomonas lundensis_A. Next base: position 11,325 of record NZ_NQKI01000010.1, on the reverse strand, counting down.
GACCTCAAGGCGCTTAAAGAAGACCCGGCTCTGCAGATGCCAGACAAGCCAGGCTTTAACGTGGGTTACATCGCCTACAACGTAATGGACAAAATCAAAGGCAGCGACCAGCCCAACCCGATGGCACAGCTCAAAGTCCGTCAGGCGCTGGACATGGCGGTGAACAAGCAGCAAATCATTGATTCGGTGTATCAGGGCGCTGGACAACTGGCTGTCAACGGTATGCCGCCGACGCAGTGGTCGTACGACGACACCATCAAAGACACCCCCTACAACCCGGAAAAAGCCAAAGAACTGCTCAAAGAAGCCGGGATCAAGCCCGGCACGGAAATCACTTTGTGGGCCATGCCTGTGCAGCGCCCTTACAACCCCAATGCAAAACTGATGGCCGAAATGCTTCAGTCGGACTGGGACAAAGTGGGCATCAAAGCCAAGATCGTGACCTATGAATGGGGCGAGTACATCAAGCGTTCCAAAGGCGGTGAAAACGGCGCCATGCTGATTGGCTGGAGCGGTGATAACGGTGACCCTGACAACTGGCTCGGCACGCTGTTTGGTTGCGATGCCATTAATGGCAACAACTTCTCCAAATGGTGTAACCCCGAGTTCGACACGTTAATCAAACAAGCCAAGTCCACCACCGATGTGGCTGAGCGCACCCGGTTGTACAAACAGGCGCAACACCTGCTCAAAGAGCAGGTTCCGATGACACCTATCGCGCACTCCACGGTGTATCAACCGATGCGCAGCAACGTCCAGGACTTCAAAATCAGCCCGCTCGGCCTGACGTCCTTCTACGGTGTTGGCATCAGCAAATAAAAAGGACCGGACAGTGTGGCTGACCCGCCGCACTGTCTTATCTGCCAGGACGGCGGAAATCCCCTTCATCCTGAAGCCACTCTGTACTACAGCAGAGGCTATAGGACGCTGAGACTTTTCCTACGCTCCTGTCAGGCCCGGCGCATTCACGACTGCCCATAGACCTCATAAGGTTTCAGAACAGTCTGTAGATAAGCACCGCAGGTCTAACCGTAGCCGAGGACGTCGACGCCCTGAGAACACCGCGACCGTAGAAGGCGCTCACTCAGGACACAAAAACAAGAAAAGGATTGGGATCGCAATGCGTAACCTTATGGTTTTATCCGCACTACTCAGCGCTGGCGTGCTTGTCAGCAGCCCTATCGCGCAAGCAGCCAACAGCTTGGTGTTTTGCTCTGAAGGCAGTCCGGCCGGATTTGACACGGCGCAGTACACCACCGCCACAGACAACGATGCCTCGGAACCGATCTACAACCGTCTCGCAGAATTTGAAAAAGGCGGAACAGCAGCAGGACCTGCCTTGGCAACACACTGGGATATTTCAGAGGACGGCCTGACCTATACCTTCCACCTGCGTCCCGGCGTGAAATTCCATACCACCAAATGGTTTACGCCGACCCGGGATTTCAACGCAGACGACGTGCTGTTCAGCTTCAATCGCATGCTCGATCGTGAACATCCCTTTCGCAAAGCGTACCCCACCGAGTTTCCTTACTTCAGCAGCATGAGCCTGGACAAGAACATCGCCCGCGTTGAAAAGACCGACCCGATGACTGTGGTGATCACGCTCAACTCGGTCGACGCAGCGTTCATCCAGAACATCGCCATGAGCTTTGCTGCAATTCTGTCCGCTGAGTACGCGGACCAACTGCTCAAGAACGGCAAACCCAGTGACATCAATCAAAAACCGGTGGGCACCGGCCCTTATGTGTTTCAGCGCTACCAGAAGGACTCGAACATCCGGTATGCAGCCAACAAGGACTATTGGGACCCGAGCCAGGTCAAGCTCGACAACCTGATTTTCTCGATCAACACCGACGCTTCGGCGCGCATGCAAAAGCTGCGTAAAAACGAATGCCAGGTCTCCCTCAATCCGCGCCCGGCGGATGTCGCCAGCCTCAAAAGCGACCCCAAATTGCAGGTGATCGAAAAGCCCGGCTTTAACCTTGGCTACATTGCCTACAACGTCAGGCACAAGCCGTTCGATCAGCTTGAAGTGCGTCAGGCGCTGGACATGGCCGTTAACAAGGACAGCATCCTGACTGCCGTGTATCAAGGCGCAGGGCAAAAAGCGGTCAACGCCATGCCGCCAACCCAGTGGTCGTATGACGACACCATTAAGGACGCGCCCTACAACCCCGAAAAGGCCAAAGAAATGCTTAAGGCCGCCGGGGTCAAGGAAGGCACTGAAATCACCCTGTGGGCGATGCCGGTGCAACGTCCCTACAACCCCAATGCCAAGCTGATGGCCGAGATGCTGCAATCGGATTGGGGCAAAATCGGGCTGAAGGTCAAAATTGTCAGCTACGAATGGGGCGAGTACATCAAGCGCACCAAAAATGGCGAGCACGACATCAGCCTGATTGGCTGGACCGGTGACAATGGGGACCCGGACAACTGGCTGGGCACGCTTTATAACTGCGACGCGATTGGCGGCAACAACTACTCCATGTGGTGCAACAAGGAGTACGACACGCTGGTCAAGAACGCCAAAATCGTCACCGACCGCGATCAGCGCACCGTGCTGTACAAACAAGCCCAGCAGTTGCTCAAGCAACAAGTGCCGATCACACCCATCGCCCACTCCACGGTCAACCAGCCGCTGAGCGCCAAGGTTCAGGGTTTCACCGTAAGCCCGTTTGGCCGTAACGCTTTTTCCGGCGTGAGCATCGCCGACTAACCCGCACCCGACTCTTGTCAGTTTCTCCAGGCCGCATGGGGCGGCCTGCAGAACACTGTAGCCAAATTAACCTTGGCAAACGTTTGCAAAGCGCTAACTCGTTCCACAACAGCCAGCTCAACACATAAAGAGCGGCAATAAAAAAGAAGCAGAGGAGCCTCAACCATGAGAGTCACAAACAGCGCGTTACTGGCCTTATCCATCAGCAGCCTTGCGGCGATGGCGAATGCCGAAGACGTCAGCCAGACATTTGTGCCCACCGAATTGAAAACCGGTGCCAGCAGCCAAAGCGAAGCCAGCGGTTTCATCGAAGGTCAAAGCTTGAGCGGCACCACCCGCAACTGGTATGCCAACGAACTCAAGCGCAACAAAGGCCGTTTCACGTACAACGACCACGGCGTCGAAAAAACCACGCCGCGCCGTATCAACTGGGTGCAAGGCACCATTCTGGATTACAGCTCGGGGTTCACCCAAGGCACCGTCGGCTTCAGCACCGAGGTCGCGGCCTACAACGCGATCGCCCTGGACCGTGATGTAAACGACATCGCGGGTAAAAACAACCGCACCCTGACCCACAGTGATGGGGATGCCGTTGGCCAGTGGAGCAAGCTCGGACTGGCCAACGTCAAGGCCCGTATCTCCAACACCACGCTGGTGGTGGGTCGACAGAACTTCAGCAGCCCGACAATCGACGTCATCGGCAACCGCGCGTTGCCCTCCAGCTTTCAGGGGGTGGGCCTGCACAGCGAAGAGTTCAACAACCTGTCCTTCGACGCAGGTTCTTTTGATCGCGTTTCACCCCGTACCGAACAGGGCCTGAAGAAGTTTCGCAGTGAATACGGCGCGGCCGGGGTAGAAACGGACCGTGCCAGCGTTGCCGGCCTCAACTATCAGCCGTTTAAAAGCCTGAAAACCTCGCTGTACGCGACCCATGTCGAAGACTTCTGGAACCAGTACTACTTCGGGGCCGTACACGATCTGGGCGACAACGCTGTGCTGGGCTTGAACACCAACTTCAACTACTACAAGACCCTGGACACGGGCAGCAAGGCAATGGGGGAGATCAACAATGACACCTTCAGCCTGGCATTCGGCCTGACCCATCAGGCGCACACTGTGACCCTGTCCTACCAGCAAGTAATCGGCGACGAATACTTCGACTACCTGCATGAAACCAACGGCATCTACTTGGCCAACTCCTTGCTGTCGGACTTCAACGGCCCGAACGAGAAGTCGGTGCAACTGGCCTACAGCATCAACATGGCGCAGTACGGCATCCCCGGCCTGAAGTTCAACGCCTACCATGCACGCGGCTTTGACATCGACGGCACCAAGTACAAAGGCACGGCTTACGACGTGAAGAACATGAACGGCGAAGACCACTCCGAGTACAGCATTGGCACGTCCTATGCAATTCAAAGCGGTCCCCTGAAAGCCACGGCTATTCGCGCGACCTACACCACGCACCGCGCCAGCCGGTTCCAGGCTGACGGCAACATCAACGAGTTCCGTCTGGTTACCACCATTCCGTTCAACATCCTTTAACCGCCCGGTGGCCGTGCCTGGCTTCACATGCCGGGCATAGCCGCTACGCGGCCCAACCGATTGAAGAGGGTTGCCATGAAACGACTTCCACTACGCACAGCCCTTGCCGTGGCAGTGTTCAGCACCGCGGTCAGTGTTTCAGCCAAACCGTTGGTAGTGTGCACTGAAGCCAGTCCCGAAGGCTTCGACATTGTTCAGTACACCACTGCCGTGACTGCCGACGCTTCGGCTGAAACCATCCTCAATCGTCTGGCAGACTTCAAACCCGGCACCACCGATGTGGAGCCCGCCCTCGCAGAGCGTTGGAACATCAGCCCCGACGGACTGGAATACACCTTTTACCTGCGCCCCGGCGTCAAGTTTCATACCACCGATTACTTCAAGCCGACCCGCACCCTGAACGCCGATGACGTGATCTGGAGCTTTCAGCGCCAGCTGGACCCCAATCACCCATGGCACGACAAGTCGCTGGTCGGCTATCCCTACTTTGAAAGCATGGGGTTTAAAAACCTGCTCAAGCGCGTCGAAAAAGTCGACGACATGACGGTCAAAATCACGCTTAACCACGCCGAGTCACCGTTCCTGCGCGACATCGCCATGCCGTTCAACTCGATCTATTCGGCCGAATACGCCGATCAATTGCTCAAATCAGGCAAAACCAGCGAGCTGAACAGCAAACCCATCGGCACCGGCCCGTTCATTTTTGTGCGTTACAACAAGGACGCGCAGGTCCGCTTCAAGGCCAACCCTGACTACTTTCGCGGTAAGCCCCCGAGTGATGTGCTGATCTTCGCCGTCACCACCGACAGCAACGTACGCCAGCAAAAGCTCAAGGCCAACGAGTGCCAGATCGCGCTGTACCCCAAGCCGGATGAAGTCGGTAATATCAAAAAAGATCCCAATCTGAAAGTCGACGAAATGGCAGCGTTGATGACCAGTTACATCGCCATGAACACCAGCCACAAATACCTCGACGATGTACGCGTACGCAAAGCCATCGACATGGCCTTCGACAAAGAGACCTACCTCAACTCCGTACACGGTAAAGGCAACGCCCTCCCGGCCATCAACCCCTACCCGCCGACCATGCTGGGGTTCAACACCGCCATTCAAAACCCGCCCCGCGACCTGGATAAGGCCCGCGCGCTGCTCAAGGAAGCCGGAGTACCGGAGGGGCACGTGTTCACCCTCTTCACCCGCAATGGCGGCGGCCCGACCAACCCCAATCCAATGCTGGGCGCTCAGTTGCTGCAGTCTGACCTTGCAAAGATCGGTATCAAACTGGACATTCGCGTCATGGAATGGGGGGAGATGCTCAAGCGCGCCAAAAATGGCGAACATGACCTGGTGTCTACTGGATGGGGGGGCGACAACGGCGACCCGGATAATTTCCTGACCCCTTTGCTCAGCTGCGAGGCTGCCAAAAATGGCGAAAACTACGCGCGCTGGTGCAACAAAGACTTTGAAGCCCTGATCACCAAAGCCCGTAACATCACTGAACCCGCTGAACGGGCGGCACTCTATGAACAGGCCCAGGTGCTCTTTAATAAGGACCAGCCCTGGATCAACGTCGTACACCCCATGCTTTTTACCGCCCGACGCAACAACGTCGAGGGTTATGTACTTAGCCCGCTGACGAACAACAACTTTGCCACTACCCAGGCGAAGTAGAACAATAAAACACCCGCCAGCGTTCACCCGAACCCTGGCGGTCCTGCCTAACCGGCTGATGAGGTACACCACGCGATGTTTAGTTTTATTGCCCGCCGAATAGGGCTTTTGATCCCTACGTTCTTCGGCATCACCCTGCTGACCTTCGCCCTGATTCGCATGATCCCCGGCGATCCGGTCGAAGTCATGATGGGCGAGCGTCGGGTCGATCCAGAGATGCATGCCCAGGCCATGGAGCGACTTGGCCTGAACAAGCCGCTCTATGAACAATATTTCGACTACGTGACCAAGCTCGCCCACGGCGATCTGGGCGAATCGTTGAGAACCCGTGAAAGCGTGTGGACCGAATTTACCGCGCTGTTCCCCGCCACCCTTGAACTGTCGATGGCTGCGCTGTTGTTCGCCGGCATACTCGGATTGCTGGCCGGGGTTATCGCGGCGTTGAAACGAGGCTCGTTGTTTGACCACGGGGTGATGGGCATCTCCCTCGCGGGGTATTCAATGCCGATCTTCTGGTGGGGCCTGATCCTCATCATGTTCTTCTCGGTAAGCCTGGGCTGGACACCGGTGTCCGGGCGTATCGACCTGCTCTACGACATTGAGCCGAAAACCGGTTTCATGTTGATCGACACCTTGCTCAGCGACGAACCCGAAGCTTTTTGGGACGCGTTGCACCACATGATCCTGCCCGCCATTGTGCTGGGCACCATTCCGCTGGCCGTGATCGCCCGAATGACGCGCTCCTCCATGCTCGAAGTGCTGCGCGAAGACTACATCCGTACCGCCCGTGCCAAGGGCTTGTCGCCTGCACGCGTGGTGTTTGTGCACGGCCTGCGCAATGCGCTGATCCCGGTACTGACCGTGGTCGGCCTGCAAGTGGGCACCCTGCTGGCGGGCGCCGTACTGACCGAAACCATCTTCTCGTGGCCCGGCATCGGCAAATGGCTGATCGAAGCCATTGGCGCCCGGGACTATCCCGTGGTGCAAAACGGCATCCTGTTAATCGCCTGCCTGGTGATTCTGGTCAACTTCGTGGTGGACATCCTCTACGGCTTTGCCAACCCACGCATCCGTCATCAGCGCTGAGATCATGACCATGAGCACACCTACCCCTGCTACCGCCGTGGATCAAAGCCTGCTTTATCCATCGCCTTACAAAGAATTCTGGCACGCGTTTTCCCGCAATAAGGGCGCCGTGGCCGGACTGATCTTCATGAGCATCATCGTGTTCTGCGCGATTTTTGCGCCATGGGTTGCCCCCCATAACCCGAGCGAGCAATACCGCGATTTCTTGCTGACCCCGCCAGCATGGCTTGAGGGCGGGCACATGCAGTTCCTGCTGGGGACCGATGAACTGGGCCGCGACCTGCTATCGCGGCTGATCGAAGGCTCGCGCCTGTCACTGCTGATCGGTCTGTCGTCCGTGGTGATCTCGCTGATTCCGGGCGTGATCCTGGGCCTGTTCGCCGGGTTCTTTCCGCGCTTTCTTGGCCCCGGCATCATGCGCCTGATGGACATCATGCTGGCCTTGCCTTCACTGCTGCTGGCCGTGGCAATTGTCGCCATCCTCGGCCCTGGCCTGATCAACACCGTGATCGCGATCGCCGTGGTGTCGTTGCCCTCTTACGTACGACTGACCCGCGCAGCCGTCATGGGTGAACTGAACCGCGACTACGTCACTGCCGCCCGCCTGGCGGGTGCCAGCCTGCCGCGCCTGATGTTCATCACGGTACTACCAAACTGCATGGCGCCCCTGATCGTCCAGGCCACCCTGAGTTTCTCTTCGGCGATTCTCGACGCCGCAGCACTGGGTTTTCTGGGCTTGGGCGTACAGCCGCCAACCCCGGAGTGGGGCACCATGTTGGCCTCGGCCCGCGACTACATCGAACGCGCCTGGTGGGTCGTCAGCCTGCCTGGCCTGACCATTTTGCTCAGCGTGCTGGCAATCAACCTGATGGGCGACGGCCTGCGCGATGCGCTTGACCCGAAACTCAAAAATGCCGCCTGAGGAGATTCCAATGTCACTGTTAGAAATCAAGAATCTCAACGTCCGCTTTGGCGACGCCAAGGCTGTCCCGGTGGTCGACGGGTTGAGCCTGTCTGTGGATAAAGGCGAAGTACTGGCCATCGTCGGCGAGTCAGGTTCCGGCAAGTCCGTGACCATGATGGCCTTGATGGGATTGATCGAGCACCCCGGCATCGTCACCGCCGACGCGCTGAACTTCGACGGCAAGAACATGCTGACCCTGAGCCCCCGTCAACGGCGGCAAATTGTCGGCAAAGACATGGCCATGGTCTTTCAAGACCCGATGACCGCATTGAACCCCAGCTACACCGTGGGCTTTCAAATCGAAGAAGTGCTGCGCCTGCACCTGAAAATGTCCGGCAGAGCGGCGCGCAAACGTGCCATCGAACTGTTGGAAAAAGTCGAAATCCCCGGCGCTGCCAGCCGCATGGACGCCTACCCGCATCAATTGTCCGGCGGCATGAGCCAGCGCGTGGCAATCGCCATGGCCATTGCGGGCGAACCCAAGTTGCTGATTGCGGACGAACCGACCACAGCACTCGACGTGACCATTCAGGCACAGATCATGGACCTGCTGCTCAACCTGCAACGCGAGCAGGACATGGGGCTGGTGTTGATCACCCACGACTTGGCTGTCGTGGCTGAAACCGCCCAGCGCGTGTGCGTGATGTATGCCGGTCAGGCCGTTGAAATCGGTCAAGTACCGGGTTTGTTCGATGTCCCCGCGCATCCGTACAGCGAGGCATTGCTGGCCGCCATTCCGGAACACAGCATGGGTGCTTCACGTCTGGCGACCTTGCCGGGCATCGTGCCGGGACGCTATGACCGTCCACAAGGCTGCCTGCTGTCGCCGCGCTGCCCGTACGTTCAGGACACCTGCCGTCAACAGCGCCCGGCGCTGGAGCCCAAAGCCAACAGCCAGGTGCGCTGCTTCTTCCCCTTGAATCAGGAGGTGGCGTAATGACTGTCGTTCTTACCGCCCGCGACCTAACCCGTCATTACGAAGTGTCCCGTGGCCTATTCAAGGGCCACGCACTGGTGCGCGCCCTCAATGGCGTGTCGTTTGAACTGGAAGCGGGTAAAACCCTTGCCGTAGTGGGTGAGTCCGGGTGCGGCAAGTCCACCCTGGCGCGCGCGCTGACACTCATTGAAGAACCGTCCTCCGGCTCGCTGAAAATTGCCGGTCAGGAGGTTGCCGGGGCCAACAAGGCTGAACGCAAACAACTGCGCAAAGATGTGCAGATGGTGTTCCAAAGTCCATACGCGTCGCTCAACCCACGACAGAAAATCGGTGATCAACTGGCTGAACCGTTGCTGATCAACACCTCGCTCAGCGCCAGCGAACGTCGGGAGAAAGTCCAGGCGATGATGAAGCAAGTAGGGTTGCGCCCGGAGCACTACCAGCGCTACCCACATATGTTCTCCGGCGGACAACGCCAGCGGATCGCTTTGGCCCGCGCCATGATGCTGCAACCCAAGGTACTGGTGGCTGATGAACCGACGTCCGCCCTCGACGTATCGATTCAGGCCCAGGTGCTCAACCTGTTCATGGACTTGCAGCAAGAGTTCAATACAGCCTATGTGTTCATCTCGCACAACCTGGCAGTGGTGCGGCACGTAGCCGATCAAGTGTTGGTGATGTACCTCGGCCGCCCGGTGGAAATGGGACCGAAAGAGGAGATCTACACTCGGCCGCTACACCCTTACACCCAAGCGTTGTTGTCAGCGACCCCGACCATTCACCCCGATCCGCTGAAGCCGAAAATCAAGATAGTTGGCGAACTGCCCAACCCGCTCAATCCCCCTTCAGGCTGCGCATTCCACAAGCGCTGCCCGTATGCCACAGAGCTGTGCAGCACGGACGAGCCGGCATTACGCCTGCTGGATAACCGCCAAGTGGCGTGCCATTACGCTGAGCAGTTCATTGATTAATACGCGCGAATGAAAGACGCGCCTGAGTAGATCAGGCGCGTCATTTATACCTGTGTAGAAAGCACGAGAGACTAATACTGACCTTCGCTGGACTTCCCTTGATCGGCACTGTCGTCATCCTTGCGATCAGTCTTGCCGTCCCCATTATTCGTGGCGCTATCGGCAGAGTCATCATCCCCGTCGACCTGATCATCGTCCCCCGCGCTACCTCCCTGGCCTTGATCGCCCGGCTCGGATTCCGATTTGTAAATTGCATTGACCATAGGTCCCGGGACACCCGTTGCGGAAAATCCGACGGCCTGACCTTGCAGCGGATTGCTCGCCCACGCAGTTGAGGCGCTCACTGTCAGCAACATCATGACTTTTAACAACATGATAAAACGTTGATAAATCCTCATGTAGAACGCTCCCTGAATGCTCAAATGCACGCGTGAATAGCTGAGACGTCACCGCTATTCACGCCTCGTGGAGATCTTAAAGTAGTCGCTGAAAGGAGTCTTCGCCAACTTTAAAGGCGAGTATCCAAAAGCGTCACCGTTAGATCAACCCGCACTAAAGGTAATCGCTGTTATTTATATAGCCTTGTTAATACAGAAAAAGGGCCTGCTTTAAATAGACGTTATTTGACGTCAGGATACCCCCACGTACCGTCAGCGTCTTTAACCGCCTGAACAACGGTGCCATCTGCATACGTAAACAGACCGGTATTATCATTAAAGCTATCGCCATTCAGGTACTTCGTAATGCCATCGGCCGTGGTAGTACTTCCATCAACATTTTTATGTGCGCCTTCAGGCAGTGTGTCTGAGCCTCCAGAACCCTTCTCATCACCTTGCGAGCCTTTCCCATCCGGAAACGTCCACTCACCACTGCTATTTTTAACGCCCTGCACAGACTCGCCCGTTGAAAACGTGTAGATGCCTGTAGCGTTATCGAGCGTATCGCCAGATTTCGAGACCCAAAGACCATCCGCTCTGGTGGTACTGCCATCAGGATGCTTGACAGAACCATCAGGCATAACAGTAGTGCCGTCGGGATGAGAGACAGAACCGTCCGCATTTTGCTGACTGCCTTCGGGGTGTTTTACGGTTCGCTTGCCGGTGACCTGATCGACAACGATCTCAACAGCGGCGGGCGCAACGAAATTCGCCAGAATGAACTGCAGGGCTTCGCTGATCTGACCTCGACCACCACCCGTGGTTGTCGGATTGGTTACGGGCGGCTTAACCGGGGGTTTCACTGGTGGCTCAACGGGAGGCTTAACCGGGGGTTTCACCGGTGGCTCAACGGGCGGCTTAACCGGGGGTTTTACCGGTGGTTCAACGGGCGGCTTAACCGGGGGTTTCACCGGTGGCTCAACGGGCGGCTTAACCGGGGGTTTCACCGGTGGCTCAACGGGCGGCTTAACCGGGGGTTTCACCGGTGGCTCAAC
>NZ_NQKI01000001.1 GCF_002269125.1 Pseudomonas lundensis | reverse complement strand
CCGCAAGGGGGGCGGGACGGCTTGGGGCTGTGCGCAGATTAAAAGGAGCTTCGTCTTATATCTCCGGCTTTCGCCTGGATTTTGGTCAGCTCTTTCAGCACATAAATTTGTCTTGCCTGATTGTTAAAGGATTCATGAGAAACCTCTAGAGGCGGTGCTGAAGGCTCAGGAGCCCCTGCCGATGAAGACGATCTTGAGACGCTTGCTGACGAGGCAGGCGTAGCGCGGTTAGCCACGGGCGATTGGGTTCTTGAGCCCTGTGGGAGGCTTCTAAAAAAGTCGTAGGTTTCAATAAACGCACTATTGGCTCTCGCCTGTCTGGCCTGTTTGCGCATCGCTCTCCAGCCGAACACGTTAGCACCCACGCCTCCTGCTAAACCCAGTGCCGAGAGGCCCAGCATTGACCAAAGCAGTGCATTACCGTCATCCCCCTCGTCCTTGGATGCTGCCACCTGCCGGCCCACGCCGACGACACTGGCTGTTATTCCCACTGTTGTTCCGACGACTCTCGCCACGGCAGCGACCGAGATTGTATTTTTTTTCAGGTTTTTGAGTGCGCTCCAAAACCCGACACCGGGTATGGCCCCATTGATGCCGCTAGCCACGCCGAGTATTGAGAGTGCGATAGAAAGAATATTGTCCAGGGCTAACCGCCCGCTGGGGTCTACCCGATTCACCGGGTCCCCTTTGCAATAGGCATAGGCGTTGATCCCTCCTGCACTAAACGGGCTTAACCGGTCCGGACTGTTGAAGCGCATGAGCACGGTGTTGTAGGCCCGATGGCCATTGCCTAGCAGATAGTGTCCGGTTGAAGGGTCAGGAAGTTCTCCGTTAAAAGCCAACAGGCTTTGCTGCCCAGGTTGAGCCGTCTGATGCCCATAAGGGCTATACGCCAAAGCACCCTTTTCGCCAGCACTGAGTTCGAGTAACACGCTGCGTTGCTGGTCAGTCACCAGAAGCTGTGCGTCGGCAGCTCTGCGGGTTGCCAGGAGTTGGTTCTGGAACTGAAAGACCGACTGATGTTGATCGCCCTGCAGCTGTGTACTCAAGCGTTCACGGTTATAAAAGCGCTGCGCAGGTGGCGCTGAGTCAAGTTGGTGGGTGGTCAAGCGATCCAGCGGGTCGTAGCCGTAGTGTGTGCGGGGCATGACCGAGCGCTTCTTTGCCTGAGTTGCAGCAAGCATCACCGTCAAACGGTACGCTGCCTACCTAGCAACTCTGCTAGGTGATGTAATGCGCAATAAAAAACGCCGACGCTGTGCAAGCCGTCGGCGTTTGGGGTGACGCTGCGCGGGTTAAAACGCTGGCAGCACGGCACCGTTGTATTTCTTCTCAATGAACGCTTTGACCTCAGGGCTGGTCAGGGCTTTGGCCAGTTTCTGGATAGCTTCGCTGTTCTTGTTGTCCGGGCGGGCAACCAGGTAATTCACGTAAGGCGAATCAGCCCCTTCAATCACCAAGGCATCTTTAGCCGGGTTCAAGCCTGCTTCCAGTGCGTAGTTGGTGTTGATCATGTCCAGATCGACCTGATCCAGCACGCGGGGCAGCATGGCGGATTCAAGCTCTTTGAACTTGAAATTGTGCGGGTTTTTGGCGATGTCCTTGGGGGTCGAGACGGCATTTGCAGGGTCTTTGAGTTCGATCAAACCGGCCTTCTGCAACAGGATCAACGCACGGCCGCTGTTGCTGCCTTCGTTGGGGATCGCGATGGTTGCACCGTCTTTGAGTTCGGCCAGCGATTTAACTTTCTTCGAGTAACCCCCAAACGGTTCAACGTGAACGCCGATCACGGTTTCAAGGTGAGTGCCTTTACCTTTGTTGAAGCTCTCCAAGTACGGCAGGGTCTGGAAATAGTTGGCGTCCAGACGTTTCTGATCGACCTGCACGTTGGGTTGCACGTAGTCGGTGAAGACTTTGATGTCCAGGTCCACGCCTTCTTTGGCGAGGGCCGGTTTGATCAGCTCAAGGATTTCGGCGTGGGGAACGGGGGTCGCAGCGACCACCAGTTTCTCGCCAGCCTGCGCCAGGCCTGCCGTCAAAGCAGCCGCCAATGCGGTAAACAACAGAACCTTTTTCATGCAATGCCCCTACGTACGTGGCCGTTCGAATGACGGCTTGATTTGGATGACGGAGCTGACAATACCGAGATTCTTTATTCCCTAATAATAATTTTTAATCGCTTGCTTATATCTATTAGTTATTTAAAGGCGTTGTCAGGCCCTACAACAGGGCTTTGAGCGCTGCCAGCTCTTGCTCGGTCGCGCCTCTGATGAACAATTCGATCTGACTCAGCGCATCCGGCAGGTTCAAATGCTCGGGCTGGATCTCATCGCCCGTGCTCACCAGCAAGGCAAAATGGATTACGTTCTCCAGCTCGCGGGTGTTGCCGGGCCAACTGTGGCGTTCGAGTACCTGTTGCGCGCTGTCGCTGATAAAAGGCACGGGCAGGCTCAGACGCTGGCTGTAGACCCCCAAAAAGTATTCAGCCAGCGACAAAATATCCCCCGGGCGTTCGCGCAAGGCCGGCAAGTCCAGTCGCCCTTCGCTCAAATAGTGATACAGCCGTTCATGGAACTTGCCCGCCGCGACCGCCTGCGCCAGATCAATGCTGGTGGCCGCCACCAGCCGCACATCCATCGGGTTGGGCTGATGGGCACCCACGCGGGTAACTTCGTGGTTTTCCAGCGCGGCCAGTAATTTGATTTGAATCGCCAGCGGCAAATCCCCGATCTCGTCCAGGTACAACGTGCCGCCGTTGGCCGACCCGAACCACCCCGCCCGGCTGCTGGCAGAACTGCTGTGGGCTCCGGCTGCGTAGCCAAACAGCTCAGCGTCGGCATAGGTGGGGCTGATCGCGCCGCAGTTTACCGACACAAATAACCCCGTACGGTCGCTGGCGCGATGAATGTGGCGGGCCAGCAGTTCCTTGCCGGTGCCGGTCTCGCCACGGATCAGTACTGGCAGTGAACGAGGCGCCAACAGTTCGAGGTCGCTGCGCAATTGGCGTGAGCGCGGGTCGACAAACACCAGCGCCTTGGCGCGAATGCTCAGTGGGCTTTTTTCAGCGTCAGGAAACGTCAGCAGTGGCTGACCGAAAGTTTCATGCAGGCTCATGGCTGGCTCCCGCCCGCCGCCGGAGGGTGGGCGCGGGCGTTACAGAAAAATCATGCGCGGCGCAGGGCGTCGTGCTCTATGCGGGTTTGCAGGCGATACAAAAAAGCGAAACCTTGCTCCCAGCGCTGATGCCCGGACTTGACGTTGATGTGTCCGGCGCCGCTGATGATTCCGATCTCCGCGCCCCATTGGCGGGCAAATTCCATTGCCCTGGCGGCGCTCACGGCCGGGTCGTTATCAGAACTGACGATCTGGCTCGGGAACGGCAAACGCTGTGCCGGAATGGGTGCAAAATTACGCAGGGCGGGCGCACAGGCAGGGCGTTCGACATCGGCCGGCGCCACCAGCAGCGCGCCCCGTACTTGGCTTAACAGACTGGCAGGTGCCCGTTCGGCCCAATGCGCCACGGTGATGCACCCCAGGCTGTGAGCAATCAGAATCACCGGTGTGTTATCAGCAGCAATCGCTTCGGCCAGTGCGGCGATCCAGTCTTCGCGACGTGGCGTCAGCCAATCAGCCTGTTCCACACGGGCACCGTTGGGCAGGCTGTTCTGCCAGTGGGTTTGCCAATGATCGTCGGCCGAACCTTGCCAGCCCG
This sequence comes from Pseudomonas lundensis, assembly GCF_002269125.1. Classification (GTDB taxonomy): domain Bacteria; phylum Pseudomonadota; class Gammaproteobacteria; order Pseudomonadales; family Pseudomonadaceae; genus Aquipseudomonas; species Aquipseudomonas lundensis_A. The sequence continues at coordinate 368,835 of NZ_NQKI01000001.1, read as the reverse complement.
GCACTATCAAATAGCGAATCGACTCGTTGCCCATGGGTGTGCGCCTCCTGCTTGGGTGTGTTACAGGGTCAGTATAGGGATGGCTTTTAGATTCGCTAAGGAATAAGAAGCTATTTATTAATAACTAAAAGAACTTAACAAGGGCCCTCACTCGCGACACTGAGCCGTAATTCACCCCGTCACTGGCCGTAATTAAGTACTTTTGGCCGTCTGCGCGGGTGTCACGGGGTGCCTACACTGGGGGTCATCGTTAATCCCAAAGGCTGCGCCATGAAAACCCTCGTCGAGCACCTGAGCCAGTACGCGGCGTATCACCGCGATGCGCGAAATATCCTGACCCACTTCGTCGGCATTCCGCTGATCGTGATTGCCGTGGCGACGTTGTTGTCACGCCCGCAGTGGGCCGCAATTTCGCCCGCGTTGGTGTTGATGGTGGCCAGCGCGGTGTTTTATTTGCGACTTGAGTTACGGCTCGGGCTGTTGATGACGCTATTGCTGGGGTTGGCCGTGTGGCTCGGGTATGCGCTGGCGGCCCTGAGCACGGGGCTGTGGCTGGGCTGGGGCGTCGGGTTGTTTGTGCTGGGGTGGGTCATTCAGTTTGTGGGGCATTACTACGAAGGTCGAAAACCGGCGTTCATCGATGACGTGACCGGGCTGATCGTGGGGCCGCTGTTTGTCGTGGTGGAGTTGGGTTTTTTGCTGGGCTGGCGCAAGGATTTGCAGCAGGCGATCGAACGAAGCAGTCGCTGACGCATTGAGCGGGTGTTTGGCACCCGGGCATCTGCGGCAGCGACGACCCCGTTGCGGGGCTTATCTGAACGCCTGATGCAGTTGCGCCAGGGTTTGAAAGTGGTAGGTGGGCGCGAACGCGCTCAGCTCTTCGAAACTGCCGAACCCATACCCCACCGCGGCGGCATCCAGGCCGTTGTCGCGGGCGCCGATCAGGTCATGCTTGCGGTCGCCGATCATCAAGGTCTGCGCCGGGTCGAGCCCTTGCTCGCTCATCAAGTGGCGGATCAGCTCGACTTTATTGGTGCGTGTGCCGTCCAGCTCGCTGCCGTAAATCACCTTGAAGTGCCGGGCGAAGTCAAAGTGCCGGGCGATTTCGCGGGCGTACACCTGTGGCTTGGAGGTGGCGATAAACAGCTGTCGACCTTGACTGACCAGCTCTTCCAGCAGCGGCGTCACCCCTTCGAATACGTGGTTTTCATACAGCCCGGTCACGGCAAACCGTTCGCGGTAATAACCCATGGCTTCCCAGGCCTTGGCCTCGTCAAAGCCATACGTGGCCATGAACGCTTGCAGCAAGGGCGGGCCAATGAAGTGTTCCAGCGTGCGCACGTCAGGTTCGTCGATGCCCATTTTGCTCAGGCCGTACTGAATCGAGCGCGTAATACCCTCACGCGGGTCGGTCAACGTGCCGTCGAGGTCAAACAATACGTTTTGGTAATGCATGCAGGGCTCCTAAGCCGTGATCGTGGAGAGGCTCAAACGGGCTGGTGGTAGCCTTCGGCCAAGTGTTGGTCCTTGAGTTTGACGTAGTTGCCAGCGCTGTATGTGAAGAAGGCCTTTTCCTTGTCGTTCAGCGCGCGCACTTGCCTGACCGGGCTGCCAACGTACAGGAACCCGCTGGCCAGGCGCTTGCCGGGCGGCACCAGGCTGCCTGCGCCAACGATTACATCGTCTTCAATGACAGCGCCGTCCATCACGATGCTGCCCATGCCGATTAACACGCGGCTGCCCACGGTACAGCCATGCAGCATGACTTTGTGCGCGATGGTTACGTCGTCCCCGATCAGCAACGGGTAACCCTCGGGGTTGAACGGCCCGGCGTGTGTGATGTGCAGCACGCAACCGTCCTGCACGCTGGTGCGCGCGCCAATACGGATGCGGTGCATGTCGCCGCGAATCACGGTCAATGGCCAGACGGAGCTGTCGGCGCCGATCTCGACATCGCCGATCACAACGGCTGAACGGTCAACGAAGGCGCGTTCGCCCAATGCGGGGGTGTGCTGCTGGAACGGACGGATGGACACAAATAGCTTCCTTCTTTAGCAGTAATAGGGCGTCACAGGGCTGCGGTCTGCGGCGATTGTAATTAAGATGGCCCAATGTTTCTTCCAGCCAAGGTGCTTAACGTGAGCGAGAACAACCCTCTATTGCAGCCCTACGACCTGCCGCCGTTCTCGGCGATCCGTCCTGAGCACGTGCAGCCGGCCATCGAGCAGATCCTCGCTGACAACCGCGCCGGCATCGAAAAAATTCTTCAAGAACAGGGCCGTAACCCAACTTGGGAAGGTCTGGTGCTGGCCATGGATGAGCTGAACGACCGACTGGGCGCAGCCTGGAGCCCGGTCAGCCATTTAAATGCCGTGTGCAACAGCGCTGAGCTGCGTGCTGCTTACGAGGCATGCTTGCCAGCCTTGAGTGCGTATTCGACTGAAATGGGTCAAAACCGCGCACTGTTCCAAGCGTTCGAAGCCCTCGCGCATAGCCCGCAAGTGGCAACGTTCGATCAGGCGCAACTGACCATTCTGGAGCATTCGCTGCGCGACTTCCGTCTGTCGGGTATCGACCTGCCGCTCGACAAGCAAAAGCGCTATGCGGAGGTGCAGAGCAAGCTGTCCGAGCTGGGCAGCACATTCTCCAACCAACTGCTGGACGCCACGCAAGCCTGGACCAAGCACATCACGGACGAAGCCGCTCTGGCGGGCCTGACCGAGTCGGCCAAGGCGCAAATGGCCGCAGCTGCTCAAGCCAAAGGGCTGGACGGCTGGCTGATTACGCTCGAATTCCCGAGCTATTACCCGATCATGACGTACGCCGAAGACCGCGCGCTGCGCGAAGAAGTCTACGCGGCGTACTGCACCCGTGCCTCGGATCAAGGCCCGAATGCCGGTACGTTCGATAACGGCCCGGTGATGGAAGAAATCCTCGACCTGCGCCAGGAGCTGGCGCAGTTGTTGGGCTTCGGCAGTTTTGCCGAGCTGAGCCTGGCCACCAAAATGGCCGAGACGCCGGACCAGGTACTGACCTTCCTGCGTGATCTGGCCAAGCGCAGCAAGCCGTTTGCCGCGCGTGACCTGGAGCAACTGCAAGCGTACGCCGCCGAGCAAGGTTGCCCGCAATTGAAAAGCTGGGACACCGGGTTCTTCGGTGAGAAGCTGCGCGAGCAGCGCTACAGCGTGTCCCAGGAAACCTTGCGCGCGTATTTCCCGATCGACAAAGTGCTCAAGGGCCTGTTTGACATCGTGCATACCCTGTACGGCATCGAGATCGTTGAGCTCAAAGGCTTCGACACTTGGCACCCGGACGTTCGGCTGTTTGAAATCAAGGAAAACGGCCAGCATGTCGGGCGTTTCTTCTTTGACTTGTACGCCCGCGCCAACAAGCGTGGTGGTGCGTGGATGGACGGCGCCCGCGACCGTCGTCGCACGGCAGCAGGTGTATTGCAAAGCCCGGTGGCGAACCTGGTGTGCAACTTCACCCCGGCAGTGGCGGGCAAGCCTGCCCTGCTGACGCACGACGAAGTGACCACCCTCTTCCATGAATTCGGTCACGGTTTGCACCACATGCTGACCGAGATCGAACACTCCGGCGTGTCCGGTATCAATGGCGTGGCATGGGATGCGGTCGAGCTGCCCAGTCAGTTCATGGAAAACTGGTGCTGGGAGCCTGAGGGCCTGGCCCTGATTTCCGGCCACTACGAAACCGGCGAAGCCTTGCCGCAAGACCTGCTGCAGAAAATGCTCGCCGCCAAGAATTTCCAGTCCGGGCTGATGATGGTTCGCCAGCTGGAGTTCTCGCTGTTTGACTTTGAATTGCACGCCACCCACGGTGACGGCCGCAGCGTGGCACAAGTGCTCGATGGCATCCGTGACGAGGTCTCGGTTATGCGTCCACCGGCGTACAACCGCTTTCCGAACAGCTTTGCACACATCTTCGCAGGCGGTTATGCCGCGGGTTACTACAGCTACAAGTGGGCGGAAGTGCTGTCGGCGGACGCGTTCTCGCGTTTTGAAGAAGAAGGCGTGTTCAACCCGCACACCGGCAAGGCGTTCCGTCAGGCGATTCTGGCCCGCGGTGGTTCCAAAGCGCCGATGGAGCTGTTCAAGGATTTCCGTGGCCGTGAGCCATCGATTGACGCGCTGTTGCGTCACAGCGGCCTGACCGAGGACTCGGCAGCATGAGCGATGCACCCGTGATCAAAACCAAAAAACGCTTTATCGCCGGGGCTGTATGCCCGGCGTGCAGCGAGCCTGACAAATTGATGATGTGGAATGAAAACGACGTGCCGCACCGTGAATGCGTGGCCTGCGGTTATTCGGACACATTGAATGAACAGGGCCTGTCGGTACCCAAGGAGTTGGGTACGCGGGTTAATACATCGGCGTTGAATAAAGCGCCTGACCCCAAGGTGCAGGCGGTGCAATTCTTTCCCAATCCGAAGCTGAAAAAGCCTTAACACCCCAAGCCCTGTGGTCGCCAGAAGCTAATGCGGGGCGACCACAGGGCGGCTGTTAGGCCGTGAAGAAGTAGCGCGTCAGGTGAAAGAAGATCGGTGCCGCGAAGCAAACCGAGTCCATCCTGTCGAGCATTCCGCCGTGCCCTTTGATGAGCGTGCCCCAATCTTTGGCACTCAGGCTGCGCTTGATTGCTGACATCACCAGCCCTCCCACAAAACCCATCACAACGATCACAAACGCCATCAGCAGTGATTGCCAGAAACTGAAGGGCGTCATCCAAAACATCCCCCCGCCAATAAGGGTCGCCGCCAGACCGCCGCCCACCAGGCCCTCAACGGTTTTTGAGGGGCTTACCAGGGGGGCGACTTTATGTTTGCCGAAGAGCTTTCCAAACACGTACTGCAGGACATCACTCATCTGCACAACAAAGACCATATAGAACAGCAGCAGAGCGTTCTGTCCCTGGAATCCCTCCAGCTCCAGCATCAGCAGAGCGGGAGCGTGGCTAATGCAGAAAATACAGATCATCACCCCCCACTGGATTTTCGCCGTGCGCTCCAGAAATCCCCCTGTGTCCTGACTCAATACCGCAATCGCGGGCAAGAGTAGAAAGGCATACACAGGGATCAGCAGCGTAAACATCGAGTACCAGTGGGTCGCGATCAGCACATATTGCAGCGGCACAAGGATGAAAAAGGCGATAAACAGTGCGTTATGGTCGCCTCTTTTGGTGGGTGCCAGCGTGATGAATTCTCTGAGTGCAAACAGAGAAATGAAGGCGAAAAGGATGACGGTTGCATTGCCGCCCAGCAGGTATGAAGTAAAGAAAACGATCACCATCCCCCACCACGCATTCACACGTTGATTCAGGTTTTCGATCGTTGCGATGCCACTTTCTGTGGTGGCTCGCTTGGCCAGTACATGACTGATGATTGAGGCGATGGCCAGCAGACTGGCAAGCCCGGCAAAGAACCACAGAAACTTGGTTTCAAACGTCATTTGGATAACCTCACGATGGCTTCGCGCGCCCGCTCAAGGAATGGCTGCTTCTCTTCGCCAGCGATTTTTTCCAGCGGATTGCCGATCCGGATCGTGCAGATAATGGGCAGCGGGAAATGCTTGCCTTTAGGCATGGATCGATGAAGGTTTTCCAAATAAATGGGCACCAGGTCGACATCAGGGAATGCTTCGCTCAACCGGAACAGACCCGATTTGAAGTCGCCCGGCAGGGCCTGGCAGGCGCGTGTGCCCTCCGGGAAAAAAATGATGGAGTGCCCCGCTCGCAGTACGTCGTAAATAGGTTCCAGTGCGGGTTTATCCGCGCCTGGCTTACGCTCGATCAAAACCGCATTCAGTCCTTTTTTTGAGACATACGAAAGAAATGCGTTCTTGCCCCAGTAGTCGGCTGCTGCTACGGGCTTCACGTTAATGCGAGCCTCGCGTGGAAGCGCCGCAATGATGGCGAGTGTGTCCATATGGCTGGTGTGATTGGCGAAATAAATGCGCTGGCGGGTAAGGTCTGGAGGGCTCTGCCAGCGGGCGTTTACCCCGATCAGGACCCGAAGCACTGAAATCAGAGCATTACTGATCCACATGGGCGTTTTCCTTGAGCTGTCTGGCGATTGCGAGCGTTCGTGTCCCACAGGTGATAAGCGAGCCGACAACGATGATGATCAGCGCGGTCAATAACGCGTGGTGAGTGCCATAAGCTGGCGTTTCAATCGCATTGAGCAAAAGGGCTGCTGTCATCAGCGCCATTCGGTGCTGTTTGGCCATGGGGCCTGCAAAACACTGAACGAGGCCAATCGAGCCGCCAAAAACCCTTACGTAGGCGGTCAGGGCTGCCGCCAAGGCGCCAAACCATCCAAGGTCCGAATAACCAATCGCATAACCAAGCCCCACGATGAGCACGCTATCGGCTACGCGATCCGGAAATTCGTTGTAGAGACTGCCAAGGTCGGATTTTTTCCCGCCTTCTATTGCCACCATGCCATCCAATAGATTGCACAACAGACGCAGTTGAATAGCGAAGGCGCACATGATTGATCCAATGACGCCATTGTCCGCTATCAATATGCCCGCACCGGCCAACGCAAAGACCACACTGGCCACTGAAATCTGATTGGGGGAAATAGTTCTTTTGAGCAAGGCATAGGTGATGCCCGTTGCCCACCTGGAAGAGCGGGCCTTGATGGGTCTTCGGTTTTCCTTCATGCGAATCCTTGCGACTTGTCGTGAGAGAAAAGTCGGACTCTATGTGCATAAGACGGATTTTTATGTCCGATCAGATCAGTAACTTACGAGTGAAGTAGCCGTTTTTTTTGTAGGGCTCAGGTACGGAAGGGGTGTGTTCCTAGGCATAAAAAAAGCCTGAGCATCGAAAGACGTCAGGCTTTGGGTGAACCGTTTGGCGGTTACAGGCTGCTGTGTTTCTGCCACACCTTCGGCTTGAAGAACAACGTCTCGCCACGGGCCAGACCGGTCAGGCTGTCATGGTCTTTGACCACTTCCACCTCGATCAGCTCGCTTTGACCCTCAACCTTCAATGTCACGCGGGTGGTCGCGCCCAGCGGACGGATATCGCGCACCTGAGCGGCGTGGTGTTCTTCAATTTCATGGCGTGACAACGACACTTCGTGCGGGCGGAACAAGACGTGCTGGTCTTCGCCAATGTGCAGGCGGTTGGAGTCGCCCAAGAAGTGATACACGAAGTCGCTGGCCGGGTTTTCGTATACCTCGCCCGGGGAACCGATCTGTTCGATCACGCCTTTGTTCATGACCACAATGCGGTCCGCGACTTCCATCGCTTCTTCCTGGTCGTGGGTCACGAACACCGACGTCAAGTTGATGTCTTCGTGCAAGCGCGCCAACCAGCGGCGCAGCTCTTTACGCACCTTGGCATCGAGGGCGCCGAAAGGCTCGTCCAGCAACAGCACTTTAGGTTCGACCGCCAGTGCGCGGGCTAGGGCGATACGCTGGCGCTGGCCGCCTGACAGTTGCTCCGGGTAACGGTCCGATAACCAGTCCAGTTGCACCATGTTCAGCAGCTCGTGGACTTTTTCGGCAATCCGGCTTTCGCTCGGGCGTTCCTTTTTCGGTTTCATGCGCAGGCCGAACGCGACGTTGTCAAACACCGTCATGTGGCGGAACAGCGCGTAATGCTGGAACACAAACCCGACGTTGCGATCACGCACGTCATGGCCCGAGACGTCTTCGCCGTGGAACACGATGTTGCCTTCGTCCGGGGTCTCCAGGCCTGCAATGATGCGCAGCAACGTGGTTTTGCCGCAGCCCGACGGCCCCAGCAAGGCCACGAGCTCGCCACTCTGGATGTCCAGATTGATGCGATCCAGCGCCTTGAAGGCGTTGAAGTTTTTGCTGACGTTACGAACTTCGATCGACATGCTTTATTCCTCTGCGGCGCTGGCGCGCAGGCGGTTAATACGGGATTCGCTCCACTGCTTGAGCAGCAGGATGAAGAGCGCCAGGATCAGCAACAGGGTGGCCACAGCGAAGGCGGCAACGTGGTTGTATTCGTTGTAGAGGATCTCGACGTGCAGCGGCAGGGTGTTGGTCACCCCGCGAATGTGCCCGGACACCACGGACACTGCGCCGAATTCGCCCATCGCCCGTGCGGTACACAGCACCACGCCGTAGATCAGGCCCCATTTGATATTCGGTACTGTGACGTGCCAGAACATTTGCCAGCCGTTGGCCCCCAGCAGGCGTGCGGCCTCTTCTTCCTGGGTGCCCTGCTCTTGCATCAGCGGGATCAGCTCGCGTGCCACGAAGGGCACGGTGACGAAGATGGTCGCCAGCACGATGCCCGGCAGTGCGAAAACGATCTGAATGTCGTGGTCTTGCAGCCACTCACCGAAGAAGCCCTGTGCGCCGAACATCAGCACGTAGACCAGACCGGCGATCACCGGCGATACCGAGAACGGCAGGTCGATCAGTGTCACGAGGATGCTTTTGCCGCGAAAGCTGTATTTGCTCACGCACCATGCCGCGCTGACGCCGAAGACCACGTTGAGCGGCACCGAGATTACAACGGCGATGATGGTCAGTTTCAGGGCCGACAGGGCATCAGGTTCAAGAATGGCATCGAAGAACGCGCCGAAACCGAGCTTCAGGCCCTGCGAGACCACAATCAGCAACGGGAGCAGCAGGAATACGACGAAGAATAACCAGCCAAAGGCAATCAGTACCCGGCGCGAGAGCGGGCTGCCACGGCGAGCATCGTTGGCGACGGAGGCTGCGTTCATAGGTGTGTTGGACATGGTGACGCCTCCTTCAAGGGGTTTCGATGCGGCGCTGAATCAGGTTGATCAGCAGCAGCAAAATGAAGGAAACCACCAGCATCATCACGCCAATGGCCGTGGCGCCGGTGTAGTCGTATTGGTCGAGTTTGACCATGATCAACAGCGGCAAAATTTCGGTTTTCATCGGCATATTGCCGGCGATGAAAATCACCGAGCCGTACTCGCCGACGCCGCGGGCGAAGGCCAGCGCGAAACCCGTGAGCCACGCGGGCAATAGCGCGGGCACCAAAATATGGCGAAACACTTGCAGCGGTTTGGCGCCCAGGCAGGCAGCGGCTTCTTCGATTTCACGCGGAATATCGGCCAGCACCGGCTGTACGGTGCGCACCACAAATGGCAGCGTGACGAAGGTCAGCGCCAGCGTGATACCCATCGGGGTGTAGGCGATTTTGAAGCCCATGTCAGTGGCGAATTGGCCAATCCAGCCGTTCGGGGCATACAGCGCGGTCAGTGCGATACCGGCGACTGCCGTCGGCAGCGCAAAGGGCAGGTCGATCATGGCATCGATGACCTTGCGCCCCGGGAAGGTGTAGCGCACCAGCACCCAGGCCAGCACGGTGCCGATGATGCCGTTGATCAGTGCCGCAACAAAAGCGGTGCCGAAGCTCAATTTGAGCGCGGCCAATACGCGAGGGGCGGTGACGATGGCCCAAAACTGGTCCCAGGTCAGTTGCGCGGCATGCACGAACATGGCGGCCAGAGGAATGAGCACAATCAGGCTGAGATACACCAAGGTGTAGCCCAGTGTCAGCCCGAAGCCGGGTATGACGGGGGAGATACGACGCGACATAAAAGTCCTTGTTTAACGCACGAAGCCCGCAAACCGATTGCGGGCTTAATGTTCTAGCTTTAAGCGATGCCTGAAAGGCACGCCCCACAGGTTATTGCGCCTGGTAGATCTGGTCGAACACGCCACCGTCATTGAAGAATTTCGGTTGGGCAGTCTTCCAGCCGCCGAAGTCTTTGTCGATAGTCACAAGGTCCAGCTTCGGAAACTGCTGTGCGTATTTGGCTGCGACTTTCTCATCCCGAGGACGGTAGAAATTCTTAGCCGCAATTTCCTGACCGGCCGGGCTGTACAGGTGTTCGAGGTACGCTTTGGCGATCTCTGCGTTGCCCTTTTTATCGGCATTTTTGTCGACTACGGCAACCGGTGGCTCAGCCAGAATCGAGAGCGAAGGTACGACGATGTCGAACTTGTCCGCCCCGCCATCTTCTTTGAGTGCCAAAAACGCTTCGTTTTCCCACGCCAGCAGCACGTCTCCCTGACCGTTGTTGACGAAAGTGATGGTTGAGCCCCGTGCGCCGGTATCCAGTACAGGCACGTGCTTGAACAGATTTTGTACGTACTCTTTGGCTTTGGTTTCATCGCCGCCGTTAGCCTTAAGGCCGTAGGCGTAGGCAGCGAGGAAGTTCCAGCGTGCGCCGCCGCTGGTTTTCGGGTTCGGTGTAATCACCGACACGCCATCTTTGGTCAGGTCGTTCCAGTCCTTGATGCCTTTCGGGTTGCCCTTGCGCACCAGGAACACGATGGTCGAGGTGTACGGGGTGCTGGCGTCCGGAAGGCGGGTTTGCCAGTTTTCAGGGAGGGTTTTACCCAACTTGGCGATTTCGTCGATGTCACCGGCCAGTGCCAGGGTCACGACATCCGCGCGCAAGCCATCGATCACGCCACGCGCCTGTTTGCCCGAGCCCCCGTGTGACTGCTGAATTTTGACCTTGTCGTCGGGGTGGCTTTGTTTCCAGAACTGGGTGAACTCTGCGTTGTAATCCTGATACAGCTCACGGGTTGGATCGTAAGAAACGTTCAACAACTCGTAGTCTTTGGCCACGGCGGAGCCAGCAAAAATGGCACTGGCCAGCGCGGCCAAAGCGTAACGGCGTAGGGTCATAGGTGTGGCTCCAGAGCAGCGTGTATTTTTAATTTTTATAGGCGCCCCAGACAGGGCGCGTGGGGTATTCAGCTATTTTTTTGGCCCGGGTTCTGCAGGCGGAACTTCTCTTTGCGTTCGATCTGAACCACTTGGGCGTTGTGCACAGTGATTTCCACGGCACCGAAGCGCAGGTCACGTAGCGCGCTCTGGATTTCCCGCAGAATGGTGGCTTCGTCCTGGCCGTCAACGCTACGCAGAGATGCGCTCATGGTGTTGCTCCTGAAAAAATGAGGTGCCGATGGGTTCGTGTCGGCGTGGGGCAATAGTAGTGAGGCGCGATTATTCTTAAAAATACTATTTAAGAATGTTTATATAACTGAAATACGATTTACAACGAACGCCGTCATCGCTGCCTTGCCATGCAGGGAGCGATGGCGCGTGAAGTTGGCGTGAACAGGTGTTTTCAGACCGCCCGGCCATACAGGCCTGCACTTTGTTATTCGCGGTCTACACTCCAATTGCCTCGCCCGTGCACGATGCGGGGCAGGTGCGGCAAATGGCTCGGGTCCGGCGAGAACTGTTACTGGACAGTCAGGCCAACCAGGCTCACCTTAGGGTCGTTGTCGTCTTTTCCTGCATAGTCTGGAGTCCTTATGTCGTTTACCCCTGAGTTGGTTGCCGAACTGGAAGTCCTTGCACTGTTCGATCTGAACAGCACTCAAGAAGGGCTTAAAGTCCATCAAGAAGCTGACAAAAAGCTTATCGCTGCCGCCAAGCGGCTCCATGAAAAAGACCTCATCACCCAACCGGACGGGGGCTACCTCACCAGCCTGGGCCGTGATGCTGTTGAGCACGTGCAAACGACACTGTCGATTTTGACCACCAAACCCCTGGTGGCTGTGAAGTTGGCAGAACTTGCCTGACGCCACTGATCGCCCTCGGAATCTCTTGGTTGAATAAGGGATTCCGCGGGCTCTCCTTCTTCTCCCCGCAAAAAATCTGACGTCAAAAGCGCTTTCGCCCTAAGCCTTTTCATGGTCTCGCTGTAGACTCCCTCCTACGTTGCCTCCCTTCTCTTTCTCGCCTAGCGAGCCGGTTTGAGTTTGATATGACGCGCACCCAGGCCATTCAGATAGATCTGAATGAAGGTATTGATCGACAGACACTCACACAATTGCGTGAGCGGTTTCTTCACGTCAATCGTGCGCGCCTGCTGCGGGCAATGGAGGGCTTGACCCCGCGTCAGCAAACGGTGCTGAGCCTGCTGCCATTGTTTTTTCATGTGAATCACCCGTTATTACCCGGTTATGTGTCCGGGAGTACGCCAGCCGGCGTCGCGGGGTATGAGCCCGACGCGTCTGCCCTGGCCGAAGCCCAGCGCCTGACGCGCTCCTTTTCTTATAAGACGCGAACGCCCGGCGCACAGTCGCCGATTCATGGTTTGTTTCTGATGGGTAGCCTGGGAACGTTAGCCCAGACGGATCAGAGCGACATGGATGTGTGGATTTGCCATGCCCCGAACCTGAGCGAACCGGCCCTTGAAGAACTGCGCAAGAAATGTCAGGTGCTGGAAACCTGGGCGGCCGGTTTAGGGGCCGACGCACATTTTTTTCTGATTGATGCGCAACGCTTTGCCCTGGGCGAACGCGGTGCCCGGCTGAGCACGGACGATTGTGGTACGACGCAGCATTACTTATTGCTGGATGAGTTTTATCGCACCGCCATTTGGCTCGCAGGCCGTACCCCGATGTGGTGGTGGGTGCCGGCCAATGAGGAAGCCAACTACGCCGAATTTACCCACACGCTGCTTTCCAAGCGCTTCATTCGGGCTGACGAAACCATCGATCTGGGGCATCTGGCACATATCCCGCCCGGCGAGTTCGTGGGAGCCGGGTTATGGCAGTTATTCAAAGGGATTGAGTCGCCCTACAAGTCGGTGCTCAAACTGCTGTTGATCGAGGTGTATGCCAGTGAGCACCCAAAGGTGCAGTGCCTGAGCCTGCGCTTCAAGCAGGCGGTCTATGCCCATCAGTTGGACCTTGATGAACTCGACCCGTATGTGGTGGTGTACCGGCGCATTGAGCAGTACCTCAAGGCGCGGGGTGATGTTGAGCGGCTGGAGTTGGTGCGCCGCAGTTTGTACCTGAAAGTTAACCGCAAGTTGACTGGCAACCTCGCGCAACGTGGCACGCAATGGCAGCGCCAGTTGCTGGAGCGTCTGGCGCGGGAATGGGGTTGGGATGAGCGGCAGTTGGCCTGGCTCGACAGTCGCCCGGCATGGAAGGCCGAACAGGCGGTCCATGAACGCCGGGCGTTGGTGCATGAGCTCAATTACAGCTACCGCTTTTTGAGCCAGTTTGCCCGCGATGAGCAAGCCGCCGGGCTGACCAACAAACGCGACTTGAATGTGCTGGGACGACGGCTGTACGCCGCGTTTGAGCGCAAGGCCGGCAAAGTCGACCACATCAACCCTGGCATTGCGCCCAATCTGGCACAAGAGCTGCTGACACTGGTGCACTCCCCGAACAAGAAAGAGCCCGGCGAGTTTCATTGGGGGATCTATCGCGGCAACCTCGCGGTTCACGAGTGGGAGCATACGCCGGTCATCAAGCGCAGCCCTGCGCTGCTGGAGTTGCTGGCGTGGTGCCATCGCAACGGGGTCATCGACAGCGGTACCCGTCTGGCCCTCAACCCTGGCAGTACGGATGTCAGCGAGTACGAACTGTTCAACCTGCTGGGGTGTTTGCAACAACTGATCCCTTTGCCGCTGGGGGCGGTGGACGAAACGCAACTGTTGCGACCCAGTGTGCCGTCGCAGGTGCTGATTGTGGTCAACGTCGGGATTGACCCGCTCAAGCATCACCGTGAAATGAATATCCTGATGACCACTGAGCGCACGGATTCACTGAGTTATGCCGGGGTGCGCGAAAACCTTGTGCTGACCCTGGACCAAGTCACGCTCAACAGTTGGAACGAAGTCATCGTCAGCCGCTTCGACGGCGAACACGCGCTGTTTGAATGCCTGGCGGATTACCTCAATGCACAACCGGCAGGGCGCGCAACCCCGCAGTTGCGCGTGCGCTGCTTGTGTCACAACCGGGCGCAATTCATCGCAAATCGGGTGGAAGGGATTTTCAATACGGCACAGGCCCTACGTGCCAGCGGGCAAGCGCTGCGGTATGTGGTGCAAGTGGAGCAACGTTTACATGTGCTGGAACTGGCCAAAGAACACGTACGCCACGTGGCGCTGGCCGACCGCAATGCATTGGCCGGCTATTTGAGCCAGCGTCTGGCGACGTATCGGCCGGTGCACCTGGACCCGATGGCCTTGGGCGAGGACGACCTCGCGCTGATACTGCCCAAGGGCAAGCCGGGGGCGATTCAAGTCTTCTACCGACTGAATGACGGTGAGGCCGAGCTCAGTGTGCTCGACGAGTGCAATGTGCTGTGGCAGCAGACCGTTGCGTTTCATGACGAAATGAGTCTGCTGGTGCCCTTGCAGCGTTTTTTACAGGCGTCGTTGTTTCGGCGTGAGGCGTGCCAGCCGTTGGAAGACGAGAGCCCTGCCCCGCCACTGGACGTGTTGTATTACCAGCTATTGCCGTCGGGCAAAGGGCGCGCGCGCAGCGTCGAAGCGCGGCGCATTCCCGTCAGCGCAGCGATGACGCCTTACTACGAGGTGCAAGCGGTGATCGGCAAAGGCGCGCATGGTGGGCAGTGGGTGACGCTATTCTGCAACCAGCGCGAGTTCAGCCAGATGGACCATGGCGATCAGTTGTACGCAGCGGTGGCACGGGAAATTGTCGGGCAGCGCCGTGAAACCGAGCGCTACCGCTGTTACATCACTGATCTGGATTTATCGGGGCTGTTGGGCGAAAGCCACAGCCCGAGCCATCTATGCCTGCGCTACAAGGCGAATCTGGAGCAGGCGCTCAACGAGGCGCTGGCGCAGGTCTGAGGCTTAAAGGTCGTAATTGCCAGCGGCTTCAGGCTGGTATTCAACTTCCAGCAGCTCCAGCTTGAGGGTTTTGCCGCCCGGTGCTGGCCAGTTGATGTGCTGGCCGACTTGCAGGCCCAGCAAGGCACTGCCGACGGGTGCAAGGATCGAAATTTTACCTTCGTCTGCATTCGCGTCTTTGGGGTAAACCAGTGTCAGGTGGTAATCCTTGCCGCTGCCCTGCTCGCGGCAGTGCACACGCGAATTCATGGTGACAACGCCTGCAGGCACTTCGGTATGGCCTACAACGGATTCGGCACGATCAAGTTCTTCTTGCAGCGCGACGACGCCTGGCAACGAATCGTCGAGGTTATCAATCAATGCTTCCAGACGCTGGACGTCCAGGCGGGTGAGGATGATGGAGGGTTGGGGTGAAGTGGTCATGACCTGGCAGACTCCTTTTTTCTGCACGAAAAAGCAAAACCCCGCCAGAAAATGGCGGGGTTTTGACCAACCTCGTTAGTGCGAGGCGAACCCGGACACTACCACAGCAAAATAAATACACAAGCCAACGGCCGATGCCGTTGCAGCCTGTGGCCGTGATTACAGGGCGCGCCGCAGACGTGCCTGTTCGCAAATCACCCGGCGCCGCTGGTCGTCTGCTGAACGCCACTCGCGGATGTCTTCGACATGCCGAAAGCAGCCCAGACACACTTTGTGTTCATCCAGCCGGCACGTGCTGATGCAGGGCGATGGCACGGCCGGGCTGACGTTGCTGTACAGCGGTTTTGCAGGTTTAGCAGGGGCAGTCACAGTTAAATCTCGTCAAAATCCAGCTCAGCGCCGGTGTATACCTGCGTCAGGCGCTGGACCATTTCACTCAGTAACTCGTCAGAGCTGTCGCACTTCCAGCGTGACTCTTGCTCATCGTAATCGAAGTGGAAACCGCCCTCCCGTGCAGCGAGCCAAAGCTGTCGCAAAGGCTCCTGGCGGCTGAAGATAAGCTGCTGGCCCCCTTCAAACTTGGCTGTCAGTACACCGGCCGAATTCTCCAGGTCCATGTCCAGACCGCTCTCGTCAAAAACGTCTTCCAGGTTTTGCTGGGTTGCATCGACCAGATCGTGGAAACGGGCTTCAGTCAAACTCATGGTGGAACCTCGTAATGTCTAGTCATGCTCGGAGCTCGCAAGATACGGGCGCTCCAGACCGATTGCAAACCCCAACCGCCCCGTCGCCTGCGTACTACTGATTATTCAGACAGGCGCTTTTGCGCGACCGCTCTGCTGCATAGGCAAGCCGGTAGGTGCTCGGTATACTCGGGCGCAATTAATGCTTTTCAAAGGATTTCGCCATGAAGCGCCTGATCTCTTCCATTGCTGCGCTCGTCGCGGTCGCTTGCCTTGTTTCTGCCTGTGGTCAAAAAGGTCCGCTGTATCTGCCCGATGACAGCAAATCCCCTGAAGACCAAGCGAAGTCGTCGCAATCGCACAAGCACTGATAAGGGAACACCATGGACGCTTTTAACTACCGGGCCGGCGAGTTATTCGCTGAAGGTGTTGCGCTGACGGCCATTGCCGAGCGTTTTGGTACGCCGACCTATGTGTATTCCCGGGCCCACATCGAAGCGCAATACAACGCGTTTGCCGACGCATTGAGCGGCATGCCGCATCTGGTGTGTTTTGCGGTTAAAGCCAACTCCAACCTGGGTGTACTCAATGTCCTGGCGCGTATAGGCGCCGGTTTTGACATCGTGTCCCGTGGTGAGTTGGAGCGTGTACTGGCCGCAGGCGGTTCGGCTGACAAAATCGTGTTTTCCGGTGTCGGCAAGACCCGCGATGACATGCGCCGCGCACTGGAAGTGGGTGTGCATTGCTTCAACGTCGAGTCCACCGACGAACTGGAGCGCTTGCAAGTGGTGGCTGCCGAGATGGGCGTGCGTGCGCCGATCTCGCTGCGCGTTAACCCGGATGTGGATGCAGGCACTCACCCGTACATTTCCACGGGCCTTAAAGAGAACAAGTTCGGTATCGCCATTGCGGACGCAGAGGATGTGTACATCCGCGCCGCGCAGTTGCCGAACCTCGAAGTGGTCGGCGTTGATTGCCACATCGGTTCGCAACTGACCACCCTTGAGCCGTTTATCGACGCGCTCGACCGTTTGCTGGGGCTGGTTGACCGTTTGGGCGACTGCGGCATTTATTTGCGCCACATTGATCTCGGCGGTGGCCTTGGCGTGCGTTACCGCGATGAAGAGCCACCCTTGGCGGCGGATTACATCAAGGCGGTGCGCGAGCGTATCGAAGGCCGTGACCTGGCGCTGGTGTTCGAGCCGGGCCGTTTCATTGTGGCCAACGCGGGGGTGCTGCTGACACAGGTCGAGTACCTCAAGCACACCGAGCACAAAGACTTCGCCATCGTTGATGCGGCGATGAACGACTTGATCCGACCTGCCCTGTATCAGGCCTGGATGGACGTGACTGCGGTGCGCCCGCGTGACACTGAAACCCGCGCCTATGACATCGTGGGCCCGATCTGTGAAACCGGTGACTTCCTGGCCAAAGATCGCCAGTTGGCGCTGGCTGAGGGTGATCTGTTGGCGGTGCATTCGGCCGGTGCCTATGGCTTTGTCATGAGCTCGAACTACAACACCCGCGGCCGTGCGGCCGAAATTCTGGTGGACGGCGATCAGGCGTTCGAAGTGCGTCGTCGTGAGACGGTTGCCGAGCTGTTTGCTGGCGAAAGCCTGCTGCCGGAGTGAGCCCATGTTGCTGCGTTTTACAAAAATGCACGGCCTGGGCAATGACTTCATGGTTCTCGACCTGGTCAGCCAGCACGCGCACATCCTGCCCAAGCACGCCAAGCAATGGGGCGACCGGCACACGGGCGTTGGCTTCGATCAATTATTGATCGTTGAAGCACCGAGCAATCCCGAGGTGGATTTCCGTTATCGGATCTTCAACGCCGACGGGTCCGAGGTTGAACAGTGCGGCAACGGAGCCCGCTGTTTTGCCCGCTTTGTGCTCGACAAGCGCTTGACCACCAAGCGCCAGATCAAAGTCGAAACCAAAAGCGGCATCATTGAGCTGAACGTGCGCAGCGACGGTCAGATCAGCGTTGACATGGGCCCGCCGCGTCTGGTGCCGGCCGAAATTCCGTTTGTGGCGGATGAGCAGGCGCTGAGCTATGAAGTCGACGTCGATGGCCAGACTGTCCAGTTGGCCGCCATATCGATGGGCAATCCGCATGCAGTGTTGCGTGTCGACGACATCAACGCGGCGCCGGTTCATGAGTTGGGCCCGAAAATTGAACATCACCCGCGCTTCCCGGCCCGGGTCAACGTGGGCTTTTTGCACGTGATCGACCGTCACCGCGCGCAACTGCGAGTGTGGGAACGCGGCGCCGGAGAAACCCAGGCCTGCGGCACCGGCGCGTGTGCGGCGGCGGTGGCGGCCATCAGTCAGGGCTGGATGCATTCCCCGGTGACGCTGGACCTGCCCGGCGGTCGTTTGACCATCGAATGGGAAGGTCCGGGTCATTCAGTGATTATGACCGGCCCGGCGATGCGTGTTTACGAAGGACAAGTCCGTTTATGAGCGAGCGCACACGATGACCGACCAGCCACAGTCTGCAGACCTCGATGTTCACGATCAAAGCCCCGAGGCTGCGGCCGTGGCGGCCTACCTCCAAGCGCACCCGGACTTCTTCAGCCAGCGCGAGGAGCTGCTGTTGACCCAGCGCATTCCTCACCAGCGCGGCGATACAGTCTCGTTGGTGGAGCGTCAGCTTGAGCTGTTGCGTGGGCGCAATATCGAGATGCGCCATCGTCTGTCACAACTGATGGATGTGGCCCGTGACAACGATCGCCTGTTTGAGAAAACCCGCCGTTTGAACCTGGCCCTGATGGACGCCACCAGTCTTGAAGAGCTGGTGATCGCTGTTGAAGACAGCCTGCGACAGGACTTTCAGGTGCCCTTCGTTAGTCTGGTGTTGTTTGGTGATAACCCGATGCCGGTAGGGCGCTGGGTCAACAGCGCGGACGCCCAACGCGCCCTCGGTGGTCTGCTGGCAGAAGGCAAGGCCGTCAGCGGCAGCCTGCGTGAGCATGAGCTGGACTTTCTGTTCGGTGAAGAACAGCGCAAGCAAATCGGCTCGACCGCCGTGGTCGCCCTTAACCACCTCGGCTTGCACGGGGTTCTGGCCGTCGCCAGCCGCGACCCGCAGCACTACAAAAGCTCGGTGGGCACCTTGTTCCTCAGTTACATCGCTGAAGTGCTGGGACGTGTCTTGCCGCGCTTCACCAACGCCCTGCGCTCGGTGCGCTAGGCATGGAACGGCATCTGGACGCTTACTGCATACACCTGCGCAGTGAGCGCCAAGTGTCGCCGCACACGCTGGAAGCTTATCGCCGTGACCTTGGCAAAGTGCTGGCGTTTTGCGGCCAAGCATCAATCTCCAGCTGGTCGGCCCTGGATATTCAGCACCTGCGTCAGTTGGTGGCGCGCCTGCATCACCAGGGTCAGTCTTCGCGCAGCATTGTGCGGCTGTTGTCTGCCGTGCGCGGGTTGTACCACTACCTCAACCGCGAAGGCCTGTGCGATCACGACCCCGCCAACGGTCTGGCACCCCCCAAAGGCGAACGCCGCCTGCCCAAAACCCTCGACACCGACCGCGCCTTGCAACTGCTGGAAGGTGCGGTGGAAGAAGATTTTCTGGCGCAGCGCGATCAGGCGATTCTTGAATTGTTTTACTCCTCCGGGCTGCGTCTGTCGGAACTGACGGGTTTGAATCTGGATCAACTGGACCTGGCTGCCGGGCTGGTGCAAGTGCTGGGTAAAGGCAGCAAGACGCGCGTGCTGCCGGTCGGGCAAAAGGCCCGTGACGCCCTGCAGGTCTGGCTGCCTTTACGGGCGCTGGCCAACCCTGAAGACGACGCTGTGTTTGTCAGCCAGCGTGGGCGCCGCCTTGGACCGCGAGCTATTCAACTGCGCGTCAAGGCAGCGGGCGAACGTGAGTTGGGGCAAAACCTGCACCCGCACATGCTGCGCCATTCGTTTGCCAGCCATTTGCTAGAGTCCTCCCAGGATTTGCGCGCGGTGCAAGAGTTACTCGGGCATTCAGATATCAAAACCACGCAAATCTATACCCATCTGGACTTCCAGCATCTGGCATCGGTCTACGACAGCGCCCACCCACGGGCCAAACGCAGTAAGGGCAGTGAATGACGATTGAACTGATTACTTTCGATCTTGATGACACGCTGTGGACTACCGGCCCGGTGATCGCCCGGGCCGAAGACACCTTGCGGCAGTGGCTGGCTGAAAACGCACCGGATGTGGGCGTGATTGAGTTAGCAACATTTCAAGCGATTCGTGAGCGGGTTTTAAGTGAAAACCCGCACCTGAAGCACCGAATCAGTGCGCTGCGTCGGCACGTGCTATTCCACGCATTGCGGGATGCGCAATACGCTAACGCGCAAGCCTTGGCAGACGCGGCGTTTGAGGTATTTCTAGAGGCGCGTCACGCGCTGGAGGTTTTTGCGCAAGTCGAGCCCACGTTGACTGAACTGGCGGACAATTACGCGCTGGGGGTCGTGACCAATGGCAATGCCGACGTACGACGCATCGGTTTGGGGCATCACTTCAAATTCGTGCTGTGTGCCGAAGACATTGGCATCGCCAAGCCGGACGCACGTTTGTTCCACGAGGCTTTGTCGCGGGGCGGCGTGAAGGCCAATGCTGCGGTGCATGTTGGCGATCATCCGGGCGACGACATTGCCGGCGCCCAGCAGGCAGGCTTGCGCGCCGTGTGGTTTAACCCAGGTGGCAAAATCTGGGAGGGCGATAAGCGTCCGGATGCCGAAATCGGGTGCCTGAGCGAATTGCCCAATGTGCTCAAACACCTTGGCTGAAGCTACTCGTACCCCTACGCAGGCTTGTGCCTGGGCAGCAACTTTGCGCTGAAATCACAATAGCGCTCGCACAAAAAAGCCCGCAGCGACGGCGGGCTTTCTTTTCAAGTAAACAACAGACCTTAGATAGGACGGCTGCCGTACTTGTTGTCAGGCTTCTTGGGTGGATCTGCCACCACATTGGCCTCGACTTCCTGCACCTTGCCGCCACGGGAAAGAAACTCTTCCATGGCGCGAGCCAGAGCGTCACGCTCCTTGTTTTTGGCTTCTACGCTGGGCAGGTCATCTACCGACACCGCTGCCTTGGATTTGCCTTTGGCCACAGGGACCGGCACATCGTCGCCACCGTCGTCGTCAGCCACGTCATCGGCGGCCGCTTCAAGACCTTCTTCGGTTTCGTCTTCGTCACCTACTTCGAGGTCATCATTTTCCAGATCATCGTCGCTCATGTTCTACCCCATGACTTACGTAAAGCAGATTAGTTATAGACCAGCTACGCCCACAGTGGACCGCCGCTGGTGAAAAAGTAGCCCCGGATTACCCGCGGCTTACGCCTCTTCGCCCTTGAGGGCGGTAGGACTTTACGAGTGCCTGTTAAGGGCATTCGCTCATTAAATAAACGCTTGCCAGGTGCCTAGCACGGGGCTCGGTACGCTGACCTTGAAAGCATGAGGAGATGATCCGTGCCTTCGTGACTCCCGGGCGCTTAACTCCGCCCTTCGGCGCGCATTCTAGCGTGCTGAAGAAAAAAGCAAAGCAGCTAATAGTCGAGTTGTGATGTAAGTGTTCGTCTTACATTTCATCGTAGATCTGATAACTGCATAAAGGTGTAGGAAAAATCATTCTCTTGATGCGTATAACGCCACATTGCGGACAAAAAAATACCCGGCAGGCCGGGTATTTTTTTCGTGAGGCGGTCTACAAGTTATAGCCTCGCTCGTTGTGTTGCGCCAGGTCGAGGCCGACTGCTTCCTCTTCCTCCGTCACACGCAGGCCCATCACGGCATCCAGTACTTTGAGAATGATGAAGGTCACTATTGCGGTGTAGATGACGGTAAATGCCACGCCTTTGCATTGAATCCAGACTTGTGCAGCGACGTCAGTCACGGTGCCAAAACCGCCCAGAGCCGGGGCTGCAAACACGCCGGTAAGGATGGCGCCGACAATACCGCCCACGCCGTGCACGCCAAAGGCGTCCAGCGAATCGTCATAGCCCAGCTTGCGCTTGAGGCTGGTGGCGCAGAAGAAGCAGATCACGCCCGACGCCAGACCAATCACGATCGAGCCCATTGGGCCTACGGTGCCTGCTGCGGGGGTAATGGCCACCAGCCCGGCGACCACGCCCGACGCAATGCCCAGCGCACTCGGCTTGCCATGGGTAATCCATTCGGCAAACATCCAGCCCAGTGCAGCGGCAGCGGTTGCAATCTGTGTCACCAGCATCGCCATGCCCGCTGTGCCGTTGGCGGCTGCGGCAGAGCCTGCGTTAAAGCCGAACCAGCCGATCCACAGCATGGCTGCGCCGACCAGGGTGTAACCCAGGTTATGCGGTGCCATGGGGGTGGTCGGGTAGCCTTTACGCTTGCCGAGCACAATGCACGCCACCAGGCCCGCGATACCGGCGTTGATATGCACCACAGTGCCGCCGGCGAAATCGAGCACGCCCCAGTCCCACATCAGACCGCCGTTGCCGCTCCACACCATGTGCGCGATGGGCGCATACACCAGGGTGAACCACACGCCCATGAAGATCAGCATGGCCGAGAACTTCATGCGTTCAGCGAAAGCGCCGACGATCAGCGCCGGAGTGATGATGGCGAAGGTCATCTGGAAGGTGATGAAAACAGCTTCCGGGAACAGCGCCGTAGACGACGTCAGGCTGTCTGGCGTGACACCTGCGAGGAACGCTTTGCCAAAGCCGCCGATGAACGAGTTGAAATTGGTGACGCCCTGCTCCATGCCCGTGGTGTCGAACGTGATGCTGTAGCCATAAATGACCCACAGAATGCTGATCAGACCCGTAATGGCGAAGCACTGCATCATCACAGAAAGAAGGTTTTTGGAGCGCACCATGCCGCCGTAGAACAGCGCCAGGCCGGGAATGGTCATAAACAGCACCAAAGCCGTTGCGGTCAGCATCCAGGCGGTATCGCCGGAATTGAGGACTGGAGCTGCCACTTCGTCTGCCGCCACGGCCAGGCCGGGCATTACGACAGACAACAGGGCTCCGAGCCCTGCGAATTTACGCAGAGTCATAGTGTTTTCTCCTGGGGCGTTGGGGTTTGGCGGCTTAGATGGCGTCGGTATCGGTTTCGCCGGTACGGATGCGAATCGCCTGTTCCAGATTGACCACAAATATCTTGCCGTCACCGATCTTGCCGGTGTTGGCAGCCTTGGTTATCGCCTCGATAACCCGATCAAGATCTTTGTCGTCGATGGCGACATCAATCTTCACCTTTGGCAGAAAATCGACCACGTATTCCGCGCCGCGGTACAGCTCGGTATGGCCTTTCTGCCGGCCGAAGCCTTTGACCTCAGTAACGGTAATGCCCTGCACGCCGATCTCGGACAGCGACTCGCGCACGTCGTCTAACTTGAACGGCTTGATAATGGCGGTGACTAGCTTCATGAAACT
This sequence comes from Pseudomonas lundensis, assembly GCF_002269125.1. GTDB lineage: Bacteria > Pseudomonadota > Gammaproteobacteria > Pseudomonadales > Pseudomonadaceae > Aquipseudomonas > Aquipseudomonas lundensis_A. The sequence goes on along the minus strand of NZ_NQKI01000001.1, from coordinate 345,693 downwards.
TCTCCCGAATTGGTGGACTTGCCCCAGGAAAACAAACCCGGCCCAAGTCTAAGCGCAGTGTCTGGCTTTGTAACGCGTCGTCAGCCCTCATCAGGCCGTTCAACTTGAGTTAACCGCGGGTGACGAAAACATCCTTGAACCACCTGCCGCACTGCCTTCGTCACAGCGACTGCATCAGTGCATGAGTCATCACCGTCTAAGCAGAAACCTTGCCATGTCTGGAAAATCCAGCAATTACAGAGGGTTATCGCGCGTACAGGAAAGAGGGCCGGATTAAGCGCGGAATTTGTGCACGAAAACAGTGCGCAGGAGGTGGATGGCATGCTCAACAAATGTGCAATGCCCCCGTCGCCGTAAGGGGTGAAACCCCGTGATACACTCGCCGCCATCAGTTTTAAGGACCAATCCCATGCTCGCGCCCAAAGATTTTCTCGATGCCCTGAGTGGCCAGGCTTCACGTTTGTTCAGTGGCGACACGGCTTTGCCGCGTAACGAAATCGAAAGCCAGTTCAAAGCCCTGTTGCAAAGCGGCTTCAGCAAGCTGGATCTGGTCAGTCGCGAAGAGTTCGACAGCCAGATGGTGGTACTGGCGCGCACCCGTGCCCGCCTTGAAACGCTGGAAGCCAAAGTGGCCGAGATGGAAGCCCGTTTGCTGCCGCCTGCGGAGTAAGTGAGTCGCTACGCGCATTCACATCCCGTATCCATTGAGTCCCTCCCCTTGATCGTCAATTCGCGCAGGATGCGCTTTTTGCCCACTCAAGGAACGAGTCATGTCTCTGGCGATTGTTCACAGCCGTGCCCAAGTCGGCGTCGAGGCGCCTGTCGTTACCGTCGAAGCGCATCTGGCCAATGGCTTGCCCGCGTTGACGCTGGTCGGTTTACCCGAAACCGCCGTCAAGGAAAGCAAGGACCGGGTGCGCAGTGCGATCCTCAATTCCGGCTTTGACTTTCCGGCTCGCCGTATCACGCTTAACCTCGCGCCCGCCGACCTGCCCAAGGACGGCGGGCGTTTTGATGTGGCCATTGCGCTGGGCATTTTGGCCGCCAGTGGGCAACTGCCCGCCACGGCGCTGGAACGCGTCGAGTTTTTAGGCGAGTTGGCCCTGTCGGGTGCGATTCGTCCGGTGCAAGGCGTGCTGCCTGCTGCACTGGCGGCGCGGGCCGCGGGGCGTGCGCTGGTGGTGCCCCAGGCCAATGCCGAGGAAGCGTGCCTGGCCTCCGGGCTGACGGTGATTGCGGTCGAGCATTTGTTGCAAGTGGTCGCGCACTTTGCAGGCCGTGCCGTGATGGAACCTTACAGCGCCAGCGGCCTGCTGCAGGTGAGCAAGCCGTATCCCGACCTGAGTGACGTACAAGGCCAGTTGTCGGCCAAGCGCGCCTTGCTGGTCGCGGCTGCTGGCAGTCATAACCTGCTGTTCACAGGCCCGCCCGGCACCGGTAAAACCTTGCTGGCCAGTCGCTTGCCCGGCTTATTGCCGCCGCTTGATGAGCCCGAAGCGCTGGAGGTCGCAGCCATCCAGTCGGTGGCCAGTCATGTACCGCTGAGCAGTTGGCCCCAACGCCCGTTTCGTCAGCCCCATCATTCGGCGTCCGGGCCAGCCTTGGTCGGTGGCGGCTCTAAGCCACAGCCCGGTGAAATCACGCTGGCCCATCATGGGGTCTTGTTCCTTGACGAACTGCCTGAGTTCGATCGCAAGGTGCTGGAGGTTTTGCGAGAGCCTATGGAGTCAGGTTTTATTGTGATTGCGCGGGCGCGAGACCGGATGCGTTTTCCGGCGCGCTTTCAACTGGTGGCGGCCATGAACCCGTGCCCGTGCGGGTATCTCGGGGGGCCGACGGGACGATGCCGCTGTACCCCGGAGCAGATCCAGCGTTATCGCAATAAGCTGTCCGGCCCACTGCTGGACCGTATCGACCTGCACCTGACCGTGGCCCGTGAAACCACCTCGCTCAATCCGCTCCCGTCCTCGGGAGACAACACCGCGACAGCCGCCGCGTCAGTGGCGGCGGCCCGTGAGCGGCAAGTTCGACGCCAAGGGTGCGCCAATGCGTTTCTCGACTTGCCCGGCGTGCGCAGCCATTGCCGCTTGAGCGATACAGATAACACCTGGTTGGAAAACGCCTGCGAGCGCATGACGTTATCGCTACGGGCCGCACATCGTTTATTGAAAGTGGCGCGTACGCTGGCGGATCTGGAAGGCGTTGAGTCCATCGAGCGCAGGCATTTGGCAGAAGCGTTGCAATACCGACCGGCCAGCGGGTGAAGCGTCACTGCGCACTGGCTTAAAGCGTTCTGTTCATCCCTTCCTTGGCTTAAGTTACGGCTCACATCCTCAGTAAACGCTGCCGCTAACCCGGAAAATGATAGCTGTCAGCTAATGGCTAATTGACTCCGATGTCGATTAGCCATTACTGTCTCGCGCTTAATCAAGGAAGCGGTTCGGGCACTCGTCCGGGTTTAACCGCGCGAATTTTAAAGATGGAGCTCGGATGCGCGGCGCACTTCTACGCAGTGGTAAAAGCGGTGATTTCACAGCCCTTGGCGAAACCGGACAACCGGTTTACCGGGCAGCACTGCAATTACGCGAAGCCATTCGCCGCAAGAATCCCGAAATGGCTCAGCATCTGGCCATCCCGCAAAGTGATGAACTGGGTGACAACATTGACTGGTACAGCGAGCTGCCCGGCGATGTGATTCCCTGGAGCAGCGCCACCCCTGATGAGCGCGGCCATGCCGTGGTTGAGCTGGAAAAGCTCCAGGCGTTTCTCAATCAGCTCAGTACCACTTACCTCGATCCCCACAGCGACACCAAGCCTTCTGTCGACCGCACCGTGTTCGGCAAACTGCTGGGGCATGTGCTGCCGTTCCCTGACGAAAACTACGTGTACCTGGTTAATGGCAAACCGGTGCTGACGTTTTGGGGATTCCGTCGTCCCGGTGCCGATCACCACATGGACCCGTTGCACTGTTTGCGCCCGCAGGCGGCACCGCTAGTCACGCCTGCGCCCGTGGTGCCGCCGATTGCCGAGCCCGTGCCTGCCCCGGCACCGCTGCCCGTCGTGGCGCGGCCGTGGTGGCGTCGCTGGTGGTGGCTGTTGCCACTGCTGTTGCTGTTGCTGTTGTTGCTACTGTTGTTTGGCCTGCGCGGCTGCGCGCCCCAGTTGGGTTTGCCCGTGCCGACCTGGCCAACATTGCCGAGCCTTGACCGTCCTGATGTAACGCTGCCCCAGCCTGACACCAACGCCGACCTGTCGCTGCCCAATGATGGCGCCACCGTGCCGGGCGCAGGCCAGGGCGCTTCGCTGCCCAAAGGTGAGCTGCCCATCGTGCCGGATGCGCAGCGCCCTGCTGAGCCCCTGCCTGAGCAAGCGCAGCCGCAACCTGAACCTGAGCCTGACACCGCGCCGCCTGCCAACGCAGACGAGCCATCGGCGCCGGATGCGACCGAACCGGCCGATCAAACGCCGCCTGCCCCGCCGCAGATCCCTGAAGATCCGCAAGCGCCGACAACCCCGAGTGTCCCCGGTGAACCGCTGACCATTCCGGCCGACAGCCCCGATGGTAACGCGGACTTCCTCAACGGCCATTACCGTGCAGGTGCAGGCATTCAAGACAAAAATACCGGCAAGCCACTGCGCCTTGAATACCAGTTCAAAGATGGCAAGGGCGAGGTGATTGTGCGCAAGGCCAACGGCATCAACTGCACCGGCCCTGTGTCGGCAGCGATGCAAGGTGGCAGCCTGGCGATCAATAGCCAGGGCCAGGCGGCGTGCAGTGACGGCAGCAGTTACGAAATGCCGCAAGTCGATTGCCGTCAGGGTGCCCAGAGCATTGCCGATTGCACCGGCGTTTACGAAGACAAGAAATTCCCCATCTCCATGCGCCAGACGGGCGAATAATGACCGGAAGACTCTGACATGCTGCCTCAAGTTACCCAATTTGAAGACACCGTCATCCTCGTGGGTGACACCGGCGTCCAGTTCATGGATTTCGCCCTGCGACTGGACCCGAAAAAACTGCCGTCCGGTGACTTCGCGCCGCTGACCAATGGTTTGCTGTGCCGCCTTGAAGAAGGCGAGCGCAACGGCATGACCAGCTACTTTTACGAGAGCGAGCCGGGTAAGACCGTCGAAGCGCGCAGCACCCTGAACATCAGCATGGACAGCAGCCTGCAGCTCTACGACGGGCTTTGGCTGCCGATTCCTGTGTTCCGTCATCGCCCGCCGTTCACCTTTGACCAAGGCCCGACCAACTGGTCGCGCATGCGTCTGGTGCGTCTGGCCGAGCCGGATGTCGATGGCAACACCCATCGCCTGACGCTGGCATTCGACACCCGCACCATGGACAAGCACGACGGCAGCCTCTATTTGGGCCCGAACAAGGACGACGCCAGTTCGGGCGTCACTTTCAAGCTGGCGTGCAAGCCGCAGCAGGCGCGCTGGTTCCTCGATCAGATCTGGGTCAAGGAATGGCTGCTGGAAGTGTTCAAGGAAGGCAACCCGAAAACCCCGCGCGACGAGCTGGAAAAAGACATCAAGGACGGTTGGCCCGAAGCGCACTACCTGAACCTGCTCAGCTTGTTCATGGAGCCGTGCACCACCCGTGACAACAACACCCCGCCGCCGCAGGTCAATGTGCCGGAGCTCAAGGTTGTGGCGAGCCACGGCAGCGGTGTCACGCCGCCGATTCCGGTGGACCTGGTACTCGACGTCGGCAATTCGCGCACCTGCGGGATTCTCATCGAAGACCACGGCCAGACCGGCTCGGGCCTCAAGGACAACTATGTGCTTGAGCTGCGCGACCTGATTACCCCTGAGCACACCTACAACGACGCCTTCGAAAGCCGCGTCGAGTTCGCGCAAGCGTCGTTCGGCAAGGACCATTGCTCAGTCAAAAGCGGCCGTCACGATGCGTTCCAGTGGGCCACCATCGCCCGCGTCGGCAAGGAGGCCGGGCGCCTGGCCAGCCGCCGCCGTGGCACTGAAGGATCGACCGGGCTGTCGAGCCCCAAGCGCTATCTGTGGGATGAGAACACCTACGACCACGGCTGGCGCTTCAACTGTGCCTACGTCAAGACCGACAAGGAACCGTTCGCCACGGCCTCCCCGTTTTCGCATTTGATTAACGAGACCGGCGACGCGTTGTACAGCCTCAACCCTGACGAGCAACTGCCTGTGTTCATGCCGCGTTATTCGCGCAGTTCGCTGATGACCTTCATGCTGGCCGAGGTGCTGGCGCAGGCGCTGATGCAAATCAACAGCCCTGCCCAGCGCTCGCGTCAGGGCCATACCCGCGTGCCCCGTCGTCTGAACAGCATCACCCTGACCGTGCCGCCGGGCATGCCGCAGGCTGAGCGCAGTATCCTTGAGAAACGCATGCGCCACGCCATCGGCCTGGTGTGGAAGAGCCTGAACTGGCAGACCGATGAACTGGACCCCTACGATCAGGACGCCGCGCCGTCCACTACGCCGCTGCCCAAGGTACGCGTGGAATGGGACGAGGCCTCGTGCGGTCAACTGGTGTACCTCTACACCGAAGTGAACGAAAACTTTGCGGGCCACCCCGAAGAGTTTTTCGACGCCATCTCGCGCCCCGGCAAGACAGATCGTGAGCGCATCACGCTGGCCACCATCGACATCGGTGGCGGCACCACGGATCTGGTCATTACTGACTACCGGCTGGACCGGGCGGGCAACGCCACCAGCGGCAGTAACGTGCACATCGTGCCGGAACAGCGTTTCCGTGATGGCTTCAAGGTGGCGGGCGACGACATCCTGCTCGACGTGATCCAGGAGTTCATCCTGCCCAGCTTCGAGAAAGCCTTGCAGGACGCTGGCGTGAAAGCCCCGGCTTCGCTCATGTCGCGCCTGTGCGGCGCCGAGTCCGGCAGTGCGCAAGACATGGTGCTGCGCCAGCAACTGAACCTGCAGGTGTTCACCCCGTTGGGGCTGGAGCTGCTGCGTCACTACGAGCTCTACAACCCGGAGTTCCCGGTCGTTGCCAGCACCCACACCTACTTGCAACTGCTCGGCAAAGACGCCATCAGCCAGAGCGTGCTCGATTACGTGAACAGCGCGGTTCGCCGTGAGCTGGGGGGCCAGACCGATTTCGACCTGCTCAAGACCCCCATCACCTTTGACCTGCAGGTAATGCATGGCGCGTTCCTCAACGGCAAGATCAACATCACCAAAATCCTCGGTGCGCTGTGTGAAGTGATCGCCCACTACCCGTGCGACATGTTGCTGTTGACCGGTCGCCCGTCCCGCTTGCCGGGCATTCAGGCGTTTATCCGTAAAATGCTGCCGCTGCCACCGGGCCGCATCCTCGCGCTGCAAAACTACCGCACCGGCGGCTGGTACCCGTTCCACAAGAACGGCCTGATCGACGACCCGAAAAGCACCGCCTCGGTGGGCGCCATGCTGTGCCTGCTGTGCGCCAACCACAGCGTGCCGAACTTCTACTTCCGCTCTTCGGCGCTCAAGCCCTACTCGACGATCAAGCACATGGGCGTGATCGACCTGAGCAACATCATCACCGACGCCGACGTGCTGTACCGCGACCTGAAATCGGCGGACGGGCGCATCGTGCTACCTGAAATCGGTGAGGGCCTCGACGCCCGTACGCCCGCGTTGGCAATGCGCGGTGACATGCGCTTGGGTTTCCGCCAACTGGCGGCCGAGCGCTGGTCCGCTTCGCCGCTGTACACCCTGAGCTTCACGCCGTCGGGGCGTCAGCGGTTCTCCGAAGCGCGGCCTTTGGTTGCAGGCGAGATGCCGGTGGTCAACGTCACCTTCAAAGTGCTTGAGCCGACCGCACAGATGAAGCGCCAGGAACAACTCAGCGACCTGCTGAGCATCGACCTGGTGGAATCCAACACCGACAAATCGTTCCGCAAGACCGATCTGGTGCTGCAACTCAACACGTTGCTGGTAGCGGGCTTGAGTGACAACAAGTATTGGCTGGACAGCGGGAGCGTAAAACGCAAATGAGCATTCTGACCCCTGAGCAACAAGCCCTGCGAGACAGCTGGGCAGCGGTGTATGAAGGTGCCGGTCAGGCGCTGGACTGGGTGGAGAAAACCCGCGTCACCGCTCCGCGTCTGGACAGCGAAGCCGACAAGCTGAGCCTGGAACTGCACAAGGCGCGCAATCAGGCCAAGAGCCTGAGCCGTGTGGCGACCACGCCGATGACGGCCGGGTTTTTCGGCTTGTCGCAGGCGGGCAAGTCCTTTCTGATTTCGGCCCTCGCCGCAGGCCCCAAAGGCACGCTGGAAACCGATTTTGGCACTCAGCGCATGGACTTTATCGAGCACGTGAACCCTGGCGGTGGCGGTAAAGAAGCCACCGGGCTGGTCACGCGTTTCAGCCGTCTGGCGAAAAAGAGCGAAGACGATAACTTCCCGGTCGAGCTCAAACTGTTTAACGAAATTGAGCTGGCGAAGATTCTGGCCAACACCTGGTTCAAGGACTTTGATCAGGAAAAGGTCAATTACGTCATCGACGAAGAGTGCATCCGCAAAGCCCTCAAGCCGTTCGAAGGCCGTGAAACCGGGCCTTTGCAGCCAGGTGTCAGCGCTGACGACGTGGTCTCGCTGCTCGACTACCTGAACAAGAGCTTCGAAAAATCCCTCAAGGCACTGACCCATCACTACTGGCCCAAAGTGATCAAGCTGGCGCCGCGCCTGAACTTTCAGGAACGGGGCGAGCTGTTCTCGATCCTGTGGGGCGAGCAACATGCGCTGACCCGTGTGTACCAGCAATTGGCCGGTTCGCTGAACCGCCTCGGCATGCCGGCGACGGTGTTTGCGCCGCTCTCGGTACTGGTGGAGCGTCAGGGCGACGAATACAGCCGCCGCAACAGCATCATGAGCGTCGACATCCTGGAGCGCTTCGGCAGCCCGCAGGATCTGCCAGTCGAAGTGCGTCCGTTCACCGACGGCCGCCTGCAGAACCCCAACTCCCTGCCGATCGCCCAACTGGCGGCGCTGACGGCGGAAATGACCTTTCGGCTGGTTGAAACCCCGAACGCGAAAATCGTTGAACAAGTCGACCTGCTCGACTTCCCCGGCTACCGCGGGCGACGTCAGATCAGCAGCATCTCCAGCGAAAACGGTCAGGAAAACTCGGTCTCGCAATTGATCCTGCGGGGCAAGGTGGCCTACCTGTTCGAACGCTACACCGACGATCAGGAAATGAACGCGCTGGTGGTGTGTACCGGTTCCACCAACCAGAGCGACGTGAATGACGTAGGCCCGGTGCTCAGCCGCTGGATTGAAGTCACTCAGGGCAAGACCGCGCAAGAGCGTGCGGGCCGTGCGACCGGCCTGATCTGGGCCCTGACCATGTTCGACAAGTGCATCGCCCAGTCCCTGCAAAAATCCGCGCTTCAGTTGGACGAAGAGTGGGAAGGCATGATGACGCGCACCATGCTGGAGCGCTTCAAGAGCTTCCCGTGGATGGCCAACTGGAAGAACGACCAGGCGTTCAACAACACCTATCTGGTGCGTAAACCGCGTATGCCGACGCCGTTTATCAACCTTGTGGGCAAGGACGAGCAGCAATTCTCCGACAGCTGCGGCGAGCAGTTGACGCTGATGCGCAAGACCTTCGCCAAGGCCGAGCTGGTGAGCAAGCACGTCAAAGACGTCGATCAGGCGTGGGACGCGATGCTGACCCTCAACGATGGCGGCATCACCCGTTTCAGTGAAAGCTTCAGCGAACTGGCAGGGCTTGAGTTCAAGCTCAGCCGTATTCGCGAACAACTGGACCAGACCCTCAACGGCGACACGCTCAAGGCCTTGAGCCGCTTGTACCGGGCCGATGGCGACGACGCCAGTGCTGCCAAGCGCGAACAGGCGCAGATGATTCTGGCCCAGCTCAAGCGCCGTGGTCCGGTGTTGGGTGAGCTGATCAACACCTTGCAACTGCCCAGCGAAGACATCCGCGAGCTGTACCTCAACGGCGTGTATGACGAAGACGACAGCGAACACGCCGAAGATGACGCCGAAGTGGTTGAGAAAAAACCGCAGATTTACGCGCCGAGCAGCGACTTTGATTTTGGCGACAGCTTTGGTGATCTGTCGGTGGACTTCGATGCGCCCGTTGCGGCGGCCACCGAGGGCAACAAGGCGCCAGAGCTGCAGAGCAACGAGCACAAGTTCGCCCGTGCGGTGTTCAAAGACTGGATTGCCTACCTGCGTGCGATTCCCGGCCGTCAGGGCTTGATGGATGTGCTGCAACTCGACAAACCGTCGATTGAGGCCCTGGTGGACGAACTCATCACCAGCGGCTATCGCCTCGATTTGCCGGGTCAGCTGCGCGACGCTGTGCTCAAGCGGGCGCAAAGCGGGTCGCGCCGCGATCAGATGGTTGAACGCCAGGTGCTGGAAGTGCAACGCGTATTGAGCGACTTCGTGGCCTGGTTCGGTTACACCCAAAAGCCTCTGGCTGAGCGCCCGAAAAGCCATGCGGGCAATCGTGATGCGCTGTTTGCGTTTTACGGCGACGTGGCCCCGGACCAACTGCCAATTCTGCCGGCGCAACCGGCGAATCAGGCGCAGCAGTTTTTGGGCGACTGGCTGAGCGGTGTGGCCTACATCACGATGGAAAACGCCGGGCATGGCTCCGGTAATGAAATCACTCCAGAACAAAATGAACGTTTGGGCCACGTGCTCAAGACTTTCCCTGCGAGATAAGCAATGCCAATTCGAGTCGACTTGTTCAAGCTGCAACCCCATATCGCTGGCCAGGGCTGTCTGTCGGTCAAAAAATGGCAAGGCGGCCATGAGTGCCTGGAGTTTTCCATCCAGCGCAATCAGGACGGCCACTTCCTTCAGGGCGACCAGCACTGGAGCAACAGCCCGTACTGGTTCAAGGTCGCGCACTTTAGCGTGGGTGCCAGCGAAGAAGACTTGGAAACCGTGGTCGGCCCGCAACTGATCGACCCGGTACTTGAAGGCGGGGCCAATGCCCAGTTCATGATCGAACTGCGCGAGCAGGGCGGCGGCGGACACAGCGACCGTGGGGTGCTTAAACCGGCCGTCGGCTTGCAACCGTCCTCTGCGAACACCGAAGAAAAACTGCCTGAGCACAAAGACACCGGCGAGCTCGCCGCCCCGAGGGCACCGGCAGCCCCTGCAGAGCCGGTGCCGGTGCCAGTGGCCGAGCCGGAACCGGTGGTTGAGCCTGTTACACCGGAGCCCGAGCCAGAGCCGGCACCGCCTGCACCTGCTGCGCCTCGCAAAAAAGCCTGGGTGCTGCCTTTGATCATCGCCCTGGTGGTGTTGGCGGCCATTGCGGTGGGCGCCTGGTGGTGGTTGAACAAAGAACCGGCGGCCGAAGCACCGGCGGGTGACAAACCGGTGGTGCAAACGCCTGAACCCGCACCTGTACCCACCGGCGCCGAAGCGTGCACGCTGGACAGCATGAGCACCTTGCCCGAGCTGACGTTTGTGCAAACGTGTATCAAAAAAGCGCCAGGCAGCGCTGAGCTGCTGGAAATCATCAACGTCGCCAAGGCCAATAACCACTGCGGCGTGGCCCAGCGGCTGTACGCCAACCGTGCTCAGGCCGGTGATCTGCAAATCGCCACGGCCTATGCCCACGAATACGACCCGAAATTCCATCAGGCCAGCACCTGCTTTGCTGAGCCGGACAAAGCCACGGCGGCGTACTGGTACGAAACCATTCTCAGCCAGGACCCGGACAATGCCGACGCCAAGGCGCGCTTTGAGGAGTTGAAGCCGTGAGCCGTTTTGCTTTGGCCGCCAGCGCCCTGCTGGCCCTGTGCATGGGCAGCTCGCTGGCCCACGCCGATGACAAGCCGCTGATTCAGGAAGGCAAGAAAACCCTGTTCCAGCGCGTACTGACCACCCCGGGCTGCACTCTCAGCAGCAGCGCGGGAGGTCAAGCAGGCGCCGCGCAGCCCACGTTCAGTCGTTTTTACGTGTACGAGCGTGCGCAGGCTGCCAACGCAGAGTGGCTCAAGGTCGGCCCTGACAGCTATGGCAAAACCATCGGCTGGCTACCAGCCAGTTGCACCACCGACTGGAAAATGCAGCTCACGCTGGCCTTCACCAACCCGGCCAACCGTGACCGCCTGATGTTTTTCAAAGACCGCGCCATGCTTGAGGGCATCCTCGATGCGCCGGATCCGGTAAGCAAAGTGGCGCCGCTGCGGGCCAAGCTCAAACAGGGCACGCTGGCGCCGGGTGTGCTGGCCCAAGAGCCTGAATACTTCGTCGACCTGCACAAGCAGTTCTACCTGCTGCCCGTGTTGAGCGGCGAGGAAGTGATGACCGAAGAAGGCTTCCGCACGCGGTTGCTCAACGTGGCGTCGGTGAGCAAGGCCGATGACAAGCCGGTGCAAGCCGCTGCGGCCAACGCCGCCGAGGCGGGCGCAGCGAAAGCCAGCCAGTTGAAAGAGTTCAGCGCGGCCGTGGTGTTTGTGATCGACTCCACCATCTCGATGGACCCCTACATCGACCGCACCCGCGAAGCGATTCGCAAGGTGTACAAACAGATCGAAAGCGAAAACCTGGGCAACCAGGTCAAATTCGGTCTGGTGGCGTTTCGCTCCAACACCAAAGCGGTACCGGGGCTGGAGTACGTCACCAAAATGTACGCCGACCCAAACAAGGTCACCGGCAGTGAAGACTTTTTGGCCAAGGTTGCTGACCTCAAACAGGCCAAGGTTTCCAGCAAAAGCTTCGACGAAGACGCGTATGCAGGCGTGATGCACAGCATCGAGCAAGTCGACTGGTCGCAGTTCGGCGCACGTTATGTGGTGTTGATTACCGATGCGGGTGCACTCGAGGGTGATGACAAACTCAGCAGCACCGGGCTCAGTGCCGATCAAGTTCGCCTTGAAGCGGCCAACCCCGGCGTGGCGATTTACACCTTGCACCTGAAAACCCCGGCCGGGATCAAAGATCACGGCAAGGCCGAGGCGCAGTACCAGAACTTGTCGACCTACCCCGGCACCAATACGTCGCTGTACTACCCGGTCAATGCCGGTGATGTGCAGGCGTTTGGCCAGAAGGTCGATGCCCTCGCCGGTGCCATCACCGCGCAGGTCAAGGCCGCCTACATGGGTGAAGACGCCATTGGCAGCGCGTTGAATGCCAAACAGGATGTGACGGCTCAGAAAGACCCGGCCGAACAGCAAATGCTTGATGACGCGGCCTTGATTGGCCATGCCATGCAACTGGCGTATCTGGGTGAAAAAACCAATAGCCAGGCGCCGCCCGTGTTTCAGGCGTGGATCACGGATCGTGACCTGATCAAGCAAAACATCCCTACCACCGATGTGCGGGTGTTGCTGACCAAAGCCCAGCTCAGCGATTTGAGCGACGTGATGAAGCAGATTCTGGACGCGGCCAACGAGGGGCTGATCTCGCCAACGGACATGTTCGATCGCCTGCGTTCAGTGGCCGCGACCATGGGCGCCGACCCCAACCAGCTCAAACAGAACGGCACCGCCAAACTGGCGGACATGGGCGTACTCGGTGAGTACCTCGAAGACCTGCCGTACCAGAGCGAAGTGCTCAACCTGGACGAAGAAACCTGGAAGAGCTGGGACGGTCTGGCGCAAGAACGCTTCATTCGTAACTTGAGCACCAAGCTGCGCCACTACCAGCGTTACAACGCGGACGTGGACCGCTGGGTAGCCTTGGCCAAAGACAGCGATGCGCGGGACAACGTGTACCCGGTGCCGCTGGAAATGATGCCTTAACGGGGCGCCCATGCTCGATATTCAGAACATGTGGGTGCGCCGTGGCAGCGGCGCACAGGCGCACAACGTGCGTTTGCCGACATTGCAGGTCAAGCCCGGCGACATTCTGGCCATCACCGGCGAAAGCGGTTGCGGCAAAAGCACCTTGCTGGAAGCCATCGGCTTGCTGTTGCAACCCGTGGAACTGGGCCGCTTTCACCTCGGCCCGGCGACGGCTTCACTGGACATCGCGCAGATGCTAGCCGCGAATGATCAGTCCGGCCTGGCGGCCGTGCGCTCGCGGCACTTGGGTTTCATCCTGCAAAGCGGCGGCTTGCTGCCCTTCTTGAGCGTGCGCGACAACATCAGCCTGCCCCGCCGCCTGCTCGGCATGCCTGCTGAGAGCGCGCAGGTGGACCGTGCCGTGCAGGCGCTGCGCCTTGACGGCTTGCTCGACAAACTGCCGCAGGCCTTGTCCATCGGCGAGCGCCAGCGTGTGGCGTGCGTGCGGGCCATCGCCCATGAGCCGCAGGTGTTGCTGGCTGACGAACCGACCGCCGCGCTCGACCCCCACAGCGCCCGGCGCTTGTTTGAATTGTTGCTGAGTCTGGTCAACGAACTGGGCTTGAGCGCGCTGGTGGTGTCCCACGATTGGGCGCTGGTGCGCGACTTCGGCTTGCCGCGCCTGGGCGCGATCAGCCGTCAGGGAGAAACGCTGTTTGAAGCTATGGATTAGCCGTCTCGGCCTGCTCGGTAAGCTGGCGGTCGACGACCTCTGGCATGACCGCAAAGTGTCGTTCTGCATCGCCGCCTCGCTGGTGGCGGTGATTGCGCCGCTGTTGCTGTTGTTCGGCCTCAAGCATGGCGTGGTCAGCCAGTTGCAGAACGAACTGCTCAGCGACCCGCGCAACCTCGAAGTGAAAATGCTCAGCAGTGGCAACTACGACACGGCCTGGATCGAGCGTTTGCGCCAGCAGCCCGAGGTCGGCTTTGCCATCGGCCAGACCCGTTCGCTTAATACGCAGGCCGACTTGCTGATGGGCATGCAGCGGTTTGTCGAAAACGCGGAGATCATCCCCAGTGAGGCCGCAGACCCATTGCTCAACGTGCCGCAGATCAGCCTTGGCGGGCAGCAAGTGATCCTCAGCGATCGCGCCGCGCAACGCTTGCAGGCCAAGGTCGGTGACAGCGTGCGTTTGCGCGCAACCCGTCGTCTGGACGGTATTAATGAACGTGGCGAACTGACTTTGCAGGTGGTCGCGGTGCTCGATGCTGCCCGCTTCGGCCGGGCCGCAGGGTTTGTCGCGCCGCCCCTGCTGCTGGCGCTGGAGCGTTTTCGCGACGGTTATCAGGTGCCCGCGTTCGGCCTCGACACCGGCAAACCGCAAGGCAACCTGCAACCGCTGTACGCCAGGGCCCGGGTGTACGCCCGCGACGTGGATGGCGTTGCGCCGCTGGAGCGCTGGTTGAACGGGCAGAACATCGAAACCGCCAGCCGTCTGGCCGATATCGACAACGTCAAAGCCATCAACCACGTACTGGGGCTGATCTTCGGTGTGATCGCCGGGGCGGCGCTGATCGGCTGCATTGCCTCGATGATTGGCGCGTTTCTGGCCAACATCGACCGCAAGCGCAAAAGCCTCGCCGTGCTGCGGTTGCTCGGCTTCAGCAGCCCGGCGGTGGCGGGGTTTGTCATCGTCCAGGCGCTGCTGTTGAGCCTTGTGGGTTATGCCGGTGGCCTGGCTTTTTATGGCATCGGCAGCGTGCTGTTCGACCACCTGCTCGGCAGCAGCCAGGCCACGGGAACCTTTGTTTGTCACATCACTGTCTGGCACGGGCTGGCTGCCCTGCTGATTGCACTGTTGGTCGCTGCACTGGTCGCCGTGATCGGTGCGCTGCGGGCCATCAGCATCCAACCTGCGGAGAGTTTGCGTGAGCTATAAACGTGTTGTGTTGCTCGCATCCCTGAGCTTCGGTTACCTGCTTGATGCTTCGGCGGCAGGCTGGGACGAGAAGTATTTCAACCCTGCGCCCGACGCTAGTGACGTGGTCTTGCCGATGCCGTGCGACGGCTCGATGGTGTTTCGCAAGGTGTTCATCCCGGTCACCGGCCCGCTGGACGATTACCCGATCAATATTGGTCAGGACAGCCCGGACTGGGGGTATGTCGAGCAGAAGCGACCGGCGTTCATTGCTGGCAGCTTCACCGGCGGCAAGAGCGACAAGTCGCGTTACTACTTGATGGCCAAGTACGAGATGAGCCAGTTGCAGTATCAGGCGCTGACCGCCGAGACCTGCCCGGCCCCGTCGAACAAACTGCGCCTGCCGCACGTTTCGGTGAGTTGGGTGCAGGCGATCGACGCCGCTGACCAATACAACCTGTGGTTGCGTAAAAATGCCGCCGACAAACTCCCGAAAGAAGATGGCGCGCTGGGCTTCCTGCGCCTGCCTACCGAAACCGAATGGGAATTCGCAGCCCGTGGCGGGTTGGAGGTTGGCGCGGCCGAGTTTAGCGACACGCGCTACCCGATGCCTGACGGCCTGAACGCCTACGAATGGTTTGGCGGCGCGCAGTCGTCCAACGGCAAGCTGCAACTTACGGGGCTGCAAAAGCCCAACCCGTTGGGCCTGCACGACATGCTCGGCAACGCCGACGAAATGATGTTTGAACCGTTCCGCCTGAACAAACTGGACCGCCAGCACGGTCAGGCCGGTGGCTACGTGGTGCGCGGTGGCAACTACCTGACGCCACAGGCGGACCTGCGCACGGCGCTGCGTAAGGAAGAGCCTTACTACAACGCCGACGGCCAGGTAAAAAACAAAACCACCGGCCTGCGGCTGGTGCTGGTGTCACCGACCCTGACCTCCCGCGAGCGCGTGGGCAGCATCGAGAAGAGCTGGAAAAAGCTCGGCACCGGCGCCCAGGAAGGGGACAAATCGCAGGACAAAGGCACGGTTCAGGAATTGAACAGCCTCGCCTCCGCCGTGGAAGACAAAGCCCTCAAAGAGAAGCTGCAAGCGCTGGAAAACCAGTTGCGCGCCAGCAATCAGCAGCAGGAAGAAACCCGCGACCAAGCCATTCGCGCCAGCCTCAACCTTGGCGCGTTCCTGTGCACCAAGATGCTTGATGACGGCCGTTACCTGGACTTCTTGCAGAAAAACTACGCGCTCAATTGCGAATCCGACGACAAAGACCCGAGCTGCGACATGCGCAAGGGCAAGCTCGACGAGCAAAAGGACCGTCTGCACAAGCTCAGCCGCTACTACGCCAGCAGCCTGGTGGAGTCCGCGTCCTTGTACGGCCAGCCGCTGCTTGAGCCGCAAGTGCCGGTGATGGAAGAAATCATCAACCAGAACAAACAGCTGCAAGAACTCAAGCCGTACCTGCGTACCCACTGGGCCAATCAGAAGACCTACCTGCAAAAGCAGAAGATCGACACTGACGCCTGGCTGAGCAGCTGCAAGTCCGTCACCCAATAAGCCCTGAAAACCGCTTCAACAAGGAGAAAAACGATGATGCGCAGCCTGTGGTCCTCTTCCAAATTACTGGTCAGTTTTATGCTCACGGGCAGCTTGCTGCTGACCGGTTGCGCCAGCACCGGCAGTGGCATGTTGGGGGCGGGCGCCCCGGCCCCCGATCCGCGCCTGACCCAGGGCACTGATGCCGAGTTTTTCAGCAAGTCCGGCTATCAGGCCTGCGCCATGGGCGCGGGGGCTGCGGTGTTGACCTGTGCGTTGACCAACTCCGGGAATAAAGCAGTGTGCATGATCGCTGCAGGCGTGGCGGCGTGTGGGGTGGCGATGGGGGCCAACTATTACGTCGATCAACGTCGTAGCGAATACGCCAACACCACCCAGCGCTTGCAGAAGTACAACAGCGACGTGCAGTTGGACACGCAAAAGGTCGTCACGCGCACCGCAACGGCTCAACAAGTCATCAACGATGACAAGGCGCAAATCGCCCAGATCAAGCGCGACCTGGCGAGCAAAAAAATCGACAAGGCTCAGGCGCAAAAGCAGATTGCCGCGATCGACAGCAACATTGATCAGCTGCGCAGCGAAGTCAAAAATATGCAGACCAAAGTCGCCGGCTACAACGACGTGGTGAAAGTCGAGCGTGCCCAGGGTAATGCCCCCGAATTGAAGCAGATCGACGCCAATATTTCGAAGATGAACGAGAAAGTGGCCAGCCTGCAAAAAGAAGTCGATGGCTTGTACAGCCAGCGTTCCGCGATCACCTTGGGTTGAAACCATGAACGTACGATTAATGCTAGGGGTTGGCGCGTTGCTGGTGATGTCCGGTTGCGCCACCCAGCCGGGTGAATGCGATGCCACAAACCGCGATGCGAGCCTGTTCACCAAGGTGAACTGCGACGCGGGCGGCGGCTACAGCGAGCAAATCCGCCAGAACGAGGCGGCGCTGGCCAAATCCCAACAAGAAAACGCGATGTTCCATCAGGTGTACCAGGACATTGCCGCGCAGCAGGCGGTGTCACGTACCGATCTGTTGGCGCAGCAGAAGTCCCAGGCGGCGCTCAACCAGTCCCTGAGTCAACTGCTGGCTTCGCTCAAGACCCGCAGCGGCAACAAAGCGCAGGTGCAGAAACAGATCGCCTCACTTGAGCAACAGCTCAACGCCGCGAAAGCCAAGCCCGCCAGCACAGGCAACGCCAAGCAACTGGCCGCCAAGCAGGAAGAGCTCAAGGCTCTGCAAAAGAAGGTCAACCAGCTGCAATTCAGCCTCGGTTACGAATAAGCCCTTCTGGTTCACCCGGTCGGCAGCCAAGGGCTGCCGACGTCTTTTTCAGGAATTCACCGCATGCAGCGCATTACCCGGGACGAGCACGCCACGCCACAAGGACTGGACGCGCTAAAAGCCAAAATCGCCCTGATCCTCAAGCACTTTCCGCCCTCGGTGGCGAGTGTCTACGCGATCCCGCGCATCGGCAGCGGTGACGTGGTGGAGTGGTGGACCGAACTGGGCGGCCAGCCCATGCGCTTTCATGACGTGAGCGAAGAGCAGCAAGCGGCGCTGCTGGAACGTTATCGCCAACGGCAGGAAACCCTTGGGTTACTGGCCGACGAGCTGGTCACCCGGGGCCAGCCTGAACAGGCTGCCAGCTTGCGCACGCTGATAGGTGCGCCCGACGTCAATAACCTCTACAGCATCAACGGCGATCCGGTGGTGGTGCGCTGGGGTTTGCAGCCACAACCTGCGGTGGCGACCCCGCCCCCTGCGCCGGTGGCGGCTCCCGTTGTGGTGCAGCGCACGCGGCGTCTCTGGCCGTGGCTGCTGCTGGCACTGTTACTGCTGCTGGGCCTGTTGCTGTGGGCGTTGTGGCATTGGCGCTTGCCGCCGATGAACCTGTTGTCGGTGCAGAGCCATCCTGTGTGCCGTGCGAAAACCCCGGCAGGCAACGAGTTGCCGCCCGAGTTTGTGGTGATCCTCGACACGTCCGGCTCGATGAACCTCAACATCAACGCGACCAAGGACGATGAGGACTGGTACTTCAAGAGCCGTCCCCAGCCGGAAGATGACGACCCGCGGACCGTGAAAATCTTCGCCCCGCAAACGCGGCTCGACGTAGCGAAAACCTCGCTGACCGGGATCATCAACAACTTGCACCCTGATATCGACACGCGGCTGATGACCTTTGCCGGATGTGCCCGCCAGCCGGACCACGGGGTCTTCAGTGCGGCACAACGCCCGCAATTGATCGCCGGGATTCAGGGGCTGCACGCCAACGAAGGCACGCCGCTGGCCTCCAGCCTGAAAAAGGCAGCCCGCCAGGTCAATGGCCGGGACCGCGATGCGGTCATCGTGATGTTTGTGGACGGCGACGACGGCTGTAATGAAAACGTCTGCAAAGTGGCGCAACGCATTGCTGTCGAACAACCACGGCTGCGGGTGAATGTGGTCAATATCGGTGACAGCTCGTTGTCCAATTGCATTGCGGAAAATACGGGCGGCAGCATCTACTCCAGCCGTAACGCCAGTGACCTGGCCAACGCTTTGAAAAACGCCACCCAAGCCGTTTCAGAATGCCAATGACCTTGTTGTAGACGCGGCTGCGAGCGCCAGCCTCACGCCAGCCGCTGTACGTCGGGCAGCGCCATGGCCTCGACTTCTTGCTGCAAGAAGTCACTCAGGCGGCGTAAGCGCTCGCCGCCGGGCCGGGTTTTTGGCCACACCAAGTAGTAGTTCTCGCCGCTGGCCACGGCGGTTGGGAACGGCAGGCTCAATCGCCCTTGTGCCACGTCCTCGGCCACCATCAGCAAATCCCCCATCGAAATGCCATACCCGCGTGCCGCCGCAATCATCCCCAGTTCAAGGGTGTCGAACACCTGGCCGCCCTTGAGCGATACCTGGCCGGTCAGCCCCTGGCAGTCCAGCCAGCGGCGCCAGTCTCGGCGGTCAGGCGTGGGGTGCAGTAATTCCGTGCCTGCCAACCGCTGAACGTCCCAGGGCCGGTCGTCGATCAGGTTGGCGGCGCCCACTGGAATCAGCATCTCCGGGAACAACAAGGTGGCTTCCCAATCCTGCGGGAAGTGGCCGTTGCTCAATAAAACCGCGCAGTCAAACGGCTCCTGATTGAAGTTCACGTGGTCGATGTCCATCCAGGCACTGGTCAGTTGCACTTCGTTACCGGCCTGCAAATGACGGAAGCGGCTGAGCCGGGACAGCAGCCAGCGCATGGTCAGGGTCGACGGGGCCTTCATGCGCAAGATGTCATCTTCAGCGCGCAAGGTGGTGCAGGCGCGTTCCAGTGCGAGGAACCCTTCGCGCACGCCCGGCACCAGCAAACGTGCAGCTTCGGTCAGTTGCAGCGTGCGGCCGTTGCGCTGGAACAAGCGGCAGGCGAAGTGCGCCTCCAATGTTTTGATGTGACGGCTGACGGCGCTTTGGGTAATCGACAGCTCATCCGCTGCACGGGTGAATGAGCTGTGACGCGCGGCCGCTTCAAAGGCGCGCAAGGCATAGAGCGCAGGCAAACTACGAGACATGAGGAGGATTCCATGTATGCGACAGGATCAGACTGACAAAAAGGTATTTGGCATGAGTTTTAATCATGCCATGGATCGTTTTTATCCCTTTGCTTAAATCACTGAAGGCGCCGAGAATCCAGCCTTTCAACGTATCTTAAGAATTCAAGCCGATGACCAAACAGCATTCTGCACGTATCGAACTCCGGGCCATCATGCGGTTGGCTGGGCCGCTGATTGCTTCGCAGTTGGCGCACATGCTGATGGTCCTCACCGACACCCTGATGATGGCGCGCCTGAGCCCTGAAGCGCTTGCCGGCGGCAGTCTGGGGGCAGCCAGCTATTCGTTCGTGTCGATCTTCTGCCTGGGGGTAATTGCCTCCGTGGGCACGCTGGTGTCGATCCGTCAGGGCGCGGGTGACATCGAAGGTGCTACCCGCCTCACGCAGGCAGGCGTCTGGCTGGCGTGGGCGCTGGCGTTGGGGGCTGCGCTGATCCTATGGAACATCAAGCCGGTGTTGTTGCTGTTCGGGCAAACCCCGAGCAACGTCGAAATGGCCGGCCAGTTCCTGCTATTGCTGCCCTTTGCGCTGCCCGGTTACATGACTTTTATGGCCTTGCGCGGTTTTACCAGCGCCATGGGCCGGCCGGTGCCGGTCATGGTCATCAGCGTGATCGGCACTGTGGCCAACTTCCTGCTCAACTATGCGCTGATTACCGGCATGTTCGGCCTGCCCAAACTGGGCTTGATGGGCATCGGCCTGGTTACGGCGATTGTGGCCACGGGCATGGCACTGGGGCTTGCCTGGCATATTCGCCGGCACCCGGCTTATGACGCCTACCCGCTGCGCAAGGGCTTGTCGCGGCTTAATATGACGTACCTGCGCGAACTGTGGCGCCTGGGTTTACCGATTGGCGGCACCTACGCGGTGGAAGTCGGGCTGTTCGCTTTTGCGGCCTTGTGCATGGGCACCATGGGCAGTACGCAACTGGCCGCACACCAAATTGCACTGCAAATTGTGTCTGCCGCGTTCATGGTTCCGGCAGGCATGTCTTACGCGATCACTATGCGTATCGGCCAGCATTACGGCGCAGGGGATTTGTTGCGTGCGCGGCTGGCGGGCCGTGTCGGGATCGGCTCCGGGGCCGTGACCATGCTGTGTTTTTCGGTGGTGTTCTGGTTCTGGCCCAAGGAATTGGTTGGCTTGTTGCTGGACTACGACAACCTGGCGTTCCGCCCGGTGTTCGAACTGGCGATGAGCCTGCTGGCGGTGGCCGCGTGGTTTGAGCTGTTCGACGGGGCGCAAACCATCGCCATGGGCGCGATTCGCGGACTGAAAGACGCCCGTACGACCTTTCTGGTCGGCCTGTTTTGCTACTGGGCAATTGGCGCTCCGCTGGCCTGGTTGCTTGCGTTCACCTTCGACTGGGGCCCGGCAGGTGTGTGGTGGGGCCTGGCGTTGGGCTTGGCGTGCGCCGCCATCAGCCTGACCCTGGCGTTTGAGTGGAAGATGCGGCGCATGCTCAGGCGTGCGCAATCTGCTGCGATCAAATGGTAAGGGTGGGTGTGGCCCGCGATGTTACTGCGAGGCCACTTGGCTCTTGTCCGTGTCGTGGGTCAGGAACGTCACCAGTTCAGGTAGCGGTAAGGGCTTGCTGATGTAGTAGCCCTGCACCTGATCGCAGCCAAAGCTGCGCAGCAGTGCCAGTTGCTCGGGGGTTTCGACCCCTTCAGCGACCACTTCCAGCTTGAGGTTGTGCGCCAGGTTGATCATGGCTGGCACCAGCTTGCGGTTCTCTTCGCGACTTTCCATGCCCCCGACAAAGCTTTTGTCGATCTTCAACAAAGCAATCGGCAGGCTGTTGAGGTGCACGAAGGAAGAGAAACCAGTACCAAAATCGTCCAGCGAGAACCTCACGCCGAGCCGCCCCAGCGCATCCATCGTCTGCTTGACCAGGTCGCTGCGCCGCATCACGGCGGTCTCCGTCAGTTCGAATTCCAGCCACTGCGCCTCCACCCCGCGCTCGCTAATCAAACGGCTGAGGGTGGAGAGCAACTGGCTGTCCTGAAATTGCCGAAACGACAGGTTGACCGCCATGTGCAGCGGCGCAAACCCGTGCTCGCGCAGGGCTTGCATGTCGCGCAGCGCCCGGGAAATCACCCAATAGCCCAAGGGCACGATCAACCCGCTTTGCTCGGCCAGCGGCACAAACTCGCTGGGGGCCAACAGGCCGCGTTCACCGTGACGCCAGCGCACCAGCGCTTCAAGGCCGACTATCTGCCGGGTGCCCAAGTCCAGGCGCGGCTGATAATGCAGCTCCAGCTCGTCGCGGCGCAGGGCGCGGCGTAACTCGCTTTCAAGGTCTGCGAGGCTGCGGGCGTTGCGGTTGATACGTTCATTGAACAGGTGAAACGTACAGCCTTGCGTGCTCTTGGCCTGTTGCATGGCGATATGCGCATGCCACATCAACGGATCGGCCCCCGCGTTGGCCCGCGCATGGGCGATGCCGAGGCTGCAACCGATCAACAGGCTTTCGCCGTCAATCCAGTAAGGCTCGGCCAGCGCTTCGGTAATACGTTCAGCGATCTGCTCGGCCCGCTCGGGTGCGCGGCGGGTATCGATCAACAAAGCGAACTCATCGCTGCCCAGTCTGGCCAACTGATCGCCCGCTTCCAGCTGACTTTTGAGCCGGGCCACCACTTGCAGGATCAGGCGATCCCCCGCTTGATGGCCGAGGGCGTCATTGGCGTGGCGAAAGTTGTCCAGGTCCAGATGCCCGAGGGCGATGCCGCGGCCTTCGCTTTCGGCCAGGCGCACGGCCAGCAAGGTCTGAAAGCCCTGGCGGTTGGCGATGCCGGTCAGCGGGTCTTCTTCGGCCAGGCGCTGCAAGGTGTGTTCGAGCACACCGCGCTCGCGCACATGGCGCAGGCTGCGCCGCACGACATCGGTCGTCAGGTTGGGCGCGACGAACCAGTCGCTGACACCTTGCGGCGAGACGTCAGGTTCAGCCTCCAGCAGCAGGATCGTCGCGAGTCGGCAGCGGCCGGGTGCGGGTTGTAGACCCGGGGTTGTGAGCAGCAATGCATTGCGGTCGTTTTCGAACAGATAACTGACCGACTCCCAATTTGGCGCGCACACAAGAACAGCAACGGTTTTTATGGGCGCCAGACACTCGCGCAACAACGCTGCCCAAGAAGGCTCTTCGGCCAATAGCAGCAAACGCAAGGGTTCGACAGGCGTAGACAAGCTGGCTCCCTAGACTCTGCAGTAATTTCAGGCGGTGGGCATTATGACGCGCCAACGATCATTGGCAAATGACATTGGTTATCAAATACAGGTTGGCGGCCTACATCGAACGTTAGCCGCAAATTCGCCCGGCATCCTGCGCGAAAGTAACAAAAGCAGCAAATTTAGACAGAGTGCTACGTCACACTGTCGCAGAGTGGCAGCAATATTTGCTCAGCCTGTTAAAATGCCCGCCCTTTTCAGATACGACCCCCTGACTCGTCATGTCCCGACTCAATCCCCGGCAGCAAGAAGCCGTGAGCTACGTCGGCGGCCCTCTTTTGGTGCTCGCCGGCGCGGGCTCGGGCAAAACCAGCGTGATTACCCGCAAAATCGCGCACTTGATCCAGAACTGTGGCATCCGCGCCCAGTACATCGTCGCCATGACCTTTACCAATAAGGCGGCGCGCGAGATGAAGGAGCGGGTCGGCACATTGCTCAAAAAGGGCGAGGGCCGAGGCCTGACGGTGAGTACGTTCCACAACCTGGGGCTCAATATCATCCGCAAGGAGCATGCGCGGCTGGGCTACAAGCCGGGTTTTTCGATCTTTGACGAAGCGGACGTCAAAGCGTTGATGACCGACATCATGCAGAAGGAGTACGCGGGCGACGACGGGGTCGATGAAATCAAGAACATGATCGGCTCGTGGAAAAACGACCTGATCCTGCCCGCCAAAGCCCTTGAAGACGCCCGCAACCCCAAAGAGCAGACGGCGGCTATCGTCTACACCCACTACCAGCGCACGCTCAAGGCGTACAACGCAGTGGACTTTGACGACCTGATCCTGTTGCCAGTGAAGCTGTTCGAAGAACACGCCGACATCCTCGAAAAGTGGCAGAACAAGGTCCGTTACCTGTTGGTGGACGAATACCAGGACACCAACGCCAGCCAGTACTTGTTGGTCAAGTACCTGATCGGCACGCGCAACCAGTTCACCGTGGTGGGCGATGACGACCAGTCGATTTACGCCTGGCGCGGCGCCCGCCCGGAAAACCTGATGCTGCTCAAGGACGATTACCCGTCCCTGAAAGTGGTGATGCTGGAGCAAAACTATCGCTCCACCAGCCGTATCCTGCGTTGTGCCAACGTGCTCATTTCTAACAACCCGCACGCGTTCGAGAAACAACTGTGGAGCGAGATGGGCCATGGCGACGAAGTGCGGGTCATTCGCTGCCGAAACGAAGACGCTGAAGCCGAGCGCGTGGCGGTTGAAATCCTCACCTTGCACCTGCGCACCGATCGGCCCTACAGCGACTTTGCGATCCTCTATCGCGGGAACTATCAGGCCAAACTGATTGAGCTGAAATTGCAGCACCATCAGATTCCGTATCGTCTGTCCGGTGGTAACAGCTTCTTCGGGCGTCAGGAAGTCAAAGACCTGATGGCTTACTTTCGCTTGATCGTGAACCCGGATGACGACAACGCCTTCCTGCGGGTGATTAACGTGCCGCGCCGGGAAATCGGTTCCACAACCCTGGAAAAACTCGGCAACTACGCCACAGAGCGCAAAATTTCGATGTACGCCGCTACCGACGAAATCGGCCTTGGCGAACACCTGGATACCCGTTACACCGACCGGCTGGCGCGCTTCAAGCGCTTTATGGACCGCATCCGCCAGCAGTGCGCGGGTGAAGACCCGATCGCCGCGCTGCGCAGCATGATCATGGACATTGATTACGAGAACTGGCTGCGCACCAACAGTTCGAGCGAGAAAGCGGCAGATTACCGCATGGCCAACGTCTGGTTTTTGGTCGAGGCGTTGAAAAACACCCTCGAAAAAGACGAAGACGGCGGCATGACCATCGAAGAGGCCATTGGCAAGTTGGTGTTGCGCGACATGCTCGAACGCCAGCAGGAAGAGGAAGACGGCGCCGAAGGCGTGCAGATGATGACCTTGCACGCGTCCAAAGGCCTGGAATTTCCCTACGTGTTCATCATGGGCATGGAAGAAGAAATCCTGCCGCACCGTTCCAGCATTGAAGCCGACACCATTGAAGAAGAACGGCGCCTGGCCTACGTCGGGATTACCCGCGCACGTCAGACGCTGGCGTTTACCTTTGCCGCCAAGCGCAAACAGTACGGCGAGATCATTGATTGCGCGCCTAGCCGCTTTCTGGATGAGCTGCCCCCGGACGATTTGGCCTGGGAAGGTAACGACGACACCCCTACCGAAGTCAAAGCGGTTCGCGGAAATACGGCATTGGCCGATATACGCGCCATGCTTAAACGCTAAAATCGACTATTTTTCACTCTACCTTCAGCGCATAAGCGCTATTTGAGGACGTTACGTTGGAAGCACTGCACAAGAAAATTCGCGAAGAAGGCATCGTGCTTTCCGATCAGGTTTTGAAGGTCGACGCCTTTTTGAACCATCAGATCGATCCGCAATTGATGAAAGAGATCGGCGACGAGTTCGCGCGTTTGTTCAAAGATGCGGGCATCACCAAGATCGTCACCATCGAAGCGTCGGGCATTGCCCCTGCGGTGATGACGGGCTTGAACCTGGGCGTGCCGGTGATTTTCGCCCGTAAGCACCAGTCGTTGACCCTGACTGAGAACTTGCTGACGGCGACCGTTTATTCGTTCACCAAGCAGACCGAAAGCACCGTTGCGATCTCGCCGCGTCACCTCAAAAGCACCGACCGCGTGCTGGTGATCGACGACTTCCTGGCCAATGGCAAAGCTTCGCAGGCCCTGATTTCGATCATCAAGCAAGCCGGTGCGACCGTTGCGGGCCTGGGCATCGTGATCGAGAAGTCGTTCCAGGGCGGCCGCGCCGAACTGGACGCCCAGGGTTATCGCGTTGAGTCGCTGGCACGGGTCAAGTCCCTGACTGACGGCAAAGTGACCTTTATCGAGTAAGGCGCTGCTTTTTAGCGGCTGGCCACGGCAGTGCGCCGCCAGCGGCTAAAAAGCGTGCGTGCCTGCGTTGTTTCAGCGCGGCTTGGCGGTTGCCTGTAAGCCCGCCAGCAGCAACCGTTGATACAACTCTTCGCGCAGGCCAGTGGGCGTGGCCAGTTGCATGCGTTCCAGGTGTTCCGGGAAGGCGTGGGGTGCCGGTGCGTCCAAGGTGGCCTTGCCCAGCTCATAGATCTGCGTGAGTTTGAATTTGCTTTTGAGCCAGTTCAGGGCTCGCAGCAGGTCTTGCTCCTGCGCGCTGAAATCACAGCCCAGCGGGTACTCCGGGAACAGGTGCGGATGGCGTGCCGCAATGGCCTGCAAGCGCTCCGGGCTGTTGTTGGCGAAGCGCGGATCAAGGCAAAAGTCGTTGGGCAGCTTGCCGATGTGCTGAGCCTGCTCGATCAGTGCGGTCTGAAAGCGTGAGTCCGTGATGTTGAGCAAGGCTTCGATGACTTTGCGGTCTGTCTTGCCGCGCAAATCAGCGATGCCGTATTCGGTGATCACGATGTCGCGCAGGTGACGCGGGATGGTGCAGTGGCCATATTCCCAAACGATGTTGGAGCTCACCTCCCCGCCCGATTCGCGCCAGCTGCGCAGGATGATGACCGAGCGGGCATCATGCAGGGCGTGCCCCTGCGCGACAAAGTTGTATTGCCCGCCCACGCCGCTGAGCACGCGGCCGTCTTGCAGTTGATCGGCCACCCCGGCGCCGAGCAGGGTCATGGTGAACGCGCTGTTCACAAAGCGCGCGTTGCGGCGTTGCAGGCGTTTCAATGTTTCATGGCCGTACAGCTCGTTGATAAAGCTGATGGCGGTCATGTTGAATTCGCTGCGTTTGCTGTGAGGCACCTCCCGCAGGCGTTGGTAAAAACTCGCCGGGCCGAGGATGAAGCCGCCATGCACGCACACCCCGTCAGTGTGCAGGCTCTCGTCAAGCATGCCCGCGTTGGCGAGCGCCTGACGTTCGGCGTCCGGGTACACCTTGCGCCGCACGATGCCCGCGTCCACCAAAACCATGAGCCCGTGGACAAACATTTCACTGCAACCGTACAAGCCTTGGACGAAAGGTGCGATGCCCCCCTCTGCTTCGATCAGAGCGTGCCAAGGGCTTATGTCCAGGTCGTCGAGCACGGCGCGATAGCCCGAATTGTCAGCCTGACGCGCCAATAAGGCGGCCACCAGCGCATCACCCATAGCGCCAATTCCGATTTGCAACGTACCACCATCACGCACCAGGGTACTGGCGTGCAGGCCAATAAAGTGGTCTTGCAGGCTCACGGGCATATTGGGGGTGGAGAACAGCGTCGTGCGCTCCTCCTCATCGATCAGCAGGTCAAAATCCTCGGCGTTCATCTCGGCGTCGCCGGGCATGAACGGCAGGTCGCAGTGCACGTGGCCCAGCATCAAGATAGTCTCGCCTGCGGCCCGGCGCTTGGCGATCATCGGCAACAGATCAAGGGTGATATCGGGGTTGCAACTCAGGCTCAGGCGGCTGGCATCCTGCGGATCACGGGCAATGAGCTGCGCCACCAGATTCAAGCCGTTGGCGTTAATGTCGCGCGCGGCGTGGCTGTAATTGCTGCTGACATAGTCTTGTTGAGCTGCCGGGCTGTTGAGCAGACTGCCCGGCTGCATGAAAAATTGCTCGACTCGGATGTTGTCCGGCAGGCTATTGCGGTGCAGGTCTGCGAGGTAGTCCAGCTCAATGTAGTCGCCAAACACCCGCTCAATAAACGGTTCCAAAAACTGCCTCTGCAGGCCTTCGCCCAGCGGCGGACGGCCGAGGCTGAGGGCGGTATAAATCGTCAGTCGGCGTTCGGGCAGTTGCCTGATGCGTTGGTAGAGCGCGTTGACGAAGCGATTGGCCTTGCCCAGACCCAGCGGCAAACCCAAGTGAATATGCGAGGGAAGCCGCGCCAATACGTCATCGACTGCGCGCTCGATTGAACAGGACTGCACCATCTGATCCTCCAAAACCATCCATGTGTAGGGATGTGACTGAGCGTGACGGGTGTTGGTTGCAATGGCCAAGACTAACCCCGTCTGGCCTTCTCGGGACAGAACTAGCGGGTTAACGTCAGCCGTGATGTTCGTCGTTTTCCGGCAAGCGCACGTTGATCGAAACATACACAGGCGCACGGTGCGCAAGCCCCGGAAACCACACGATTGCGTCCTGATAGTCAGGGGGGTAGACGGGGTTGATCAGCATCTTGTCAGCCTGTTCGGAGGGCGGAAACACCCAGGCGGCCGGTTTGAGCGAAGCCCCTTCGAGGCGCGCAAGGGGGGCGATGGACGACGGGTCGGGGGTGGGTTTCCAGCTTATTTCAAGGCCGTTGCCCACGTGGGCGATCCGTTGTTCATCGTGCGCCTGGGCCGCGATGACGGGGACGCGCTGCCATTCGGACTTGGTGCCGGTATAGAAACCGTAGGCGCTGATGGAACCGTCTTGCAACTGTTTGACGGTTAATCGCACACGGGTATTGCCGTCAGTCAGTTGGCCATATTGCTCGTGACGGTAGAACGCACTGTCGCCTGAATTGGTGCTGGGCATCAGCACGGTGACGACGACCCGGCTTCGCGGTGGGGCCTTCACCGACAAGCTGCCCTGCAGGCGTGCGGCAAACAGCCTGGCGCTGATAGAGCCCCCAATCCAGTGCAAGGCCGCGGGGGCACAGGCGGTGTGGGTTTCAGTGCCCAGCACGGCAAATTCGCCGTACTGGGTCAGCGCTTCTACGGGTACGAACGCGTTGTAATTGCTGAAATCCATCAGCCCGTCTGGCAACGCACAAGATTTTGCGAACACGCTGCCCCGTGCCATCCCTTCTGGACGTGCGGGTTCGGTGAGGGCCGAGACAGCTTTGCGTTGCTGGGTGCAGGCGGCACATTGGCAACGGGAATGAGGTGAGGCAACACAAGTTTCGTACACAGGCATGAGTCGCTGTATGGGTGTGTCGCGATGCTAGCGACATGCCGGTACGGGGCATGTAGGAGAATTCTGAGTTTTCTGAGCGGTTTGTAACTTGGTCTTTCGGCCGTGCGGCGTAAGGTCAGTGCGCAGTACTCAAACGGCAGGCACAAAAAAACCGCCCATCAGCGGTTTTTTTGCAGGAGTTCGGCTTATTTCAAACCGGACATCTTCTGGATGGCGCCTTTCAGGTCTTCATCGGAGCAAGTGCTGCATGTGCCTTTAGGCGGCATGGCGTTGATCCCGGTGATGGCCTTGGCCAGGATGCCGTCGAGGCCGCCCTGCTGGTCTGCGCGTTCTTTCCAGGCAGCGGTGTCATCGATTTTCGGTGCGCCCAACAGGCCTGTGCTGTGGCATGCGCTGCAATGCTTGGCAATGATGTCATCTGCTGACATACCGCCGCCGCCACCAACTGAAGCTGCAACGTCCATCCCTTTGCATTCCTGGCCTTGAATACAGACTTTACCCACTGGCTCAAGACGTTTTGCGATGTCATCGTTCGTCGTTGCTTGAGCGTTGACTGCCCAAAGGGCCACTACTGCTGCTGGTACGGCCAGCATTTTCATAATTAGGTTCACGCGTTCACCCTCAATGGTGGCTAGTCACGCCCACAACCACGGTTTCGCGGGCGGGCGAAAGTATAACGGTTAGCCCGCCACTCTGAAACAACCCTAAAGTAGAAGGGGTCTTATAAGTGGCGAAATGCAACGTGGGGAGCCTCTGCAGGGCATGCAGGGCGCCTCTTTTCTTAGAAATTCGCCGGGGTAGCTGCGCTGATTAGTCGCGCTGCGACGTCGAACGGGTTGCGAAAACGGTGCGGCTTGGAACTCTCGAAATAGTAGCTGTCACCCGCCTCCAGCACGAACGTCTCAAGACCTACGGTCAATTCAAGACGACCTTCCAGCAAAATGCCGGTTTCCTCACCGTCGTGGGTCAGCATTTCGTCGCCGGTATCGGCGCCCGGTGGGTAGATTTCGTTCAGGAAGGCAATGGCCCGGCTGGGGTGCGCGCGGCCGACCAGTTTCATGGTCACTGCACCGTCTGAAATGTCGATCAGCTCATTGGCTTTATAGACAATCTGAGTCGGTGTTTCTTGAAGGATTTCTTCGGAAAAGAACTCGACCATCGACATCGGGATGCCGCTCAGCACTTTTCTCAGCGAACTGATCGAAGGGCTGACACTGTTCTTTTCGATCATCGAAATGGTGCTATTGGTGACGCCCGCGCGTTTGGCGAGTTCACGCTGAGATAGCCCTTTCAGTTTGCGGATGGATTGCAGTCGTTCACCGACGTCCAATGCGGGAGCCTCCTGGGGTTCAGATTTAGGTCGAGTTGGCGCCATCATGGCGATAGCGTTCAGTATTTACAACACTTCGACTTCAATCCTGCGCAACCGTTTGGCTCCTGGTTTGGAAGTTCTGCCATCAGCTCCCGGAATAGAGGCGTGGCACGCGTTTGAGGTTGCAAAAAATCTGGTAAGGAATGGTTTCAGCATGGGCCGCCACTTCACTGGCGAGGATGTTTTTGCCCCACAGTTCGACGCTAGAACCCAAACCCGCTTGCGGCACATCGGTCAGGTCGATGCACAGCATGTCCATCGACACGCGGCCCAGCAGTTGGCTGCGTTGCCCGCCCACCCAAACAGGCGTGCCCGTGGGTGCATGACGTGGGTAACCGTCTGCGTAGCCCATGGCTACAACGCCGATGCGCATGGGGCGGTCGGTGATGAATCGGGCGCCATAGCCCACAGGTTCGCCCGCTGGCAATTCGCGCACGCAGATGACCTTGGATTCCACTGTCATGACCGGCTGCAAACGCTCAGCCAGTGCCTGAGCCTCTTCGAACGGGGTGCTGCCATAGAGCATCAGGCCAGGGCGTACCCAGTCGCTGGGCACATTCGGCCATCCCAGGACAGCGGGTGAATTGCGCAGGCTCACTTCAGCGTCCAATTGAGCGCGGGCCGCTTCAAATACAGCCACCTGTTCTTCGCTGCGGCCGCATCCCAGTTCATCTGCGCGCGAGAAGTGGCTCATCAACACCACCTTGGCAACGTTGGGGCTGGCGAGCAGGCGTTGGTAAGCCGCCTGAAAGTCGGCCGGATGCAGCCCGACGCGGTGCATGCCGGTGTCAAGCTTGAGCCATACGTTGATGGGGCTGGCGAGCGCGCTGTCGAGGATTTCCTCAAGTTGCCACAGCGAATGCACGACGCACCACAGGTCGTGCTCGACGATCAGCGGCAATTCGTCCTGCGCGGTAAAAAAGCCTTCCAGCAGCAGGATCGGGGCACGGATGCCAGCGTCGCGCAGCTCAAGGGCTTCTTCGATGCAGGCAACCGCAAAGCCATCCGCCTCGTCCTCCAGCGCCTGCGCGCAGCGTACGGCGCCATGGCCGTAAGCATCGGCCTTGATTACGGCAAGGGCCTTGGCCCCCGTCACTTCGCGGGCCAATTGGTAGTTATGACGCAGGGCTTGAAGGTCGATCAGGGCACGGGCTGGACGCATGGCGGGCTTCTAACGGCTAATGAATAAAAAAACGGCGCAACCCGCAGCGTTAACTGCCACCTGCGCCGCAAGAGGGACTTTTACTAAGGAGCACAACATTTATGGCAGCGCTGCGATCACCGACAGCTCAACCAAGATTTCGGGTTCGCACAGCTTGGCTTCAACGGTGGCACGGGCGGGCTGCACGCCTTTGGGCAACCATTGGTCCCACACCGTGTTCATTCCGATGAAATCAGCATCGATGTCCTTCAGGTAGATGGTCACTGACAGGATGTGATTCTTGTCGGTGCCTGCCAAATCCAGCAGGCGCTCGATGTTAACCAGCGTTTCACGGGTTTGCTGCTCGACACCCGCATTCATGTCATCGCCGACTTGACCGGACAGGTAGACGGTCCCGTTGTGGACGACGATCTGGCTCATGCGTTCATTGGTGAGCTGGCGCTGGATTGCCATGTTTAGCAGTCTCCTGAGGGTTGCCGTAACGCGAAATGTCGAGGCCTTCGGTGCTGATTTGCGGCGTTTTCTTCGCCATGACATCGGCCAGATAACGGCCGGACCCGCACGCCATGGTCCAGCCCAGTGTGCCGTGGCCGGTGTTCAGGAACAGGTTCTTGAACGGGGTCGCGCCTACAATCGGTGTGCCGTCTGGCGTGGTTGGACGCAAGCCGGTCCAGAAGCTGGCCTGGCTCAAGTCACCGCCCCGAGGATAAAGGTCGTTGACGATCATCTCCAGGGTTTCACGCCGGCGCGGATTAAGCGACAGGTCAAAACCGGCGATCTCAGCCATGCCGCCAACGCGGATGCGGTTGTCGAAACGGGTGATCGCGACTTTGTAGGTCTCGTCGAGAATGGTCGAAGTCGGGGCCATGTCCGGGTTGGTAATCGGGATGGTCAGCGAGTAACCCTTGAGCGGGTAAACCGGGGCTTTGATGCCCAGCGGCTTGAGCAACTGCGGCGAGTAGCTGCCAAGCGCCAGCACGTAACGGTCGGCAGTTTCGAGTTTGCCGTCGATCATCACGCCGTTGATGCGATCGCCCGCGTAGTCGAGACGCTGAATGTCCTGGCCGAAACGGAATTCCACGCCCAGATTTTTCGCCATTTCCGCCAGGCGGGTGGTGAACATCTGGCAGTCGCCCGTCTGGTCATTCGGCAAGCGCAAGGCCCCGGCCAGAATGTCGGTGACACTGGCCAGCGCAGGTTCAACGCGGGCAATGCCATCGCGGTCGAGCAATTCGTAAGGAACGCCCGATTCCTTGAGGACGGCAATGTCTTTAGCCGCGCCATCGAGTTGCGCCTGGGTGCGAAACAGTTGAGTCGTTCCCAGGTTGCGAGCCTCGTAGGCAATGCCGGTTTCGGCGCGCAGTTCATCGAGGCAGTCACGGCTGTACTCGGACAGACGCACCATGCGCTCTTTGTTTACTG
Source organism: Pseudomonas lundensis (assembly GCF_002269125.1). Taxonomy (GTDB): domain Bacteria; phylum Pseudomonadota; class Gammaproteobacteria; order Pseudomonadales; family Pseudomonadaceae; genus Aquipseudomonas; species Aquipseudomonas lundensis_A. The sequence continues at coordinate 312,920 of NZ_NQKI01000001.1, read as the reverse complement.
CATAACGGCTGGCGGTGCAGTTGCGCAGCATCTGCGCCATCCACAGGTATTGGTCGATATTGGCGGTGGCTTTGATGGCTAAAGGTGCGTGGCGTTCGAGCAGCCATTTCATGGCTTTGAGCGGCACGCCCGGGGCTGCCCAGGGTGAGGCATAACCTGGAGAAACCTGGCCTGCGTTGGCAAAGCTGGTTTCCATTGCAACGGCGGGCTGACGGTCGACCACGACCACTTCAAAGCCGGCTCGGGCCAGATAATAGGCGCTGGCAGTACCAATTACGCCGCCACCCAATACCATAACTCGCATATTTATATCCCTCATCGCGGCCAGCCGCAGACGTTTATTGTTCAAAGCGAAGATGGGCGCAGTATATGAACCATTGGCTAGTGGAATTCACTGTATAAATGGCTATATTTGGCGACAATTCTCGGCTAAAACGCTTTTGACAAAGGAGATTCTCCTATGCGTACAAATCACCAAACAAAGCGTGAATTGGACAAGATTGATCGCAACATTTTGCGCATCCTGCAGGCCGATGGGCGCATCTCGTTTACCGAGCTGGGGGAGAAGGTGGGGCTGTCGACCACGCCGTGCACCGAGCGGGTGCGCAGGCTGGAGCGCGAAGGAATTATCATGGGCTACAACGCCCGCCTCAACCCGCAGCATTTGCAGGGCAGTTTGCTGGTATTCGTAGAAATCAGCCTCGACTACAAATCAGGCGACACGTTTGATGAGTTCCGACGTGCCGTGCTGAAACTTCCCCATGTGCTGGAGTGCCATTTGGTGTCAGGCGATTTTGACTATTTGGTGAAAGCGCGCATCAGTGAGATGGCGTCTTATCGCAAATTGCTGGGGGATATTCTGTTGAAACTGCCCCACGTGCGCGAATCCAAAAGTTACATCGTGATGGAAGAAGTCAAAGAAAGCCTGAACCTGCCGATCCCGGATTGACCGGAACAGTACAGGGGCGAGCGTTTAAACCAGCACTTGCCGCGTGGTGGCGATGTATTCATGCACGAGCTTTTCAGCGCTTGGGTGAATCATCTCCACAGGGCGCCGGCCATTGGGGCACGGCAATGTCGGGGTGGTGCCGAACAGGCGGCAAATCAGAGGGCGCTCCTCATACACGGTGCAACCATCAGGCCCCAGGTGAACGCAGTTCAGTTCGTCCATGGCTGCTTCCTGTTCGGCCGCCGTTTTGCGCGGCAGGCGTGCCATTTCTTCGGACGAGGTGGTCACGGGCCCGCAGCAGTCGTGGCAGCCCGGTACGCATTCAAACGACGGGATTTGCTGCCTGAGAAAGCGGATTTTGTGACTGTTACAGCTCATTCAGCGCCTACCGATGTTCAAAAGGCCACAGAGTCTGCCTGAAAAGCCCTGCCCTAGACAGCGCCGTCCAGCTGTTCTTGCCCCATGGGAATGGCACGGCTTATGCTCCGTCAAATTTTCCAAACACAAATAATCAGGATCCCGCACATGAACGCCCCTGTTCAGCGCAGCCAGCACACCACTTCTTATTACGCCGCCAGCAGCTTGCCGCAGCCTGACCATCCAGTGCTGCAAGGTGAGAGGGTGGCCGATGTGTGCGTGGTGGGTGGGGGCTTTTCGGGGCTCAATACCGCGCTGGAACTGGCCGAGCGTGGCATGAGCGTGATCCTGCTCGAAGCACATAAGATCGGCTGGGGTGCCAGCGGTCGCAACGGCGGGCAGTTGATTCGCGGCGTGGGCCACGGCCTTGAGCAGTTTGAAGGCATCATCGGCAAAGACGGCGTGCGGCAGATGAAGCTGATGGGGCTTGAAGCAGTGGAAATCGTTCGCCAGCGCGTAGAACGATTCAATATTGACTGCGACCTGACTTGGGGTTATTGCGACCTCGCCAACAAGCCTCGCGACCTTGAGGGGTTTGCCCAAGAGGCTGAAGAACTGCGCGCGCTGGGCTATCGCCATGAAACCCGTCTGCTGCAAGCCCATGAAGTGCGCAGCGTGGTGGGTTCTGACCGGTATGTGGGCGGGTTGATTGACATGGGCTCTGGCCATTTGCACCCGCTCAACCTGGCTTTGGGTGAAGCCGCCGCTGCAGCGCAGTCAGGCGTACAGCTGTTTGAACATTCAGCCGTGACCCGCATTGATTACGGCCCGCAAGTGCGGGTTCACACAGCCCGGGGATCAGTGCGTGCCAAGAGCCTGGTGCTGGGGTGTAACGCCTACCTGAAAGACCTCAACCCGCAATTGAGCGGCAAGGTGCTGCCCGCAGGCAGTTACATCATTGCCACCGAGCCGCTGAGCGAAGCGCAGGCTCACGCGTTGTTGCCGCAAAACATGGCGGTGTGCGATCAACGCGTGGCGCTGGACTACTACCGCCTTTCCGCCGACCGACGCCTGTTGTTCGGCGGTGCCTGCCACTATTCGGGACGCGACCCACAAGACATCGCGGCCTACATGCGCCCCAAAATGCTGGAAGTGTTCCCGCATCTGAGCGATGTACGCATCGACTATCAGTGGGGCGGGATGATCGGCATTGGCGCTAACCGGTTGCCGCAGATCGGCCGCTTGCCGGATCAGCCGAACGTGTACTTCGCTCAGGCATATTCCGGGCATGGCGTGAACGCCACGCATTTGGCGGGCAAGCTGCTGGCCGAAGCCATCAGCGGGCAACACAGCGATGGCTTCGACCTGTTCGCCAAGGTGCCACACATCACCTTTCCCGGCGGCAAGTACCTGCGCTCTCCCCTGCTGGCACTCGGGATGCTGTGGCACCGTCTCAAAGAGTTGCGTTGAGCGCGCAGGTTACGAGCGCCAAAACGGCTTGCAACCTTCGTGTTGCGCCATGGCACGGCTCAGCCCTATGTCGCGCAATTGCTGATCGTCCATCGACAGCAGTACGCGGCGTGTGCGTGAACGGTGCCAAAACAGGCCCCAACGACTGAGCCCGACCGGGGCGCCGGCCCGTTTGAAAACTTCATGCTCTTCTTGCAGTTGCGGGCCGTGCAGTGTCAGGCGGACATCGCTCATACCATTCATCTTCAGGTTCCTTTTGGCTCGATGGCTGCGTGTCAAAAGGATGGCCCCGAACATAAAACCATGACAGATTCAGGGAACTGTTTTTGCTTGCATACAGATGCGGTCTTTTGGCGCTGAATGACCGAAAAATGCAGCATCTGAACTGGTTTTAACCTCCACCTCCTAGCCCAGAGTGCTGCCATGACCCTCTACGTCAACCTCGCCGACCTGATTGGTACACGGATCGAGCAAGGGTTTTATCGACCGGGCGATCGCCTGCCGTCAGTGCGTGCATTGAGTGCCGAGCACGGGGTTAGCTTGAGTACCGTGCAGCAGGCATACAGGTTGCTGGAAGACAACGGGTTGGCCTCGCCGCGTCCCAAGTCCGGGTATTTCGTGCCGATGGAGCGTGAACTGCCTGCATTGCCGGGCATGGGCAAGCCCGCCCAAAGACCGGTGGAAATTTCACAGTGGGAGCAAGTACTTGAGCTGGTGCGATCGGTGCCGCGCAAGGACGTGATTCAGTTGGGCCGCGGCATGCCTGATGTCACCACGCCGACCATCAAGCCGTTGCTGCGCAGCCTGGCGCAACTCAGTCGCCGTCAGGACTTACCCGGTCTGTATTACGACACCGTGTATGGCGTGCTGGCCCTGCGCGAACAGTTGGCGCGGTTGCTGCTCGACTCTGGCTGCCAGTTAGGGCCTGACGAACTGGTGATCACCACGGGGTGTCACGAGGCGCTGTCGTGCAGCATTCGCGCCGTGTGCGAACCGGGCGATATCGTAGCCGTAGATTCCCCGAGCTTTCACGGCGCCATGCAAACCCTCAAGGGGTTGGGCATGAAAGCGCTGGAGATCCCCACCGACCCGCTGACCGGCATCAGTCTTGAGGCCCTTGAGCTGGCGCTGGAACAGTGGCCCATCAAGGCTATCCAAGTGACGCCCAGCTGCAATAACCCCTTGGGATACATCATGCCCGAGCCCCGCAAGCGGGCTTTGGTGGCATTGGCACAGCGCTTCGATGTCGCGATCATTGAAGACGATGTCTACGGCGAACTGGCCTATACCTATCCTCGCCCGCGCACGATTAAATCCTTCGATGACGAAGGACGTGTCTTGCTCTGCAGTTCATTTTCGAAGACGTTGGCGCCGGGTTTGCGTATCGGTTGGGTCGCGCCGGGCCGCTACCTGGAACGCGTGCTGCACATGAAATACATCAGCACCGGCTCCACGGCGCCGCAGCCGCAACTGGCGATTGCTGATTTCTTGAAAAATGGACATTTCGAGCCGCACTTGCGCAAGATGCGTGCGCAATACCAGCGCAATCGCGACTTGATGCTGGGTTGGGTGAGCCGCTATTTTCCGCCGGGCACCCGTGCCAGTCGGCCTCAGGGCAGCTTTATGTTGTGGCTCGAACTGCCGGAGGCATTCGACACGTTGCGGCTTAATCGCGCGTTGTTGGAGCAAGGTGTACAGATTGCAGTGGGCAGCATTTTTTCGGCGTCGGGCAAGTACCGGAACTGTTTACGAATGAACTACGCGGCCAAGCCCACGTCCCAGATCGAAGACGCTGTACGCAAGGTCGGCATGGCTGTCAGCCAGTTGTTGTCAGAAAAACGTTAACTACCCTTGCGAAGATTGGATTGAGGTCAGCCCGTTGAAATCACTGTGCGCAGTTTTGCTGAGCGTCTTGCTGGGAGGCTGCGCCACGTTGGACGTGCACCGCGCGCCGAGTCAGGCCATCCCTGCAGCAGAGTCGTCCTTCGGGCGTTCCATTGAGCAACAGGCCGCGCCCTATCAGGGGCGCTCGGGTTTTCGCCTGCTGCCCAACAGCGGCGAAGCGTTTCGCGCGCGCGCCGAGTTAATTCGCAATGCGCAAACCAGCCTCGACTTGCAGTACTACATCGTGCATGACGGTTTGAGTACGCGGATGCTGGTCGATGAGTTGTTGAAGGCGGCCGATCGCGGCGTGCGCGTGCGACTTCTGCTTGATGACACGGCCAGCGACGGGCTCGACGAATTGCTGGCGACGCTCGCTGCGCATCCCAATGTGCAGATCCGGCTGTTTAATCCTTTGCAACTTGGGCGTAGCACTGGCGTGACGCGAACCATGGGGCGGCTGTTCAACCTGTCGCGTCAGCACCGTCGCATGCACAACAAGCTGTGGTTGGCCGACAACAGTGTGGCCATTGTGGGCGGACGAAATCTGGGCGATGAGTATTTCGATGCCCAGCCCGACCTGAATTTCACCGATATTGATTTGTTGAGCGTCGGGCCGGTCGCTGAGCAGCTCGGGCACAGTTTCGACCAGTACTGGAACAGCGCGCTGAGCCAGCCCATCGGGGACTTTGTCCCGTCGCGCCTGTCCAGGCGAGAGCTGTCCAAAGCTAGAAAAGCTCTGGAGGCGTCACTCAGCCAGGCGCAACGGCGCAACCCGGCGCTCTATCAGCAACTGGCGTCGTACAAAACCAACCCGCAGCTGGCGGTCTGGCGCAAAGAGCTGATCTGGGCCTGGAACCAGGCCTTGTGGGATGCGCCGAGCAAAGTGCTGGCCAAGGATGAACCCGACCCACACTTATTGTTGACGACGCAATTGGCGCCGGATCTGGCGGGCGTAAACCAGGAGCTGATCCTGATTTCGGCCTATTTTGTGCCGGGAGAAACCGGCCTGGTTTACCTGACCGGTCGTTCCGACGCCGGTGTCGATGTACGTTTATTGACCAACTCGCTGGAAGCCACTGACGTCCCGGCGGTGCATGGCGGTTATGCCCCGTATCGCAAAGCGCTGCTGGAGCATGGGGTCAAGCTCTATGAGTTGCGTCGTCAGCCGGGCAGTACTGGTGGCAGCGGGCCGCATTTGTTCAAGACCAGCCTGAGCACCGATTCGAGCCTGCACAGCAAGGCGATGATTTTCGATCAGCAAAAGTCCTTTATCGGCTCATTCAATTTCGACCCGCGTTCCGGGTTGTGGAACACCGAAGTGGGTGTGTTGGTCGACAGCCCTGAGTTGGCGGCCGAGGCCCGCAAGCTGGCGTTGCAAGGGATGTCGCCAGCGTTGAGTTATCAGCCGGTGCTAGAGAACGGCAACATCGTCTGGCAGACCGAGGACAACGGGCAATTGCACACCTTGGAACGTGAGCCGGGCAACTGGTGGCGTCGGCTCAATGCCTGGTTCAGCAAAAGTGTGGGGCTGGAGAAGATGCTCTAGGCTGCCGACTGTTCGGCGCCAAACGCACCTTGGCGCAACACCAGAATCACTAGCCCGAACGCCCCGGCGGCCATGAATAAAGGCAACGCATGACCACTGACCCATTGGCTGCCCGCCCCTGCCGCCAGCGGGCCGATCAGGCAGCCGATGCCCCACAGTTGAGCGACGTGTGCATTGGCGCGCACCAGCGCATCGTCACGGTAACGTTCGCCGATCAGTATCAGTGACAACGTGAACAACCCCCCGGCGCTGGCGCCGAAAATCACCCACACCGGCCAGATCATCAAGGTATCGATCAGTAACGGCACTGCAAGGCTGGACAGCATCAGCAGCGCGGCGCATGCCGTGAACAATGAGCGGCGCGACACTTTGTCGGCCAAGGCGCCAATGGGCAGTTGCAGCAAGGCATCCCCGACAACCACGGTGCTGACCATTGCCAGCGCAATGTCGGTCGTGAACCCTTGACGCAGGCAATACACCGGCAGCAGCGTCAGAATCATCGCCTCAAATGCTGCAAACAGCGCGACAGCCCACGCAATGGCAGGCAAACCGCGACAAAATTCGAGTAGATCGGTGAAGGTCACGCTGCAGGATTGCGTCACGGGTGCGCCATCGCGGCCCATCAGCAGCAACGGTGCAAGGGTCAGCAACGCTACGCCGATCCCAAAGCCGTAATCGTTTTCAGACCCCACCACCCCCAAGAGCAGCGGCCCGGACAATTGGCTCAAGGCATACGCGCAGCCATACAGGGCGACCAGGCGGCCCCGCCATTGCTCGGTCACCAACTGGTTGATCCAGCTTTCGCCCAGAATGAAGATCATGGTGAGTACGACCCCGATCAACAGCCTCAACACCAGCCACACGGGATAACTGGGCAGCAAGGCCAGTAACCCGATGGACAGTGCGCCGCACCACAGGCACAAGCGCATCAGCCCTGGTGTGCCGAAGCGCGCTGCGAGCTTGCTGGCAATGCTGGCGCCGACCAGTACGCCAATGGCAGGCATGGCTGCCATCACGCCGATGGCAAATCCGCCGTAGCCCCAGTTTTCGAGGCGCAACGACACCAGCGGCATGCTGACACCCAGCGCGAGGCCGACGCTAAGAACCGAAGCCAGCACCGCAAAATATGTCGCCCAACGCATGGGTGTGCTCCTGTGGATCACGTGGTTTCTGGGTGTTCAAGCAACTGTGGGAGCGGGCAAGTCTGCGATGGGTATGCCTTAAGGCATGGTCATCGCGAGACACGCTCGCTCCCACAGGGGTGTTGCGACGGCGAAGGCCGGGTGTTACAGCTTGATCCAGGTGGATTTCAGCTCGGTGTACTTGTCGAACGCGTGCAGCGATTTATCGCGGCCGTTGCCCGACTGTTTGAAGCCACCAAACGGTGCTGTCATGTCGCCGCCGTCGTATTGGTTAACCCAGACACTGCCGGCGCGCAGCGCTTTGGCGGTCAAGTGAGCTTTGGAAATGTCCGCCGTCCAGACCGCTGCCGCCAAGCCGTAAGGCGTGTCGTTGGCTATCTGTATGGCTTCTTCGGCGGTGTCGAAGGTAATGACCGACAATACCGGGCCGAAAATTTCTTCCTGGGCGATTTTCATCGCGTTGCTCACGCCGTCGAAGATGGTTGGCTCGACATAAGTCCCGCCCGTCTCCTGAAGGATCTGGTTGCCCCCGGCGACCAGTTTGGCGCCTTCGGTGTGACCCGATTTGATGTACGACAACACCGTGTTCATCTGTTGTGTGTCGACCAGTGCGCCGACGGTGGTGGCCGGGTCCAGCGGGTTGCCCGGTTTCCAGCTTTTGAGGGCTTCGATCACCAGCGGCAGGAAGGTGTCCTTGATCGAGCGCTCGACCAACAGGCGCGAGCCCGCTGTGCAGACTTCGCCCTGGTTAAAGGCGATGGCGCTGGCCGCCGACTCGGCCGCCGCTTGCAGATCAGGTGCGTCGGCGAACACGATGTTCGGGCTTTTACCGCCTGCTTCGAGCCAGACGCGCTTCATGTTGGACTCGCCAGCGTACACCATCAGTTGCTTGGCAATTTTGGTGGAACCTGTGAACACCAGGGTGTCGACGTCCATGTGCAGTGCCAGCGCCTTGCCAACAGTGTGGCCGTAACCCGGCAAGACGTTGAATACGCCAGCCGGAATGCCTGCTTCGACGGCCAGTGCTGCGATGCGGATAGCGGTCAGCGGCGATTTTTCAGAGGGCTTGAGGATGACGGAGTTGCCCGTGGACAACGCAGGCCCGAGTTTCCAGCAGGCCATCATCAGGGGGAAGTTCCACGGCACGATGGCGGCGACAACACCGACCGGTTCGCGTGTCACCAGGCCCAGTTGGTTATGCGGGGTAGCGGCCACTTCGTCGTAAATCTTGTCGATGGCTTCGCCGCTCCAGCTCAGCGCGTTGGCGGCGCCGGGGACGTCAATACCCAGAGAGTCACTGATTGGCTTGCCCATATCGAGGGTTTCAAGCAGGGCCAGCTCTTCAGCGTTTTGCTTGAGCAGGCCCGCGAAACGGATCATGGTGGCTTTGCGCTTGGCCGGTGCCATGCGCGACCACACGCCCGAGTTGAAGGTGTTGCGCGCGTTTTCAACGGCGCGTTGAGCATCCGCGGCATCGCAGCTGGCAACCTTGCCCAGCAAACGGCCATCGACCGGGCTGAGGCACTCGAACGTTTCATTGGAGACCGCGGCGGTGTATTCACCGTTGATGTAGGCGCGACCTTCGATTTTCAGCTGCTGGGCCCGTTGTTCCCAATCAGCACGCGTCAGGGTGGTCATTCGAGTGTCCTCCTCTTATTGATATACATGCACCACGGTTTTTCGCGTGGCACGTCAGGAATGCTGTCCAATCCACCAATGTGTTCGGCACAAGACATGCGCCACCCTAAACCAGTGGCTGTGAGACTTTCAATATATTTGACACGCGTGTCGTAAACGGCATGGCTTGTTCGTTTTAATAAACATAGACTTTGGCCTTTATGGCCACACACACCGCAATTTCGGGGGGACAAGACCTATGAGCATCGAAACGATCGTCGATTTCAATACCGCCAACACCGAGGCCGTACGCTTTCGGCCAGCACCGGAGAAGGTGCTCAAAGGCGACCCGGAGCAAGTGATCCATAACCATTACGACAGCCCATGCGGGCAAATGAACGCCGGTGTGTGGGAAGGGGACGTGGGCCAGTGGAAGGTTAAATACACTGAGCATGAATACTGTGAAATTTTGCAGGGCGTTTCAGTTTTACGTGACGGGGAAGGTAATGCCAAAACCCTGAGAGCAGGCGACCGCTTTGTCATCCCGGCCGGTTTTCAGGGGACGTGGGAAGTGCTTGAGGCGTGTAGGAAAGTGTACGTTGTGTTCGAGAGCAAGCGCTGAATAGCACGAACTAGAGCGTTGCACAAAGCCCTGCCATTGATAATGGCAGGGCTTTTTTGTGTTGCATTGAATGTGTAGGCGGTACAAGTTCAGTTACAGCTGAATGCCTGCCCTATTGAAAAATAGATCCAGACTTTGATGTATGCAGAGACCGATTATATACACCTGCATAAGGGCTGAATTCGCCCGTCACTTATCTAAATAGGGAAATAACATGACTACTTTAAGCGTTACAAAAAACACTGCACTGGCTGCCATTATTGCGTCGGTATTTGCGTCGGCACCGGCCATGGCAACGGAAGGTGGAAAGTGCAGGACTGATATTGCATACAATACCGTTATGCCCTTTGATGCCTCGCCTGTAATTTTCGAAGTATTGCGCAACATCTTTGAAGCGAAGGAAATTCGCGTCGAGCGCGAGGGCGTAGCCTATACCACAGAGTTCAATGAGAATCGCCTGAGAATCGGTGTAGGCGCGGATAATAAAGTGAGTTACTTCCGCTGCGGGTAATGGGCGTTGGTAAACGTTTAACAGGGTTGAAAGTTTGCGTTGAATTTTGCAAGGAAGTGAAATGAACACATTATTTAATATGAAAAAAACAGCCATTGCGTGTTTGCTCGTCTTGGGTGCTGGAAGCGTTCAGGCAGCGGCTTCTGAGAGTGAGCCAGGAAAATGCAGCCTGGACTTCGCCCTGCCCAAGATTCTGCATGCGGCAACCCCCGAGTTTGTAGAAATCATGCGCCAGCGTTCCGGCGCGACGGTTGTTCGTGTTGAAAGGCCCGGCGAAGGTTACACGAAGGAGTACAACGCTGATCGACTGCGCATCATCGTCAACCAAAACAACATTATTCAAGGTTATATGTGTGGTTGAGGGTGGCCTATGAAAAGCGCTCTGAAGTTGGAAAAAAGCTTTTGTGCAGATATTTACTGGAAAGGTAAAGATCAGACGCTGTATAAAGTCGCTGCCACCATGAACAATGAGACCGTTTTTAAAAATAACGACGGCTGGTTGTTTGCGGGTAAAGATAACTATACAAAGCGCTTAAGTAACGGCATGGTCTGGGACCGTTACTTGGTGGAGTTAAGTTTTTGGTTTGGTTGTTATGTCTTTGAGGATGGCCGGCACCTTTACCGTATCGCGGCTTTTACACGCCACCTCGAACAACCTGACGCACGTAATCACCGTTTCAATGGGCACCATGTCGATATTAGTAAAAACAGCTTTTTGGGGTTGTACGACGTCCATCCCGACTATATTCACGCTGATAGGTATTTAAATAAGTTGTTGTTTCAACTGGATAACATGGGCACGGATGTTTTGCGCATTGGCCAAGTTGTTGAACATGTGCAGTTGACCAGCCCTAACGGGCGCCAGGTTAACGTGGTGGACGACGAGGGTTACCCTTTACTGAATGAAAGCGGGGCGGGGACAGCGGGTTCGTTCACATTAAAAGTGCTTGAAGCGGGACAGAAATTTCCGTTTTCGGGATGAAATTTTTTACATCAAGTTCTGTTGGGTGCTGACTGCGGCATCATTCGCCTGCTGAGGTTTGCTGTGGCGTAAGCAACAAAAAAGGCCCGTATCGTGAGATGCGGGCCTTTTTCGTAAAGAAGAAAAATCAATTACTTGATTTTGGCTTCTTTGTAGATCACGTGCTTGCGAACCCGCGGATCGAATTTTTTGATTTCGATTTTGTCCGGAGTGGTGCGCTTGTTCTTATCAGTGGTGTAGAAATGGCCTGTACCAGCGCTCGACACCAAACGGATCAATTCACGCATGATTAGCTCCTTTAGATCTTGCCAGCACGGCGGATTTCGGCCAGCACGACAGTAATGCCACGCTTGTCGATGATACGCATGCCTTTGGCAGATACGCGCAGACGCACGAAACGTTTCTCTTCTTCAACCCAGAAGCGGTGATGCTGCAGGTTCGGCAGGAAACGACGACGGGTTTTGTTATTTGCGTGGGAAATGTTATTCCCAGTCACCGGACCCTTACCGGTAACTTGACAGACTCTCGACATGCCTCAGCCCTCTAAAACCACATGCCCAACCCGGCATGGGTTGGCCGCTTAATCTCTCAGTCATTTGGCGCTAGGCGCCGCGTTTCTTTAAGGGTCTTACCGGTTACGCCTACAAACGAAGGAACCGGGCCCCTAGAAAAGAGCGCTGCTTTATACCAGAAAGACTATTGAGCAACAACATGCAGTGTGATTTGCATTGATTGATAAAGGCGGCATTCTATCGACAATCCGCGCTAAAGCCTATGCCCTGTGGGCCCTTACCGCTCGTCGCTGGATGAAAGGTTTCAGGTCAGGATCGCAGCTGTTTGCGTTCAAGCGGCGTGTCGAGCTGCAGCACAATCTCCATGGCAAGTACTTAAAACACAGTGATTGGCCATTTCCCCTGCATCAATGAACCGTCACATGGGAACGAGTCGCGCTAAAAAGTAGTCATTTTCTCTATAGATCACTAGGGTAGGTCTTTTCCAGACTGCACCTGCAGATGGGCCAACGACTTGCCAAGGAAATCCCGCCATGCGCCTCGCTGCTGCCCCCTTATTGTTAACGTTTTGTCTGACGCCGCTGGCGCACGCCGCCACGTTGAGCGTGTGCACTGAGGCCAGCCCGGAAGGGTTCGATGTCGTGCAATACAACTCGCTCAGCACCACCAATGCCTCCGCGGACGTGCTGATGAACCGTCTGGTGGATTTTGACGCGCAGGCCGGGAAGTTAGTGCCCAGCCTTGCGCAAAGCTGGTCAGTGTCCGCTGACGGCCTTGTGTACGACTTTAAATTGCGTCCGGGCGTCAAGTTTCACAAAACCCCCTACTTCACCCCTTCGCGCGACTTGAATGCCGAGGATGTGCGTTTCAGTTTTGAGCGCATGCTTGATCCGGCCAACCCTTGGCACAAGGTTGCGCAAAGCGGCTTCCCTCACGCGCAGTCTTTGCAACTGCCTACACTGATTAAAAGCATCGAGACGCCGGACACGCAAACGGTTCGCTTCACCCTCTCCCATCCGGACTCAACCTTCCTGCCTGCCTTGAGCATGGGCTTTGCTTCCATCTATTCGGCCGAATATGCCGACAAACTGCTCAAGGCCGGCACGCCTGAACGGATGAACAGTCAGCCGATCGGCACCGGACCCTTTGTGTTCTCGCGCTTCCAAAAGGATGCCGTGGTTCGCTATAAGGCCAATCCTGATTATTTCTCTGGCAAGCCGAAGGTTGACGGGCTGATCTTCGCCATTACGCCAGATGCCAACGTCAGGTTGCAGAAGCTGCGGCGCAATGAGTGCCAGATCGCGCTCTCGCCCAAACCGCTGGATGTTGAAGCCGCAGCCAAAGATCCCTCGTTGAAAGTTGCGCAAACACCTGCATTCATGACGGCTTTCGTGGCGATTAACAGCCAGCATCCTCCGCTGGATAAACCCGAAGTGCGGCAGGCGATCAATCTGGCTTTTGACAGGGACACTTACTTGAACGCGGTGTTTGAAAACAGCGGGCAAGCGGCCAAGGGTGTTTACCCGGCAACCACCTGGAGCTACGCCAAGGATTTGCCGGAGTATCCCCACGACCCGCAAAAAGCTAAGGCGTTATTAGCCAAGGCCGGGCTCAAGGACGGCTTCAGTACAACGATCTGGACACGTCCGACAGGTAGCGTGTTGAACCCCAATCCAAGCCTGGGAGCGCAGTTGTTGCAAGCGGATCTGGCGAAGGTCGGGATTAAGGCTGATATTCGGGTGATCGAATGGGGCGAGCTGATTCGCCGCGCGAAAGCAGGCGAGCACGATTTGCTGTTCATGGGCTGGGCGGGTGACAACGGTGACCCGGACAATTTCCTGACGCCCCAGTTTTCCTGCGCTGCTGTGCAGTCCGGAACCAACTTTGCGCGCTACTGCGACAAGACGCTGGACAGTTTGATCAGTGAGGGCAAACGCCTGAGCGATCAGGACAAGCGCAGTGCGCTGTATCAGAAGGCTCAAGCGCAGATTCAGCAGCAAGCTTTGTGGCTGCCGCTGGCACATCCAACGGCCTACGCACTTACGCGTAAAGACGTACAGGGTTATGAGGTAAGTCCATTTGGCCGTCAGGATTTTTCGACAGTGAGCCTAAAGCCTTAGGCCTCACATCCAGCCATATTCGACCATGGACAGCGGCTCGCCTTCGCCGACAATGAAATGGTCAAGCACGCGCACTTCAATCAGGTCCAGCGCCTCTGTCAGGCGCTGGGTCAGCGTTCGGTCGGCTTCGCTGGGCTCGGGCACCCCTGAAGGGTGGTTGTGACAAAAAATTACGGCTGCAGCGTTATGCGCCAGTGCGCGCTTCACGACTTGCCGCGGGTACACGCTGGCGCTGTCGATTGAGCCTCTGAACAATACTTCAAACGCCAACATACGGTGTTTGGAGTCCATAAACAGGCAGCCGAACACTTCGTGGTGCTCGTGACGCAACAGCGATTTCAAGTAATCGCGCACGGCTTGCGGGCTCTCCAGCGCGGAGTCACGGCGCAAGCGTTCGGCCAAATGGCGACGGCCCATTTCCAGCACCGCCTGCAGTTGGCTGAACTTGGCGGGGCCTAGCCCAAGTTGACGGCAGAACGACCCCAGGTCAGCTTCCAGCAATGCTCGCAGGCTGCCGAATTCAGCCAACAAGTGACGTGCAAGATCCACCGCACTTTTGCCCGAAACGCCCGTGCGCAGGAAAATGGCAAGTAATTCGGCATCTGAAAGGCTAGCTGATCCCTGTTCTAAAAGTTTCTCCCGCGGACGCTCTGCTGCGGGCCAATCTCTAATGCTCATAACACCTCCATGTCAGTGGGCGCCGCTGTTCCATAGCAGGCGCTGTGTTATCTTAGCCCATCATTTTTGCGTGGCATTTGGCCATTTTCCGCGCAGTCATCATCGAACTAAAAAGGCAGGCCTATGCAGCGGCTGTATCGAAAACGCATTGTTTTGGGCGTCGGCGGCGGCATTGCTGCTTACAAAAGTGCAGAGCTGGTTCGCCGTCTGCTGGATCAGGGCGCTGAAGTACGGGTAGTGATGACCCGTGGTGGCAGTGAGTTCATCACCCCGCTGACCATGCAAGCCTTGTCCGGCCATCCGGTTCATCTGGATCTGCTCGATCCGGCAGCCGAGGCAGCCATGGGGCATATCGAGCTGGCCAAATGGGCGGATCTGGTGCTGATTGCGCCCGCCACAGCTGACCTGATTGCCCGTTTGGCCCAAGGTATCGCCAACGACTTGCTGACCACCTTGGTGCTCGCCACAGACGCAACGGTCGCCATCGCCCCCGCGATGAACCAGGCCATGTGGCGTGACCCGGCGACCCAGGCCAATACTCAGCTGCTGCAAACCCGTGGCCTAAAAGTGTTTGGGCCGGCTTCCGGCAGTCAGGCCTGTGGCGATGTGGGTTTTGGTCGCATGCTTGAGGCGGATGATTTGGTGAGCTGCGCCGCCGAATGCTTCCAGCGTCAGATTTTGACAGGCAAGCACGTGTTGATTACTGCCGGGCCGACCCAGGAAAACATCGATCCGGTGCGTTACATCACAAACCACAGCTCCGGGAAAATGGGCTTTGCCCTGGCCGAAGCGGCTGTGGAAGCCGGTGCCCGTGTGACATTGATTACAGGCCCCGTGCATTTGCCGACGCCGGATCGGGTCCACCGGATCGACGTGGTCAGTGCGCGTGACATGCTGGCCGCCTGCGAAGCCGCGATGCCTTGCGACATCTTTATTGCCTCGGCTGCGGTTGCGGATTACCGCCCGGAAGTGATTGCTCCGCAAAAACTCAAGAAAGACCCTACAAGTGGGGACGGCCTGTTGCTGCAAATGGTGCGTAACCCGGACATTCTCGCCACTATTGCCTCGCGCCCTGATCGTCCTTTTAGTGTCGGTTTTGCTGCCGAAACCGAACATTTGCTTGATTACGCCGCGCGCAAGCTGAAAGACAAAAACCTCGACCTGATTGTGGCCAACGATGTGGCTAACCCCAGCATTGGCTTCAATAGCGAGGAAAATGCGTGCAGCGTAATTGATCGCCAACTGCATGCCACCGTGTTTGCTCAGACCAGCAAGGGCAAGATCGCCCGTCAACTGGTCACTTTTATCGCCGAACGTCTGAACCAGGTTTAACTCGTATGCACGCTTTACAAGCCAAAATTCTCGATCCACGCATTGGCAACGAATTTCCGTTGCCGCAGTACGCCACCCCGGGCTCAGCCGGTCTCGACCTGCGCGCCATGCTCAAAGAAGACACCGTGCTTGAGCCCGGTCAAACCCTGTTGATCCCGACCGGTCTGTCGGTGTATATCGGCGATCCGGGCCTGGCCGCACTGATCTTGCCGCGTTCTGGCCTGGGCCATAAGCACGGGATTGTGTTGGGCAATCTGGTGGGATTGATCGACTCGGACTATCAGGGTGAGCTGATGGTTTCGTGCTGGAACCGTGGTCAAACCGCGTTCAACATCGCGGTCGGTGAGCGCATCGCTCAACTGGTGCTGGTGCCCGTGGTGCAAGCGCATTTCGAGTTGGTTGAAACCTTTGACGAAAGTCAGCGTGGCGCGGGCGGTTTTGGCCATTCAGGCAGCCTCTGACTATGCTGCATCGGGTCGGGCGCCCTGCCCGACCTTGATTAATCGCGTGGTAGTTCAGGATGAAATTCGCGCCCGTTTACTCCCCGTATTCCTTGCCTGATCGGATGGCGGCCCTTTGCCACAAGGGCGGTGATGCCAATTGGCCTCACGAACTCTCCCGTGAAAATGTCGTCCAAACCTGCAGTTTGCATTCGACCGCGTATGGTGCCCTGACGTTTATACGTCCTGCCACCGGGTCGGCATTTGTGTGCCTGAGTACTTCGGTGCATGCCCAAAATTCGATGAAAGTGGAGTATCCCTTCTAATGATCAGCCCAACTTCGGTCGCCCCTGCATTCCCTGACAGCATTTTTCGTGCTTACGACATACGTGGCGTAGTTCCGGAGACGTTGACCGCTGAAACGGCCTACTGGATAGGTCGCGCAATTGGCGCTGAAAGCCTGGCCAAAGGTGAGCCCAATGTGTCGGTCGGCCGGGATGGTCGTCTTTCTGGCCCAGCGTTGGTCGAGCGTTTGATTCAAGGGGTGGCTGACAGTGGCTGCCATGTCAGTGACGTGGGGCTGGTGCCGACGCCTGCGCTGTATTACGCAGCCAACGTGTTGGCTGGCAAGTCCGGTGTGATGCTCACGGGGAGTCATAACCCGTCGAACTACAACGGGTTCAAAATCGTGATTGCTGGCGACACGCTGGCCAATGAGCAAATTCAGGCATTGCATGCGCGTCTCAAGACCAACGACCTGACATGGGGCGAAGGCAGCATCGCGAAAGTAGAGATTCTGAAACAGTACAGTGAGCAAATTACCCGTGACATCAAGCTGACAAAGCGTCTGAAAGTGGTCGTCGATTGCGGTAACGGCGCGGCGGGTGTGATTGCGCCACAATTGATCGAAGCCCTGAAGTGCGAAGTCATCCCATTGTTCTGTGAAGTGGATGGGCATTTCCCAAACCATCACCCGGACCCTGGCAAGCCGGAAAACCTGGTGGATTTGATCGCGAAGGTCAAGGAGGTCGGCGCGGATCTGGGCCTGGCATTTGATGGTGATGGCGACCGAGTCGGCGTGGTGACCAATACCGGAACCATGGTTTTTCCGGATCGCCTCTTGATGCTGTTTGCGCAAGATGTGCTGGGGCGTAACCCGGCGGCAGAGATCATTTTTGATGTCAAATGCACGCGCCGCCTGATTCCCCTGATCAAAGAATATGGCGGTCGTCCATTGATGTGGAAAACCGGTCATTCGTTAATCAAAAAGAAAATGAAGGAGACGGGTGCGTTGCTCGCGGGCGAAATGAGCGGGCACATCTTTTTCAAAGAGCGCTGGTACGGTTTTGATGACGGCATTTACAGCGCTGCGCGCCTGCTGGAGATCCTCAGCAACCGCAAAGAAACCGCTGAATCGGTATTTGCGGCATTCCCGAACGATATTTCTACGCCTGAAATCAATATCGATGTGACGGATGAGAGCAAATTCAGCATCATTAGCGCCCTGCACGATGCCAAATGGGGTGAGGCCGCTGAGCTGACCACCATTGATGGTGTGCGGGTCGATTACCCGCATGGCTGGGGCCTGGTTCGCGCATCCAACACCACGCCGGTGCTGGTGCTGCGATTTGAGGCGGATACCGAAGCCGAACTGCAACGTATCAAGGATGTTTTCCACGCCCAACTCAAGCGTGTGGCACCTGATCTCCAACTACCGTTTTGATCGACTTGTCCTACCGGAGCCCTGAATGACCCTCGAACGTGATGCCGCCTCCAACGTCGCCAAGGTTTTGTCCGAAGCGTTGCCCTACATTCGCCGCTATGTCGGCAAGACGCTGGTGATCAAATACGGCGGCAACGCAATGGAGAACGACGATCTGAAAACCGGGTTTGCCCGTGACATCGTGTTGATGAAGGCGGTGGGCATTAACCCGGTCGTCGTTCACGGCGGCGGTCCGCAAATCGGGGATTTACTCAAGCGACTGTCCATCGAGAGCCACTTTATCGATGGTATGCGCGTGACCGACGCGCAAACCATGGATGTGGTTGAAATGGTGCTGGGTGGCCAGGTCAACAAGGACATCGTGAACTTGATCAACCGCCACGGCGGCAGCGCGATTGGCTTGACCGGTAAAGACGCGGAGCTGATTCGCGCGAAAAAGCTGACAGTGACCCGTCAGACACCGGAAATGACTTCGCCTGAAATCATCGACATTGGTCACGTGGGTGAGGTGGTCGGGATCAACACTGACTTGCTGCACATGCTGACCAATGGTGATTTTATCCCGGTGATCGCGCCGATTGGTGTGGGTGCCAATGGCGAGTCTTACAACATCAATGCGGATTTGGTTGCCGGTAAAGTGGCGGAGGCGTTGAAGGCTGAAAAACTGATGTTGCTGACCAACATTGCGGGTTTGATGGACAAGCAGGGCAACGTGCTGACCGGTTTGACCACCTCTCAGGTGGATGACCTGATCGCTGACGGCACGATCTATGGCGGCATGCTGCCGAAGATTCGTTGCGCACTGGAAGCGGTACAAGGCGGAGTGACCACGGCGCACATCGTTGATGGTCGTGTGCCGAATGCTGTTTTGCTGGAAATCTTCACCGACACGGGTGTCGGTACGCTGATTACCAACAGCAAGACTGTTTAAGCCGCACTCAATAAAAAGGCCTCGCCCGGCTATTTCGGGGCGAGGCCTTTTTTATGGGCGGGGGGGTTAGATTCCGTACTGCGCCCGATAGGCTTCAACGGCCGGTAAATGCTGTTTGAGCTCCTCGTCATCGGCCAGGAACTGCAAAACCTGGGTAAGCGAGACGATGCTGACGACAGGAATGCCGAAGTCGCGCTCGACTTCTTGAATGGCGGACAATTCGCCATTTCCGCGTTCCTGGCGGTTAAGGGCGATCAGAACACCAGCAGCCTTGGCATCTTGCGAGCCAATGATTTGCATGACCTCACGGATAGCCGTGCCTGCGGTGATCACGTCGTCGATGATCAGTACGTTGCCTTCCAGCGGGGAGCCCACCAGGCTGCCGCCTTCGCCGTGTGCCTTGGCTTCTTTGCGGTTGAAACACCATGGCACATCGCGGTCATGGTGCTCGGCCAGGGCTACGGCGGTGGTCGCTGCCAAAGGAATACCCTTGTAGGCCGGGCCAAACAGCACGTCGAAAGGAATACCGCTGTCTACGATGGCAGCTGCATAGAAGCGTCCCAGCTGGGCCAGCGCAGAGCCTGTATTAAACAGGCCGGCATTGAAGAAGTAAGGGCTGGTGCGCCCGGACTTCAGGGTGAACTCGCCGAAGCGCAATACGCCGCGATCGATGGCAAAACGGATGAAATCGCGCTGATACGCTTGCATGAAAAAAGCCCCTGAATACCGCGGATTTAGCTAAATAGTAAGACGGCGTGTATCATACACGCACGTGATTTTTGGGGCCATTTATGCGGATCATCAGTGTGAACGTTAATGGTATTCAGGCGGCAGTCGAGCGCGGTTTGCTCAGTTGGCTGCAAGCTCAGAATGCCGACGTTATTTGCCTGCAGGACACCCGCGCCTCCGCCTTTGAATTGGACGATCCGGCCTACCAGCTGGATGGCTACTTTCTTTATGCCTGCGAAGCTGAAGTCCCTGCCCAAGGTGGTGTGGCTTTGTATTCGCGGTTGCAGCCGAAAGCGGTCATTACTGGGCTCGGCTTCGAAACCGCCGATCGCTACGGGCGCTACCTGCAAGCCGATTTCGACAAGGTCAGCATCGCGACCTTGCTGCTTCCCTCGGGGCAGAACGGCGATGAAGACTTGAATCAAAAATTCAAGCTAATGGACGATTTCGCACGCTATCTGGATAAACAGCGTCGCAAACGTCGCGAGTACATCTACTGCGGCTCGCTGTATGTGGCGCAGCAGAAACTTGACATTAAAAACTGGCGTGACAGCCAGCAGTCTCCCGGTTTTCTGG
Source organism: Pseudomonas lundensis (assembly GCF_002269125.1). Classification (GTDB taxonomy): domain Bacteria; phylum Pseudomonadota; class Gammaproteobacteria; order Pseudomonadales; family Pseudomonadaceae; genus Aquipseudomonas; species Aquipseudomonas lundensis_A. The sequence continues at coordinate 292,799 of NZ_NQKI01000001.1, read as the reverse complement.
CACCCGAACGTGCCTGGATGGACGAGATTGTCGGCAACATGGGCTATGTTGATGCCCTGCGTGAAGTCAGTCGTGAAGGCGATCAGTACAGCTGGTGGCCGGATAACGAACAGGCCGAGATGCTTAACCTTGGCTGGCGTTTTGACTACCAGTTGCTGACACCCGGCCTGCGCCGTTTTGTTCGCAGCGCCCGGATGCCGCGTCAGCCGCGCTTCTCACAACACGCGCCCTTGATCGTGGACTACGACTGGACGCTGACTATCTGAGTGTTTTGTTGCAGTCAAAAAATGCTCCTGTCGCAAGACTGGAGCATTTTTTTTGGTTTGAATTCGTGTGTGTCTGCTGTGTCTGGGAGACGTTTCTTCGCAAAACATCAAGCTACATATTTGTGAAGGTTCTGCAAAACACAATAACTATGTACCGCATCTAGAGCGGGTACTCCCAACACAATGGCGTGGTCCAGGAGGACATTTCATACATTCAAAGGATAAAAAAATGAACAATGATGAAGCTCTACAACTTATTAAGCATTTGATTGGCACCCGATACGTGCCCAGCGTTAAAGCCTACATCACAGAACTGACGGGGCGCGAGCGCGTCGTTGGCGTCAATGACGCATCGACCAAAGAGATTGATCCTAATCGAATCCAGATCCGTGGTGATGAAAAGCTGTGCATCGTGGGCTTTAACTTCACGTGATTATTGATCTAAGCGAGACAAGCGCTTAAAGAAAAGCCCGTATCTTTCGATACGGGCTTTTCGGTGGTGGTGAGGTGAATCTAGCTTAAGACGTAAGCTGATTTACTTGATGGGCCGCCACGTGAATGGATAACGGTAAATCACCCCGTCATTGGCTTTCACGCCCGCAATTACAACCAGCACCACTGCGCCGATCAACACAAGCCCAAGCAGCGCGAAACCGATGAGGATAAACATCAGTACGTAGCAAACAGCTGAAGCGATCGCTACCGTGATCTGAAAATTCAACGCCTCTTTGCCTTGATCGTCGATGAAAGGGTCGCTTTCACGTTTCATCTGCCACAGGATCAGCGGACCGATCAAACTGCCAAATGGAAACCACATCCCGAGGAAGGCCGAGAAGTGGCAAAACATGGCCCATTGCCGAGCTTCGCGGCTCGGGCCTGGCTCGGGTTTTGATAGATCCAGCTCGCTCATGGCGTTCTCCGGGTGATTAAGGGTAGCAAGAGTAATCAGTCAGCCAGTGCAGCTTGTTGCAAGGCGAAGATATCAGTCATGCCTTTTTGGGCCAGTGCCAGCATGGCGTTCAGCTCGTCCGGCTGGAACGGTGCGCCTTCGGCAGTGCCCTGAACTTCAATAAAGCCGCCTGTGCTGGTCATCACAACATTGAGGTCGGTTTCGGCTGCCGAATCTTCAGGGTAGTCGAGGTCTAGCACAGGCTCGCCCTGATACATGCCAACAGAGACTGCAGCGATCATTTGTTTGATTGGGTCGCCGCCCTTCAGGCCGCCACGTTTTTTGATCACTTTCAGCGCGTCGACCAGAGCAACCATGGCGCCAGTAATCGAAGCGGTGCGGGTGCCGCCGTCTGCCTGAATTACATCGCAGTCGACATAAAGAGTGATATCGCCCAGTTTGGACATGTCCAGTGCCGCACGCAGGGAGCGGCCGATCAAACGCTGGATTTCCAGGGTGCGACCGCCTTGTTTGCCGCGGCTGGCTTCACGCTGGTTACGGTCGCCCGTGGCGCGTGGCAGCATGCCGTATTCTGCGGTCAACCAGCCTTGGCCCTGACCTTTAAGGAAGCGGGGAACGCCGTTCTCGACGCTGACGGTACAGATGACTTTGGTGTCACCGAACTCGACCAGTACAGAACCCTCTGCGTGTTTGGTGTAGTTGCGGGTGATGCGGATCGGACGTAGCTGATCGGCAACGCGACCACTTGGACGTTTCATGTGGGATACCTGTACGGGACGGAAAACTGGCGAGCATTATAAAGGCCATACACCGGCAGGGTCACATCTAAAACCTCCCCGCATTTTGTAGGAGGCAACTGTTTAGACTTTCAACGGGCGCGTTTCAGGGCAAATCAGCATTGCGTGCGGCTTTCCAATTCCCGGCTGGCTTATGAGGTCGCGAGTTTTGCGACAGACGTCATTTGGGGGCATACCCCGCACTGCGCTACAATCCGCCGCCTTAATGGCCGCTTGGCTTCATTCATCGGATCGCGAGGTACCTCCATGGTGCATAGCATGACCGCCTTTGCCCGCGTCGAAAGCGCTGGCACTCAAGGCACCCTTAGTTGGGAGCTGCGCTCGGTCAACAGCCGCTACCTGGAGCCGCATCTGCGTCTGCCCGAGTCTTTTCGTGACCTGGAAGGCGCTGTGCGCGAAGCGCTGCGGCAGGGTATTTCCCGAGGTAAGCTCGAATGCACGTTGCGTTTCACTGAGGAGACCACGGGCAAGCCGTTGCAAATTGATCGTGAACGCGCCGCACAACTGGTCGCGGCCGCAGAGAGCGTCGCAGGCCTCATCAAGCACCCCGCTGCGTTGAACCCTTTGGAAGTGCTGGCATGGCCGGGCGTTCTGGTGGCTGACGCCGCGGATCCGCAAGCGTTGAACTCACAGGCATTGGCCTTGTTCAAGCAAGGTCTGCAAGAGCTTAAAAACGGGCGTGAGCGGGAAGGTGCCGAGCTGGCTCGACTCATCACTGATCGTCTGGCCGCCATCGAAAGTGATGTCGAGACCTTGCGGGAGCTAGTCCCTCAGATGCTGGCCACCCAGCGTCAAAAGGTGCTCGATCGCTTTGCTGACATGAAGGCTGAAATGGACCCACAGCGCCTTGAGCAGGAAATGGTCATGCTGGCGCAAAAAAGTGACGTGGCCGAAGAGCTTGACCGTTTGAGCACTCACCTCCTGGAAGTGCGGCGCGTGCTCAAGTCGGGGGGTGCTGCTGGTCGGCGCCTCGATTTCCTGATGCAAGAGCTCAACCGTGAAGCCAATACATTGGGCTCCAAAGCGTTTGATCCCCGCAGCACACAAGCAGCGGTCAACCTCAAAGTGTTGATCGAGCAGATGCGCGAACAAGTACAGAATATTGAGTAAGGCTTCCCCTGACATGACCCACAGCACTGGCACCCTTTACATCGTTTCTGCACCTTCGGGTGCAGGAAAAACCAGCCTGGTAAAGGCGCTGATCGACCTTGAGCCGCAAATCCGCGTCTCGGTTTCGCATACCACGCGGGCGATGCGTCCGGGTGAAGTGGACGGCGTGAACTATCACTTCGTCGAGCGCGAAGAGTTCGTGAAAATGATCGAGCACGGCGACTTTCTTGAGCGCGCAGAAGTGTTCGGCAATCTCTATGGCACTTCCCAAAGCCATTTGCAGCAGACTCTGGATGAAGGTCACGACCTGATTCTGGAAATCGACTGGCAGGGCGCCGAACAAGTGCGCAAGTTGATGCCTCAAGCACGCTCGATTTTTATCCTGCCGCCCAGCCAGCAAGCATTGCGTGAGCGTCTGGATAATCGCGGGCAGGACAGCGATGACATCATTGACGGCCGCATGCGCGAAGCAGTGAGTGAAATGAGTCACTATGTCGACTATGACTACCTGATTATCAATGATGACTTTGCGCTGGCGCTGGAGGACTTGAAGGCTATTTTCCGTGCCAATCGCCTGCAGCAGAAGCGTCAGCAGCAGCGTTATGGCAAATTACTGGCCGAACTGCTCGGCTAAAGGGCTCTTCCCAAAACCCCTGTAACGCCTTTACATTGGCGCTTACAGACGGTTTCGGGAGGGCGCTTGAAAAATCAGCGCTTCCCTAATGGCTGGTGATTTTTTAAACTGTTCAGTCCGCTCGCCCATCCGGGCAGCGCGCATATTGCATTTGCTACGAGGAAGACCATGGCCCGCGTAACCGTTGAAGACTGTCTAGAACACGTGGATAACCGCTTTGAGCTGGTCATGCTGTCTACCAAGCGTGCCCGCCAACTGGCCACCGGTGGTAAAGAGCCGTTGGTTCAGTGGGAAAACGACAAACCTACTGTTGTTGCCCTGCGTGAAATCGCTGAAGGCCTGATGAGCTACGAGTTTATCGCCAACGCTGAAATCGTCGAAGACGAACCGCTGTTTGCAGCGTTCGAGGACGAGTCCAACGAGGCGAACTAAGCCTATGCCCGGTCGACGTAGCACGGCGAAGGGTCCAAAGTTTTGGTCGGAGGTTAACTCTTGCCGAGCATAGACGCCCTCGCCGATCGCTTGTCGGCGTACCTCGGCCCGGACCAGGTCAATCTGGTCCGCCGAGCGTACTACTACGCAGAACAAGCCCACGACGGCCAGCGCCGACGTAGCGGCGAACCTTATGTCACGCACCCGCTGGCAGTCGCGAATATTCTTGCCGACATGCACATGGATCATCAAAGCCTGATGGCGGCGATGTTGCACGACGTAATCGAAGACACCGGTATTGCCAAAGAGGCGCTCGTCGCGCAGTTCGGCGAAACCGTGGCAGAACTGGTTGATGGCGTCAGCAAGCTGACCCAGATGAACTTCGAAACCAAAGCCGAAGCCCAAGCCGAAAACTTCCAGAAAATGGCCATGGCCATGGCGCGGGATATCCGTGTGATTCTGGTCAAACTGGCTGACCGTCTGCACAACATGCGTACCCTCGAAGTGTTGTCCGGTGAAAAACGCCGACGGATTGCCAAGGAAACCTTGGAAATCTATGCGCCCATTGCCAACCGGCTGGGCATGCACAACATTCGAATCGAATTCGAAGACCTCGGTTTCAAAGCGATGTACCCGATGCGCTCGGCGCGCATCTATCAAGCCGTTAAACGTGCTCGGGGCAATCGCAAGGAAATCGTTAACAAGATCGAAGAATCGCTGAGTCACTGTCTGGCCGTTGACGGCATTCAGGGCGAGGTTAGCGGTCGCCAGAAACACATCTACGGCATCTACAAAAAGATGCGCGGCAAGCGTCGGGCATTCAACGAGATCATGGACGTTTACGCGTTCCGCATCATCGTCGACAAGGTCGATACCTGCTATCGCGTGCTGGGTGCTGTACATAATTTGTACAAACCCCTTCCGGGGCGCTTCAAAGACTACATTGCCATTCCCAAGGCCAACGGCTATCAATCGCTGCATACCACGCTGTTTGGCATGCATGGCGTACCGATCGAGATTCAGATCCGTACCCGTGAAATGGAAGAAATGGCCAACAACGGTATTGCCGCCCACTGGTTGTACAAATCCAGTGGCGACGAGCAACACACCGGCACCCATGCCCGAGCACGGCAATGGGTCAAAGGCGTGCTTGAAATGCAGCAGCGCGCAGGCAACTCCCTTGAATTCATTGAAAGCGTGAAAATCGACCTGTTTCCGGACGAGGTTTACGTGTTCACCCCCAAAGGCCGGATCATGGAGCTGCCAAAAGGCTCCACGGCGGTCGATTTTGCGTACGCGGTACACACTGACGTGGGCAACAGTTGCATTGCCTGTCGGATCAATCGTCGTCTTGCACCGCTGTCCGAACCGTTGCAAAGCGGCTCCACGGTCGAGATTGTCAGCGCGCCCGGCGCCCGTCCGAATCCGGCCTGGCTCAACTTTGTGGTGACAGGCAAAGCCCGTACCCACATCCGTCACGCCCTGAAGTTGCAGCGTCGTTCCGAGTCGGTGAACCTTGGCGAGCGATTGCTGAACAAGGTACTTAACGGCTTCAACAGCTCGCTGGACAAGATCCCGGCCGAGCGTGTGCAAGCGATGCTCAACGAATATCGCCTGGAGCAGATCGAAGATTTGCTCGAGGACATCGGCCTGGGCAATCGCATGGCTTACGTCGTCGCTCGCCGCCTGATGGGCGAAGGCGAACAGTTGCCAAGCCCGGAAGGGCCGCTGGCCATCCGGGGGACAGAGGGCTTGGTGCTCAGCTACGCCAAGTGCTGTACGCCAATTCCGGGCGACCCGATCGTGGGTCATTTGTCTGCGGGCAAAGGCATGGTTGTGCACTTGGACAACTGCCGCAATATCAGCGAAATCCGCCATAACCCAGAGAAGTGCATCCAGCTTGCATGGGCCAAGGATGTAACGGGCGAATTCAACGTCGAGTTGCGCGTCGAACTGGAGCATCAGCGCGGCCTGATCGCGCTGCTGGCCAGTAGCGTCAACGCTGCCGACGGTAACATCGAGAAGATCAGCATGGACGAACGCGATGGTCGAATCAGCGTGGTCCAACTGGTGGTCAGCGTGCACGACCGCGTGCACCTGGCTCGCGTGATCAAAAAACTGCGTGCCCTTACCGGGGTTATCCGCATCACTCGGATGCGTGCATAGGCCGTCTACCGGCGGCCATTACAAGGAGTCAAACATGACCAAGACTGTTATCACCAGCGACAAGGCACCTGCCGCCATCGGTACTTATTCCCAGGCGATCAAAGCTGGCAATACCGTCTACATGTCCGGTCAGATCCCGCTGGACCCAAAAACCATGGAGCTGGTTGAAGGCTTCGAAGCCCAGACCATCCAGGTGTTTGAGAACCTGAAGTCGGTTGCCGAAGCGGCCGGTGGTTCGTTCAAAGACATCGTCAAGCTGAATATTTTCCTGACTGACTTGAGCCACTTCGCCAAGGTCAACGAGATCATGGGCACGTACTTCGAACAACCTTACCCGGCACGTGCCGCCATTGGCGTTGCAGCCCTGCCAAAGGGTTCGCAGGTTGAAATGGACGCTATTCTGGTTATCGAGTAATGCCCCTCGGCGCAGCGTCTTCATGCTGCGCCAACTCCCCCGCTTTTCCCCGTTTTAAAAGGATTCCACCATGCGCAAAGCGCTAGCCTTGTCACTGCTCACCGTTTTTCTGGGTGGCTGTGCCAACGAACCCGCCCACCGCGATGTCAGTGGTATCTGGATCAACCAGGCTGCGATTGATGCAGCTGCCAAGGGCGGCAACCTGCGTGAAGCATTGCTGACGTACGGCCCCAACCTCGAGTGGGACATTGACACCCAACGCGCTCAAGCTCGCTATACCAATGGATTCGAGCGGGTCGAAGGCAAATTACAGCCTGAAGAAAAGGGTGTGTGGCAGGTCAATTTTTATGGCAGCGCCGCAACGGCCTTGAGTGTGGATGGTGATGAGCTGATCCAGTCTGCGGCTGACGCCGATCCTCAGCAATCATTCGTGCGGTCGGGCGTCAATGTAATGGCCGATGACCCGCTTGGCACCAGCTTTGAAAAAGCGCTCAAATCAGCCTATCTGGGTGGCCAGTGGCGCATTCAAAGTGGCATGGGGAAAGGTGGCACTGTTACGTTTTCCCCGGGTGGCCAGCTGACGGGGTTGCCCGGCATGAATGCCTACGCTCTCTGTTTGGCGGGCGATTGTGCTTCGATGAGCGGTGAATACGACAGCTTGTGGCTGCAGCAAGGAGATGCGGGGGCTGCGCACATTTTCGTGCGTAAAGGTAAGCAGCTCGAAATCTTTGAAGCGCTGGATGCATCGCAACCCGACGAAATGCCCCAGTTGTATCCGGGCAAGCGTGAATGGGTGCTTGAAAAACAGGGCTAGAGCGTGTGCGGGAGCCTGCTCAACAGCTCCCGCCCTTGCCCATGATTAAGCCTGCCCTGCCAAAATTGCCGCATAGCCTTCACGGTAGCTCGGGTAGCGCGGTTCCCAGCCTAATGCCCTGACACGTGCGTTGCTGCACCGCTTGCTGCCTGCACGGCGCACGCTCGCTTCATCACTCCATTCAGTGACGCCCAGTTGCTTGCGCAGCCAGTCGACGACTTCTGCCAGCGACGCAGGTTCGTTATCGACGCCGATGTAACACGCGTCGAGCTTTTTGCCCTGTTGGTGGACTTCCAGCAGAAAGGCCAGCAACCCGCCCGCATCGTCTGCGTGGATTCGATTGCCATATTGCGGCGGATCATTCGCGACACGATAGCCCTTGCGCACTTGCCCCAGCAGCCACTCTCGGCCAGGTCCGTAAATACCGGTCAGACGTACAACGCTGGCGGAGATGCCGCTGTTCAATGCGATCTGTTCGGCCTCCAGCATGATGCGGCCTGAATAACGCGTAGCTTCGGTCGGTGAGTTCTCGTCGACCCATTCCCCTGCTTGTTGCACATAGACCCCGCTGCTGGAGACAAACAGCAAGTGTTTAGGGTGTTGGTTGTGCTGTTTGAGCCAGCTCAAGGTGTGGGTGAGGGCTTGCACATACGCGGCTTGATAGCCGGCTTCGTCATGCTCGGTCGCGGCCACACTATAGACAACGTAATCAATCTGTTCTGTGGGCCACTGGGTCGGGCACTGCGTGCTGAACAGGTCGGCTGCAACGCCGATCACGCCCTTGGGCAGTCGATCAATGGAGCGGCGCAACCCGTACACTTTCCAGTCGGCCTGCAATAACTGGGTGGCAAGTCGGCTTCCGACATCGCCGCAACCGACGATCAACACAGCGCCTTTGGTCATCTCAAACTCCTGGGGAAAAGCTAAAAAGCGGTACGAAAAGGTCAGACGTTGGTCGTGACATTGGAAAAAAACAGGTGCTATTGCTTTTGTTAACAAGAATTACTTGCAATAATAACGCATCATTTGTCCTTGGTCTTACACGCGTTGTAGGGCAAAACCTTAATACTTTCTCAGGTCCGGCTAGCATGACACGCAATCATTCCACCGCTTCGCCAACCCAGCCGTTGAGCCCGACACGCCTATGGCGTGCAGTGGCGGCGCTGATGTTCAGCCTGTTACTTGCTCCTGCTGCGGCGTTTGCCGATGAGCCAACGACGCCTGCTAACCAACCTGCTGCTGTCGCGGCTGCCCCGGCTGATACGGCGGCTCCTGTGGCGGCTCCTGGCGCAACCGAGCCTGCGCCCGCCGTTGACGCCCTTGCGGCGCCCGCGGACGAAACACAGCAAATTGTGGCTGAAGAAGGCAACAGCCTGGGCATGGCGCACGACCTGTCGCCCTGGGGTATGTACAAAAACGCCGATATCATCGTCAAAATTGTCATGATCGGCCTGGCAATTGCTTCGATCATTACCTGGACCATCTGGATCGCCAAAGGTTTTGAAGTGCTGGGCGCCAAGCGTCGTCTGCGTTCCGAAATCGCCAGCCTGAAAAAGGCCCGTACCCTCAAGGAAGCCAGTGAGTCGGCTGCCAAAGAAGGCACGCTTGCTCACTTACTCGTCCAAGACGCCCTTGAAGAAATGCGTTTGTCGGCTAACAGCCGGGAAAAAGAAGGCATCAAGGAACGTGTGAGTTTCCGTCTGGAGCGACTGGTAGCCGCATGCGGCCGCAACATGAGCAGCGGCACAGGTGTACTGGCCACCATCGGTTCGACAGCCCCGTTTGTCGGCCTGTTCGGGACCGTATGGGGCATCATGAACAGCTTCATCGGCATTGCCAAAACCCAGACCACCAACCTGGCTGTTGTAGCGCCCGGTATTGCCGAAGCCCTTCTGGCGACGGCGTTGGGCCTGGTTGCAGCGATCCCGGCGGTTGTGATTTACAACGTCTTCGCGCGCTCTATCACAGGCTACAAGGCCCAAGTGGCAGACGCGTCAGCCGAGGTGTTGTTGCTGGTAAGCCGTGACCTCGATCACCTGCCGCCTGAGCGCAGCTCGCAACCGCACATGGTGAAAGTGGGGTAATCGGCCATGGGCCTGCATTTAAAAGAAGGCGCAGACGATCTCGCCGAGAACCATGAAATCAACGTCACGCCCTTTATTGACGTGATGTTGGTGCTGTTGATCATCTTCATGGTGGCCGCTCCGTTGGCCACTGTGGACATCAAAGTGGACCTGCCTGCCTCGACTGCCAAGCCTGCCCCTCGTCCCGAGAAGCCGGTGTTCCTGAGCGTCAAGGCTGACCAGCGGCTGTTCCTTGGCGAAGAGCCGGTCTCGGTTGAAGCCTTGGGCCCGACCCTCGATGCCCGCACGCACAACAACAAGGACACGACTATCTTCTTCCAGGCCGATAAAGGCGTGGATTACGGTGACTTGATGAGCGTAATGGATGCATTACGCGCAGCCGGTTATTTGAAGGTGGGTCTGGTCGGACTTGAGACGGCAGCCAAGAAATGAGCATGACGCGCCAAAAGATGACGCGTTACGGAATCAGCCTGGCCGTGGTATTGGGCGTCCATGCAGTGGCGGTCATACTCGCCCTGCAGTGGTCTGCCCCGCGTGCGATCGAACTTCCGCCTCAGGCGATGATGATCGATCTCGCACCACTGCCGGCACCGCCTCCTCCTGCGCCGCCGAAAGTGGTGACACCACCACAGCCGCCGGCTCCAGTGGAAGAGTTGCCGATCCCCAAGCTGGCCGAAGCGCCCAAGCCGAAGATTTCCGTTCCTAAACCGGTCAAGCCCAAGCAGAAGCCGCAGCCTCCAAAGCCTGTGGAAAAGAAGCCGGACCCGGTCAAAGAGAAGCCTTCTGAAGAAAAACCGAGCGATGCGACGCCAACCAAGGCGCCGAGCGAGAAGTCTGCCGCCCCGGCACCGGGCCCATCGGCCCAGCAACTGGCTGCGAAGGCCAGTTGGGAAGGCGCGTTGCTGGCTCACTTGGGCAAGTACAAAAAGTACCCGCCTGCCGCTCAGTCGCGCGGAAAGGAAGGCCTGAACCGATTGCGCTTCGTGGTCGATGCCGAGGGCAAGGTGCTGTCCTATGAGCTGGTGGGGCGTTCTGGCAATGCTGATCTGGACCGGGCTACCCTGGAAATGATCCGCCGGGCACAGCCGCTGCCCAAGCCACCGGCAGACATGCTGACCAACGGCAGCATTGAAATTGTGGCCCCTTTCGTTTATTCGATAGATAAACGTCGGCGCTGACAGCTCAAAGGGCACCGCGAGGTGCCCTTTTTGCATCTACAGCCAAGAGAAAAACAGCACGGACATTGATTAGCGACTGTAGCTCTGTGGGTAATGTCTGATAACGTGCGTCTATCGATTGCAGCCGTTATGCTTTGGCCCGCAACCACATGGACGCCCGCTATGACTCTTACAGAATTGCGTTACATCGTTACTCTTGCCCAAGAGCAACACTTCGGCCATGCGGCTGAGCGTTGCCACGTCAGCCAACCGACCCTCTCGGTGGGTGTGAAAAAACTGGAAGACGAACTCGGTGTGCTGATTTTTGAGCGCAGCAAAAGCGCCGTGCGACTCACCCCTGTGGGTGAAGGCATTGTGGCCCAGGCTCAAAAAGTACTGGAGCAGGCGCAAGGCATTCGCGAGTTGGCGCAAGCGGGTAAAAACCAGCTGACTGCCCCGCTCAAGGTCGGCGCGATCTATACCGTCGGCCCATACCTGTTCCCGCATTTGATCCCGCAACTGCACCGGGTTGCCCCGCAGATGCCGTTGTACATCGAAGAAAATTTCACGCATGTGCTGCGCGACAAACTGCGCAACGGCGAACTGGACGCGATCATCATCGCCCTGCCGTTCCAGGAAGCCGACGTGCTGACGTTGCCGCTCTACGATGAGCCGTTTTACGTGCTGATGCCGAGCGAGCACCCGTGGACCAAAAAAGAAACCATCGACGCCAGTTTGTTGAATGACAAGAGCCTGCTGTTGCTGGGTGAAGGTCACTGCTTCAGGGATCAGGTGCTGGAAGCTTGCCCGACCCTGACCAAAGGCAATGACGGCGCCAAACACACCACAGTGGAATCCAGTTCGCTCGAAACCATTCGCCACATGGTGGCCTCGGGTTTGGGAATCTCGATCCTGCCGCTGTCGGCGGTGGACAGTCACCACTATTCCCCCGGCGTGCTGGCCGTGCGTCCACTGACGCCGCCTGTGCCATTTCGCACCGTAGCGATTGCCTGGCGTGCCAGTTTTCCCCGGCCTAAAGCCATTGAGATTCTCGCTGACTCGATTCGCCTGTGCTCGGTGGCCAAGCCGCCTGCTGCGACATAAGCGCTGCCATGACCGAGTTGTCGAAGGTATCGGTCACTGCGCTCAAGGGCGTGGGCGAGGCCATGGCCGAGAAATTGGCCAAGGTCGGGCTGGAAACCGTACAAGACGTATTGTTCCACTTGCCGCTGCGCTATCAGGACCGCACTCGCGTCGTGCCCATCGGCGCGTTGCGGCCGGGCCAGGATGCGGTGGTCGAAGGGCGGGTGATCGGCGCCGATGTGGTCATGGGCAAACGCCGCAGTCTGCTGGTACGGATCAATGACGGCACCGGCGGCCTGAGCCTGCGCTTCTACCACTTCAGCAATGCGCAAAAGGAAAGCCTCAAGCGCGGCACTGAAGTGCGCTGTTACGGCGAAGCGCGTCCCGGCGCATCGGGGCTCGAAATCTACCACCCGGAATACCGCGCCATCACGGGCGATGAGCCACCTCCGGTGGATACCACCCTGACCCCGATCTACCCCACGACGGAAGGCCTGACCCAGCAGCGGTTGCGTCAGTTAAGCCAGCAAAGCCTGGCCATGCTGGGGCCGCGAAGCCTGCCGGACTGGTTGCCGCCGGAGCTGGCCAAAGACTACCAATTGGCCCCGCTGGACGAGGCGATTCGTTATTTGCACCAGCCCCCGGCCGATGCGGATGTTGAAGAACTCGCCCTTGGCCATCATTGGGCTCAGCACCGGCTTGCCTTCGAAGAACTTCTGACCCATCAGCTGTCCCAACAACGCCTGCGTGAAAGCTTGCGTTCGCTGCGTGCCCCGGTTTTGCCCTTGGCCAAAAATCTGCCTGTGCAATTTTTGAACAATTTGGGTTTCTCTCCGACCGGCGCTCAAGTGCGCGTAGGCAACGAAATTGCCTACGACCTCAATCAGCATGAGCCAATGCTGCGCCTGATCCAGGGCGATGTGGGTGCCGGAAAGACCGTGGTCGCGGCCATGGCGGCCTTGCAAGCGCTGGAGGCTGGCTATCAAGTAGCATTGATGGCACCGACGGAGATCCTTGCGGAGCAACACTTCATCAGTTTCAAGCGTTGGCTCGAACCGCTGGGGCTTGAAGTGGCGTGGTTGGCCGGCAAGCTAAAGGGCAAGGCTCGCGCCTCTGCGCTGGAGCAAATTGCCAATGGCGCGCCCATGGTGGTGGGCACACACGCGTTGTTTCAGGATCAAGTGCAGTTCAAAAACCTGGCCCTGGTCATCATCGACGAGCAGCACCGTTTCGGTGTTCAACAGCGGCTGGCCCTGCGCAATAAGGGCGCGGGCGGTGTGATATGCCCGCATCAATTGATCATGACGGCAACACCTATCCCGCGCACGCTGGCCATGAGTGCTTACGCTGACCTCGACACGTCGATCCTCGACGAACTGCCCCCCGGCCGAACGCCCGTCAACACCGTGTTGGTGGTCGACACCCGGCGTGTCGAAGTGATCGAGCGGGTTCGCGCCGCCTGTGCCGAAGGCCGGCAGGCGTACTGGGTCTGCACCCTGATCGAAGAGTCCGAAGAACTGACCTGCCAGGCGGCAGAAACCACGTTTGAAGACCTGTCCAGCGCCTTGGGCGAGTTGCGCGTCGGGCTGATACACGGACGCATGAAAGCCGCAGAAAAGGCCGAAGTCATGGCGCGCTTCAAGGCGGGCGAGTTGCAATTGTTGATCGCCACCACGGTGATTGAAGTCGGGGTCGACGTACCCAACGCCAGCCTGATGATCATCGAAAACCCCGAGCGCCTTGGGCTGTCGCAACTGCACCAGTTACGTGGCCGCGTCGGGCGTGGCAGCGCCGTCAGCCATTGCGTGCTGCTGTACCATCCGCCGCTGTCGCAAATCGGCCGTCAGCGTCTGGGAATCATGCGCGAGACCAATGACGGTTTCGTTATCGCGGAAAAAGACCTGGAGCTGCGTGGCCCCGGCGAAATGCTCGGGACTCGGCAAACAGGCCTTCTGCAATTCAAAGTCGCGGACCTGATGCGCGATGCCGACCTGCTGCCTGCGGTTCGTGATGCCGCGCAAGCGCTCTTGGAGCGTTGGCCAGCCCATGTCAGCCCGCTGCTGGACCGATGGCTGCGACATGGTCAGCAATACGGGCAGGTCTAAAGCGCGTTCAGTAAATAGATCAGCGGCCGATTAACTGCCTGATAACCACATTCGAGTTGTAAGAACCGGACACACACCATGACTAAAGTCGCCAGCGTCTCAACCTCCCCGAGCACACCTTCCGTTATCCGGGAATTGCTCGGCGAGTTGGCCATCCCCTACCGGGAAGTCATTGACCACCCCGGCCTGAATCCCGCTCGCAAGGTTCAAGCCGCACTGCTCGATGATTCGGTAGGTGCGCTCATGGTGCTGTTCCCGCAGAGCCATTTGCTTGACCTCAATCGTTTGGCCGAGTTGACCGGTCGGCGGATGACGGCCGTGGCGCCCGCCGCGCTTGAACGCATGCTCGGCAAGCACGAACTGATGTTGTTGCCGGGGTTGCCAGCGCTCACCAGCTCGCCTTGTCTGTACGAAGAGCAATTGCTGCAACAACCGCTGTTGCTGATTAATGCAGGCGAGCCGGGTCTGTTGCTGGAGATTTCGCAGGAAGACTTCAAAAGCATGCTGACCAAAGCCAGCGCGGGCCGTTTTGCGGAACCGCTGGCGGCCATCAAGCTCAACCTCGACCGCCCCGATGACGACAGTGAGGCCATTACTGAGGCGGTGCATGCCTTTACCGCGCGACGCATTCAGCAGCGGCTGGAAGCCACCATCGAGATTCCGCCGTTGGCTGAAACCGCGCGCAAAATCATCCGATTGCGCGTCGATCCCAACGCCACCATCGACGACATCACCGGTGTTGTCGAAACCGACCCGGCACTCGCCGCTCAAGTGATGAGCTGGGCGGCGTCGCCGTATTACGCGTCGCCGGGCAAGATTCGCTCAGTAGAAGATGCAATCGTCCGCGTACTGGGTTTCGATCTTGTGATCAATCTGGCGCTGGGACTGGCCTTGGGTAAAACCTTGAGTTTGCCCAAGGATCACCCGCAATCGAGCACACCTTACTGGCAGCAGTCGATCTACACCGCAGCGGTGATTGAAGGGTTAACCCGCGCCATGCCCCGGGCCGGACGCCCTGAAACCGGCCTGACGTATCTGGCGGGCTTGCTGCACAACTTCGGTTATTTGCTGCTGGCCCACGTGTTTCCTCCGCATTTCTCGCTGATTTGTCGTCATCTGGAAGTGAACCCGCACGTCAGCCATAGCCTCGTTGAACATCATTTGCTGGGCATTACACGTGAGCAGATTGGTGCATGGCTGATGCGCTATTGGGATATGCCTGACGAGCTGTCGTCGGCACTGCGCTTCCAGCATGACCCGCATTACACCGGCGAGCATGCTCAGTATCCGAATCTGGTGTGTGTGGCCGTGGGCCTGTTGCGTAGCCGAAGCATCGGGCACGGGCCTTATGAGCCGTTGCCGGATGCGTTGTTCGAAAGCCTTGGCGTTACGCGCGAGAAAGCTGAAGACGTCGTCAGCAAGGTGCTGGAGGCCGAGGTGCTGCTGCGAGAGCTGGCGGCGCAGTTCAGTCAGGCGTAAAGCCAACGCGCCGCTAAATACCCTCTCCCGGCCGGAGAGGATCAGGTTTCACTGGGCTTTCGGTTTTTTTCGCGGCTTGAGGTATTTGGTCAGCCCCTGGAACCAGATCACCTGTGCCGGATTACCCTTGATCTGAATCGACTTGTCCTGAATCCCGGTCATGAATGCCAACTGCTTGTTCTTGGCCTGCAAGGTTGCAAATCCGTAGGCAGCATCCTTGAATGCAATCGCAAAAGCCGGTTCCGGATAAAGCCCGGCGTGGCTAGTGATGCGCTGGTTCTGGACCTTGAAGTGACGAGCAACTTTGCCATCGAGGGTTTGCAGCTGGAACACAAGATCCTTGTCCACCAGTTGCTGCTTAAAGGCAGGGTTTTTACGGCTGGCCTTGCTCATCAGGAAGCCCAGCATCCAGAGCAAAAAACGAAATTTCATCTACGCGGCCTCAGGGAAAAATAAATGGCCGGCGCAGTGTAGCGATTTGCTCAGAGAACGCCATAAATCTATAGGGATAGGCGTAGATAGGCGATTTTTTGCCACTTATGGCCGCACGATTGTCTCATTGTCTATCAAGAATGGGCGACTGGCCGGGCCAGCGTGCCCATTCTTCATGGCCAGGTGCAGCGAATGGCCGGGCGAAGACTAAGGGTTGACGCTGTCTTTCAGGAATTTGCCAGGCTTGAACGCAACGGTGTTGCTGGCCTTGATCGTAACCGGCTGACCCGTTTGCGGGTTTTGGCCGGTACGAGCGCCGCGATGACGCTGGATAAAGGTGCCGAAGCCCACGAGCGTGACGCTGTCTTTGCGGTGCAGGGCCTGGGTGATTTCTTCCAGTACTGCATTCAGGACGCGGTTGGCTTGTTCTTTGGTGAGGTCAGCCTTTTCAGCGATGGCGGCGGCGAGATCTGGTTTACGCATGATGAAGCCTCTTTGACGGTTTTTTGTTGTTATGTCCGTGCTGCTCTCTGTGGAGCAACGCCTAAGGCGCCGCAGGCTCTACGCTGCGGCAGACCGGTGTGAGAATGGCATGCGGCAAAAGCCGACGCCAGCATCGATCCGGCCTTTGTTGCCTTAAGGCAAAGGCATATACGACAGAATTCGCAGCATTTACGCCAAAAGTGCAGGCAGCTCTTTGTTAAGCGCCAATTTCTCGCGGACGGCTTCACCCGTCAGTGCATAACCCAGCAATTTGCCATCAGCATCGCGGCACAGCGCTTTGATATCGGCGCCAGCGCCTTCAACGGACCAAACCCCTTCGTGGCCTCGAGGGACGGGTGATACGACCAAGGGGCACACTGGCGTTTTGACCGTGATCGGCATCGCGCCATAGCTGACAGCCGTCGGGTTGCCCGCCAGCGTTTGCGCGAGCGCGCGGGCGCAGCTCATCAAAGGCATTACGTACAGCAAGCTCAGCCCTTCCACCTCGGCGCAGTCCCCGAGCGCGAAAATGTTGGCGTGGGAGGTTTTCAGCAGGCGATCCACTTCGATCCCGCGATTGACACGGATCCCGGCAGCAGCGGCCACGTCGATGCGTGGTCGCAAACCAATGGCGGACACCACTACGTCGCACGGGATGACGCTTCCGTCCGACAGATGCGCTTGTAGCCCCTCCTGCGTCCGTTGCAGACGGGTCAGCACCGGCCCGAGATGGAAACGTGCGCCGAGCCCTTCAAGGGCCGATTGCACCGCTGTCGCGGCGGCCGGGTGCAGCAGGGTGGGCATGATCTGTTCGCACGGGGCAACCAGCTCCACGTCATAGCCGCCAGCGATCAGGTCATTGGCGAATTCGCAGCCAATCAAACCTGCGCCCAATATCAGCACACGGCGCTTGCCCGCAGCCGCTGCGCGAAACCGTGCGTAGTCTTCCAGGTCGTTGATCGGAAAAATCGCGTCCTGAGCGTCGCCTTCCACCGGCACCTGCACCGTCTGCGCGCCCCACGCCAAAATCAGGTCGCGATACGGGACGGCTTCTTCGCCGATCCACAATTGTTTATGGCCGGGATCGATGCCGCTGATGCGCGTGTGGGTGCGCACTTCGGCTTTGAGTTGCTCGGCCATCGCGCCCGGCGTGGCCATGCTCAGGCCGTCGGCTTCCTTGTTTTTGCCAAAGCCGGTGGAGAGCATGGGTTTGGAGTAGGAACGCCCGTCATCGGCCGTGATTAACAACAGCGGCGTTTCGCTGTCCAGTTTGCGAAACTCACGGGCCAGGTTGTAGCCGGCCAGCCCGGTGCCCACGATCACGACAGGTGCGTTCATTCCATTCTCCATAGGGGTGAAACTCAAAAGTGTTTAGTTGATTTCGATCATTTCGAAATCCATCTTGCCGACGCCGCAGTCCGGGCATAGCCAGTCTTCAGGCACGTCCTGCCACAGCGTGCCGGGGGCGATGCCGTCATCCGGCCAGCCGTCGGCTTCGTTATAAATCAGTCCACAGACAATGCATTGCCACTTTTTCATGGGTATTTCCTTGGGTTCAGGCTTTGGCAAGCCCACGGTTTTTTAAGAACGGCGCGTGGTGCTTGGTGAAATCAGGGCGTTTTGTACTGATCGAACGCGGCAGATGCAAGCCTGTTTGCTGCCAATCGGTACTCAAGCGCTCAGGCATGGGGCAGCGTGATAAGCTCGGCGCCCTCAATGGCTGCCAATTATGACCGACTGTGCCGCACATGACTTCCCCGTTGATCTCCCCCGTCTGGCGTGAACAAAGCCAGCTCGGCGCCCTGCCCGACGCCCTCACCCTCGACTGGTTGTTCGATGAAGGCTCCCTGACCCGCCGCCTCACCGCGCTGTCGAATAACCACTTCAGTGTGTTGCCGCTGTATGAAGGGTGGCAAACCCTGCGCGAGGACGAATGCCGCGCACTGGGGCTGCCGGCTGCCAGCCTGGGTTGGGTGCGCGAAGTGTATTTGCGCGGGTATCACCTGCCGTGGGTGTTTGCCCGCAGTGTGGCTTCCAAGTCCGCGCTTGAAGCGGGTGGTTTGAATATGGACGCGCTGGGTACGCGTTCGCTGGGCGAGTTGTTGTTCAGCGATCAGGCGTTCGAGCGAGGCCCGTTGCAGGTGTGCCGTTACCCGCGGGACTGGCTGCCGGACGCTGACCGGGCCGACAACCTGTGGGGGCGGCGCTCACGCTTTGTGCGCGGGTCGTTGAGCGTGCTGGTGGCTGAAGTGTTTTTACCCAACCTGTGGGCTGCTGTGTGTGCCCGGCCGGAGAACAACTGATGTACGTGCGTTTGCTCAAATCACTTAATCGCCTGAACCCCCGCGCATGGGACTTCATCCAGCTGACACGCATGGACAAGCCTATCGGCATTTATCTGCTGCTGTGGCCAACCCTGTGGGCGCTGTGGATTGCGGCTAAAGGTGTGCCTTCGCTAAGCAACCTGCTGATCTTCGTCTTCGGCGTCATCCTGACCCGTGCCGGAGGCTGTGTGATTAACGATTTTGCGGACCGCAAGGTCGACGGCCACGTCAAGCGCACTGAACAACGCCCTTTGGTGAGCGGAAAAATCAGCAGTAAAGAAGCATTGGTATTTTTTGCCCTGCTGATGGGGATCAGTTTCCTGCTGGTGCTGTGCACCAATGCGCCCACCATTTGGCTGTCTTTCGGGGGCCTGGCGTTGGCAGCCAGTTACCCATTCATGAAGCGCTACACCTATTACCCGCAAGTGGTGCTGGGCGCTGCCTTCTCGTGGGGAATGCCGATGGCGTTCACCGCCGAAACCGGCAGCCTGCCCGCAGCGGCATGGCTGCTGTACATCGCTAACCTGCTCTGGACCGTGGCCTATGACACCTACTACGCCATGACTGACCGCGAAGACGACTTGAAAATCGGCGTCAAATCCACCGCCATCCTGTTCGGTGATGCCGATCGCGTGATCAACCTCAGCCTGCAGGGCCTGGCGCTGGGTTGCTTGTTGCTGGCCGGCACGCACTTTGATCTGGGCGGCTGGTTCCACCTGGGCCTGCTGGTGGCTGCGGGCTGCTTCGTGTGGGAGTTCTGGTACACCCGCGACCGCGATCCGCAGCGCTGTTTCAAAGCCTTCCTGCACAATCACTGGGCAGGGTTGGCGATCTTCGTCGGCATCGTCCTCAACTACGCACTGGCCTGACCCTGTGCAGGCCCGTCCCTACAGTTTGGGCATCAAACGCAAGGTGCTACGGGTGTTGAGCTGCACATCGGCCTCTTCCAGGTACGGTTTGTCGTACTGGCCTTCAATGAAGCTTTGCGCCTGATCCTTGTAGTGCTTATCGAACGGCACTCCGCTCTGACCCACCGGGTTGATGGTCAGGGTATGGGTGGGGTCTGCAAAGTCGATCAAACGCCGGGTGGACGGGCCGTAACTCACCGGCCACGGCGCCGGCCCGAGTTTGGCCGACAGGTTATTGGGCACTTCATGGCTTCCCGGCGCGTCGAACGGGCCGACGTTGAACAGCCAGTCCAGCGGCTTCTGTTTGCCCAGCGGGTGCTCGTGGGTCAGGGTATGCGCCCGTCCCCACTGCCAGTGCGCGGGATCGTCCCCCAAGGTTGCCTTGAGCTGAGTGATGCTGTTTCGCCACGCGACCAGCACCGTGTCGGCCCGCGACTCTTGCGCCAGTGTGTGGCGGTTGTCCCACCACGGCGATTTTGGAGTGGCAACCAGGCGAGGTAGCGCCTCATCCACCAATCGGGTGGTCAGCAGCATGTCGAAGAACGCATCGCCCAACTCATCTTGCATCGCGGCATCGGCCAGGCTGAACAGCAATTGATTGAACAGCGTTGCACTGGTCGATTCCAGCGGGTAATCGCCCTGCCACTGGGCCAGTTGCTCCACCAGCTTGAGCTCGGCCGGGTCGCTCACCACCTTGCGCAGTACAGGCAGCAGTGGTTTGAGCACACGCTGCCCATAACCTGTGATGGTGCCCAGTTGCAGTGCCTGACTGTTTTTCAGGTTCCACTTCACGCCGGGGGCGCTTAGCTGTCGATTGAGCTGCTGGCCGCGGTCGGCCAGGTTGTAATAGCCCGCAATCTCAATGCCGGCGGGCGACACCGGCTGGAAGTTGGCCGACACGATATAGCCGCGTGGCGGGTTCACTTCCTGCGGGTTGGCGCTGAACGGGTAAAAGCCGGGCTTATCGGCCTGCGAAGTGCTGCCGTCCAGAATGAACGCCGGGTTCACCCCAGCCGGGCGTTTGGGCAGTTGTGCGGCGGCCCACCAGCCGATGTCGCCTTTGGCATTGGTCCACACCACATTGAGCCCCGGCGCGTGGATGTATGTCGCTGCCTTGCGCGCTTTGCTGACTGTGTCGGCGCGGTTGAGCTGGTAAAAACCTTCCAGAATCGGGTTTTTGGTTTCCAGAAAGCCCCACCACATGGCGATGGGCGTATTGCCTGCGATGTCGCCCAATACATCGTTGATGATCGGCCCGTGAGGCGACTGGCGCAGCACCAGCGTCACAGGGGCTTGGCCCTTGACGGCAATTTCCTGTTCGGTTCGGGTCATGTCGACCCATTGGCCCTGATACCAGACCTGATTCGGGTTGGCGGGGTTAGTCTTTTCGGCGATCAAGTCCAGGTCATCGTTCTGGAACATCGTCAGGCTCCAGCCGAACGCACGGTTGTTGCCCAGAAACGCGAACGGCACCAGCGCCTGGTGATAGCCGTACAGGTCGAAATCCGGGGCCGACAGCTGCGCTTCATACCACACAGACGGCACTGAAAAACGAATGTGCGGATCGCCTGCCAGCAGCGGCTTACCGCTTTGTGTGCGTCTGCCTGACACGACCCAGGCATTGCTGCCTTCAAATTGCGGCAACCCGGCCTGACTCAAGGCGCTGTCGCTGAGCTGCGCCAGTGCACCGAGGGTCTTCCAGTCATTCGCTGCCAGGGCCGGGGGCAAAACCCCTTTGGGTTGCCAGTCGAGGTCAAAGACCTTCAGATAATCGCTGCTCAATTGATCGCGCACATAGGTCAGCAGGGGCTCGGTACGAAAGGCGGCGGCAAAGCTGTAGGCCATGTAGCCGGCGACACTGAGGGTGTCTTCGGCGGTAAACGCGCGCGGGGTGATGCCCAGCACGTCGAACTCCACGGGTTTAGCGTGGGTGGCCTGATAGTGATTGATGCCGTCCAGATACGCTTGCAGTGCCAGCCACGCAGGGGATTGCGGGTCCAGTTCACTGACATAACTGGCCGCTCGCTCACGAATGCGCAAGCTGCGAAACAGCTTGTCGGTGTCCACCAATTTGGGACCCAGCACTTCGGCCAGCTCACCCCGGGCCAGACGGCGCATGATTTCCATCTGGAACAGGCGATCCTGTGCCTGCACATACCCTAGCGCCCGGTACATATCGAGCTGATTGCCCGCGCGAATATGCGGCACGCCGCGTTCGTCGTACCGCACGTTGACGGGCTCTTGCAGTGTGGGCAGTTCAACCTGCCCCTGACGCGTGGGCAATTTGCTCTGCACGTACCAGATACCACCCCCGGCCACGGCGGCGACGATGAGGGCAATAACGGTCAAACGGCGTTTCATGGGTGAACTCCTGTTCGTTAAAACGCCATCACGGCGCGACGAGATCGGCCTGCCACGGGCAATAACAGCCCACGGCCATGGTGTGAGTGGCTTTGACCGGGCGCCCGGCGCTCAGCGCTTGCAGGATCGGCTCGATAAAACTGTTGCTGGCGTTGCACGTTGCCCCTTCGCTGTAGGGGCCGAAGTACGCCAGCTGACCACTGTGGTCCCAGATAGCGACGGCAGGGCTGGCGCTCACGTGTTCGGCGCCGGGCAGTCGGGCGAGGGGTTTGATCGCGCCGAGGCTGTCGGGCAATTGGCCTTGCGTGCCTGACTTTTGCACCGAATAGAACGCGATGCCCAGTGGCACGTAATGCGCTAACAGTTCGCTCAGGTGTTGCTGGTTGCCGACATTGCACGGGCACGCCGGGTCCCAGAAATGCACCACGCGGATGGGCCCCGGCCCGGACAGCTCGGCGGGCAGGCTCAACACATCCCCGGCGAACAGCGCGGTCTGATCGCTGAAGGGACGAATGTACTGTCCCTGAAACCAGTCATAAGCGGCCCATAACCCGCCCGCGCAAACAAGGGTCAGCACGCAGGCAAGCAGGGTCTTGAAAGTGGGCACGGGCATGAAATTAGGTCCTCGAAGGCCGCGTAGCTTGCCATGCTTGACCTGACAGATGAATATCGACGGTCTATAAAGCCTGTTTTGCGCACACGCGCCCTGCCTGGAACCCCTTATGCCTGCCCCGTTTTCCCCCGATACCTTGCGCGCCAGTTTGCAGCCCTTGGCCGCAGATGGCCCGATATCGAGAGAAGGACTGGCGTATCAGCGCTTTTACGGGCTGGACTTCCCCCATCGCGCCATCCCCGTGAAGCGTCAATTGGGGCGCTACAGCGCCGCGGGCTACGATCTGGTCAGCCAAGTGTGGTGGCCCGAGGCGACGCCGGTGGGCACGCTGTTTGTGATACACGGTTTTTACGACCACATGGGGTTGTACCGTCACGTCATTGAATGGGGATTGGACCGGGGTTTTGTGGTGATTGCCTGCGACTTGCCGGGGCACGGCCTGTCCAGTGGCGAGCGGGCCAGCATTGGCGATTTTTATCAGTATCAGGAAGCCTTGCAGGGCTTGTTCATTGAGGCGCAGTCACTGTCGCTGCCCCAGCCGTGGCACTTGTACGGGCAAAGCACCGGTGGCGCGATCGTGGTGGATCATTTGCTGCGTCAGGGCGACAGCAGCCCGGCGCAAGGGCAGGTGATATTGATGGCACCGCTGGTGCGGCCCAAGGACTGGCATTGGTCAAAATTCAGCTATTACCTGCTGCGGCCATTCGTCAAAGGTATTGCCCGGCGTTTCAGCGAAAACACCAACAACCTCGATTTCATGCCGTTCTTGCAGGCTGACCCGTTGCAGCCGCTGCGTTTGCCTACCGCTTGGGTCGGTGCGCTGGCCCGCTGGATCCCGCGCATTGAAAGCGCACCGCCCTGTGCGCGTCAGCCGCTGATCATTCAGGGCGACGCTGATAAAACCGTGGATTGGCGACATAACGTGCAGGTGCTCAACAGCAAATTCCAGCAGCCGCACCTGTTGCTGCTACCCGGCGCTCGCCATCACTTGGCCAATGAAACGGATGAAATACGCGAGCGGTATTTCGCGTTTCTGGATCGGCACTTCGACGCGTCGACCGTAAGCTCACGGCGCCAGGCTTGAGGTGCTCTGCCCGACCGCCAATCCCGCACGCACTGCGCTCAGGGCGGCCTGGTAATACGCTTTGCCTTCAGGCGACTCAGCAAAGGTGACGAATTCTTCCAGTTCGGGGTCGGACAAGTCGCGATAAACGTAGAGCAACGTGTTATCCAACTCGCCGCCGATCTGTTCCATCAACCGCTGGCGCTGTCCGTTGAGCATGCCCTGGGCCTGACCGCCGCCGAGCAGTCCCGGGATCATCGAACTCAGGCTGTCAGCCGCCACACCGGCAATCGCGAGGCTGACTTCTGCCCCTGCTTCGCGGGCAGGCAAGGCGTTGGACAGATGGTTAATCAGCAATTGGCGGGTGGCGCTGGCTTCAATACGGGGCAAACCTTGGGCATGCTGTGCCAATTGATCGCGACGCGTGGCCAGCAGTTCGGCCGCGACAATCTTGCGCCCCAACCCGGACTGGAAAAAAGCCAGTGCGGGGGCTGGATCGGTCAGGTTTTTGCGCATCTGATCCTTGGCGCGCGCGTCCATGGCTTGCGGGTCGAAACGCTGGCTGCTGTTGTTGACCAGTGCTTGATACACAGCGGGCGGCAAATTGCTGCGATAGCGCTCTTGGGCAGCCGTCAGCGCGTCATTGAAATGCGCACGTTGATCCGACCAGCCAGCGACCTTGTACAAATCATCCAGGCTGTCTGACCATGCGGGTAATGAACAAAAAATAAGCAACGATAAAACCAAGCGGCGCATGAAGGACTCCTGTCAACAAGTCGCTATTGTCCGGGTGTGGCGTAGGACTTGTCGAGAATTCGTCTAGTCCAAAGGGCTTTTAAAGGGCGAGCGGTATTTTTTCGTGGAACACCGCTATATGGCTCTGTCAGATTTTGAGACGTATGGATACTATGCGCGCCATGCAAATATCCTCTGATCACCCGCTGTTACTGCGCATTGTCGACGACCTGTACGCACAGGGATGGTCACAGCAAAATATCTTCCTGCCCGAGGCTTTGACCCTTGAGCTGGCGGCTGAGTGCCGTAAACGTTCGGCTGAGGGTGAACTGACCCCTGCTGCGGTGGGGCGCGGGCTGAACCAGGAAGTCCGCGAGGGGATCCGCGGGGACCACATTCAATGGCTGGAGCCCGGAGAGGCGCTGGCCTGTGACAGTTATCTTGGCTTGATGGAAAGCCTGCGAGTCGCTATGAACCGCAGGCTTTTTTTGGGCCTGGAGGACTTCGAAAGCCACTTCGCGATGTACCCGCCGGGCGCGTTTTACCTCAAGCACCTGGACCGCTTTCGCGACGACGACCGACGTATGGTGTCGGCAGTGGTGTACCTCAATCAGGCATGGTTGCCCGAACATGGTGGGCACTTGCGCATGTACCTCAATGACCGCGGCGAATACGATGTGCTGCCGACGGGCGGCTGCCTGGTGGTGTTCCTTTCGGGGGAAATCCCCCATGAAGTCATGCCCGCAACCCGTGACCGCTTGTCGTTGACGGGCTGGTTCCGGCGCCGTCCCACGGAGATCGTGCTGTGAAGCCAAAAGTGCTGGTCAGCCGCTGCTTGTTGGGGCATCGCGTGCGGTATGACGCAGGTGCAAGCGGCCCGTACCCGCAACTGATGCAGTGGCAAGCTGAAGGCCGGGTGATTGCACTCTGCCCTGAGGTTGCGGGTGGCTTGCCCACGCCGCGCGCTGCGGCCGAGATTCCGGGTGGCCAAGGCAGTGAAGTCCTCAGCGGTAAGGTCCCGGTCATAACGACAGACGGTGAAGATGTCACCGAGGCGTTTGTTTCTGGCGCCCGGCAAGCGCTGGCGTTGGTTGAGAAACACGGTATTCGCGTCGCTATTCTCAAGGCCAACAGCCCTTCATGCGGCAACCGGCTAACCTACGATGGCAGTTTCAGCGCAACTAAAGTGGCAGGCCAGGGCGTGACGGCCGCGCTGCTGAGCCAGGCTGGCGTGAAGGTGTTCAGTGAACTTGAACTCGATGACGCGGCCAAAGTGCTGGAGCAATGACCCGCACCTGTCCGGGCCATACGCAGGTTTAGCGTAGAGCCCCGATTTGAGTTCAGGTAACATCCGGTGCCACTTTGCCTTGGGGAATACGCGATGAGTGATAAACAAAAACCGCAGCCTGCTGCTTCGGCCACTGGCCCTTCACACGCTGAAAGTGCCGACGCAGCGTTGCACCATATCGTTGATGGTTTTTTACATTTCCATCACGAAATCTTCCCTGAACAAGAAGCCTTTTTTAAAAAACTCGCCACTGCGCAACGACCACGGGCAATGTTCATTGCCTGTGCGGATTCGCGCATCGTGCCTGAGTTGATTACCCAAAGTGCGCCGGGTGATCTGTTTGTGACCCGTAACGTTGGCAACGTAGTTCCACCGTACGGTCAGATGAACGGTGGTGTTTCAACCGCCATTGAATACGCCGTACTGGCCTTGGGCGTGCAGCACATCATCATTTGCGGCCACTCGGACTGTGGCGCAATGCGCGCTGTGCTGAACCCGGCCAGCTTGAAAAAAATGCCGACGGTTCGCGCCTGGCTGCACCACGTAGAAGTGGCCAAAACCATGGTGCAGGACAACTGCAACTGCGCCAATGAAGCCGAAAGCATGCACGTACTGACCGAAGAAAACGTCATCGCTCAGTTGCAGCATTTGCGCACCCACCCGTCAGTGGCTTCGCGCATGGCCAGCGGGCATTTGTTCATTCATGGCTGGGTGTATGACATCGAAACCAGCCAGATCAAGGCGTATGACGCAGATAAAGGCGCTTTCCTGCCACTCGACGGGACCAACCCGATCCCGAGTGCAACGCCCAAGGCGCGTTTCTAAACCAGGCCGGTAGTCGCCGCCGGGCAGCGCGAGGCTGATTCGGCGGCGCAGCCGTCGCACGTCATTGAGCCCGTGCGACACGTGCAAGCTTACAAATTCAAACCGACACCCAACTGTTTGGACAGGCACGGCCAGCGCTTCCAGGCGGCACCGGTGTCCGGGCTGGTGAGTTTGTCGCGGTAGGCTTCCACCGATTCCAGCGCGAAACACTCGTCGTCCAGCATGCGGTCAAGCGCGTGATGCACGACTTCATCCAATTGATTGGCAAAACTCTCACCGATCAATTGATGCGCGATCAGGTTGGCCACCGTGGTGTCCAGCGGGATCAGCGGCTGCTTGAAGTGCTTGATATAGAGGTCGTTGACCTCTTCCACCAGGCGGTGCGCCAAATACGCTTCATCCAGCAAACCTTCCAGACCGACGTGTTCCTTCATCAGTGCTGGCGGCTGAACGAAAAACTGTTCGGCAATTTTCAGTACCGGCTTGATCTGCGACTCGATGCCCGCTTCGCGCGCGACTTCATTGGCCGCTTCCAGCAAGTCAGGCACTTGATCGATGTAGGCGCTGACAAAGCGCGTCATCACTGCACTTTTATCGACCTCGGGCACATGAATGGTCGCGTGAAGGTGCGGCAGTTTGGTTTCCAGTTGGCGAGCGAGCAGGCCCGTATCGGCCTCATGTTCTTGGGCACACAAGATCTGCTCGCGGATGGCGGCGGTGTTCATGGGAACTCCAGGGAGACACTAGACAGGGAATATCGTTGAAAAATGGCCCCGTGAATCACAGGGCCTTTTTCAGAGGGCGCGTATTGTTATTCATTTTGCGATCGGGCAGTGAGTGCCATTTGTCGTTGGGGTCAGTTTTTTACAGTTTTCGGTCAGCGCGTTGCGGGGTTCGAGGTGCTGGCTATACTCGATTTTGTAAACGTTTTCTGATGATGCCCGACTGCCTGAGCAGGCGAGGCTCGGCGGTCAAGGTTCACTGGTTTGAAAACCGCCCCCTTGTAACGCAGGTATAGACCGGCGCAATAACAAGAAAAATAAAGGGGAACCCGCAATGAAGCGACATCCAAACCTATGGATGGGCCTGCTGTTGTGGTCCGTTTTCAATCCGGCGCAGGCCGCCTGGACCGTGAATATGACCCCCGGCGCGACTGAAGTCAGCCAGGCGGTCTTCAACCTGCACATGACCATTTTCTGGATCTGTGTGGTCATCGGCATCATTGTATTTGGTGCCATGTTCTGGTCGATGATCGTTCACCGGCGCTCCACGGGCCAGCAAGCGGCCAAGTTCCACGAGAGCACCACGGTCGAAATCCTCTGGACGGTCGTGCCTTTTCTGATCCTCGTGGCGATGGCGGTGCCAGCCACCAAAACCCTGATCAATATCTACGACAGCAGTGATTCGGATGTCGACATCCAGATCACGGGCTATCAGTGGAAGTGGCATTACAAGTACTTGGGCCAGGACGTCGAATACTTCAGCAACCTGTCCACCCCTGCCGATCAAATTCATAACAAAGCCCCCAAGGACGAGCATTACCTGCTCGAAGTCGATGAGCCGCTGGTGCTGCCAACTGGCGCCAAAGTGCGCTTTCTGGTGACTTCTGCGGATGTTATCCATTCATGGTGGGTGCCTGCGTTTGCGGTCAAGCGCGATGCGATTCCGGGGTTTATCAACGAGGCCTGGACCCGCGTCGAAAAGCCCGGCCTTTATCGCGGTCAATGCGCCGAGCTGTGCGGCAAGGACCATGGTTTCATGCCGATTGTGGTCGATGTCAAAACCCGACCCGACTACGACGCCTGGTTGGCCGAACGCAAGGCGCAGGCTGCGCAGCTCAAAGAGCTGACCAGCAAGGACTGGACCCTCGACGAGTTGGTCGCGCGGGGTGACAAGGTCTACCACACCGCTTGCGTTGCCTGTCACCAGGCCGAAGGCCAAGGGCTGCCGCCGATGTTCCCGGCGCTCAAGGGCTCCCCGATTGCCACCGGCCCCGCCGCCGACCACTTGCATCGCGTGTATTTCGGCAAGCCTGGCACGGCCATGGCCGCGTTCGGCAAACAACTGTCGGAAGTCGACATTGCGGCGGTGGTGACATACGAACGCAACGCGTGGGGCAACAACAAGGGCGACATGGTCACCCCCAAAGACGTGCTCGCGCTGAAACAGGCGCAAGGCAAATGAGCCGCTCATTGATGTGTGCGCAAGGAGTCAGGACATGAGTGCTGTTATCGATGACCACGGGCACGCCGACGACCACGCTCACGGCCCGGCCAAAGGCTTGATGCGTTGGGTACTGACCACCAATCACAAGGACATCGGCACCCTGTATCTGTGGTTCAGCTTCTGCATGTTCTTGCTCGGGGGCTCGTTCGCCATGGTTATCCGTGCCGAACTGTTCCAGCCGGGTTTGCAGATCGTCGAGCCGGCGTTCTTCAACCAGATGACCACCATGCACGGCCTGATCATGGTGTTTGGCGCGGTGATGCCCGCGTTTGTGGGGCTGGCCAACTGGATGATTCCGCTGATGATCGGTGCGCCGGACATGGCCTTGCCGCGCATGAACAACTTCAGTTTCTGGCTGCTGCCGGCGGCGTTTCTGATGCTGGTATCGACCTTGTTCATGGCCGGGGGCGGGCCGAATTTTGGCTGGACCTTCTACGCCCCCTTGTCCACCACTTATGCCCCCGAGAGCG
The DNA here is from genome assembly GCF_002269125.1 of Pseudomonas lundensis. Classification (GTDB taxonomy): domain Bacteria; phylum Pseudomonadota; class Gammaproteobacteria; order Pseudomonadales; family Pseudomonadaceae; genus Aquipseudomonas; species Aquipseudomonas lundensis_A. The sequence continues at coordinate 263,619 of NZ_NQKI01000001.1, read as the reverse complement.
TGACGTACTTCATCTTTGCCATCCATCTGATGGGCATCAGCTCGATCATGGGCGCAATCAACGTGATTGCCACCATCCTCAACCTGCGGGCGCCCGGCATGACGCTGATGAAAATGCCGCTGTTTGTCTGGACCTGGCTGATTACTGCTTTCCTGCTGATTGCCGTGATGCCGGTGCTGGCGGGCGTGGTCACCATGATGCTGATGGATATCCACTTCGGCACCAGCTTCTTCAGCGCGGCTGGCGGCGGCGATCCGGTGTTGTTCCAGCATGTGTTCTGGTTCTTCGGCCATCCCGAGGTGTACATCATGATCCTGCCGGCTTTCGGCGCGATCAGTGCCATCATCCCGACCTTTTCGCGCAAGCCACTGTTCGGCTACACCTCAATGGTGTACGCCACGGCCAGCATCGCTTTCCTGTCCTTTATCGTGTGGGCGCACCACATGTTTGTGGTGGGCATTCCGTTGGTGGGCGAGTTGTTTTTCATGTACGCCACGCTGCTGATCGCCGTGCCAACCGGGGTCAAAGTCTTCAACTGGGCCAGCACCATGTGGCAAGGCTCGCTGACGTTTGAAACGCCCATGCTGTTTGCCGTGGCGTTTGTGATTTTGTTCACCATCGGCGGGTTTTCCGGGTTGATGCTGGCCATTGCACCGGCCGACTTCCAGTACCACGACACCTATTTTGTGGTGGCGCACTTCCACTATGTGCTGGTACCGGGCGCAATTTTCGGCATTTTTGCCTCGACCTATTACTGGTTGCCGAAGTGGACGGGGCATATGTACGACGAAACCCTTGGCCGGCTGCATTTTTGGTTGTCCTTCGTGGGCATGAACCTGACATTTTTCCCGATGCATTTCGTGGGACTGGCCGGTATGCCACGTCGGATTCCGGACTACAACCTGCAATTTGCCGACTTCAACATGGTGTCGTCGATCGGTGGGTTCATGTTTGGCGCGACCCAATTGCTGTTCCTGTTCATCGTCATCAAATGCATTCGCGGCGGGCCGAAAGCGCCTGCCAAACCGTGGGACGGCGCCGAAGGCCTGGAATGGAGCGTGCCATCGCCCGCGCCGTATCACACCTTTACGACGCCGCCTGAAATCAAGTGAACCCTTTGTTCTGACCCTTTACGGAGGGAGAGGGCCAGGGATATTAAGGCAGCAGGAGGATTCATGGCTGACTCAACATCGATCAAGCGCCTGGTTATGCGCCTGTTGCTGATGGTGGTGGTGATGTTTGCCTTCGGCTTTGCCCTGGTGCCGCTGTATGACGTGATGTGCAAAGCCTTCGGCATTAACGGCAAGACGGCCGGGCAGTATGAGGGGGCGCAGGTAGTGGACACCGGGCGGCAGGTGCGGGTGCAGTTTCTGGCCACCAACAACCTGGGCATGGTGTGGGAGTTTTACCCCAAGGGCGATCAGTTAGTGGTCAACCCCGGCGGCGTGTACGAGATGGTATTTGTGGCGTCCAACCCCTCTGACCACCCCATGTCGGCCCAAGCGGTGCCGAGTATTTCCCCGGCTGAAGCGGCGCAGTATTTCCACAAGACCGAATGTTTCTGTTTCACCCAGCAAGTGCTGCAAGCGGGACAGCGCATCGAAATGCCCATGCGTTTTATCGTCGACCGCGACATGCCCAAGGACGTGAAGCATCTGACGCTGGCCTACACGCTGTTCGATATCACCGCGCGCCATCCGCCCGTTGCTGCTGCTGGCAATGACGCTCAAAGGCCAGCCCGATAAGGAGAACGCTCCATGGCAACTCATGATCACTACTATGTCCCGGCGCAGAGCAAGTGGCCGATCATTGCCACGGTAGGCCTGCTGGTCACGGTGTGCGGGCTGGCCACGTGGTTCAGCGACCTCAAGGCCGCACGCCCTGAATCCCATGGTCCGCTGATCTTTTTCGTCGGCAGCCTGCTGGTGGCCTACATGATGGTGGGCTGGTTCGGTGCGGTGATTAAAGAGAGCCGCGCCGGGCTGTACAGCCCGCAGCTCGATCGCTCGTTTCGCTGGGGCATGACGTGGTTCATCTTTTCGGAAGTGATGTTCTTCGCGGCGTTTTTTGGCGCACTGTTTTACGTGCGTCATTTTTCGGGCCCGTGGCTGGGCGGTGAAGGCAGCAAAGCGCTGGCACACATGTTGTGGCCCAACTTTCAGTTTGCCTGGCCCTTGCTGAACAGCCCCGATCCGGTGCTTTACCCGGCGCCCAAAGACATCATCAACCCGTGGGGCCTGCCGCTGCTCAATACGGTGTTGCTGGTCAGCTCCAGCGTCACCCTCACCCTCGCTCACCATGCGCTGAACAAAGGCCAGCGCGGTGCCTTGAAAGCCTGGTTGGGGCTGACTGTGGTGCTGGGCATCGCTTTCTTGGGCTTTCAGGCCGAGGAATACATTCATGCCTATAAGGAGCTGGGGCTAACGCTGGGTTCGGGTGTGTATGGCGCGACCTTCTTTATGCTCACCGGCTTCCATGGCGCCCACGTCACCATCGGCACCCTGATTCTGTTGGTGATGTTGGTGCGTATCGTGCGCGGGCATTTCAATGCCGAGCATCAGTTCGGGTTCCAGGCGGCGAGTTGGTACTGGCACTTTGTGGACGCTGTGTGGGTGGCGTTGTTCCTGTTTGTCTACGTGCTGTAGACGCCCCGACCATGGCCGCCTTTGCGCCCGGGCGTTTACCCACGTTGGTGGTCTTGGCGTTATTGCCTGTGCTGGTGTTTCTGGGCGTTTGGCAGCTGGGACGTGCCGAGCAAAAGCGCGTGCTGCTCGACCATTACGCCGAACGCCGGGCTGCCGCGCCAGTGGCTGTCGGGCAGTTGATGAGCGACGGCGCCCCCGCCTTTCGCCGGGTGCAATTGCGGGGCCATCTGGATGCGCAACACAGCGTGTTACTGGACAACCGTATGCGCGACGGCAAGGTCGGGGTCGAGCTGCTGCAGCCCTTTCAGGATCAGGCCAGCGGCCAGTGGCTGCTGCTTAATCGCGGCTGGATTGAATGGCCAAGTCGGCGCACGCCACCCGTGTTCAGCACCCCGGATCAGTTATTGGACCTCGAAGGCTGGGTGTACGAATCCCCCGGCGCGCCCTTCCAGTTGCGCGCCGACCCGACCACAGGTGATTGGCCGCGACTGGTGACAGCGGTCTTCCCGGCCAGATTGTGGGATGAGCTGGGTCGAATCGGTTTTAACGATGAAGTGCGTATTACGCCCGGCCCTGCGGCGTATCAAGCCGACTGGCCGGTGATCGCCACGGGCATGGGGCCGGAAAAACATACCGCGTATGCCGTGCAATGGTTCGCCATGGCGCTGGCGTTGTGCGGGCTTTATGGGTACCTCGGTTGGCATAACGCTCGGGAGAAGCGCCATGGGAACGGCCATCAATCGGTCTGAAACGGCTCGCAACGCAGCACCGGCTACGCGGCGTCGAGGACGGCTGCAGTTGATCTTTATTCTGTTGCTGACCATCGGTCCGATGGTATTGGCCACCGGGATGTACACGCTCAAGTTCTGGGTGCCGGAAAGCCGCAGTTATCACGGTGAACTGATTGGTAACGGCCCGACCCGGGCTCAATTGGGTGTTGAAACGGACGAGCACCGCTGGCAGTTGCTGGTGACCGCACCGCAAACCTGCACCGTTGCGTGTCAGCAATTGGTGTACCTGGCACGCCAGATTCAGATCGGTCTGGGGCGCGATGCCTCCCGCGCCACCCATGCGCTGGCAAGCGCGCAGCCGCTGGACGCTGACTATGTGGCCAAGCTGCAACGTGAATACCCGCAGTTGCAGCGTTATGCGATGGACATGCCGGCGTACACACAGGGCGCGCAGGGCAATGGCGGCGCGCAGCTGTGGATCATCGATCCGCACGGCAATCTGGTGCTGCGCTATGACCCCAGTGTCAAAGGCAAGGATGTGCTCAACGACCTGCGCCACCTGTTGAAACTGTCCAACATCGGGTAGGAAAACCGTCATGGCCAAAGCCGGATTTCGTCTCGCATTACTTGCAACCTTGCTGGCCCTGGTGGTGGTGTTACTGGGTGCCTACACGCGTTTGACCCATGCCGGGCTGGGTTGCCCGGACTGGCCCGGCTGCTATGGCTTCATCAGCGTACCCAAAACCGATGCTCAATTGGCCCATGCTGAACGGCACTTTCCCGACACCCCGGTACATGCCGAAAAAGGCAGGAGCGAGATGGTGCACCGCTACTTCGCCGGCACGCTGGCGTTGGTGATCGTGCTGTTGGCGGCGCGCGCCTGGCGTCAGCGTGCACTGCCCGGTCAACCCCTCAAATTGCCGTTGTTCATTCTGTTGGTGGTGCTCGCGCAGGCGGCCTTTGGCATGTGGACAGTCACGCTCAAACTCTGGCCGCAAGTGGTGACCGGCCATCTACTTGGCGGTTTTGCGACCTTGAGCTTGTTGTTTTTGCTGACCCTGCGCTTGTCAGGCGTGCTGCCAGCGCTGGCCGTGCCACGCCGTTTACAGGGGTGGGCGACTGCCGGGCTGGTGCTGGCGATTGTGCAAATCGCACTGGGTGGCTGGGTCAGTTCCAATTACGCCGCCGTGGCGTGTGTCGATCTGCCGACGTGCCATGGTCAATGGTGGCCGCCGGCCGATTTCGCTAACGGCTTTCATCTGACGCAACATATCGGCCCCAACTATTTGGGCGGCCAGCTGGACAGCGACGCGCGCACGGCGATTCATCTCACTCACCGCATGGGGGCGTTGGTGCTCACGGTTGTGTTGCTGGGGCTGGCCTGGCAACTGCGTCGGGTGGGCATGACGCGGCTGGCGGGGTTACTGATGCTGGCGCTTGGCCTGCAACTGAGTCTGGGTGTCAGCAACGTGCTGTTCGGCTTGCCCCTGGCGGTTGCCGTGGCACATAACGCTGGCGGCGCCGTCCTGTTGTTGACGCTGGTGCTGGTCAATTACCACGCTCGTACGGCCCTGGTCAGGGTCCAGGCGCCGCGTCTTGCCCGCTGGCGTTTCAGCCCTCGACCACCCGTGCCCGCGCCGATCCTGCTTAAAGGAGAACTGCCATGGCGACCTTGATCGTCGAACGGCCGCGTCAGGCGTTGTGGCGTGATTACCTGGAGTTGACCAAACCCAAGGTGGTGATGCTGATGCTCATCACCTCGCTGGTGGGCATGTTCCTCGCTACGCGCGCGGGCGTGCCGTGGACAGTGCTGGTCTTTGGCAATCTGGGGATTGGCTTGTGCGCTGGCGGGGCGGCGGCGGTCAATCATGTGGTGGACCGGCGCATTGATGCGTTGATGGCGCGCACCCAGAAACGTCCGCTGGCCGAGGGGCGGGTTTCAGCCGGTGCTGCGCTTTCGTTCGCCCTGTTGCTGTCAGTGTCGGGGCTGGGGATGTTATGGGTGTTCACCAATGCACTCGCGGCATGGCTGACGCTGGCATCGTTGCTGGGGTATGCGGTGATTTATACCGGCTTTCTCAAACGCGCCACCCCGCAGAACATCGTGATCGGCGGGCTGGCCGGGGCTGCACCGCCACTGCTGGGCTGGGTGTGCGTGACCGGGCATGTGACTGCCGAACCGCTGTTATTGGTGCTGATTATCTTCGCGTGGACCCCGCCGCATTTTTGGGCACTGGCGATCCATCGCAAAACCGAATACGCGAACGCCGACATTCCGATGCTGCCCGTGACCCATGGCGAGCAGTACACCAAGTTGCACATCCTGCTTTACACCTGTGTGCTGCTGGCCGTGAGCCTGCTGCCGTTTGTGATTCGCATGAGCGGCGGGCTCTACCTGGTGTGTGCCCTGGGGTTGGGTGCACGCTTTCTGTATTGGGCATGGGTGCTGTACCGTGGCACCCTGCCGCACGCCGCGATCAACACCTTCAAGTACTCTATTTACTACCTGTTCGCGTTGTTCATCGCCTTGCTTGTCGATCATTACTCAGTGTTGAACCTATGACTAAAACTCAAAAAACCGTTTACATCCTCGTTGCGCTGGTGGCGTTGGTCATGGGCCTGACGTTTAACAAAATCATGTCCGGCAAAGGCCAGAGCGACAATACGGCGCTGATCGATGCGGGCATCATTCTGCTGCCGCAGAGCCGTCCGTTGCCGGCGATCAAGATGACCAACCAGGACGGTCAGCCGGTGCAAATGAACGAACTGAAAGGCACGTGGAGCGTGTTGTTCTTCGGTTACACCTTTTGCCCGGATATCTGCCCGACCACCTTGGCCCAGCTGCGTCAGATCAAAAGCGAGTTACCGAAAGCCGTGCAGGACAAACTGCAAATCGTACTGGTCAGCGTCGACCCGCATCGCGACACCCCGCAGCAGCTCAAGCAATACCTGGGTTACTTCGATCCGCAGTTCGTGGGCCTGACGCCTGCGTCCATTGAAGAGCTGCAAACCTTGGCCAATGCGGTGAGCATTCCGTTCATCCCGGCAGACACCAGCAAACCCAATTACACGGTCGACCACAGTGGCAATCTGGCGCTGATTGGCCCGGACGGCACTCAGCGGGGGTTTATCCGCGCACCGTTCAACAACCAGAAAATGGTTGCCCAGTTACCGGGTTTGGTCGAAAGGAAGTAAGGGTAAGCAGTTGCTGCCGGCACAGGCTGCGAGCTTGCAGATCAAAGCTCGTAGCCTGCGGCAGCGATCAGGCGAGGGGCAGAGGCATTAGAACGCCGGAACGATGGCGCCTTTGTACTTCTCGTTGATGAACGCTTTCACTTCAGGTTTGTGCAGCGCGGCAACCAGTTTCTTCATGTCGTCCGAATCTTTGTCGTCCGGGCGAGCTACCAGAATGTTCACGTAAGGCGAGTCGCTGCCTTCGATCACCAGTGCGTCTTTTTCCGGGTTCAACTTGGCTTCCAGCGCGTAGTTGGTGTTGATCAGTGCCATATCGACCTGGGTCAGCACACGCGGGATGGTGGCAGCTTCCAGTTCACGGAATTTCAGGCCCTTTTTGTTCTCCACAACGTCTTTAGGCGTCGAGAGAATGTTGTTTGAGTCCTTGAGCTTGATCAAGCCCGCCTTGTCCAGCAGCAACAATGCACGACCGCCGTTGGTGGCGTCGTTGGGGATGATCACGGTCGCGCCCTCGGGCAGTTCATCAAGCGTTTTGTACTTGGAAGAGTAAGCGCCCAGCGGCTCAAGGTGAACGCTGGCCACGTTGACCAGGTTTGTCCCCTTGGCCTTGTTGAACTCATCCAGGTAAGGCTGGTGCTGGAAGAAGTTGGCATCCAGGCGCTTTTCGGCGACTTGCACGTTTGGCTGAATGTAGTCGGTGAACACCTTGACCTTGAGATTAACGCCTTGTTTGGCCAATTCTGGCTTCACGAACTCAAGGATTTCGGCGTGCGGCACAGGCGTGGCCGCCACCGTCAGATCGCCCGCGTGGGCTGAAAACGCCGCAACAGCGGCTACCGCAGCAAATAACTTCTTCATCCAGCAACTCCTTGTGAACACCTGACTTCAGGCGCCTGCCAGCCCGGAGGCTGGCGGTTACGTTTATTAACGAGGGGTCGCGCTCACTTGCGCGAAAAGTGCACCACCAGCCGATCGCCAACGGTTTGCAGAATTTGCACCAGAATCAGCAACAGCACCACTGTCACGATCATCACGTCGGGCTGGAAGCGCTGGTAACCAAAGCGGATGGCCAGGTCGCCCAGACCACCCGCGCCGACGACGCCTGCCATGGCGGTGTAGCCCACCAGCGTAATGGCTGTCACCGTTATCGCAGCAAATATGCCGGGACGGGCTTCAGGCAACAACGCACTGGTAATGATCTGACGCGTATTGGCGCCCATTGCCTGAGTGGCTTCGATGATGCCGCGGTCCACTTCTCGAAACGCTGTTTCGACCAGGCGCGCAAAGAACGGCGTGGCCCCCACGACCAACGGCGGAATCGCACCGGCGACACCCAGCGAGGTACCGGTAATCAAGACCGTGAACGGGATCATCACAACCAGCAGGATGATGAAGGGCAGCGAACGCAGAATGTTCACCACGAACGACAGGGCCGAATACAGGGTTTTCTGTTCCAGCAGTTGGCGCGGGCTGCACAGGAACAGCAGGATGCCCAGCGGCAAGCCGAGCAACACCGTAAACAGCAGCGAACCGCCGAGCATGATCAGGGTGTCGCCCGTGGCCAGCCAGATTTCGTACCAGTCGATGTTGGAAAAGAAGCTCAAGAGGGTTTCCATTAGCGCAGCACCTCCATATGTACGTCTGCGGCGGTGAAGCGCGCGAAAGCAGCGTCCATGTCGCCACCGGTGATGGCGAGGGTCAGTTGCCCATAAGGGGTGTCTTTGATGCGGTCAATGCGACCGGCCAGGATGCTGTAGTCCACACCCGTTTCACGGGCAATAGTGCCCAGCAACGGCGCGTAGGTGGCTTCGCCCTGAAAGGTCAGACGCACGATGCGGCCTGGCACGTGAGCGAAGTCGTCACGTTGTTCGCTTTCATCGATCTGCTCGTCTTCCTGCACAAAACGCTTGGTCGTCGGGTGCTTGGGGTGCAGGAACACATCGGCCACGGGGCCTTGCTCGACGATTTTGCCTGCATCCATGACCGCGACCACGTCACACACGCGACGGATGACGTCCATTTCATGGGTGATCAGCACGATGGTCAGCTTCAACTCGCGGTTGATTTCGGCCAGCAACTGCAACACCGAAGCGGTGGTTTGTGGGTCGAGGGCGCTGGTGGCCTCGTCGCACAGCAACACTTTGGGCTGGGTGGACAAGGCACGGGCGATGCCCACGCGCTGTTTTTGCCCGCCCGACAGTTGTGCGGGGTACTTTTTGGCGTGGTCGGACAAGCCCACCCGTGCCAGCAGTTCAGCGACACGTTTGTCGATTTCGCTGCGGGATAATTCACCGGCCAGCGTCAGGGGCAGCGCAACGTTGTCAGCCACTGTCTTGGAGGCCAGCAGGTTGAAGTGCTGAAAGATCATGCCGACTTGTTGACGGAAACGGCGCAGGTCGTTGCCATCCATCGCCGTGACGTCTTCGTTGTCGACGATGATCTGCCCGCCGCTCGGTGTTTCGAGGCGGTTGATCAGGCGCAGCAATGTACTTTTACCCGCACCGGAATGGCCAATCAGACCAAATACCTGACCGCTCTCGACACGCAAACTGGTGGAGTGCAGCGCGGGAATGTCCTTACCGGCGACCCGGTAAGTTTTATGAACGTTATGGAACTCAATCACGTAGCGAACCTTGTGGGGCGCGAAAAAATAAGATCAGCGGTTAGCCGGGCGCGCATTTTAGCCTGTCCGTATAGAGGTTCTTAGCATTTATTTGCGCTCCATCCTTTGATTTGGCAATAAGACGATCAAAGGTCAGAAAAAAGGAACGTCGCCAAAGGGTACAAGTCAGTACTAGAGCAACTCACATCCCATTTTGGGAGATTTGTCCACAAAGCCCGGCCCGTGGGGCTTTTGCCAACAAGGAGTGACGTCTGATGAGTACCAAAAAACCGTCTTCGAACAAGAGCCAGATGGCCGGCACCGACACCTTGGATCGTGGCAACACGAACGTCAAACTTGAAAGCCTGGAAAGCTATCGCGATGACGCCACCGATCAGGCATTGCGCACCAATCAAGGGGTGAAGATTGCAGACAATCAAAACACACTGAAAGTTGGCGCCAGAGGCCCTTCGTTGCTTGAAGACTTCATCATGCGCGAGAAGATCACGCACTTTGACCATGAACGCATTCCAGAGCGCATCGTCCACGCCCGTGGCACTGGCGCCCATGGCTACTTTCAGACATACGAAGCCCATAGCGCCTTGACCAAGGCTGGCTTCCTGCAGGACCCGAGCAAGAAAACCCCGGTATTTGTGCGCTTTTCCACTGTGCAAGGTCCGCGCGGCTCGGGCGATACCGTGCGCGACGTACGCGGGTTTGCGGTTAAATTTTTCACCGACGAAGGCAACTTCGATCTGGTCGGCAATAACATGCCAGTTTTTTTCATTCAGGACGCCATCAAGTTTCCTGACTTTGTACATGCGGTAAAACCTGAGCCGCATAACGAAATTCCTACAGGCGGCTCAGCCCACGACACGTTCTGGGATTTCGTTTCGCTGGTGCCCGAATCGGCGCACATGGTCATTTGGGCCATGTCAGATCGGGCCATTCCGAAAAGCCTGCGCAGCATGCAGGGCTTCGGCGTGCATACCTTCAGGCTGGTCAATGCCGAGGGTAAATCCAATTTCGTTAAATTCCATTGGCGCCCAAGTGCAGGCACCTGCTCACTGGTGTGGGACGAAGCACAAAAGCTCGCCGGTAAAGACACCGATTTCCATCGCCGCGATCTGTGGGAAGCGATTGAAGTGGGCGATTACCCTGAGTGGGAATTGGGGGTTCAAATCATTGCCGAGGAAGACGAGCATAAGTTTGAGTTCGACATCCTTGACCCGACCAAACTGATCCCCGAAGAGTTGGTGCCTATCACGCCACTGGGCAAAATGGTGCTTAACCGTAACCCGGACAACTTCTTTGCCGAGACCGAGCAGGTTGCGTTCTGCCCGGGCCATATCGTGCCTGGTATCGATTTCTCCAACGACCCGCTGCTGCAAGGCCGACTGTTCTCGTACACCGATACGCAGATCAGCCGTCTGGGCGGGCCGAACTTCCATGAAATCCCGATCAACCGCCCGGTAGCGCCGTTCCATAACAACCAGCGTGACGCACAGCACCGCAGCACCATCCATACAGGTCGGGCGTCTTACGAGCCTAACTCGATTGATGGCGGCTGGCCGAAAGAAACCCCGCCAGCTGCGCGCGATGGCGGATTTGAAAGCTACCCGAAACGCATCGATGCGAACAAGATTCGCCAACGCAGCGAGTCGTTCAGCGATCACTTCTCGCAAGCGCGGTTGTTCTTCCACAGCATGAGTAAACACGAGCAAGAACACATCATTGCGGCTTATAGCTTTGAGTTGGGCAAGGTCGAACGCGAGCATATCCGTGCGCGTCAGGTAAACGAGATTCTGGCCAACATCGATCTCGAACTGGCCAAACGTGTGGCCGAAAACCTTGGTCTGCCGGCGCCTAAAGCAGGCACCGTGGACGCCCGCAAAACCAGCGTCAGCCAGTCCCCTGCGCTGAGTCAGGCCAACCTGCTGCCAGGCAATATCAAAACCCGTAAAGTGGCGATTTTGGCTGCCAACGGCGTCGATGGTGCCGCGATTGATGCACTTAAGCAGGCGCTGGCGGCGGAAGGCGCGCATGCCAAGTTGCTGGGCCCGACTTCAGCGCCTGTGAAGACAGCTGATGGCAAAGTGCTGCCGGTGGATGCGTCAATGGGAGGCATGCCTTCCGTGGTTTTCGACGCCGTGTATGTGCCCGGCGGCGCCGCATCGATCAAAGCGCTCAGCGGCGATGGCGTAGCTTTGCATTACGTACTGGAAGCTTATAAACACTTGAAAGCGATTGCGCTGCACGGCGAAGCCAAGCAGTTGCTGGATGTGCTGCATTTGCAGGCGGATGAGGGGCTGTTGGTGCTCAAGGATGCCAAGGACCTCAAGGCATTCTTTGCTGCCATAGGTCAGCATCGTGTCTGGGCGCGTGAGCCGAAGGCCAAAGCAATCCCGGCATAAGGTGAGCCAAAAAAAAACGCGCTTGCAGAACCTGCAAGCGCGTTTTTTTACGTCGGTAGCCTGTCGATCAAGGCTTGCTTGGAATCAGCACCATTTGCGCGGGGACGTGGCGCACGATGTGGCGGTCAAGCTTGAGGTCGAACTCAGGGTCAAGTTTTTTAACCCGCTTGCTGATCAAGGTCGCCAGCCATGGGTAATCGGCTGTGCGCGGCACTTGCAGCGTGACGGCGCACTGATAATTGACGATGTCTTGCGCGATCAGGTCCAGTTGATGGCGAAGTTTCTTGATATCGGTGATGTTCAACGCAACAGTCGTGCTTTCGGCTGCCGGGTCGATGACCTTGGCCGGTGGGCGCGCTTCAGCCGCCTTGAGCGCGGCTTCGGCTTTATCCAGCTCGGCTTTGCGCGCATGGGCGATCGCGCTGTTGACGCCGCTAGTCAGGGCGGGCGCCTTGGGCATGAGGGTGCGAGCACGGCTCAACGCGGTGGCTGCCGCGTTCACATCGCCCTTTTGCAGGAAGATCTGACTGCGTTGCAGGTAGGCCTCAGCCAGTTGGCGCTGGTACTGCACCCACTGCGGGTCGTCCGGGGTTTGCGCTTGCAGGGTCGCCAATTCGTCTTCGGCGGTCGCAAGTTCGCTGCTGGCCAGGTTTTGCTCCAGTTGAGCGATGGCCGCGGCACGCTGTTGCTGCGCGAGCTGGTCGGCAGTCGGAGTGCTTTGGCAGGCGCCCAGCAGCACGGTAAATGCGGCAAGGAGCACGTAACGGTAGTTGAACAGCTTCATTCCTGCGGCTCTCTAAGTGCGCAAAAAACGAGCAAGTCTACACCCCTCGACGGGGCAGAACAAAACTCAGCAGAAACAGTGCAGCGGCACACACCACAATCGACGGGCCAGCCGGCGTGTCCTTGAACCACGACAGCGCAAGGCCACCACACACGGCCATCATCCCCAGCACACTCGCGCCAAGGGCCATTTGTTCAGGGGAGCGGGCATGGCGCTGAGCCGCTGCCGCCGGGATGATCAGCAGCGATGTAATCAACAGCACTCCGACAATCTTCATTGCCACGGCAATCACCACAGCAATCAACAGCATCAGGGTCATGCGCAGTGCGGCGACGGGCAAACCTTCGACCATCGCCAGCTCTTCGTGCACTGTAATCGCCAGTAACGGTCGCCACAATGCGACCAATAGCGCCAGCACCGCAGCGCTGCCTCCCACAATCCACATCAGGTCTGTCGGGCTGATCGCCAGCAGGTCACCGAACAGGTAGGCCATCAGGTCAATCCGCACTTCATGCATGAAGCTTAGTACGACCAGCCCGAGGGACAAGGTGCTGGGTGCGAGAATTCCGAGAAGCGTGTCTGAAGCCAGCGGTTGTCGTTGTTGCAAGGTGACCAGAAGAATGGCCAGCAACAGGCAGCCGACCGTCACGGCAATGGCCGGGCTGATGTCCAGCAAGAAGCCCAGGGCCACACCCAGCAGGGCCGCGTGGGACAACGTATCGCCGAAATAGGCCATGCGTCGCCACACCACAAATGACCCCAGGGGGCCTGCAACCACCGCCAAAGCCAAGCCAGCCAGCAGGGCGTAAAACAAAAAATCAGCCATGCTTGCAGCCTTCTCCATGAACGTGTGCGTGCGCTGTTGGAGCGCCTTCGGTTACCACAGAGCCATGCAAGTCATGGGCGTGGTCGTGATGGTGGTGATAAATCGCCAGGCTTTGTGCGTTTTTGCCGAACAGCTCGACGAATGCGGGGTCGCCGCTGACCTGCTCCGGGTGGCCCGAGCAGCAGACGTGACGGTTGAGGCACACCACCTGGTCAGTGGTGCTCATCACCAAGTGCAGGTCGTGGGACACCATGAGCACGCCGCAGCCGTGACGGTCGCGCAAACGGGTAATGAGTGCGTACAACTCGGACTGACCCGCCACGTCCACGCCCTGCACCGGCTCGTCGAGCACCAGCAGTTCAGGTTTGCGCAGCAAGGCCCGGGCGAGCAGCACACGTTGCATTTCGCCGCCGGAGACACTTTGTACCGGGCTGTCGATGACTTTTTCGGCGCCTACTTCTTTCAAGGCTTGCAGTGCCTGAGCGCGATCAACGCCCGGCACCAGCCGCAAAAAGCGCAGCACCGAGAGGGGCAGCGTCGGGTCGACGTGCAATTTTTGCGGCATATACCCCACACGCAGCTTGGGCTTGCGCCAAACACTGCCGTTCGTCGGTTTGATCAGCCCGAGCACCGCTTTGACCAATGTAGTTTTACCCGCGCCATTCGGGCCGATCAGGGTCACAATTTGCCCGGGTTCGACGCTCAGTTCGATATTGTCGAGCACGTTTTGCCCGGAATAGGTCACGGTGACGTGTTCAAGGCGAATCAATGCAGCGCTCATCAAGCCTCCCGGCAACCTGCGCACAGCCCGACCACTTCAACAGTCTGGCCTTCGACAGTAAAGCCGACATCCTGCGCGCTGCTGATAATCGCATCGCTGATGGATTTTTGCTCCAGCTCAATGGCTGCGTGGCAGGTGCGGCAAATCAGGAACTGGCCCTGATGCGGGTGCTCGGGGTGGCTGCATCCGATAAAGGCGTTGAGTGACGAGATGCGATGCACCAGGCCGTTTTCCAACAGAAAGTCGAGTGCCCGGTACACAGTAGGCGGCGCAGCGCGGCGTCCGTCTTGCTCGCTGAGTACGGCCAGAATGTCGTACGCGCCCAGCGGCTTGTGGCTCTGCCATACCAGCTCCAGCACACGCTTGCGCAATGCGGTCAGGCGCAAGCCCTTTTGCGCACACAAAGCATCGGCTTCGCTGAGGGCGCTGTGGACGCAATGGGAGTGGTCATGTGGGCGGCTGGCGAGGGGTGTAATAGGCATGGGCGGCGACGATTTCTGAGAGAGACGTTATTATGTTACCCGTTTCAACCACTTCGAGTGCTCATCGTGTCCCGTCTTTTTTCGATTTTTATTGCTTTCAGTGCCTGTTTGCTGGTGATCGGCCCGGCTCAGGCGGACGTTAAGGTGCTCACCAGCATCAAACCCTTGCAACTGATCGCGGCTGCCGTGCAGGACGGTGTGGGCACGCCGGACGTATTGCTGCCGCCCAATGCGTCGCCACACAGCTTCGCACTTCGTCCATCCGACGTACGGCGTGTGCAGTCTGCCGACCTGCTGTACTGGATTGGCCCGGACATGGAGGGCTTCATGCCGCGGGTGCTTAATGGGCGTGCAGCGCCGTCGGTGTCTGTACAGACCTTGCCGGGCCTTACCCTGCGTCACTTTACCCAAGACAGTCACTCCCATGATGAGGATGCTGCCGAGCATGATCATGATCATCGCCCCGGCACGCTGGATGCCCACCTGTGGTTGGCGCCCGCGAATGCGCGGGTTATCGCCGCCAAAATGGCGACTGACCTGAGTGAGAAAGATCCGGCGAATGCGGCGAAATATCGGCGCAACCTGAAAGCGTTCAACGAACGTCTGGATGCGTTGGATGCGCGCCTGAAGGCCCGTCTGGCGGGGGTCGCCGACAAGCCGTTCTTTGTCTTCCATGAAGGCTACGACTACTTCGAAAGTGCTTACGGCCTCAAGCATGCAGGTGTCTTTAGCGTCGCATCGGAAGTGCAACCCGGTGCTCAACATGTGGCTGCGATGCGCAAGCGATTGCAGCAAGTGGGCAAAACCTGTGTGTTCAGTGAGCCGCCATTGCGTCCGCGCCTGGCTGAAACACTGACGGCCGGGATGCCCGTCAAGTTGGCTGAGCTTGATGCGTTGGGCGGCTACACGCCGGCGACGGCTCAAGGGTATGAGCAACTGCTGGAGACGTTGGGCAACGACTTGGCGGGCTGTCTGGAAAGCTTGTAAGACGGATCTTTGTAGCCACTGTCGGGGCAAGAGGCGCTGCCTCGACAGTGATGACAAAAGCCGCGCGGTTACAGCGCGAACGGTAGGGCGATGCTGACCTTTTGGTGGGCAGCAAGACGTTGTTCGAACTCGGCCGGGTCGTGAATCAGCACGTCCTGGCCTGCAAATGTCTGTGCCGCAATCAGGCGCGACAGCCAGAAGCGTACACAGGCGACGCGCAGCAGGGTGGGCCACAGCTCGGCTTCGCTGGCGGTAAACGGCCGCAGCGCTGCATAGGCACCCAGCAAGGCGCGGGCACGCGGGGCGTCTATTTGGCCAGCGTCGTCTGCGCACCAGTCGTTCAGTGCAATGGCCACGTCGTACAGCATCGGCCCGGAGCAGGCGTTGTAGAAGTCGATCAGCCCGGTCAGGTGCGTGCCTTCGAACATTGCGTTGTCGCGGAACAGGTCGCCGTGCAAGTTGGCCCGTGGCAGCGCCAGAATCTGTGCCTTGCGCTCGCTGATTTCATCCAGTGCCAGTTGTAGCAAGCGGGCTGCATCAGGCGTCAGGTCTTTTTTCAGCGCGGGGCCTTCGGCCAGCATCCAGTCCAGGCCACGGTCCGTCTTGCGCTCAAGCACCTTGCCGCGGGTTGCCACATGCAAATGACCGAGCAGTTCGCCCACCTGCGCACAGTGTTGAGCATTGGCTTCGCGAATGTGTTTGCCCGCCAGACGCGGTTGCAACAGCGCGGGTTTGCCTTTGAGTTCACGTAAGGCTTGGCCATCCAGCGTGCGCAAGGCATAGGGCACCGGCAAGTCGGCGTCGTGCAGCACGTCCAGCAATTCAATGAAGAATGGCATTTCGTAGATGGGACCACGCTCAACCAGAGTCAGAACGTATTCGCCCTTCTCCAGGCTGATGAAGTAGTTGGTGTTTTCGCTACCCGCGGCAATCCCCTGGAAGTCGAGCAAACGGCCGAGCCCATAAGGCGCAAGAAAAGTTTCCAGCTCGGGACGAGCCAGTTGCGTGAAAACAGACATGGTTAAAACTGCCAGTACGGGCGCCGCGACGGCGCGGCGCCGATTAAAGTTAAGACGCTATTTCCATTCGAAAATCTTCCACGATGGAATCAGCATATCCGGCTGGTCGGAACGGATGTAATTGCCATCTGAACCATCAGCGCGTACCAGAAAGTACGGTTTGCCCCCTTTTGGGGTGACCTTGATGGCGTACAGGAAGCCGTTTTGACGGTACTCCTGGATGGTTTTATCGCCTTCCGTGCGAATGGTGACTTCCGGATCGGCGGAAGGTGCTTCATCTGCCGCGAAGGTTACCAGCGGAATGGCTGCAATCAAGCTGGTGAGCAACAGGCGATTAAGTGTGCGCATGATAACCTTGTCCCTTTGTCGTCATTGGTCCGGACATTCTAGCGCCGGACTCGCCGAAAAGGTTGATCCTGCTCATGAGCCAAGCACCCCTCGTCCTGGTGGACGGTTCTTCATATCTGTACCGCGCTTTCCACGCCTTGCCACCGCTGACCACGTCCAAGGGCCTGCCGACAGGTGCCGTGAAAGGCGTGTTGAACATGCTGAAAAGCCTGCGCAAGCAGTACCCGGACAGCCCGTTCGCGGTTGTTTTCGATGCCAAGGGCGGGACATTTCGCGATGACATGTACGCCGAATACAAAGCTAATCGGCCGAGCATGCCCGATGACATGCGCGTGCAAATCGAGCCCTTGCATGCGAGCGTGATCGCGCTGGGCTTCCCGCTGTTGTGTGTGGAAGGCGTCGAGGCCGACGACGTGATCGGCACGCTGGCGCGCAGCAGCGCCGCGGCAGACCGCCCGGTGGTGATCTCCACCGGCGACAAAGACATGGCGCAACTGGTCGACGGTCACATCACCCTGGTCAACACCATGACCGGCAGTGTGCTGGACGTTGAAGGGGTCAAAGAGAAGTTTGGCGTGACGCCCGAGCAGATCATTGATTACTTGGCGCTGATGGGCGACTCCTCCGACAACATTCCTGGCGTTCCGGGCATTGGCCCCAAGACGGCTTCTGGCTTGCTGGTGGGTGTGGGCGGCGGTCTGGTCGACTTGTATGAAAAACTCGACATCGTTCCGACGCTACCGATTCGCGGGGCTAAAAACCTGCCCGCGAAGCTGGAAGAACACCGGGAAATGGCATTTTTGTCGTATCAGCTGGCCACGATCAAAATTGATGTGCCGCTGGATATCGGCCTTGAGGACTTGCACCTCAAAGCGCCCGACTGCGACAAGCTGATCGAGTTGTACACCGAACTGGAGTTCAAAAGCTGGATCGCTGAAGTCGAGCGAGAAGCCAAACGCGCGGGCCAAGTGATTGTTCATGAAGAGCCGATGACGAGTACTGACAGCGAAGTGCAGTACGAAACCATCCTTGATCAGGCCAGGTTTGATGTGTGGCTGAAAAAGCTGCAGGACGCCAAGCTGATCGCTTTCGATACCGAAACCACGGGTCTGGATGCTCAGCAAGCGCAGCTTGTGGGGTTGTCGTTCGCAGTCAAGCCTGGAGAGGCGGCCTACATTCCACTGACGCACTCCTACATGGGCGTGCCTGAGCAACTGGACCGTGACACTGTACTGCGTGCGCTCAAACCGCTGCTCGAAGACCCGAGCAAAGCCAAAGTCGGCCAACACGCCAAGTTTGATATGAACATTCTGGCCAACTGTGCAATTGGCGGCGATCAGGCGTGCGGGATTGTGGTGCAAGGTATTGCCTTCGACACCATGCTGGAGTCTTACGTGCTCGACTCCACAGCCACGCGTCATGACATGGACAGCCTCGCGCTCAAGTATCTGGGGCACAGCACCACGAGTTTTCAGGACATTGCCGGCAAAGGCGCCAAGCAGCTGACGTTTGACCAGATCTCGCTGGAACAGGCCGGCCCCTACGCTGCTGAAGACGCAGACATCACGTTGCGTCTGCACAATGTGTTGCACGAAAAGCTGCTGGCGATTCCGAGCCTTAACCGTGTGCTTACCGACATTGAGATGCCGCTGGTGCCCGTACTGGCGCGTATTGAACGTCAGGGTGCCTTGGTGGATGCCAAGCTGCTGGGCGTACAGAGCGTTGAACTGGGCGACAAAATGGTTGCGCTTGAACGCCAGGCGTTTGAGATTGCGGGCGAAGAATTCAATCTCAGTTCCCCTAAGCAGCTGGGCGTGATCCTGTACGAGAAGTTGGGCCTGCCCATCATCAGCAAGACGGCCAAAGGCCAGCCTTCAACCGCTGAGGCTGTTCTGGCTGAACTGGCCGAACAAGATTTCCCGTTGCCGAAAGTGCTGATGCAGTACCGTTCGATGAGCAAGCTCAAAAGCACCTACACCGATCGCCTGCCTGAACAGATCAACCCGCGGACGGGGCGGATTCACACCTCCTACCATCAGGCAGTCACGGCGACAGGCCGTTTGTCCTCCAGTGATCCAAACCTGCAGAACATTCCGATTCGTACTGCCGAAGGCCGTCGGATTCGTCAGGCATTCGTTGCCCCACAAGGCTACAAGTTGCTAGCGGCGGACTACTCGCAAATCGAGCTGAGGATCATGGCGCACTTGGCCAAGGATGAAGGGTTGCTGCATGCCTTCCGCAATAACCTGGATGTACACAGTGCGACCGCGGCGGAAGTGTTCGGGGTTGAACTGAGCGATGTCACCACGGACCAGCGACGCAGCGCCAAGGCGATCAACTTCGGTTTGATCTACGGCATGAGCGCTTTCGGTCTGGCCAAGCAAATCGGGGTCGACCGCAAGCAGTCGCAGGCGTACATCGACCGTTATTTCGCACGCTACCCGGGCGTGCTTGATTACATGGAGCGCACCCGCACCCAGGCGGCTGAGCAAGGGTATGTCGAAACGATCTTCGGCCGTCGCCTCTACCTGCCCGAGATCAATGCGAAGAACCCGGCCTTGCGTAAAGGCGCCGAGCGCACCGCGATCAACGCACCGATGCAAGGCACGGCGGCTGACATCATCAAGAAAGCCATGGTGGCGGTGGATAATTGGTTGAGCGCCTCGGGCCTTGATGCGCGCGTCATCTTGCAAGTGCACGATGAATTGGTGCTTGAAGTGCGCGAAGACTTGGTGGATCAAGTGCGCGACGAGGTCCGTGTCCATATGAGCCAAGCAGCGGAGCTTGACGTGCCACTGGTGGTGGAAGTGGGCGTAGGCAATAACTGGGATGAGGCGCACTAATTTGCCGGATTGCCTGCGACTCATCGTCGCAGGCAATTTGCCATTAGTGCTGAAGGGTATTTGCTTAGATCAAAGAGTTTTTAGGCATCTGGAACTAAATCCTTCTTCACCACTCAGATCTGTTGAATGGGTGGTGAAGCCCTTCAATGCTCCTAATGTTGTGTTAAGTGTTGGCAGAATTCTGAACCCCGCCCTAGCGGTTCAGTACTTGAACCCCGAACTTCCCCCTCCCCATACGAAGTCCGGGGTTTTTTTTGCCTGCGATTTGTTACTCGCCTGCTTCCTCTTCGCCTTTATTGGGCAGTTCCATCCAGTTCGCAAGCACCGTGTAGGCTTCTTCCAGGCCCATGCGCTTGGGGGCGGAGAACATTTGGATAGTGACTGCGTCGCCCCAGCCTTTACGGATTTGCGACTGAACTTTGAGCAGTTCACCCTTGGCGGCACCAAACGTCAGCTTGTCGGCTTTAGTCAACAAGATGTGCATCGGCATGCCGCTGTGAACGGCCCAGTCGAGCATCAACTTGTCGAAGTCGGTCATGGGATGACGGATATCCATCATCAAAATCAAACCTTTCAGGCTCTCACGGCTCCCCAGATAGGCTTCCAGGTGGCGCTGCCAGTGGAGTTTCAACGGGATTGGCACTTTGGCGTAGCCGTAACCCGGCAAGTCAACCAGGCGGCGTTCTTCGTCGAGCTGGAAGAAGTTCAGCAGTTGCGTACGGCCTGGGGTTTTTGAGGTGCGTGCCAGGCTGGCGTGTGTCAGGGTGTTCAGGGCGCTGGATTTACCGGCGTTGGAACGCCCGGCAAATGCGACTTCAAAGCCTTCGTCGTCAGGGCATTGATCGACTTTGGCGGCGCTAAGCATGAATTTAGCCTGTTGGCACAGACCGAGAATGGGGTTCTTGAGTTGCATGGGATTTCCGATGTGAGCGGCGTCAGGAATGGACGCGGCGAGCAGTGTCGTTTCCGTTTCAGTGACGCCAGTATATAATGCCGCAGATTTTGTGTGCGCTTTGTCCCAGCGTAGGATGAAGTACACGGGAGCGATTGACCTAGGTTGCGCATTAGAACGCAGCAAGCTCCCAACCCTGAAAGGTCGTTTTATGACTGCTGGCTGTCGGTGTCTTGATGCCGCGAATAGCGCTCAGGCTACACAGGATCCGGAAGCCGTGTACAACCGCGTTTGTATTACCTGACGTTCTGGCCCGCGCCAACCGAACCGAAACCGGTCGTCGGAAAGCCTGAGACTAGAAAGAAAAAGGGTATGGAAGCGCTGGTGCAGCACGTGACCCAGGGTTTCAAGGCGATGCCGCCGCGTGGTTTGTGCATGGACTGCAGTGTCGAGGTTTACCGTAATGATCATCGTGTGATGAATGAGTGAACCCGGCCCATAACTCTTTAACCCTTAGCCGTAGTTGGATTAGCTGATGAACAAATTACTCGTGAGTCTGCTGTTGACCTTGGGCGTCACCGGTGTTGCCCAGGCTGCAGGCACTGCTCTTGTGGGCGATGCTGCTGCCGGTCAGGCAAAAACCGCTGTATGTGGCGCTTGTCACGGTCCCGACGGCAATAGCATGGCGCCAAACTTCCCGAAACTGGCCGGGCAAGGTGACAAATACCTGCTCAAGCAGTTGCACGAAATCAAGGATGGCAAGCGCACGGTGCTGGAAATGACCGGCTTGCTGACCAACCTGAGTGATCAGGATCTTGCGGACATCGCCGCGTACTACTCCAGCCAGAAGAACACGGTGGGCGCTGCCGATCCTGCTTTGGTCGAACGCGGTCAGGCACTGTTCCGTGGTGGGGATATTGAGAAAGGCTTGCCTTCCTGCACCGGCTGCCACTCGCCTGACGGTCAGGGCAACGCGCCTGCCGGCTTCCCGCATCTGGGCGGCCAGCACGCGGACTATATTGAGAAGCAACTGACCAATTTCCGTGAAGGTGAACGTACAAACGACGGCGACACCATGGTCATGCGCAGTATTGCGGCCAAGCTGAGCAACAAGGACATCAAGGCCCTTGCCAGCTACATTCAAGGTCTGCACTAAGGTTTCTAGGGTCGGGCAGCCAGCGCAGAAGCAATGGCAATGTTAACGATCGTTTAATCCTTGAGTGTGAGTTTAAAAGGGCAGCGTAGGCTGCCCTTTTTTATGGCATCTGCCGTTACACTACCGAACTCAAGACTGCACGGGCCTGTCTGAATACAGGTCACGTGACAGCGACCTTATTTGTCCAGGAGTAAAGCATGCGTAATCTGATCCTCAGCGCCGCTCTCGTCAGTGCCAGCCTGTTTGGCATGTCAGCCCAAGCCGCCGATGTGCCGCTTGAAGCGGGTAAAACCTACATCGAGCTGGCTAATGCTGTTCCGGTCGCTAAGCCTGGCAAGATCGAAGTTGTTGAGTTGTTCTGGTACGGCTGCCCGCATTGCTACGCGTTTGAGCCAGTGGTTAACCCATGGGTCGAGAAGCTGCCTGCGGATGTGAATTTTGTGCGTATTCCTGCCATGTTCGGCGGCCCATGGGATGCTCACGGGCAACTGTTCCTGACCCTTGAAGCCATGGGTGTTGAGCATAAAGTGCACAATGCGGTGTTCGAGGCTATCCAAAAAGAAGGCAAGCGCCTGACCGATCCTGCTGACATGGCTGATTTCTTGGCCACTCAAGGGGTAGACAAAGACAAGTTCCTGGCGACGTTCAATTCGTTCGCCATCAAGGGCCAGATCGTCAAAGCGAAAGAACTTGCCAAAAAGTACGAAATCACCGGTGTTCCAACCATGGTCGTCAACGGCAAGTACCGTTTTGACCTCGGTACTACAGGCGGCCCTGAGAAAACCTTGAACGTTGCAGATCAGTTGATTGCCAAAGAGCGTGCGAACAAGGTTGAGCAGTAAGGAGCGCCTTGCTCGTGCGGCGCTGGAAAAAAGAACGCATCGTTGGCCTGCATGAACCGCAGGTCAATGAAGACCATCTGGCAGCCCGCGGGTTGCCGGACGATCGTCGTTTGCGTTTGCTCAGCTTCAATATTCAGGTCGGCAACAGCACTCAGGGTTATCGTCATTACCTGACCCGCAGTTGGCAGCACGTGCTGCCGCACAAGGGGCGCACAGGCAACCTGGACAGAATCGGCAACGTATTGAGCGACTTTGATCTGGTTGCGCTGCAAGAGGCGGACGGTGGCAGCCACCGTTCCGGCTACATCAATCAGGTCAAGTATCTGGCCCAACAGGGCGAATTTCCTTACTGGTATCAACAACTCAATCGCAATCTCGGTCGCCTGGCCCAGCACAGCAACGGGGTGCTCAGCCGCTTGCGTCCTACTGCGATTGAAGACCATCCCTTGCCCGGCCCTGCGGGTCGAGGCGCGATCCTCGTGCGTTTCGGTGAAGGGGCGGACGCTCTGGTCGTCGTCATGATGCACCTGGCGTTGGGTACCAAAACCCGCACCCTGCAACTGGCGTATGTGCGCGAGCTGATTGGCGATTATCAACACCAGATATTGATGGGTGACATGAACACCCATGCCAGTGATCTGTTGCACACGTCGCCATTGCGCGATTTAGGATTGCTGGCCCCGCAAATGGAGGCCACCTTCCCCAGCTGGCGTCCCCAGCGTTGTCTTGATCATATTTTGCTCAGTCCAACCTTGACCCTGGAGCGGGTTCAGGTGCTGGACCAGCCCATTTCAGACCATTTACCGGTCGCGGTTGAAATACGTTTGCCCGGCTCGGTGGGTGTCGACTCACTGCCCGCGTTGAGTTCCCCCGCCAGTGAGCCCCCTGCATGACCGCCGACGACGCCAAGCGCTGGAAAGAGAAGTACCTTAAAAGTATCGAACAACAAGAAAAACTCGAGCGTCGCTGGAATGCACGCCTCGACTTGCTGCGCCGTGGGCTGGTGCGCAGTACGTTGGCCGCCGAAGGTTCTGATCGTACAGTCGATCAGTGCATGAAAGAGATGCGCGAGGCGGTGCGCACGGACGAAATGGACGCCGCGCTGGCGGCCCTTATGCCTCGCCTTGAAAAAGCCGTGCTCGACTCTGAGCAGCGCCGGGAAACCCGGGTCGAACAGATCAGTACTGCGCTCAACACGCTGGTGAATCAGTTGCAGGCGCTGCCCTTGCCCAAGGACGTCAGAAAGCCCCTTAAGACCTTTGCCAAGCAACTCGACAGCCGCGTGACTCAGGCGCGTGAGATCCCGCTGCTTTTGGGTGAGTTGAGTGCTTTGCAGGGGCAGGCGCTAGCGCCTCAATTGAACGATGCAGAGCCGCCGAAACCGGGCTTGCTGCAACGTTTGTTTGGCAGCGCCGAGGCTGAAAAGACTGCACCTGAGCCTGAAACGCCCGGCCCTCAGCCAATTAGCGCCGCCCCGGAGCTTCTCAGTGCAGAACCCGTTCCATTGCACTCTGCGCCTGCTGGCGAGCCTGCACCTGCACCACATCACGAGGTTGAAGTAGCCAACGTGCCGGAGCAGGCACCCGAGCAACCCCAGCCCTCGGCCATTGAAGCCGAAATCCTGTCGCTGCCACCGCTTGAGCCTGTCGCACACGTTGCAGGTGCCGAGGTGCCCGAAGCGATCGCAACCGAAGCAGATGAGGCGTCGAGCGGCGCGCTGGAGTCGGTGGTCGCCCAGGCTGAAGCCGAGCTTGTCCAGGCGCAGACACCACCCACTCCAGCATCCCCGGCCCTCGAACCTGAACCTGACGCGCTTGAGCAGGCAAGCCCTGAAGAAGACCCGGTTTACGCGCTGCCCGACACCCCTGAGCCCTCCTACAGCTCGGTCGCGACACACATTGAATCAACATTGCTGGGCCTGTTGAATGATCTTTCGTTGCCCGAACATCATCGGCCGCAAGCTGAAGCCATGCGCAGCCGTCTCGAAAAAGGGTTGAACTGGTACGAATTGCTGCCCATCCTCGACGATCTTGCGGTTTTGATGCTGGCCATTACGGACAGCGGTCAGCATGAGTTCGAAGCCTATCTCAAGCAATTGAACGAGCGACTCGAGTCCTTTCAGGGCAACCTTCAAGCCGCCAGCGAAGGCCATGCTGAGGGGCGTACCGCAGCGGATGACATGCACACCCAACTGCGTGAGCACGTTGACGATCTGCAGAACAGCGTGCAAGACGCCGCGGACCTGAACAGCCTTAAACACATCCTTGAAAGCCGGTTGGAAGGGTTGCTGGGCACTATGGACCAGCATCAGCAACAGCGCGATGCCCGTGAGCAGGAAGTGGCTGCCCACCTGCAAGGCCTGGCTGAGCGTGTAGCGCATATGGAACAAGAAGCCCAAGGCTACCGCGAGCACCTTGAAGAGCAGCGCCAAAAGGCCCTGATCGATCCTTTGACCGGCTTGCCCAACCGGGCGGCGTGGGGCGAGCGACTGGCCCACGAGGTAGAACAATGGCAACAGCACGGCAACATGCTGCTGGTGGCTATGCTCGATCTGGACCACTTTAAGCGCATCAACGATGGCTATGGTCATTTGGCGGGCGACAAGGTTTTGAAGATCATCGCCACGCAATTGCGTAAACGCTTGCGCCCCAACGACTTTATTGCCCGCTTTGGGGGTGAGGAATTCGTCCTGTTGATGCCCGCTACGGCCCTGGCTGTGGGGGTGCAACTGGCCAACAAGTTACGTGCTGCAATCGAGGCATGCCCGTTTCACTTTAAGGGTGAGCCCGTGACCGTCACGGTTTCAATCGGTTTGGCCGCATTTAAGCCCGGCGAACGCAGTGACCAAGTCCTTAAACGTGCAGACGAAGCGCTTTACCGGGCCAAGGCGGCGGGTCGCAACACCATTGAACAGGGTTAAACGCCAGCCTTACGTTATGCTGTTGCCTGTCTGCCTCTAACGTTAAAGCTCAAGCCATGAAATTTATCACCCTGATCTTGTCTGCCCTGCTGCTGGCCGGTTGTGCCAGCGGGCCACGCATGGACACCAATCATCCGTCGGTCAACTACGACAGCCGTGTGCAGTTCATCGTGCTGCATTACACATCCACCTCGCTGGAGCGCTCGCTAGAGTTGCTCACCCATGGTCCTGTGAGCAGCCATTACCTGATAGGCGACACCCCGCCGACCCTTTACAAGCTGGTGGATGAAAACCAGCGCGCCTGGCACGCCGGCGAAAGCCAATGGAAAGGCCGCACCTGGCTGAACTCAAGTTCCATCGGCATTGAAATCGTCAACAAAGGCTTCCGTGACACGCCTCAAGGCCGCGTCTGGTACCCGTATACCGAAGGTCAGATCCAAACCCTGATCGCTCTGCTCAAAGACATTTCCACGCGTTACAAGATCGACCCGCAAAACATCATTGGCCACAGTGATATCGCACCGACGCGCAAGCTCGATCCCGGGCCGTTGTTCCCGTGGAAACGTTTGGCAGAGGCAGGCTTTGGCGTTTGGCCTAATGCCCAGGCAGTGGCTCGCGCTCAGGCCGTGTATGCGCGGCAACTGCCGAGCATTACCTGGTTTCAACAGCAATTGGCCTTATTCGGTTACGAAACCCCGCAAACCGGAGAGCTGGACGTCGCCACGCGGCACGTTCTGGCAGCGTTCCAGATGCGCTTCCGGCCCACCCGCTTTGATGGCACTCCGGACGCAGAAACAGCAGCTATTTTGAATGTGCTGAACACCACCAAATAGCCTCAGGAACAGGGTTTGGCTTCAAGATGCTGTATCAACCATCAGCTGATCTCAACATTCGATTTGGTGGATGACTTTGGCACCGGCTAAAGCAGTCTGGTGTACCTGCGCACCTTGCATCGATAAGGTGTTCATTGATGCATTGGATTACACGGCCAGCAGTGGCGTAGTACCGCACATCATCGGCATGACCCGCGCCGTGCACATGACGTGTGAGCGGCGCCTATATAGGTAGGGCCATATAGAACTGCGTACCCTGGCCGGGGCGAGAGTAAACGCCGATTCGCCCGCCGTGCAATTGCACAATTTCCTTGCACAACGCCAACCCCAGCCCGGCGCCGCCTTTCTTGCGCCCTACTTGTACGAAAGGCTCAAAAATACGGCCTTGCTGGCTGTACGCGATGCCTTCGCCATTGTCCTCTACGCTGATAATTACCCGTTCGCCATGGCGTCGCGCTTGCAGTCGGATCTGACCGCCGATGGTGGTATGGCGTAAGGCGTTGTCCAACAAGTTGTCCAGCACGCGCTCCAGTTGGGCCTGATCGGCATTCAGGCGCGGCAGCGGCGTTTGCAGGTCAATCAGGATCTCGACATCTTTGGCCGCCGCCCGATCATCAAAGCGCGCATGCGCTTGATCGAGCATCTCGTGCAGATCGCAGGGGGCCAATGTCAGTTTTTGCATGCCGTTCTGGTAGCGAGAGAAGTTCAGCAAGTCATTGATGAGCTGCATCAACCGCTGCATTTCTTCATTCACCGTATTGAGCAAATCGGCTTCTCGCGATTGGGGACCGAAGTGCGCCCGCTCCAGAAACAGGCCAAAGGCCATGTGCATGCCGGTCACCGGTGTGCGCAACTCGTGCGAGGCCCGCAGGATAAACTCACTGCGAACGCGCTCAAACGCCCGCTGCTCGGTGACATCATGCAGCACCATCACCGCACCCAGAATTGGTCCATTGGGCTGGCTTACCGGGGTCAGGCTGTACGTCAGCAGGCGTGTTTCGCCTTCAATGTCGACGCTCAGGTCTTCGGGCAAGCGTTCCAGACTGCCCCCGCGCAGCACTGTGAGCAATTGCTGATCCAGCTCCGGCCGGCTCAGTGCTTCGCCCAGTCGCTGGCCCAATCGCCCCTCGTCCCAACCTAATTGGCGCTGCGCGACCGGGTTCAAGTGTTCCAGGCGACCTTCCTGATCGATCATCAATAACCCGTCGTCAATGCTGTCGAGCACGGCTTGCAAACGTTGCTGGCCTGCCAGCAGTTCATCAACGTTGGTTGCCTGATGCTGGCGCAAAGCCTCCGCCATAATCCCGAAGCGACGTGTCAGCAGGTTCATCTCGGTGGCAGATGAGAGCGGTAAGACCACCTCGAAATTGCCTTTGCCGATGTTGTCGGCCGCTTTGGCCAAGGCCTCAATAGGCGCCCCAAACCGACGGGCGATGCCATGGGCAGTAATGAAGCCGATTATCAGCACGGCGATACCAACCAGTCCGAGTACAGTCGCTATCACCATCGCCCGATCCCGTGCCTGCGCCTGGGCGGTATTGATCGTTTCCAGCGCTTTGCGGTGCTCGTCAATCAGGCCGTTGCGCAGGGCATTGAAGCGCTGAGTGAGTTCATTGTCGTTGCTCAGGCTTATGCCCTTGTGATGCGGCTGGTTAAAGGCTTGCATGAAGCTTTCATAATCTGCCCGGGCTTTGGCAAACCCGCTGGGCAAGTCATGTTTACGCTCGTGCTCAATGCCCTCATTGAGCAGTTTCATGTACTGCTCGGACGAGGCTTTAAGCGCTGGCGTATCGGGCTCGTTATGCAGCATCAGGATCAGTTGATCGCCCAGGGTCTGGCGAAGCTTGAGACCCAGGTCCAGGGTGATGAAGTTATTGCGGATCAACGCTTCCTGGGTTTTAGCCATTTGCATCACGCCGAACACCCCGAGCACCAACCCCATCAGCGCCACAGTAATCAGCGCAGAAATACTCAAAAACAACCGTGTTCGTAGCTTGATCGCGAGTTTCATCGAAGAGTACTCACAGGTTGTACTGCTTGCGTTTGCGGTACAACGTAGATGCATCGATACCGAGGGTTTTGGCCGCTTGATCGAGGGTGTCACTGGTCGCCAGAACAGCGCCGATGTGCGCTTTTTCCAACTGGTCGAGGCTTAAGGCAGCTCCGATACGTGGGGCGTTGGGTGTGGTTTGCTCGGCCATGCCCAAGTGACTCACTTCAACCACTTCTTGTGGGCAAATGATGCTGGCGCGTTCGACCACGTTGCGCAATTCGCGAATATTGCCTGGCCATCGGTAATTGGCCAGCGCCTGACGCGCCTCCTCGCTGAAGCCCCGTGCGGGCCGTGCATACTCTTTGACGAAACGTGCCAGAAAACGGTCGGCCAGGGTCAGAATGTCTTCGCTGCGCTCGCGTAAAGGCGGCAAATGCAAAGTGATGACATTCAAGCGGTAGAGCAAGTCCTCCCGGAAACGGCCCTCGCGCACCATGTCTTCAAGGTTGAGGTTGGTGGCCGCCAGAATGCGCACATCGGCACGCCGTGTAACCGGGTCGCCGACGCGCTCATATTCTTTGTCCTGAATGAAACGAAGCAGTTTTGGCTGCAACGCCAGCGGGAAGTCACCGATTTCATCCAGGAACAATGTACCGCCGTCTGCCTGATTGACGCGGCCCAAGGTGCTTTCGCTGGCGCCGGTGAACGCGCCTTTGGTGTGGCCGAACAATTCGCTTTCCATCAGTTCGGCCGTCAGCGACGGGCAATTAATGGTGACGCAGGACTTCTTCGCCCGTTTGCTCCAGCCGTGAATGGCGCGAGCCAGTTCACCTTTACCCGTACCCGACTCACCCAGAATCAGGATATTGGCGTCGGTGCTGGCGACCTGCCGCGCTGTTTCCAGCACGACCATCATTGCCGGACTGTGGGAGTCCAAGCCGTCTTTAGGCTTGCGCACTTCCCCTTCCAGCGCCTCCAGGCGTGCCGATAGCTGACGCACTTCAAGTTGCTTGGCCGTGGCCAGCCGCAGTTGATCCGGGCTGCACGGTTTAACCAGATAGTCCGCCGCGCCTGCCTGAATCGCGTCGACGGCGGTGTCTACAGCGGAATGCGCGGTGACGATTACCACGCGCATCCACGGCGCTTGAACCCGCATCTGGGCCAGCACATCCAGGCCGTTGTCCTCACCCAGGCGTAAGTCCAGAAAACACAAATCAAATACTTGGCGTTGCAACAAAGCCTCGGCCTGCGCGGCGCTGTTGGCCGTCGCAACGGTGTAACCCTCATCTTCGAGGCAGTAGCGGAATGTACGCAGGATGGCGGACTCATCGTCGACCAGCAGAATGCGGCCCTGTTGCTCTTTGGCTGACTCCATTTCCTACGTTCCTTAGTAAGTGATGTTGGTTAGTGTCGGAATAATCGGGCAAGTTGCATGATTTTTCACGAATGATTGAAAGGCTAGCAGGGTAGCCACTTGCCTGCATGCTGTAACTCACTGATTTCAGGCGATTTTCAGTGGCTGCGGCGGTCAATTACTCCTACTAAAACAATTGCATTGTGCCATCCCTTCCTGCCACGGGTTGAATGCGAGCAGGGTCAGTCGTGCATAACGCCCGACCCAACATCTCTGCATCGTGCAGGATGCTCGCTCAAGCAATTGCCTATCTCTTTTAACTTATTGATTTATAAGGTTTTTATTCGAATTTAAAACTTGGCATGCAGACTGCAATAACTCCTGTAACGCAGTCTTCCAGCATTCAACGCTGGCGGTCTCAACCCAACAATGACCACCGAGTGGCAGGAGTCTGAGCATGAATCGTCTAGGTCTATCCCGCATTCGCCTTTCTTCGCTTCATCTTCAACAAGGCCTGTTCGCCAGTTTGGCGCTTCTGGTCACGTTGATCGGTGGTCAGCAGCTCGTACGTTTTGAGCATGCGACACAACCTGTACAGACTGTTTTGCACCAACCCGCCCAGCAGACGCAATTCAGTGCGATCGGCTCGAGCGCCGAGGTGATCTCCGGTTACGCCCTGACAGCGGCCGATGAGACGCAAATCGCAAATACCGAAGTGCCGCAGGAACGTTGGGTGTTTTAAGTGTTC
Organism: Pseudomonas lundensis; assembly: GCF_002269125.1. GTDB lineage: Bacteria > Pseudomonadota > Gammaproteobacteria > Pseudomonadales > Pseudomonadaceae > Aquipseudomonas > Aquipseudomonas lundensis_A. The sequence goes on along the minus strand of NZ_NQKI01000001.1, from coordinate 233,224 downwards.
ACAACCTTGAGACCCTTTCGGGCTTGAGACGCTGCATCGAGATCGACACGCTTTCCCACAGTAATAAGGAGAATCACCATGTTGAGTTGGGCAATTACCTTTCTGATTATCGCCATCATCGCAGCCGTTCTGGGCTTTGGTGGTATCGCGGGCACCGCCACCGGTATCGCCAAAATTCTGTTCGTCGTCTTCCTGGTGATGTTCGTGGTGTCCTTCATCTTTGGCCGCCGCGGTCGAGGATAACCATGTTTAACCGATCCTTTAAGGCAATGGCCGCTGCCCTGTTGATGGGCGGCAGTGCCATGGCGCTGGCAGCCAATGATGGCCAGTCCCGTGCCAACGACCTGTTAAATGACCCCGCGTACCGGGACACATGGCAAGCCGTGGTCAAAAAGGAAGAGCGCCTTCCGGAATGGGTGATGAACCTGTCGGGAAGCGCCGAGCAGATGAACGCGTTGACTGAAGATGGCGATGCCTACCTGGTCGGGCCTCTTTGTGAAACCGCGCAGACCTGTTTGAACAAGCGTCTTATTGTGGCGGTCAGCCTCGACAAGAAGCACGCTTACGGCATGTTGGTCGAAGTGCCAGCAGGTTTGCCGGCTGATAAGTCGCCGACGCGTCATGCCGATTATCGATTCTTGGGTCAGCCTGATGCCGGTATGCAAGCACTGCTAAAAGAACAATTGAAGAAAGACCCTAACTGGTACTAACCCGTTGGGCAGTTTCTTCAGCTGTTGATGAGTAAAAAAGCCAAGGTTATGCCTTGGTTTTTTTTCGTCTGAAAAGTCTTCTTTTTATTCGTAAAACCTTACTGTGACTCAAATTTTTGAAAAAAATGTGGCTTCAGCGACCCTTGCGGACGTCGACCTTCTATCGACTAATAGCAAAATGATTACTTCTCTATAACCGATTTATGTTGTCGGATATTTCTGAGGTGCGGACGTATTTTTAGGCCGCGTCACAGCTGTAAAAAGACCTTGAAACAGCCGGTCTGCGGCGGTTATGTCGTCTATTCTCTGTCTTTATTGCTCCCTGCGTTTAAGGTCTTGTCGGACAATATCCATGCCGATTCGGCATAGGGTAGGCGTTTACGGCATTAGACGGCTTCCCCTTGCATGGGAATAGTTGCGCCTTTTTTCGCCTGCCGAAGAGCCTAATCAGCTCGATTTTGGGCGACCTTCTACGGGGGAAAAGGTTTTGGAATAATGCGCTTTCCAGCGCTCTAGTCTGAGCCTTTTCCCGAGTCCACTTGAAGTAAGGGTAATGACATGAAGAAGGCAAAACTGAGCCTCGCCTGGCAGATCCTCATCGGTCTGGTACTGGGTATTGCAATCGGCGCGCTGCTTAACCATTTCAGTGCTGAAAAGGCCTGGTGGATCAGCAACGTCTTGCAACCCGCTGGCGATATCTTTATCCGTCTGATCAAGATGATCGTAATCCCAATCGTGATTTCTTCACTGGTTGTCGGGATTGCAGGCGTGGGGGATGCGAAGAAACTCGGTCGCATCGGGCTTAAAACCATCATTTACTTCGAGGTGGTGACCACCATCGCGATCGTGGTCGGTCTGGTACTGGCCAACGTGTTCCACCCGGGCGCCGGCATCGACATGAGCACCCTGGGCACGGTTGATATCTCCAAATATCAAGCGACGGCCGCAGAAGTTCAGCACGAACATGCGTTCATCGAAACCATCCTCAACCTGATCCCTTCGAACATTTTCGCGGCCATGGCGCGCGGTGAAATGCTGCCGATCATCTTCTTCTCGGTGCTGTTCGGTCTTGGTTTGTCGAGCTTGAACGCCGAGCTGCGCGACCCGCTGGTGAAAACCTTCCAGGGCGTGTCCGAGTCGATGTTCAAAGTGACTCACATGATCATGAACTACGCGCCAATCGGTGTGTTTGCGTTGATCGCTGTGACGGTTGCCAACTTCGGGTTTGCCTCGTTGCTGCCATTGGCCAAGCTGGTGGTGCTGGTTTACGGGGCCATCCTGTTCTTCGGCTTCGTGGTGCTGGGCCTGATCGCCAAGATGTTTGGTTTCTCGGTGATCAAGCTGATGCGCATCTTCAAGGATGAGCTGGTACTGGCTTACTCCACCGCCAGCTCGGAAACCGTGCTGCCGCGTGTGATTGAGAAGATGGAAGCCTACGGTTGCCCGAAAGCGATCTGCAGCTTCGTGGTACCGACCGGTTACTCGTTTAACCTCGACGGTTCGACCCTGTACCAGAGCATCGCAGCAATCTTCATTGCCCAGCTGTACGGCATTGATCTGTCGATCAGCCAGCAACTGCTGCTGGTACTGACCCTGATGGTTACCTCCAAAGGGATCGCCGGTGTACCGGGTGTGTCCTTCGTGGTGCTGCTGGCCACACTGGGCAGCGTGGGCATCCCGCTGGAAGGCCTGGCCTTCATCGCCGGTGTAGACCGCGTGATGGACATGGCGCGTACGGCTTTGAACGTGATTGGTAACGCCCTGGCGGTACTGGTGATTTCGCGTTGGGAAGGCATGTACGACGAGGCCAAGGGTCAGCGCTACTGGAACTCGCTGCCGCACTGGCGCAGCAAGGAAGCCCTGCCAAAAGGCGAATAATCGCCCCCGCGCACGCTTCACTCCCCAAACCCCGGACTTGTCCGGGGTTTGTTGTTTCTGGGGGTTGGCCGCTATCATTCGCCGCATCTTTAAGGAGTGTTTGTGATGCTTAACGGCCTATGGCTCAGCTTTTTCGTCGTCGCGACCGTGTCGGCACTCGCCCAATGGCTGGTAGGGGGCAATGCCGGGATTTTCGCGGCGATTGTCGAAAGCATTTTCGCCATGGCCAAGTTGTCGGTTGAGGTGATGATTCTTCTGTTCGGCACTCTGACGCTATGGCTGGGATTTCTGCGCATTGCTGAAAAGGCCGGGATTGTAGACTGGCTGGGCAGGGCGCTGGGGCCCTTGTTCAAGCGCCTGATGCCCGAGGTGCCGCCCGGCCACCCGGCGCTGGGGTTTATTACCCTGAACTTCGCCGCCAACGGACTGGGCCTGGACAATGCCGCTACGCCGATTGGTCTCAAAGCCATGCGCGCCCTCCAAGAACTCAACCCCAATCCGACCAGCGCCAGCAATGCGCAAATCCTGTTTCTGGTGCTCAATGCCTCATCGCTGACGCTTCTGCCCGTCACCATCTTCATGTACCGCGCGCAGCAGGGCGCTGCTGACCCGACGCTGGTGTTTCTGCCTATCTTGCTGGCAACCAGTGCTTCAACCCTCGTGGGGCTGCTCTCAGTGGCCTTCATGCAGCGTTTACGCCTGTGGGACCCGGTCGTGTTGGCGTATTTGCTGCCGGGGGCGCTGATTCTGGGTGGATTCATGGCCTTGTTGGCGGGGTTGTCAGCCACCGCGCTGGCCAGTTTGTCGTCCATTCTCGGCAACCTGACCCTGTTCGGGCTGATCATGATTTTTCTGGTGATCGGCGCGCTCCGTAAGGTCAAGGTGTATGAGGCCTTTGTCGAAGGCGCCAAAGAAGGCTTCGACGTGGCCAAAAACCTGCTTCCCTACTTGGTGGCCATGTTGTGCGCGGTAGGCGTGCTGCGGGCTTCTGGGGCTTTGGACTTCGGCCTGGACGGCATCCGCCATGCGGTTGAATGGCTGGGTTGGGACACCCGTTTTGTCGATGCTCTGCCGACTGCGATGGTCAAGCCATTCTCGGGCAGTGCGGCACGGGCACTGTTGATCGAAACCATGCAAAACCAGGGGGTCGACAGCTTCCCGGCGCTGGTGGCGGCCACTGTGCAGGGCAGTACCGAAACGACGTTCTATGTGCTGGCGGTGTACTTCGGCGCTGTCGGTATCCAGCGTGCCCGTCACGCGGTGGGTTGCGCGCTGTTGGCAGAGTTCTCGGGCGTATTGGCCGCAATTGGCGTGTGCTACTGGTTCTTCGGTTAACGCCCAAGAGCTTTCGCAGCCTTGTCCCTGAATGTCCATCCGGAGGCGCGGCTGCGTTGTTTGCTAAGGGGTGATGGCGCGCTGCGCCTGGCCCTGTTGCATCACCCATTGCACCACTTGAGGCATCAGCGCATCGGTCGCTTGACCAAAGCCTGCCACCACGCTTGGCACCATGGGGTTGTTGAGCGGCTGGCGCGTTTCAAAACGCCGAGACGCAATCACCCGCTGGTCACTCGCGCGCACCAGTCGAGCGTTGTACTGAATCACCACTTCCGGGCTTTTGCCGTTGTAGTGGGTTTGGAACGCCAATAGCTCGCCGCCCAGTTCGTAGTCCGCCTGCAAATTGCTGTCGTCAGTGCTCAAGCCCTGAATCCGCCCATCCTGCAAAAACGCGTCCAGCAGGCGATTGCGTAACAGCACCGGGGCCGGGTCACTCCAGCGCGCACCCTTATAGTTGCTGATCAGGTTGCCTTGCGGCACCACGGCAATGTTCTGGCTGTTCAACGCATTACTGGCCATCGGCTTGTCGAGTCGCAACGACCATTTCACTGGCGCGCTGCGGCTGGCTGCAATCGGCGTTTGGGCATACGGCAGCCAGTACACATCAACCGGTTCGGGTTTGGGCAGAATCGAGCAAGCGCTGAGCAGGCTCAGGCTCGCGGCCAAGACAATTGAACCTGCCAGGCGATACGTACGATTCATGGCGTGAATTCCTTGTTCTGTTCGCGGCCCAGCAAGTAACCGCTTGGATTGGCTTCCAGGCGCCGCGAGATAGCGCGCAGCGTACTCAGGGTTTCGCGCAGCTCATTAACGGCCGGGCCCAGTTGATTGAGCCCTTGCATGCCGTTGTTCAGTGACTCTTCGTTATTACTGAGCAAGGTGTTGATGGTGGCGGCACTGTGCTCCAGAGACTGCATCGCTTGCTCGGCGCTGCCGAACATCTGCTTGCCCTGAGTGCTCAGCAGGCCATTGGCGTTGCGCATCAGCGCCGTGGTTTGCTCCAGCGTGATGCTCGCCTGTTTGCCGACCTGCGCCAGTTGTTTCAACGTCTGGGAAATATCGCCGCGCTGGCCGGCAATGGCGTTGGTGGTTTGTTCAAGGTTGTTCAGGGTCTTGCCCACGCGGTCGACGTTTTCATGGGAGAACAGGCGATTGGCGTTGTGCAGCAGCATGTTCACGTTGGCCATGACGTCAGAACCGTCGGTCAGCAGGCGCGCAATGGGCGAGGGCGAGGCCACGATTTCAGGCAGTTTGCCGTCTTTGCCTTTGAGCGGCGGGCTGTTGGGGTCTCCGCCGCTGAGCTGAATGATCGACGTCCCTGTCACACCCGTCAGCGCCAGCTTGGCCTTGGTGTCGACTTTGACCGGCGTATTGGCTGCGAGGCGGATACGCGCCAGCACGCGGCGCGGGTCCTTGTCGTCAAGGCGCAACTCGATCACGTCCCCGACTTTGATCCCGTTGTATTGCACCGAGCTGCCCTTGGACAAACCACTGACAGCCTCGTTGAATACCACTTCGTAGTCTTTAAAGGTGCTGTCCATACTGGCCTTGGCCAGCCACAAGCCAAATAGCATGGCGCCGACGATAACCAGCACAGTGAACAAGCCAATCAATACATGATGGGCGCGGGTTTCCATGTCATTGCTCCTTACGCTGGATTGCCGCTTCATACGCGGCGCGGCCACGAGGGCCATGGAAATACTCATGAATCCACGGGTCGTCGTAATCTTCGACCTGCTTGATCGGTTCGGCCACCAACACGCGTTTTTGTGACAGCACTGCCACCCGGTCGGTAATGGTATAGAGCGTGTCGAGGTCGTGCGTGACAAGGAACACACTCAGGCCCAGCGCATCACGCAGGGTCAGGATCAACTGGTCAAACGCCGCTGCGCCAATCGGGTCTAGCCCGGCGGTGGGCTCGTCGAGAAACAGAATATCCGGGTCAAGCGCCAGTGCGCGGGCCAGTGCAGCACGCTTGACCATCCCGCCCGACAGCGACGACGGGTATTTGTCGGCCGAAGACAACGGCAGCCCGGCCAGGGCCAGTTTCACCAGCGCCAGGTGCTCGGCGTCCGGGCGGCTAAGGCCTGCGTGTTCGATCAGTGGCAGGGCGATGTTCTCGGTGACGGTCAGTGACGAAAACAGCGCGCCTTGCTGAAACAGCACACCGAACCTTCGTTCAACCTGCGAGCGTTTTTCTTCGGGCAAGCTCATCAAGTCTTCACCGAATACCCGCACTTCGCCTTCATTGGGGCGACGCAGGCCGACAATGCTGCGCAACAGCACGGATTTACCCGTGCCGGAGCCGCCCACCACACCCAATATCTCGCCCTTATACACATCCAGGTCGAGGTGCTCGTGCACAGTCTGGCTGCCAAAGCGATTGCACAGGCCGCGCACTTCAATCACCGCCTCGCGGTTTTTTTGCACAGAAGCACTCACCAGCCCATCTCCATGAAGAACAACGCCGCCACGGCATCCAGCACGATCACGATAAAGATCGATTGCACCACGCTGGAGGTCGTGTGTTCGCCCACCGATTCAGCACTGCCCGCGACCTTGAACCCTTCCAGGCAGCCGACCGCGGCGATCAGGAAGGCGAAGAAGGGCGCTTTGACCATGCCCACCAGAAAGTGCTGCACACCGATGTCCGAGTGCAGCAGTGAGATGAACATGTCGGGCGAAATACCCAGCGATACGATGCACACCACGGCGCCACCCAGAATCCCCGCCATCATTGCCAAAAAGGTGAGCAGCGGCAGCGCGATCAGCAGCGCCAGGACACGTGGCAGCACCAGCAAATCCATGGGGTCGAGGCCCAGCGTGCGAATGGCATCGATCTCTTCGTTGGCTTTCATCGAGCCGATTTGTGCCGTGAACGCACTCGCGGTGCGACCTGCGAGCAGGATGGCAGTCAGCAACACGCCAAATTCTCGCAAGAACGAAAACGCCACCAGGTCGACGGTGAAAATGCCTGCGCCGAAGTTGGCCAGCACCGTCGCGCCAAGGAACGCCACCACCGCGCCAACCATAAAGGTCAGCAGCACCACAATCGGGGCCGCGTTCAGGCCGATTTGTTCGATATGCGCCACCACCGGGGTGATGCGCCATTGTTTGGGTCGAAACAGGTTGCGGGCCAGGGTTTGCAGGATCAGGCCGATGAAACCCAGCAGTTTCAGCGAGTCTTGCCACAGCTTGTCGACCGCGCAGCCAATGCGGCTGAGCACCTGAATGCCGGTGTTCTGCTCTGGTGGCTTGGCTGGCACGCAAAAGTCGCGCATTGAGGAATAGACCGTTTGCAACAGGGCGCGGTCGGCGGCGGGGAGTTTGGAGGTCGCGTCGGCCAGTTGGCTGACGCGTTCGGCGCCCAGCAGTTCGACCAGCAGCGAAGCGCCTGCCGTGTCGAGGCGGCTGACATCATCCAGGTCCACGCGGGTGCTGTCGTCGTACTTGCCCGCCAACTGCTCGGTCAGTTGCTTGAGGCGTGCGTAATTGGCCAGCGTCCAGTCGCCACTGATGTGGAGTCGGGCCGGTGTGCTCGAAGTGTCTAATTGGGCGTCGCCAGCCTTAGCAGTAATAATCGTCGGCTCCAAGCTCGTTTCGCGAATACGTAGACCATAGGTAATAGCACAATACGGTCAGTTTGCCTGACTGGACGCTGAAGGTGATTGATCTGCGTCGATAACCCGGAAGCGCAACACGCCAATCATCTGCCCGTCCCCCGTCAACACCCGTACTTGCCAGCGGCCTACAGGGTTGGGCGGGAAGTTCTGTTTGTGGGTCCAGGCGCGATAACCTTCCTTGCGCCCGCCTTTGATATCCAGCGCGATGCGGTCTACTTCCTGACCATTGAGCTTCCACACGTGATAGATACGCTCGTTCAAACCCCGTGGCGCATTGATCGCGGTGTAGGCATACAACCCCTGCGCCCGCAGTGCGTTGACGTCAATGCGCTTGAGGCTCTCGCCCGGCGTGCGGTCCTGCAATTGCGTGGTAACCGCCACTTCCGTCATCCACAGCGTGGCGGGCGGCACCCATGAGCGCAGCAGCCAGCCTGTGCCGCCAAGAGCAATCACCATCAACGGCAGCAACAGCCAGCCGCGCAGGGTCTTGAGCGGCAAACTCACGGCCAGACTGGGGATGGACAGCACCACAGCGGCGCCCAATGCCAGCATGTAGCTTTGCGAGGTGGTGAGGTTGAGGATGATCGGCAGTGCGGTCAGCAGCGCCGCGAATAGCGCCAGCGTGTGTACCGCCAGAAACAGCCAGCGCTTGGGGGCTAGCCATTTGTAATAGAGCGGGTCGGTAATGGTCACCAGCGCGGTGGCGCCGAGCAGCCCGGTGAAGACCATCTGGCCGCTGTTCCAGGTGGTGGTGATAAAGAAAAACGGTAAGACGAAAAACAGGCTTTCCTGATGGATCATCTGCGTGGCGTAACGCAGCAGCGGCGGAGGGATTTCGCGCTTGAACACGCGCATGAACAGCTGCGTGAAGGTGTTTTCCAGCATCAGCCAGACCCAGCTCACCAGCAAAATCACAGCGATCCAGCGGGCCATGCCTTGCTGACGATCAACCAGAATGAAACTGCCCACTCCCGAACAGAAGCCGAACAGCGCAATCAGCCCCGGATAGCGCTTCATTAATTCAATGACGCGCTGTAAGTAGTGGTTCCAGTTTGGCATGCGGCGGGTTCACATTCTGTATAGGAAAAATCCTCGACAGAATAGCGGTTTGCTGGAATCGACGTTTGAGAGTTTGAGAGTTTGAGAGTTTGAGAGTTTGAGAGTGACAGTCAGCCCTCTCCCAAAGGGAGGGGCTGGAGAGAGGGATTTAACGGTGGGTTTAACGCACGCAGCTTTCGAAGGGTCTGACCCCGCTCAGTTCCAGAACAATCTCATCCCCGACCGTCAACGGACCTACACCTGCCGGCGTGCCGGTCATGACCACGTCGCCTGCTTGCAGTGAGAAGCAGGACGCGATGTGCTGAATCATCGGCACGATTGGATTGAGCATCAGGGCACTGTTGCCGTCCTGGCGCACGTCGCCATTGATGGTCAAACGAATTCCAATGTTCTTCAGGTCCGGGAAGGTGCAGCTCGCCACGAACGGTGCCAACACGCAGGCGCCGTCAAACGATTTGGCGATTTCCCAGGGCAGGCCTTTGCTTTTCAGCTCGGCCTGTTTGTCGCGCAGGGTCAGGTCCAGGCCCGGAGCAAACCCGGAGATGGCGTCCAGCACCTCTTCTGTGCTCGGGTTGTTGGACAGCGGCTTGCCGATCAGCACAGCGATTTCGGCCTCGTAATGCACGGAACCGCGCTCGGTCGGGATGGTAAAACCGCCCTCCAGCGGCACTACGCAACTGCCGGGTTTAATGAGCAACAAAGGCTCAGTCGGGATCGGGTTATCCAACTCTTTGGCGTGCTCGGCATAGTTACGCCCGATGCACACCACTTTGCCGATTGGAAAGTGAATCTTCGTACCGTCGACATACTGGTGCTGATAGCTCATTGACCGACTCCGCTGGTGGGTTCGCTTAACGCGTCGCTGCCGACGTTGCCCTGGAGACCGAGTGCACGCGTGCTCCAGGGAAACGGGTTGTTCAACCACTCTTGGGCAGCGACTACCGCTGTTGTGCCGCTGATTAAATCGCGAAAATTTTGCCCGGGTTCATGATGCCGTTCGGGTCAAATGCAGCCTTGATGGCTTTCATGTACTCGATCTCGACCGGTGATCGGCTGTACGTCAAGTAATCACGCTTGGTCATGCCCACGCCGTGCTCGGCCGAAATCGAACCGTTGTACTTCTCGACCGTTTCAAACACCCACTTGTTGACGGTCGCGCATTTGGCGAAAAAGTCGTCTTTGCTCAGGTTTTCAGGCTTAAGGATGTTCAGGTGCAGGTTGCCGTCACCGATGTGACCAAACCAGACAATTTCGAAATCCGGGTAGTGTTCACCGACGATCGCATCAATCTCTTTCAAAAACGCAGGCACTTTCGAAACGGTGACCGAGATGTCGTTTTTGTACGGCGTCCAGTGGGAAATGGTTTCGGAGATGTACTCGCGCAGTTTCCACAGGTTTTGCAATTGGGTTTCGCTCTGGCTCATCACGCCGTCCAGCACCCAGCCTTGCTCCATGCAGTGCTCGAAGGTTTCCAGAGCCGCGTTGGCCACTTCCTCGGTGGTCGCTTCGAATTCCAGCAGCGCGTAGAACGGACAGTCGGTGTCAAACGCCGCAGGCACATCGCCACGCGCCATGACTTTGGCCAGCGCCTTGTCGGAGAAGAATTCGAATGCCGTCAGATCCAGTTTGTTCTGGAAGGCATGCAGGACCGGCATGATCGAGTCGAAGTCAGCCGTGCCGAGCACCATGGCCGTCAGGTTCTTGGGCGCACGGTCCAGGCGCATTGTGGCTTCAACGACAAAGCCCAGCGTGCCTTCAGCGCCGATGAACAGCTGGCGCATGTCATAACCCGTGGCGTTTTTGATCAGGTCTTTGTTCAGTTCGAGTACGTCACCCTTGCCGGTGACCACTTTCATGCCCGCGACCCAGTTGCGGGTCATGCCATAGCGAATCACTTTGATCCCGCCGGCATTGGTGCCGATATTGCCGCCAATCTGGCTGGAACCTGCCGAGGCGAAGTCCACCGGGTAATACAGGCCGTGTTCTTGCGCGAGGTTCTGCAGATGCTCGGTGACCACGCCCGGCTGGCACACCACCGTGCGGTCAGTCAGGTTGATGTCCAGCACCTGGTTCATATAGTCGAATGACACCACCACTTCGCCGTTGGCCGCCACGGCTGCCGCCGACAAACCGGTACGACCGCCCGAGGGTACCAGCGCGACATGGTGAGCGTTGGCCCACAGCACAATGGCCTGTACCTGTTCGGTGGTTTTCGGGAACACGATGGCGAGCGGCGCAGGGGCGAAATGCTTGGTCCAGTCCTTGCCATAAGCATTGAGGGAATCGGCGTCGGTGAGAACCTTGCCAGGCTCTACCAGGGTCTTTAGCTCATCAATCAAGGCAGGATGGGTCATCAACAGAACTCTCGAACAATTCATGGTCATCCTGAGAACGCTTCACGTCGCAGGAATGGGTGTTTAGCGGGGCGCTTATGCTAGCATACGGCCCCCCCGTAGAATCGAGCCGTAGGACGATTCTCGGTGCCGGTCTTCACGCCGGCCAGGTCAGCTCAGGCTGTCCACTTCCCTGCCATTTTTCTCTGGGACACAGGTTTACGCAGATGAGCAAGACTTCTCTCGATAAGAGCAAGATCAAGTTCCTTCTTCTGGAAGGCGTCCACCAATCCGCTGTTGATGTTCTCAAGTCCGCCGGGTACACCAGCATTGAGTACATCACCAGTTCCTTGCCTGAAGATCAGTTGAAGGAAAAGATCGCTGATGCCCATTTCATCGGCATCCGTTCTCGCACTCAACTGACCGAAGAAGTGTTCGATTGCGCCAAGAAGTTGGTGGCTGTTGGCTGTTTCTGCATCGGTACCAACCAGGTCGACCTCAACGCTGCTCGCGAACGCGGTATCGCTGTTTTCAACGCCCCTTACTCCAACACCCGTTCGGTGGCCGAGTTGGTGTTGGCAGAAGCGATCCTGTTGCTGCGTGGCATCCCTGAGAAAAACGCCTCTTGCCATCGCGGTGGCTGGATCAAAAGCGCTGCCAACTCCTTCGAAATCCGTGGCAAAAAGCTGGGTATCGTCGGTTATGGTTCGATCGGTACTCAGCTGTCGGTACTGGCTGAAGGCCTGGGCATGCAGGTGTTCTTCTACGACACCGTGACCAAGCTGCCGTTGGGTAACGCCACGCAAGTGGGCAACCTGCACGAACTGCTGGGTATGTCCGACATCGTGACCCTGCACGTGCCTGAAACCGCTGCCACTCAGTGGATGATCGGTGAGAAAGAAATCCGCGCCATCAAAAAGGGCGGCATTCTGATCAACGCCGCACGTGGCACCGTGGTAGAGCTGGACGCGTTGGCTGACGCGATCAAGGACAAGCACCTGATCGGCGCCGCCATCGACGTGTTCCCGGTCGAGCCGCGCTCCAATGACGAAGAGTTCGAAAGTCCGCTGCGTGGCCTGGACAACGTGATCCTGACCCCGCACATCGGCGGTTCTACCGCTGAAGCCCAAGCCAACATCGGTCTGGAAGTGGCAGAGAAGCTGGTCAAGTACAGCGACAACGGTACGTCGGTGTCCTCCGTCAACTTCCCTGAAGTGGCATTGCCGGCTCACCCTGGCAAGCACCGTTTGCTGCACATCCACCAGAACATTCCGGGTGTGATGAGCGAGATCAACAAGGTCTTCGCAGAAAACGGCATCAACATTTCCGGCCAGTTCCTGCAAACCAACGAGAAAGTTGGCTATGTGGTGATCGACGTCGACGCCGAGTCCTCGGACCTGGCGCAAGAGAAGCTGCAAAGCATCAACGGCACCATCCGTTGCCGCGTACTGTTCTAAGTCGCGCGCCACAAAAAAAGGAGACCCTCGGGTCTCCTTTTTTGTGCGTCGAAGAAATTACTTCACGTTAACCGTGATCTTCTTCGAAACGATGACGGGTTCAAACGTCATGTGGTTCTTGTCTGCCAGCTCCAGTTGCAAGGTGTGCTTGCCGGGCGCCAACGTGACTTCAGCTTCGGTTTGCGCCTTGCCGAAATGCACGTGGTTGGCATCTGCCGGGATCACTTGGCCCGCGGCAATTGGCTGGTCAACGTCGATCAACAGGTGGTGATGGCCCGTGTTCGGTGTCTGGTCGCCCGCAGGTGCCAGCTTGATACCTTCAACGCCGAATTTGACCGTGAAGGTTTTATCCACAGTGGCGCCGTCAGCCGGGGAAAGGATGGCGACTTTTGCGCCTTCAGGCGCCGGAGTAGCCGCCATGGCGATCACCGAAGCGCCCATCAGGACTGAAGCCAGTGCAACGCGAGACAATAGATTTTTCATTTTTTTCTCCGTTTTTCACAAAATTCATAGGGTTAAGACAACTTCCAGTCGGTACGCTGTCCAACCCGCAGTTGACCAACATAAAGCAAAGCGAACCTTTATTGCGAATCGCTTGCATCCCGTTCAAAGGAGTGACCATGCGCCTTCTGTCAGGCCTGATGCTGTTATTGCCACTGATGAGCCCTTTGGCTCACGCCGAATTGATTGATGACGTGAACGATCGGGGCGAGTTGCGCATTGCCCTCGATGCTGCTTCGCCACCCTGGAGCTTCAAGCAGGACGGCCAGTTGACCGGTTTCGACGTCGAGCTGGGCGAGCTGTTGGCCAACGAGCTTGAGGTGCATGCCTCACTCCTGGTTACGGATCACAACGAGTTGCTGTCGGGGGTCGAAAGCGGGAAATACGATGTTGCAATCAATCACATCGCTTTGGCTCCAGAACTGCAGAATCGGTTCGATTTCAGTCAGCCCTACGACAATCTGCGTACACCTGTGACAGGCGTAGCGCAGGCGTCTTCATTTGTCGAACCGGCGAATCAGGCTCGCACCCCGACAGAAATCAAACTGGCGATCCCGTTTCAGAAAGGCAACCCGGCTTTTCAGAAGAGCCTCAATAACGCGTTGCAACGCATCCGGGACGACGGCCGATTGGCCGCTCTGGCGCAGAAATGGCAGGTGGTCGAGAAATAAGCGCCCCCCGGCTGCTCCTCAGCAGCCGAGGCGTCAGCCCCCTCACGGGTGTGTGGATGAGTCGCGCATGCTTTTCACATCAGACGCGTTGACGTCCGACCCTTTATTGCCCCAGCTGGTGCGAATGAAATTGACCACATCGGCCACTTCCTGATCCGACAAGCGCCAGTCAAAAGCGGGCATGGTGAAGGTCGACGGCGCGGTGTGTGTTGCCGGCAGTGTTCCGCCCTTGAGCACGATATGAATCAACGAGGTCGGGTCTTCGGACTGCAACACCGGGTTGCCTGCCAGCGCCGGGAACACGCGGGTATAGCCATGGCCGTCGGTGCGGTGGCACGCAGCGCAGTTGTCGATGTAAACCGCTGCACCGCGCTTGCTGTCGTCGCCGTTCCATAGCGCATCGGCCACGGCCGGATCGTACTGATGGGGTTTGTCGGCTGAATTCACCGCAGGCAACGACTTCAAATAACGTGCGATTGCTGTCAGGTCGGCATCAGACATGTACTGCATGCTGTGGACGATCACGTCACTCATTCCCCCAAACACCGCGCTGCGATCACTGCGCCCGGTCTTCAGGAACTGCACCAGCTGCGTTTCGTCCCAACTGCCCAGGCCGTCCTTGTGGTCCCCGCGCAGGTTTTTGGCGATCCAGCCTTCCAGTGGCGCACTGCCCGAGAGAAAGGCGCTGCCGTCCGTCGCGCTCAAGGCTTTTTCCTGCATGGTCAGGGCTCGCGGGGTATGACAGGCGCCGCAGTGGCCCAAACCTTCGACCAGATACGCGCCGCGGCTGACCACTGGGTCCTGGCCCGCAACCGGGGTGAAATCCGCAACCGCGGGTGCAAACGTCCAGCGCCACATGGCCAGCGGCCAGCGCATGCTCATGGGCCACGGAATATCCGCCGCCTTGTTCGCTTGCTCGACGGGCTTCACGCCTTTCATGAAGTAGGCGTACAGCGCTTGCATATCGGCCTGATTCACCCGGGCATAGGACGGGTAGGGCATCGCCGGGTACAGGGTGCTGCCATTTCGGGCGATGCCGTGACGCACGGCGTTGTCGAAGTCTGCAAAACTGTAATCGCCGATGCCGCTTTTGGCAGGCGTGATGTTGGTTGAGTAAAGGGTGCCAATCGGGGTTTCCATCGGCAGGCCACCCGCAAACGGCTTGCCGTCCTTGGCGGTATGGCAGGCCACGCAATCCCCGGCGCGCGCCAGATACTCGCCCTGCTGGATCAAGGCTTGCGGATCTGCCCCGTCGGCCATGGCCGAGACGCTGCCCAACAGTGTAAAGGTCGCGATAACAAGTGCTTTCATGGTCATCGCTCCTTATGCCTGAACCAACGGGCCGGGGTTTTTCAGGTACTGCTCGCGGATGGCCCGCGCCGACCAGTAGGTCAGTGCCGCAACCAGCCCTGTCGGGTTGTAGCCCAAGCCTTGCGGGAAGGCAGACGCACCCGGCACGAATACGTTATGCACGTCCCAGCTCTGCAAATAGCGGTTAAGCGCACTGGTTTTCGGGTCGGTGCCCATGATCGCGCCGCCGTTAAGGTGGGTGGTTTGATAGGACGCAGTGTTGAAGTGGTCACCGACTTTTTTACCCAGCAGGGCGATGGCTTTCGGGTTCATTGCCTGGGCGATCTTGCCCATTTTTTCCATCATGAAACGGTTCATTTTGATGTCGTTTTCTTGCCAGTCGAACGTCATACGCAGCAATGGCTGGCCATAGGCATCGCGGTAAACCGGGTCGAGATCCAAGTAGTTTCCACGGTAAGACTGATGTGCACCGTGAGCATCCATGGACACTTGGTGGGTGTAGTAATCGGCGGTGGCTTTCTTCCACGCGCTGCCCCACGCGGGAGTGCCCGGCGGGTTGGACGTACCGGCAATCGGACGGCTCCCGGCCTGGTTGACCCACATGGGTGAGCCGCCGACAAAGCCGTGCGGCCCGTGATCGAAGTTGTCGGCATTGAAGTCATCGATCGCCACGCCATTGCCGCCTGCGCCGATGAAGTTGTTGGTGTGCACGTCTTTATCGAAGTAGGCCTTGATCGTGCCCATGTTCTGGTAGGCAAAGTTTCGGCCGACAACGCCTTCGTTGGTGATCGGGTCGTAGGGTTTGCCAATGCCCGAGAGCAGCATCAAACGCACGTTGTGGAACTGGAACGCGCCCAGAATCACCAGGTCGGCGGGCTGCTCTATTTCGCGGCCCAGTGCGTCGATGTAGGTAACGCCTGTGGCTTTGGTTTTGTCGCTGTCGAGGTTGACGCGAATCACGTGAGCGTTGGGGCGCAGCTCAAAGTTGGGCACTTGCTTGAGCGCAGGCAGGATGTTCACGTTGGGCGAGGCTTTGGAATACATGTAGCAGACATAGCCGCTGCAAAAACCGCAGAAGTTGCACGGGCCCATTTGCGCGCCATAGGGGTTGGTGTAGGGCCCGGAGGTATTGGCAGAGGGCAGGTTGTAGGGTTTGTAGCCAACGTCATTGGCAGCTTTCTGAAACAGCTGTGCAGATACGGTGTTTTTCTGTGATTCCAGCGGGAAATGGTTTGAGCGATCTGGCGCATAGGGGTTGCCGCCTTTGCCTTCGCCCACCAACTGCCCGTTGACGGTCCAGGCCTGGCCTGACGTGCCGAAGACTTTCTCGGCGTAGTCGAAAAACGGCTCCAGTTCTTCGTAACTTACGCCGAAGTCCTGAATGGTCATGTCCTTGGGGATGAAGTGTTTACCGTAGCGCTCTTCGTAATGGCTGCGCATGCGCAATTCGATCGGGTCGACACGGAAATGCACGCCCGACCAGTGCAAGCCGGCACCGCCCACACCGTTGCCGGGCAGGAAAGCACCCAACTGGCGGTTTGGCAACGCGACATCGTTTACGCTGTGGCGAATGGTGACGGTTTCTTTCGACACATCCTGGAAGAGCTTTTTACGCACGCTGTAGGTCAGTTCGTCGATAACCTGCGGGTAGTTACCGTCCGGGTACGTGTCCTGCATCGGGCCGCGTTCGAGGGCGACAACGTTCAGGCCCGCTTCGGTCAGCTCTTTGGCCATGATCGCGCCCGTCCAGCCGAACCCAACGATCACGGCATCCACTTTTTTCATAACGGTCATGTTCAGGCCCTCTCGCCGCGGATGGATACAGCCGGGAAGGGGTACTGCTCATTGCGTTCTACCCAGTCCATGAAGTCGGCGCGGGCGCCGGGGAAGCCAATCAGCGTCCAGCCGACCATGCCTTTGTTGCCACCGTGAATCGGGTCGCAGAAGAACCCTTCCTTGGTGTTTTGCAGCAGAAAACTGAAGAATATTTTTGCCGGCACGCTTTCGAATTGGGGCGACCCTGCCTCCAGTTGCTTGAGCACGTCATCTCGGGTAGCGCTGTCTAGCCCAGCAAATACTGAGCCGTAGTGCTTTTTGCAGTGCTCATCCGTAGCGGCAATGCCCAGGCGATAAATCTGCTTGGGGACCAATTTGCTCTGCCAACCCATTTCGGCCGGTGCGTCAGCATTGAACGGGCCTTGCATGAACCACAGCGCGCCGCTGGCGTAAGGCGTGTTCATCTGGCGGTCGATGTATTCCGGAACACCTGCTTCCAACGCGCCGGGGCCTTGTTCGTCTGCTGGAATCAGGCGCGCTACGGCGGCATTCACAAATGCCCATTCTTCAGCGGTGAAGTAGGTAGGTTCATACGCATTGCCAGCAGCAGGCGCGGGCGATTGCCCTTCGTTGGCCACGGCTTTGGCATCGACGCTGGCCGATGCCATCAGCACCGAGCCGCCGAGGCCGGTACTGGCGACAGTCACCACAGGAATCAGGGTCAGGGTTTTGCGCAGAAACTCACGCCGCGGGTTGTCTTGTTCAGACATCAGGCACCTCATCAGGCATTCACGGATTACAGCTGCTCATGGGCAGCTTTTCGTTTTGGCAGGCGGCGCGGGTCGAGCTCGACCGGGAAAAAACAACGCGCAGGCAAACATTGGTTACAAATACTAACAGGCCAATCGCCTGGGTGAATCGATTCATGCGTAATTTTGCCGCACCCCGGCCTAAATAATGCCGGCCCTTTCCTGGCATCACGATTTTTTGACAAGCGCCTCACAGAGTTTTGATTCAGGTTCATCCACCCTCGCCGCACTTTCTCTGATCCTTATAAAAACGGTTGAACTGATATGGCGAACTCCCGGATGTTTCCCGCGCTGTGCCTGGCATTCCTGACGCTGGCCGCTTTGCCACAGGCGCGGGCGGAAGAAAGTCCTGTATCCCGTTCTGTGCAATGGGCCCAGCCTGTCGCCACGCAGTACAACCTGTATCAAATGTCGCCCACGCTCTATCGCAGCGCTTTGCCGGACAGCAATGCGCAGCCGCTGCTGGAAAAATTGCAGATTGCGACGGTGATCAACTTCCTGCCCGAGTCCGATAGCACGTGGCTGAAAACCCCCGGTGTCACTCAGGTGCAGTTGCCGTATCGCACCAATCATGTAGACGACCAGGACGTGCTGGCTGCGTTGCGCGCCATTCAGACAGCACAGGCAAAGGGGCCGGTGTTGATGCATTGCAAGCATGGCGCCGACCGTACCGGGCTGATGTCCGCCATGTATCGCGTGGTGGTGCAGGACTGGAGCAAAGAAGACGCCCTGAAAGAAATGACCCAGGGCGGGTTTGGCGAAAATGCGCATTACAAGGATGGCGCCAAGTACATGATGAAGGCTGACATCCCTGCGCTGCGTGCTGCCTTGAGCAGTGGCGCGTGCAGCACCAGCGCGTTTGCCTCCTGTGTGGTCATGAACTGGTTGAAACCGGGTAAGGCTTAACCGTCTGCGAGCTGCTGGCGCAAGGCGGCCTTGCGTTCGGGCAGAGGTAGCGTAGCGAGGGTTTCCACAGCGGCATAAAACGTTTGCCAGTCATTGCCGCTTTGCTTGAACAGCGCCGCGAACGCTGGCACCCATTGATCGTATAGCCCGAATGGCAGCAGTTTGGCGTTGTTCATGGGGCTGTTGATCCACGGATCAAAACGTGTGTTCCCTGCCCATTGCTGATCGCGCATTTGACGGTATTGCACGCGCATCTGTTCAAACGTCGCGGCCTTGCGCTGGCGCATGCGTTCGGCCGGTAACGATTGCGCATACAGCGTTTCTAACCCTTGGCGCGTTTGCAGAATCAGGCCGATAAATTGATCGCGTTGCAGCAACGCGCGCGGATCCGGGGCCGGTAAACCTTGGAAAGCGCGCCACTGACGCGTGCCTTCCTGTTCAACGAAGTTGGCGAAGGATTCGTTGAATTCCGTGTCGTCCTTTACATACACACGCTGGTGAGCCAATTCATGAAAAATCACGCTGGCGAGCCGTTCGTCACCCCAGGTCAGCATGGTGTTGAGGATCGGGTCGTCGAACCAGCCCAAGGTTGAATAGGCTTCAACACCACTGACAAACACGTCTCGTCCTTGCTGGCGCTGCAGGGCAGCCTCACCCCGCGCGCCCCCCACAGAGTAGTAACCGCGGTAGGCAACGCACCCGGCAATCGGGAAACAATGGGTGATGGGTTTGAGTGAAAATTCTGGCGTAGCAAACACATTCCATACCACGTACGGCCGTTTGAGGTCAGCGTACAGGCGATAGCTTGCGTTGTCGGGCAAAAGCAACTGCTTGCTGGCGAACGTGCGTGCTGCCTGGGCGTTGCGCAGTTGCTTGCGCAGGGCAGCCGGACGCTGGGGGTCTGCAATGACGTGCTCCACTGGCTCGCGGGCTTTCAACAGGTGCAACTGGCCGCTGGCCAGTTGTGAGTAATAGTTCACGCTTGAACAGCCGTTGAGCAGGGTCATTGCAGCAAGTAGCAGCAAACATCGAGCGCTTGGCGTCATTGGTCAGTCCAGTCAAAGAGTGCGGCAAGCCTAGCTGTTGAAAGGGGCGGCGCGCCACAGCTGACAGCAACGGCGCTATGCTGGCACTTAAGACGAGTGGAGGAATAAGCATGCGGACGTTTTTAGGGCTAGCACTCACGTGTGTGCTGAGTGCGTGTGCCAGCACGCCTTTACCTGAGCACAATCGGGCTCTGGCGTGGGTTGATCTTGAAACCCAAACGGGCAAGCTGGTGATGGCGGAGCGACTGGACAATCAGCGCGTGGCCGATGGCCGCTATTTTCAGGTGTCCCCGGGCAGCCACGAACTCATGGTGCGCTTCGATTACGAGGTCTTTATCGGGGGCATGAGTCAGTTCAGTAACCCGCAGGAACGGTTGTGTTACCTGACGCTCAATTACACCGATTTCCAGCCGGGGCAGCGCTACCGGTTGCAGGCACGCTCCCTGGGGTTTAACGCCTATGCCCGGCTCTATAACGCCGAGGGCAAGGTGTTGGCCGAGGAGCGGCTGGTCAACTGTATTCCGTAGCGATCAGTTGTCGTTCTTCTGGTAGATGATCTTTTTCGTACCGTTTTCGCAGGTGCCCACCACCATGTTTTGGTCTTGAACTTCGTCGTTGGTCACGATTTCCAGGGTGTAGGACGACACGTTATTAGCCTGAATCTTGGCCTCAATTTCAGCCTTGAGTTCATCACACGGCTTGGGTGCGGCCAACGCGGTGGTGGCCATGGCGCAGCAGATAACAGCTAGAGCGAAACGTTTCATGGTGAGACTCCCTTGATTGCAATGCGCAAAGTCATGCATTGACGCACGCGGAGATGATTCGATCACATCGGGCGTCACTCGGGACTGATCCAGGGCACATAGACGGGCATTGTTGAGGTCGCCTCTGCCTGCTCAACAGTGAGCGGGCAGAGATACCGTGCCGCGTCTGGTCAGCTCAACAACGTGGCGTCGAGGGTGATGTTGGCATTGAGAACCTTCGAGACCGGGCAGCCTTCTTTGGCCTTGGTGGTCAATTCATCGAATTGCTCCTGGGTGGCGCCCGGCACTTTAGCCTTGAGCACCAGGTGCACGGCGGTGATCGCAAAACCGTCGTCTTGTTTGTCCAGCGTGACTTCTGCGGTGGTATCGATGCTGTCGGCCTTGAGCCCTGCATCACCGAGAATCATCGACAGGGCCATCGAGAAGCAACCCGCGTGGGCCGCACCGATCAACTCTTCGGGGTTGGTGCCTTTGCCGCCTTCAAAGCGTGCCTTGAAGCCGTAAGGTGCTTCACGCAGTACGCCGGTTTCAGTGGAGATGGAGCCGATGCCGGTTTTAAGATCGCCTGCCCAATGAGCCGATGCTGTCTTTTTAATACTCATGCGTGCCTCCTGAAGAACGGCGTGAAGGTTTCACGCCTGGTGTGAAGTTGTGAGGGTAGTCGGCGCACTAAAGTTCATCCTGTCAGACCAATCGTCTTTTTTAGTAGCTCATTTCATAGTCTGCTATTGAAACTCGGGTATATGCCCATATTGCAAAGAGCACTGGCAGGTTTTGGCGAGCGTCTGAGCCTGCGTCCCACTAGGAGTAGCCGGCTGATGACATCCCTGTCCGATATCAAGTTCTCGACCCTCGATTTGGTGCCTGTGCGCGAAGGCGGCACTGCTGCTCAGTCGCTGCACAATTCGCTGGACTTGGCGCAGCACGTAGAAAAGTTTGGCTACAACCGTTTTTGGGTGGCTGAGCATCACAACATGGATGGCATTGCCAGCTCCGCGACATCGGTGTTGATCGGGTATCTGGCGGGCGGCACGTCGACCATTCGCGTGGGCTCGGGCGGCGTGATGCTGCCAAACCATGCGCCGCTGGTGATCGCCGAGCAGTTCGGCACCCTTGAAAGCCTGTACCCGGGGCGGATTGATCTGGGCCTCGGCCGCGCGCCGGGCTCTGATCAAATGACCGCCCGGGCGTTACGCCGGGAACGCTCCGGCAGCGCCGATGATTTTCCTGAAGATGTGGCGGAGCTGATGCGGTATCTGGGGCCACGTACACCGGATCAGCGGGTGATTGCGATGCCGGGTACGGGTACGAACGTGCCCGTGTGGCTGCTGGGCTCCAGTTTGTTCAGTGCACAACTGGCGGGTGAGCGCGGACTGCCTTACGCGTTCGCCTCCCATTTCGCACCCCGGTTGATGCACGAAGCCATTCGTGTTTACCGCAATCATTTCAAACCCTCGGCAGTGCTCGACACCCCGTATGTGATGCTGGGCGTCCCCTTGGTGGCAGCCGATACCGATGAACAGGCCGAGTACCTGGCCACATCGGTTTACCAGCGCATTCTGGCGTTGATGCGTGGGCAAAGTCTGGTACAGCGTGCGCCGGTCAAGAGCATGGACGGCGTGTGGCTGCCTCACGAAAAAGAGGCGGTGATGAGTTTCCTGGGTCTGGCAATGGTCGGTAGCCCGGAAAAAATCCGCGCCAAGCTTCAGGTACTGGTTGAGCAGACGGGGGCCGACGAGCTGATTTTCACCTGCGATTTGTATGAGCACGCCGACCGTATTCATTCCTATGAGCTGCTGGCGCAGGTGATGAAGCAAGTCTGATACGCGCATCCCGGCGCTATAAATAATGACCACCTGACGGCCTTACCGGGCCTTCAGGCTGGCATGACCTTGTCTTTTTGCGGTCATGCTCATGCCTTCGTCTTTGCATCATCACACCCCGAGCCTCACGGCTTACGACCCCCGCGCCCTGACTGTGCGTCAGGTGGCGTATCACCGAACCTTACCCCGCGCTCAGGCCGTGCCCCGTATCAGCAGTCAGATGTGGAGTGCCACGGGTTTGCTGCTGGCGCAATGGGACCCGCGTTTGCACACGCAGCGTCAGCACGCGACCGTTACCGGCTCTAATCAAAACACCCTCTACAGCCTCAGCGGGCAGCCATTGCACAGCTACAGCGTTGACGCGGGCAGTCGCTGGTGGTTGCGCGGATCGGCGGGGCAGGTCTTGCAAAGCCGGGCCTCGCGAGGCAGCCAGCAACGTCACGTGTTCGATCAATGGCTCAGGCTGACATCCCGGCATGAACGGGAGGCCGGTGAACCCCGGGAACGTTGTGTGGAAGTCCTGACGTACGGTGGCACGACCCCTGAAGATCAGGCTGCCAACCGATCCGGCCGCTTGATACGTCACGATGACCCGTCCGGCACCTTGCGTTATGAGCAGTATTCGCTGAAGGGTCAGCTTTTGAAGGAAGCGCGTCAGTTTTGCCAGTCATTGGAACCGGTGGACTGGCCGCAGGCAGTCAGTGAGCGTGACGCGCTGTTGGAAACGCCGCGCTTTGTGACGGCCTGGCAATACGATGCGTTTGCCTCGGTAATCGGCCAAACCGATGCCAAAGGGCATACTCAGCACTTGGCGTACGGCATCGACGGGCTGTTGCTTGAAAACGCCTTGACCCTCAAGGGCGAGCGCCGGCAAGTGCTGATGAGTCAGCGCGTGTATAACGCCAGTGCTCAACTGGAATCCGAACGCGCCGCTAATAACGTCAGCACCCTGGCTCAATATGCGGCGCCCGATGGCCGGCTGGAGCGATTACTGGCCTACCGTGAAGCTGAGACAACGGATCCCTTGCAAGACTTGGCCTACGAATATGACCGTGTCGGTAACGTGACAAAAATCAGTGACGGCGCCCAACCGGTGCAGTGGTCGTTCAACGCTCAAGTGGACCCCGTCAGCACCTATGGTTACGACACGCTTTATCAGCTGATTTACGCCACCGGCCGTGAGAATGCGAACAACGACGCTACCCGGTTTTTGCCGCCGTGCATGCTGTTCGGTATGAAGGACGACACTGTTTGGCGCAACTACAGACAGGTGTACGCCTACGATGAAGCGGGCAACTTGCTTCAGTTGCGCCACAGCGTGAATACGGGGGGCGGGTACAGGCAGCGAATGGCAGTGGCCGATGCCAGTAACCATGGCGTGCTGCAAGAGGACCCGGGCGTGACGCCCCCGACACCGGGGCTGGGAAGGGCGTTCGATATGAATGGCAATCAGCAGGCGTTGTCTGCAGGGCAGGCCTTGCAATGGAGTGTCGCCAATCAACTGCGCAAAGTGACGTTTGTGCAGCGTTCTGACGGCCAAAACGATGACGAAGTCTACCGTTACGACGCCTCGGGGCAGCGTGTGCAAAAAGTGCATACCTCACAGGCAAGCACAATGACGCACACCCGGATGGTTCGGTATTTGCCGGGCCTTGAGATCCGGCATGACAGTGCGACCGGTGAACAATTGAACGTGGTGTGCGTGAGTGCGGGCTTGAGCAGTATCAGGGTGTTGCAATGGGATCAGGGGCGCGCACGCACTGCCCCTGAAACTCAAATACGTTTCAGCCTGGTTGACCTTGTAGGCAGCAGTTCGCTGGAGCTTGATGGGCGAGCGCAGCTCATTACTCAGGAAAGTTACTACCCCTATGGCGCCACTGCCTGGTGGGCGGCCAGGACATCGCTGCAAGCCCGCTACAAAACCATTCGTTATTCAGGCAAGGAGATGGATGCCAGCGGGTTGTATTACTACGGGATGCGTTATTACGCACCGTGGTTGCAACGCTGGATCAGTCCCGATCCTGCCGGTACCCTGGACGGGTTGAACCGCTACGCGATGGTGTCCAATAACCCGGTTTCCCGGATCGATCTTTATGGTTTGAATGGTGTGTCAGCCGACACCCGGCCAGCGCGGGTGCAGGCGCTTGATCGTTATCTGCGCGAGAACTTTCCAGCCATTTACCTCAAAGAGCTTGATACGTTTGCGTACCGGTACAGCTCTACCCAAGGGCCTCACGCGGACATCATCGGAGCATTGCGAACCCAAGGATTTAACTTCGATGAAATGGATCTATACAACCAGTCGGTGAGCTTGGGTGCGACCAGGCCGGCCAATATCCTTGCAGGTTTGGGTGAGGTGTATATCGCGTCTGCCAATTACTTCAATGAAATGGCACGCTATTTGACCAACCCTGCAATGCATCCCGACAACCCTGGTCCCAGGCTGTGGGAGGACATTCCCACAATGTATTCAGCCATGGAACGATCCGATGCCACCACTTTTGACCCTGATGTCTCCGGAATGAGTGACGCGTTAAGTATCGGGCGCAAAAGTGCGGTCACACTGTTCAATCAACATATTCTGCGCAACCCCGGCACCACGGAAACCACCACGTACAGGGGGCAACAGGTGAGTGAATTGGGGTTAAGAGCGCTAGAAGCGCATGCCCAAAACAAGGACATCCTGCGGACCGAGCAATTTATGTCCGTCAGCGACATGATGAGCGTGGCCAAGCGATTTGCATTCGGTACGTACGACACGCGCAAAGTGACGTTGAAACCGGTCATGTTCACCGTGAAAGGCACCAGCGCCATGGAGTTGCTGTCACCGGTCAATGAGGCCGAACGGGTGTATCCGCTCGAATCAACGTTCACCATTAAATCGGCCGGTTTCTCCCAAGCGGTGGTGAAAGCCTATGCCCCGTTCGCGTCCCACTTTGTGCTGCAGGAAGTCAGCATTCCCGAGTCAACCCGGAAAACACGGCCCTTCATGACCGACCCCCATGGCAGCAGGCGTCACTAGCGCCAGACAAACCGCGGTGACGCGATGTGTCTGCGTCCATCACTTCAAAACGGTGCATCGCCCAGAATGGTGGCGCGGTGCATCACGCGGCGATTCGGACGGTAGTCATCCACGGCGTAGTGCTGGGTCACACGGTTGTCCCAAAAGGCGACGTCGTTTTCCTGCCAGCGCCAGCGAATGGTGTACTCAGGGCGAGTGGCATGGGCAAACAACAGCGTGAGGATGGCATCGCTTTCAGCTTCAGAAAGCTCATTGATGCGTGTGGTAAAGCCCTCGTTGACGAACAGCGACTTACGGCCGCTCACTGGGTGTGTGCGAACAACCGGGTGCGACAGGGGCGGGTTGTTTTTGCGCGTCTGGTCCCAGCGTGCAAAGTCTTCCGGGGTCGAGCCAAAGCGCTCCAGCGGGAACGACTTGGTGAAATCGTGGGTCGCCGTCAGCCCGTCCAGCAGCTGCTGCAAGGGTGCGGACAACCCCTCAAACGCTGCAATTCCACTGGCCCACAAGGTGTCGCCACCAAAAGCGGGCAATTGCTTGGCGCTCAACACCGCGCCCATCGCAGGCGTGGGCAAGAAAGTGACGTCGGTGTGCCAGACGGCATTGTCGCGCACGTCCGTCACGGCGGTGTCCAGCACCAGCACTTCAGGCTGCTCGGGGATATTCGGGTAAATCGGATGTATATGCAGATCGCCGAAATTGGCCGCGAATCGCGCTTGTTGCTGCGGGTTGATCGACTGATTTTTGAAGAAGATCACTTGATGCTTGAGCAGCGCCTGCTCAATGGCTTCGCGTTGTTCGACGCTCAGCGGCTGAGTCAGGTCAACGCCTTCAATCTGCGCGCCAAGGGCAGTGCTAATCGGGGTAAGGGTCAGGCTCATGGTCATTCTCTTCATCAGCGCGCCGATTGATCAGCGTCGTGTTAGTTCGAAACAGTTAGTGAGCCTGGCCGTGCCACGGCACCAGCTTGCGTTGCAGGGCGCGCAGGCCCATCTCCATGGCAAAGGCGATGATGGCAATTACCAGAATTCCTAGCACCACCACGTCAGTGACCAGAAATTGCGCGGCCGACTGCACCATGAAACCAAGACCGCTGGTGGCGGCGATTAACTCGGCAGCCACCAATGTGGACCAGCCGACGCCCAGGCCAATGCGCACGCCGGTCAGAATGTCGGGCAGGGCGCTGGGCAAGATCACATGCCGAATCAGTTGCCAACGGGTAGCGCCCAGTGACTGCGCGGCACGCACTTTGGCCGGGTCAACATTGCGCACGCCGGTGGCGGTGGCAATGGCAATCGGCGCGAAAATCGCGAGGTAAATCAGCAACACTTTCGACAGCTCACCGATGCCGCACCAGATCACGATCAGCGGCAAGTAAGCCAAAGGAGGGATCGGACGATAGAACTCGATAAGCGGGTCGAAAATCCCCCGCGCAATGCGGTTATGACCAATTGCAATGCCCACCGGAATTGCAGTGAGAATGGCAAAACCCAGGCCCAACCCAATGCGACTCAAGCTCGCACCCAAGTGCTGCCATAAGGTGGAATCCATGTATCCCGAAGTGACCAGCAACCCGCCTTTTTCCAACACCGCAGACGGCGGTGGCAAAAACAGCGGCTCAATCAAACCCGCAGCCGTCACGGCCCACCAGGCAGCGATTAGCGTGAGAAGTGTCAATACGCTGATCCAGCGCGTGCTCAATTGACGTTTGACCGGGCGCTGCGCTTGAGCCACGGCGGTCGGGGAGGCGTCGTTCACCAATTCATAGCTGCTCATGCGCGCTCCTGCCGCTGGGCGGCGCCGCGTTGTGAAAACACCCGCTCAAGCACGTGTTCGCGGGTTTCAATGAAACGGGGATCTGACTTGATGGCGCGGGCGGACTCGCCAGCGGTATAACGCTGACCGAAGTCCAGTGTCAGGCGCTCGACAATGCGGCCTGGATTGGGCGCCAGCAGGATCAGGTCGGTGGCCAGAAACACGGCTTCTTCGATGTCGTGGGTAATCAGAAACACCGGTTTGGCGGTGCGTCGGCACACTTGCAGTAACAGCTCCTGCATTTGCTCGCGGGTGAAGGCGTCGAGGGCGCCAAACGGCTCGTCCATCAGCAGCAGGCGAGGGTCGGCCGCCAAGGCGCGGGCAAGCCCCACGCGCTGTTTCTGACCGCCCGATAGCTCCCACACCCGGCGTTTTTCAAAGCCAGACAAATCCACCAGGTCGAGCATTTCGCGGGCGCGGCTTTCGCGTTTATCACGGGCCATGCCTGCCAGTTCAAGACCGAACGCCACGTTGGCCAGCACGTCTTGCCACGGCAGCAACACGTCATCCTGAAACACCACTCCGCGCTCGGCACTTGGGCCATGCACGGGCGCGCCATCCAGGGTGATGCGTCCACCGCTGGGTTCGACAAAGCCTGCAATCAGGTTCAGCAACGATGTTTTGCCGCTGCCCGACGGGCCGAGTGCGACCAGCAGTTGCTGCGGGCCAAGGTTGACGGAAATATCCGACAGTACCGGCTCGGCAGCCCCCGGGTACTGTGCGCTGATGCGCTCCAGTGATAACAAGGCCATGTCGGGCGACTCCTGAAAAAGCGTGAGTTATTGAGCGATGTAGCTGGCGTTCACCGCCGGTGCGTAATCAGGCAGCACGGCGTCCACCTTGCCTTGCTCTTTAAGGAAGGCCGCCGTGTCAGCCAATGCTTTGGTGGTTGGCGCCCCGAGCAAGACCGCCTGATCGGTGGCTAGCGGGTACACATTGCCTTGCAGCAGCAACGGGATATCAGCCGCCTTGGCGCCTGACAGCTTCACCAGCTTGTCGATATTGCTCTGATTGGCCAGCCAGGCTTTTGGGTCTTTGTGATAGTCGGCATAAGCATCCAGTGTCACTTTGGCGAAGGCTTTGACGACCTCAGGGTGTTTGGCGGCGAAGTCTTTGCGCACGATCCACGCATCAAACGTCGGTGCACCGAATTGGCTCAACTCACCCGAGGTGATCAGCACCTTGCCGTTTTCCTTGGTGGTGCCCAGAGCCGGGTCCCACACGTAGGTTGCGTCGATGTCACCCCGCTTCCAGGCGGCAATAATGGCGGGCGGCGCGAGGTTCAGAATCGTCACCTTCGACGGGTCGATATTCCAATGCTTCAACGCGGCCAGCAGGCTGTAGTGGCCTGTCGATACAAACGGCACGGCAACTTTCTTACCGACCAAATCCTGCGGGCTATTAATGCCTGAGCCGTCGCGCGCTACCAACGCTTCGGCACCCCCAATCTGGGTGGCAATCAAAAAGGTCTCGACCGGGACGTTACGGGTGATCGCAGCGGTCAACGGGCTTGAGCCCAGGTAGCCGATTTGCACATCGCCCGAAGCGATAGCGGCAATGATGTCTGCGCCGTTATCAAATTTGCGCCACTTGATATTGGCGTCGGTGGCTTTCTCGTAGGCGCCGTCTGCCTGAGCAACTTTTGCAGGGTCTACGGTGGTTTGGTAGGCAACAGTGACATCCGTGGCAGCCTGTGCGAAGAAGCTTGCAGTTGCCAGGGACAAAGCAGCCAGAAGGCGTAGGGGAGAATACAGTTTCACGATGAAGCTCCTCGACAGGCGGCCGGATATCGGCAGAAAGCGAGGTTAAATGATCTAAGAATGGCTAAATAAATAACTTTTAAGCATTAGCTTATGAAGTTCTTCCTGCCGCCTTCAGGGCGTCCAATAAAACTGATCCGGTTTTTACACGGGGCACTGACCCGCTCGTCGCCTTAGATGAAAACCGACTTAAAAATTTCATAAATATCTATTTAGAAATTAGACCAAAGGCCGATAGCATCCCTTCACCTGTGCGTAGGAAAAGTCGCTTATATAGCTGTTTGATCTGAGAATTTCAGAAATAATTCTTTTTGGGTTTAACAGAAAGCCATTACCCTACGCACAAATCGCAGAAGACTAGACAAAGGTCGTAGACACGAAAAGTTACGATTGACTTGTCAGTCACTGTCTGGCGCTAATCGCGCATCTGTAGCACCGAGGCGTCAGATCTCGGGCTAAAGAACTACAAAAATTAGAAAAGCAAAGGAGCAAGACAATGAACAAGTCCACCTTGGCCGTGGCTGTGGCCGTAGGTTTGTTGGCACAACAAGCGAACGCTGCCGGCTTCATCGAAGACAGCAAGGCAACGCTGAAACTGCGTAACTTCTACATCAATACGGATAACCGCGACTCAGGCACCAAGGCCGCTGGCGCTCAGAATAAACAAGAAGAGTGGGGCCAAGGCTTCCAGCTGGACTACACCTCGGGCTTCACCCAAGGTACCGTCGGTTTCGGTATTGATGCCATCGGGCTGCTGGGTGTGCGTCTGGATTCGGGTGGCGGTACAAACGGCGTAGGTTCATACGGCGGCACCGTTTTCCCAAGCAAGTCCAATGGCGATGCTGTGAATGAATTTTCCAGCCTGGGCCTGACCGCCAAAGCCAAAATTTCCCAGACCGAACTGCGTTACGGCACCTTGATGCCGAAACTGCCGGTCATCTCCTATAACGATGGTCGTCTGTTGCCTCAGACCTTTGAAGGTGGCCAGATCACCTCCAACGAGTTCAAGGACCTGACCCTGATCGGTGGTCAGATCGAGCACGTTAAAGGCCGTAACTCCAGCAACAACGAACAGATGTCGATTGGTGGTGCAAGCGCTCGCACTGCCAACAGCAATAAGTTCATCTACGCTGGCGGCGATTACAAAGTCACCAAAGACCTGTTGCTGCAGTACTACTACGGCAACCTGGACAAGTTCTACAAACAGAACTTCCTCGGTCTGGTACACAACTGGTCGATCGGCCCGGGCGTGTTGAAAACTGACCTGCGCTACTTCAACAGCCGTGATGACGGTAAAAATGCGTACGACCCTGCTTACTTCAGTAACGGTGACTACGCCAACAGCGTGTCGAAGAACGGTAAAGGCAAGGTTTCCAACAACCTGTACAGCGGCCTGTTCCTGTACACCGTTGAAGGTCACACCTTCGGTGGCGGCTATCAGGTGAGCAACGGCAGCAGCGACTTCCCTTGGCTGAACCAGGGTGATGGCTCTTCGGCTTACCTGACCACTGACATGCAAATTTCCAAGTTCGCCCGTGCTGGCGAGCGCACCTGGCAAGCACGCTACTCGTACGACTTTGCCAAGCTGGGTGTGCCTGGCCTGACTGCAGGCGCTGTTTACCTGCGTGGCGATAACATTGATACCTACGGCAAAAGTGGCCAAACCAGCAATGGTGCCAGCGAGTGGGAACGTGACATCACAGTGGCTTACGTCGTGCAGGAAGGGCCGTTGAAAAATCTCGGCTTGATGTGGAAAAACGCCATGTGGCGTAACGACATTGCCAACCAGCGCGATCAGGACGAAAACCGTTTGATCGTCAGCTACTCGATCCCGTTGCTGTAATTCGGGCGTAGCGCAAAGGTAAGAAAAATCCTGCCCGGCGCAATGCCGGGCAGGGTGTTTACCGAAGACCAAAGCGATCAATTCGCAACACATGAATAGTCGCAGCTCCCTGCCGCTCCCCTTGCCTAAACCTGAGCCCAGAGTGGACCCGGTGCTTTGGCGCGTCCAATGAAACAGTTTTTAATATTCGATACAGACCTACAAACATCGCGCGTTGTTCTTTCTGGGTCACTGAGGGGGCAAGACCCGTGACAACCAGCGGCTCAAGGATTAACGGGCACATATTGATCTATCTTTCCGCCCAACCGGGCGATGATCATTGCTAATGAGTCCGCATTCGAGAGGATAATATTCACCCTTTGGGTCGGGTTAGTGATGAACTCATCCCTGGCTTGGTCCAGCGTCGCCTTACCGGTTTGTTTGAGAATGCTGTTTGTCCCCGAATCTGTGATTTGACTGAACAACTCATTGCGCGGTGTCGAATTAGACAGCGTTTTATTGTGCAGGTCGTAGATGATATTAAAGATGGCACGCTCATTGGCAGTGCGTGATTCAAACAGTTCAGGGTAGGGGAAACTAGAGTTTAAGTAAGCGATGTCTTCTGTGTTAACGACTTGATGTGACACTTCATGGATAAGCGTGACCGCGCGCCAGTGATTATCAATGTTAAAAGGCGGGATGGTTTTTTTAATGCCCGTTAAAGGGTCGGGCCCGTAGGGGGAGATAACCGGTTGAAAGAAGTTGTCATCTAAATAGATGTATTTCACCTCGTCCTGCCGATGAACAAAGGCGACGCGCAGGCTCTCGCGAGACGATTGCTTCCCCGAGACATACCGCAATGAAGTAAGAGGGTTCATGGACCGTTTCAATAGGCGGCCAAGAATGGCGGACACTGCAGAGGCGAGTTTATCAATGTGGGCATGGCGCAAATTATTTATGCCCAGGTGATTTTTTAACCATTGGGCCAACGGTGCGTATTGACGGTTGTCTCTGTCGATTTGTTTTAATACTTTGGACGCTTCAGTTAAATAACTGACCGCTGTTTCGTGGGCTAACACAATCGCGGCGGCTTTATCAGGGCGCAAGGCAAACATCAGCGGCATGCCGACAATTTCAATAGGAAAGCTGCTGTCACCAATGGGTTCATGTACTCGCGAGAATACCGGTCCGCCACCCAATAGGGGTTCTCGCAGGTCCAATTCCCAGCGTTGTAACGAGTTGAGTTTTAGCGCGGGGCCTTCGCGCTGCGCGTCAATCTTGATTCGCCAGCGCTGGGCAATTAAGTTGACCGGGTACACCTTACCCCTCATGACAATATAGTGATTGTTCGACGTTGTGTTTTGATAAACCCCGGTCGTCCGGTCAAGGCTTAAATCCTTCAATGAGACGGTGTGGTCAATGTAGGGGTCCAACAATGAGATCTGTTCACTGCTGTAACGGGCAATGCTTAATGCAGCGGTTATTCTGTCTTCGGGGCCGCTGACAAGAGGCGGGACAAAAGGTGAAACCCAGGGCGTACCCGTTGGTTTCCTGGAGCGCGTGTAGACCTCAGATGCAACCAACATGAACGCAATAACGAATTCACTGATGGCCTGACCCCAATACCCCTGCTCGCCTGCTTTAATGGCTTCCCTCACCAGCCCGAACGTTTGCAAAATCATGACAGGAATGCTCAATCTGGCCGGTACGTAAGACGGCAGTACGGTAGACATTCCCAACGAAATGAGTTGATTGAACCACTCCGCATCGGACGTCTCGACAATGCCAGTGGGTGTTGCGGCCATTGCCAACAGGAAATCCAGATTTTCACGGTAGAGCCGAGGCAGATAATTTTCCAGAATCGGGGCGTTTGAAAGACTGACCGGCCCTTGCGCAATCAGATCGAGACTGGGAATAAAACGTGTGATGAAGGTGACGTGAGGATTACTGAAGCCCCCATTCTCATACTTGCTGCGTTCATATTGAGGCACTCGCTTTAACACTTCTGCCTGAAGCGATTCATGGGTTGTGAGCGCTGCGATTAAACCGGCTTCGTTTTGGAATTCTTTGAACATCATGGACTGACTGTACGTGGTCCATACAATGAGCGGTCCCTGGGTTATGTCTGTGGGGCCGATTAAATACATCCCTTTGACAGGGTCAGGTGTCGCTGAGTCTGAGGCGCATAGTTGCAGGGGGCGGATGATAAGCGGGGTGTCCTGACAAGGAGGTCGCGCCAGGGCGTCGGGAAAGCTCAGAACATGCTCTACATAGCGGTACGCTGCCTCGCTCAATACGCCTGAAAGTTTGCCCATGAATGCACTTTCGAGCGTTTGTGCAGGTAACTGTTGGCTGAACAGCTTGAAGCGCTTCTGATACTCGGGCTGATCAGGGGCTAACGCGTCTTTGAGCAGTGTTTGATAGGCAATGTGTATGTCCAGCGCTAGCAATTTCTCTTTGATGTAAGGCTCATTCAACCCAGGGGGCAATGGGGTGGCATCAGGTGCGCTGAGTTCGATTTTCCCGGGAGGCGCGGCCAGTCCGGTCAACACATAGTCCGTGAGGTTAAACGTTTGAACAGGCGTTTCGCTGGCGGGGGTCGTCACTTTGACAATCCACGAGGGGCCCAGGGTTTTCACGCGGATATGCGTCGAGTCGAGTGCCTGCTGAGGGAAGTCTTTGCTCAGGGTTTCATTGAGCGCCTTACGGGCAAAACCGGTTAAGTCCGGCACACCGTATAAATAATCCTGCTCGCCCTGATAAACCGCCTGGTAACGCTCCAGAATCAGCGCGTATTCATAGTGTTCCTGGGTTGTCGCATCTTTTAAAACAGCGGGCAGCTTCCTTTGGAAAATGGCCGTTTCTACTTCCAATAAAAACCCCGGGATATTAAAGCCTGCGCGAATGCGCTCAAGGTAGGCCTGCATAGCACTCTTGAACGTTTCACTGGAATAGTTGGACTCCATGGCGTTTGCCAGCGTCTGTTGAATATCCGTGGTGTGTTGATCAAGTGATTGTGTGGCGAGGTCTTCAAGGTAATCGCCCGTCAGCAACTCAAATTCAAATAACGGACGTTCCTCGATAAGCAGTCTTTCCCGTTGAGCACTGACAGACGCCCGGTTGAGGCTGTGCATGCAGTTGGTTAATTCAAGATGGTCTATCCGGTGCGCCAAACGAGCACGCAGTGCTTGCTGACATGCCGCGAGGTTTTGAAAGGCTTCGAATCTTCGGCTTGGGGTCCATAAAATGGCGTGGCCAGCGCATTCTGATTGAAGGCCACCGTGTTCGGTGATGACAAAACAATCCGCTAACAGGGCGCTTATTTCCTGAGCGGGTGAATACACAGAGACGCTGTACACATCAGGTGCAAAGTAATAATACGTTTGGCGCTGGTCGCGCTGGCGATGTGCGCTGAGTGCTGAGATGCAGCCTGCATCATGCACCGATAACTGCGTGCTGTAACGGAAGTAGTGATAGCCTTCTCCCCATAATAAGTCGGCTTTAAACTTAGCCATTGTCTTTCTGTTTTGGTGCGTTTGAGGATTCTTATTGTTAGTTAAGCTGTTTTTACAATAAGCGAGCGTATTTAAGTAAAAGTGTTTTCCTTCTATCAGCACAAGGTCATACAGTTTTTTACTTTTGATCTCCGGTATCTTGAATGAGGCGGCGGTATCATCCATGCGCTCGGTAAATGACACATCACGATAGTCAGTAGGGAGTTGATGATAGCGGGTCACATGTTCCAGCAATGTATCAATGATTGAGCGTGACGTGGCAGGCCGGTCTGCAGTTGCTTGGGTTTCAACCGTGATCCTGTGCAGGTCAAGCTCACTGCCTTCTTTTTTTCTCCATGCATGAAACAACTGGTGGTAGGCCGCTGATTCCAGAGTGGGCAGCGTGTCTACAAATGCATCAATGCCTTCGCTTAGCGTGGTCAGCGTGTGTTTGATGATGTCGCCTGATTTCATTTCCCGGGTTAA
Organism: Pseudomonas lundensis; assembly: GCF_002269125.1. Lineage (GTDB taxonomy): Bacteria > Pseudomonadota > Gammaproteobacteria > Pseudomonadales > Pseudomonadaceae > Aquipseudomonas > Aquipseudomonas lundensis_A. The sequence continues at coordinate 198,826 of NZ_NQKI01000001.1, read as the reverse complement.
AAAATATTCGCCTGCGTCGATGCCGGTGTCTGCAATTGAGGGTTGGCTGCTCCAGCGTTGAGTCGTATTAAGTTTGGTGAGGGCTGGGTTAATGAGTGCGCGGATATCCAACGCGTCATCTAGTAATGCATGTACATGGCTGGCGGCGTCTGAGAGCGTAAACCCCAGCGGGGGTAAAAAGTGAGTGCTGTACCAATGGCTTAGATAGGTGGTGTCAGAATGCATCTTGCTGAGTAAGGTCTGTGGGAGTCTTTGATACAGGCCACTTGTTTGTGTGATGAAAAGCACTTTAAGTGTTGTGAGGTTATTTAATCGATCCCGGTCTCTATGAAACATGTACCGGGACACGGGGTCAGGCAAGGTGCCTGGGCCTTCTTCAGCCGTGTGTTTAAGTGCTCTGAGCGTCAGCCGCTCTTCAAGGTACTCCAGGAGCTCAGAGGTATTGTCAAACCATTGCAAGCCGGCATCAGTCATGGCACACACTTTGGTATTTTGATCGCCAAGGTGAATGCAGTACCAACCTACGACTTCAAGTAAATAGTCTTGAGGCGTTTCAATAAGCACAGAGGTCAGTACCAACGTATCGTCGCTGTGACCATTCGCGTAACGGTATAGCCTGACAAGCTCTGCCTGCGTTACATACCCGAGGTGCCTGGCCTGTAGCAGCTCATTGATGAAGCGGTCTCGCAGGGCGTGTTCTATGTAACTGCCAAGGTCAGCGCGGTCAGGTTTTCCATGTTGCCAGTGCGCCTCAATGGCATTGAATAAATCATTGGCCAGGTTTTTTTTGATTTCCATCAGCCAGCGGATCATGTCGGCTTTATCCTGACTGGCTCGTATCAGCGCATCACCACTGCAGGCCGCAGGGGATGAGAGTTCTATGCCCCATTGCTCGCGTCCTGAATGTTTGCAGTAATGTGCCAGCACATAATCAACTTCAGGGCTTGTCTCCTGCACCTGTGGCCCGCCGTGGTCAGGGCCGCATAAAGAGTGCTTTTTTTTAGAGTATTCGTATTGTTGTGTCAGGCCAGTTTGAAGCTGAGTACGAGCCACCGATCGAAGTGAAGGGACCTCAGCAAGCGCCTTCAATAAATATTCACTGTCGGCTTGAATGCCGAATTCGTAATAAACGCTGGTCGTTGCGAAGACATCGTCTGCGATCAGACGTCTGCTAAATGATCCTGAAAATTGGCCCCCCCCTAAATGGCGTAGCGGCAAGGGGATACAGGGCAATAAGTCCGAAGCCTGATCGAGAAGGCTGTTAACGAGGTAGAAATTGAGCGTGCTCCAGGAGTCGTATCGACTCACCCCGTGGGCGACCGTAAATAATAAGTAAGCGGTGTTATCAGTGTGGGCTGACGACACGACAAACATGCCTCTTAACTGGGCGGGGTCGTGTCCGGTGCCATTGATCATGATGTTGCTTACGAACACAGGAGCAGGTCCTTGGCTGCGTTCCGATCCGAGCGTCACGGCCACTCTCTTGTACATGTCACGCTCATCGCTCGTTATTTCAACGTCTTCAACTGCCTTATCCAAACTTATTTCATACAGGCTTTTGAGGGCGGTTTCTGAATAAAAAACAGTCGAGTCGGTGTTACTCATATGCGTCACTCCATGCTGTTAATGGCCCTCGTGGGGGGTGAAGACGGGAGGCCATTCCAGTGATGGACGCTAAGCCAGGTGCGACGCGCATAGGTGGTACATACAGTCATTGTCCAGCTGGCGCGTAGGCGATTCTCTTGGTGGCAGGTATATCCCCTGTGAGGATCGGTAAAGGCGCCCAGATATATGCTTAAAAAGAATAAACAAATGAATAAATATGATTTATGGATATAAAAATCGCCTGTTATGGTCTGCCTACCCAAGCGAAAACGCTGACGGCGATTTGCACACATTCATGCAAGGAATTCTCTAGATGCTGGTCGTGACACTCGGAGGAAGCCCAAGCCAACGATCCCGTTCCGGGGTGTTGCTGGATCGCGCCAAACACTGGCTCAACCAGCAAGGCGTCAAAGTGGTGAGCTATCAGGTGCGTGATTTTCCGGCTGAAGATTTGCTGCATGCGCGATTCGATAGCCCCAAGATCATCGACTTGTTGCAACAGATCGAAAACGCCGACGGGCTGGTCATCGCGACGCCGGTGTACAAGGCGTCTTTCAGCGGTGCCTTGAAAACTGTGCTCGATTTGCTGCCTGAGCGGGCGCTGAGCCACAAAGTGGTATTGCCGATTGCCACGGGGGGCAGCATCGCTCACATGCTGGCCGTGGATTACGCGCTCAAGCCCGTGCTGTCGGCGCTCAAGGCACAGGAAATGCTGCACGGCATTTTTGCCGATGACAGCCAGATTGCTTACGGCGAAGGCAGCGCCCAGCCGCAGTTGGCACCCGTGCTGGAACAACGGCTGAACGAGTCGCTGGAGCAGTTTTACTCCGCGCTGGCGCGTCGCCCTAAACCGCTGGACCCGAACATCCTCAACGAGCGCCTGGTGACGGCTCGCTGGAGCATTTGAAACACCCTCTTATGTAGTCCCACCTTACTGATCCGCTAACGGCTCGGCAGGTGCTATCTGAATCTCGAAAAACAAAAGGAGAGCGCCATGCGCCCTGTCATTTTGCGTCGAGGTCTGGTCGCACTGTTTGCTGCGGCTGTGTCCTTCGGCGTTGTGTTGGAAGCTCAAGCGGATGCCCTGCGCATTGGCTATCAGAAATACGGCACGCTGATGCTGCTCAAGGCCAAAGGCACGCTGGAAAAGCGTCTGGCCGAACAAGGCGTTGACGTTCAATGGACTGAATTCCCCGGCGGCCCGCAATTGCTGGAAGGCTTGAACGTCGGGTCGATCGACTTTGGCGTGACGGGCGAAACGCCACCCGTGTTTGCCCAGGCCGCGGGCGCCGATCTGCTGTATGTCGCCTACGAGCCCCCGGCCCCCACCAGTGAAGCGATTCTGGTGCCCAAGGATTCACCAATCACCTCGGTGAAAGACCTCAAGGGCAAAAAAGTCGTGCTCAACAAAGGCTCTAACGTCCACTACCTGTTGGTACGGGCACTGGAAGACGCAGGCCTTCATTACACCGACATCCAGACGGTCTTTCTGCCCCCGGCGGATGCGCGTGCCGCGTTCGAGCGCGGCAGTGTCGATGCCTGGGTAATCTGGGACCCGTACCAGGCAGCGGCCGAGCAACAGTTGCAAGCCCGCACGTTGCGCGATGCCAGCGGTATTGCGGACAACCATCAGTTCTATCTGGCCACCAAGCCCTACGCCGAACAGCACCCCAAGGTGATCGAAGTGTTGGTGAATGAGGTGCGCAACATCGGGGACTGGGCCAAGGCCAACCCTGAAGAGGTGACTCAACAAGTAGCGCCGCTGTTGGGGTTGTCGCCTGAAATCACGCTGACGGCCGTCAAGCGCCAAGGCTATGGCGCGCAGTTTCTGACCCCGGAAGTGGTCAATGCGCAGCAAAAAATTGCGGACACGTTTCACCAGCTCAAGCTGATTCCCAAGCCGCTGGTGGTCAAAGACGTGATCTGGACGCCCCCGGCCGCTGTGGCCAACGCCCTCTAACGTTTGCCGTACCCATTTAGGAGACCACTCCATGAGCCTCAATATTTTCTGGTTCCTGCCTACCCACGGTGATGGCCATTACCTTGGCACCTCCGAAGGCGCCCGTGCTGTTGACTACGGGTACTTGCAACAAGTGGCACAAGCGGCAGACCGTCTGGGTTTCGGTGGTGTGTTGATTCCCACCGGCCGTTCCTGCGAAGACTCATGGCTGGTGGCCGCTTCGCTGATCCCGGTGACCCAGCGCTTGAAATTCCTCGTGGCGCTGCGCCCCGGCATTGTGTCCCCGACCGTGGCGGCTCGTCAGGCCGCGACCCTGGATCGTTTGTCCGGTGGGCGTGCGCTGTTCAATCTGGTGACCGGTGGCGACCCGGAAGAATTGGCCGGTGACGGCCTGTTCCTCAGCCATGAGGAGCGTTATCAGGCGTCGGTCGAATTCACCCGCATCTGGCGCCGTGTGCTGGAAGGCGAAACGGTGGATTACGACGGTCAGCACATCAGCGTCAAAGGCGCCAAGCTGCTCTATCCACCGATTCAGCAGCCGCGTCCGCCGCTGTACTTCGGTGGTTCCTCGGAAGCGGCCCAGGACTTGGCTGCTGAACAGGTCGAGATGGTGCTGACCTGGGGCGAGCCGCCCGCGGCTGTCGCGCAGAAAATCGAGCAGGTGCGCGCCAAGGCCGCCCAGCATGGCCGCAGCGTACGCTTCGGGATTCGCCTGCACGTGATCGTGCGTGAAACCAACGAAGAAGCCTGGAAAGCCGCTGACAAACTGATTTCCCATCTGGACGACGACACCATTGCTCGCGCTCAGGCATCGCTGTCGCGGTTCGACTCGGTGGGTCAGCAGCGCATGGCCGCCTTGCATGGCGGCAGCCGTGACAACCTTGAAGTGAGCCCCAACCTGTGGGCGGGCGTGGGGTTGGTGCGTGGCGGTGCCGGCACGGCGCTGGTCGGCGATGGCCCTACCGTGGCTGCACGGGTCAAGGAATACGCCGATCTGGGCATCGATACGTTCATTTTTTCGGGTTATCCGCACCTGGAAGAGTCGTATCGGGTGGCGGAATTGCTGTTCCCACACCTCGATGTCGAGCGCCCCGAGTTGCCTAAAAGTGCCGGTTACGTGAGTCCGTTTGGCGAGATGGTGGCCAACGACATTCTTCCCAAAGCCGCGTCGCAGAGCTGAGGCCAGCATGAGTACGGTGAAGGCTTCGCGCCTCAATAATGTCGGTCACAGCCTGGCTCCGTGGGTCTTGCCCGTGTTGCTGCTGGCGGTGTGGCAATTGTCAGTGTCGGCGGGCTGGTTGTCGACGCGGATTCTGCCAGCGCCCAGTGCCGTGATCGCAGCGGGGGTCGAATTGGTGCGCAGTGGCGAGATTTGGAAACACCTCGCCATCAGCGGCTGGCGCGCCGGGCTTGGGTTTGTGATCGGCGGCAGTATCGGCCTGGCATTGGGTTTCGTCACGGGCCTGTCGAAGTGGGGCGAGCGCCTGCTCGACAGCTCGGTGCAGATGATCCGCAACGTGCCGCATCTGGCGCTGATTCCGCTGGTGATTCTGTGGTTCGGGATCGACGAGTCGGCCAAGGTCTTTTTGGTCGCGTTGGGCACGTTGTTCCCGATTTACCTCAACACCTATCACGGCATCCGCAACGTGGACCCGGCGTTGGTCGAAATGGCGCGCAGTTACGGCTTGTCCGGCTTCAGCCTATTTTGGCAAGTGATTTTACCGGGCGCCTTGCCCTCGATTTTGGTGGGTGTGCGTTTTGCGCTGGGCTTTATGTGGCTGACTTTGATCGTGGCTGAAACCATCTCTGCCAGCTCCGGCATTGGCTATCTGGCGATGAATGCCCGCGAGTTTTTGCAAACTGACGTGGTGGTGCTGGCGATTGTTTTGTACGCGGTGCTCGGCAAGTTGGCCGACAGCGCGGCCCGTGGGCTGGAGCGCGTCTGGTTGCGTTGGCACCCGGCGTACCAAGTGGTTAAAGGCGGTGCAGCATGACAGCTCAACAACCTCCGCGTTTGCGTCAGGGCATCCCGTTGGCGATCAATGGCCTGCAAAAAGCGTTTGGCGAACGTCAGGTACTGCGCGACATCGATTTACACATTCCGGCCGGTCAGTTTGTGGCCGTGGTGGGCCGCAGCGGCTGCGGCAAAAGTACGCTGATGCGGCTGATCGCCGGGCTCGACCAACCTACCGGCGGTGAACTGCTGGCGGGCAGTGCGCCGCTGCAAGAGGCCCATGACGACACACGCCTGATGTTCCAGGAAGCGCGTTTGCTGCCGTGGAAAAAGGTCATCGATAACGTCGGTCTGGGGCTTAAAGGGGACTGGCGCTCCAAGGCCCTTAACGCGCTGGAAGAAGTCGGCCTTGCCGAACGAGCCCACGAGTGGCCGGCAGCGCTGTCGGGCGGGCAAAAACAGCGTGTGGCCTTGGCCCGCGCGCTGATTCACCAGCCGCGTTTGTTGCTGCTGGACGAACCGTTGGGTGCGCTGGATGCCCTGACCCGCATCGAGATGCAGCAGTTGATTGAACGTTTGTGGCGCCAGCATGGCTTCACTGTGTTGCTGGTGACCCACGACGTCAGCGAAGCCGTGGCCATTGCCGACCGCGTGATTTTGATCGAAGACGGCGCCGTTGGGCTCGACCTCACCATCGCGTTGCCGCGCCCTCGGGCGCGCGGTTCGCATCGGTTGGCGGCGCTGGAAACCGAAGTGCTCAACCGTGTACTGGCTTTACCCGGTTCGCCGCCCGAACCGGAACCCGTTGCACCGCTGCCCACACAATTGCGTTGGGCGCAATAACCGCCGTTTTTTATCCCAAGACAGGAATCGACACCATGACCATCAAAGCCATCAACGTGCGTAACCAGTTCAAAGGCCACATCAAGGAAATCGTACTGGGGGACGTGTTGTCTGAAATCGACGTGCAAACCGCGTCCGGAATCGTCACCTCGGTCATCACCACCCGCTCGGTCAAAGAGTTGGAACTGGTGGTGGGCAGCGAAGTCATCGCCTTCGTGAAATCCACGGAAGTGTCGATCGCCAAGTTGTAATGCGTGGGTTATCCACAACCCTGAAGGGCGTGAGCCCTTCGGGGTTTTTTGTGGGCGTTGTTATTTCTGGGTGCCGTCGTCGTGTTGCAGGTTGGCTTGGGTCAGGTTGCAACCGGCCGGTACGCTGCGGGTCAACCAGACGTTGCCGCCGATGGTCGAGCCCTGACCGATGGTGATGCGGCCCAGGATCGTCGCCCCGGCGTAAATCACCACGTCGTCTTCGACAATCGGGTGACGCGGGTGGCCTTTTTGCAACTGCCCGGCCTCGTCCGCCGGGAAGCGCTTGGCGCCCAGGGTAACGGCCTGATAAATCCTGACCCGCTCACCGATGATCGCGGTTTCTCCAATCACCACGCCTGTCCCGTGATCAATAAAGAAGCTGCGGCCAATCTGCGCGCCGGGGTGGATGTCGATGCCGGTGGCCGAGTGGGCGATTTCCGCGCTGATGCGTGCCAGCAGCGGCAAGCCCGCGCGATACAGATGGTGCGCCAGACGGTGATGAATCACCGCCAGAATGCCCGGATAGCACAGCAGCACTTCATCCACGCTGCGGGCTGCCGGGTCGCCGTGGTAGGCGGCCAGAACGTCGGTGTCGAGCAGGGTGCGCAGGCCCGGCAGCGCCAGGGCGAAATCCTGAATCAGCAGGGTGGCCGTGGCATCGACGCCATCATCGGGCTGGCCGCTTTGGCGCGCGGCGTAGCGTAACTCCAGACGCGCCTGCGCGAGCAAGGCGTTAAGGGCTACGTCGAGCGTGTGACCGACGTAGAAGTCTTCGCTTTCTTCGCGCAAGTCCACCGGGCCCAGGCGCATCGGGAACAATGCACCGCACAACGCTTCCAGAATCTCGGCCATCGCAGCCCGCGACGGCAACTCGCGACCGCCCAACTCGCCACTGACACGCCCGTTTTGCGTGCGCCACTGGTTACGCGCGGTGCGTAACTGGCCGACGATGGTTTGCAATTGCCAAGGGTTGGAACGCTCGCTCACGATGAATACTCCGCACGCTGGCAGCCGGAGTGACCGGCCGCGAAATGGCAATGATTTTACGGTATCAAGGGATGTCGGTTTTAGACAATTACGCGATTAATGATGACGATGGCGCCAAATGCGCCAGCCCAGCGCTATCAAAACCAGCAGCACCAGCGCTGCCACAATGGCCACGCTCAAGCCGTTGTAGCTGAACAGCGGCTTCTCGATGCGCACATAGCCCGGCTCTGCGAACAACTGGCGCAACGCATGATTGGCGTCTTCAAGCGTTACCGTCTGCAAGCGCTTGGCCGGGTCGGCAAAGCGGCTTTCATCGTAATCGCCCAGCGCGCTCCAGTAATAGTCGGCCAGCGAGCTGTTGCCCTGCACCGCCCATGCCTGGCGTGCGATGGCGGCTTGCTTGAGGCGGGCGAAGCGCTGCGGGTCGAGGCCGTGCTTGAGCAAGTGGGCTTTGAGTTGCGACATCACCTGTTGCGCCTGTTCGACATCGTCACGTTCAAGGTCGGCGTTCAGGCTCAGGAAGCCCACCCCGCCAAACACTTCGCGCTCTGACCACGGCCCATAAGACAGCCCATGCTTGAGCCGCAGTTCGCTGTACAGCGCCCACTCCAGATAGTCGCGCAGCAGGTTCCAGGTTTCGTCGCTTTGCCCGGCGATCACCGGTTCTGGCAGCAACCAGTGCAACTTGGCGGTGTCACCCACCACACCGCGCAGTAAAACGCGTTCGGCATCGGCTTTGGCATCAATGTCGGCCAAGGGCTTGTGGTCGCTGGGCTCAACGGCTTCCAGCGCGCCATAGGTGCGTTCCAGATAGGCCGGCAGCAAGCGGTCAAGTTCGCCGACGACGATCAGCGTCATGTTGTTGGGCGCATACCAATCCTTGCGCACACCTTCGAGTTGTCCGCGGGTGAGGTTGTGTACGGGCGCGCGTTCGGCGCATTTAAGGCCGAGTTCGACCGCCAGTTGATTGCTCGCGCTATGGCCCAGATCCTGACGATCCAGCCAGCGCTGCAAGTGCGAATAATGGCCGCCGTCTTCGCGTTCGACCACCTGCTTGGCGGCAGCGATCCGCTGATCGGTGAGTTGGGTCTGGGTCAACAGGCTCAGTAAAAGATCAAGCACCTTGCGCTGATTCTTCGCGGGCGCTTCGATCACGAACGTGGTGTCGGCATGGCTAGTGAAGGCGTTCCACTCGCCACCCAGCGCCTGCATGCGTTCTTCAAGGCCGCCTTCGCCCGAGTCATCGGTGCCGCTGAACAGCATGTGTTCAAGCAGGTGCGGCAGTTGTTGGTCGGCACAGCTGAAATCATCCAGCCCCACCCCCACTACCAACCGGATCGACACGTGTCCGCGGTCACTGGTGGGTTTGAGGATCAGTTGCAGGCCGTTGGCCAGTTGGTAGCCCTCAACGCTGGAACGATCAAGGGCAAAGCTCTGGGCTGCGCCGAGCAGCAGGCAGATGAACAGCAGGCAACGCATAAAAAATCCCTGAATCCCTGTCGGGTGTGTGATGCCGTCGATGCGGGTTCTAAAGACTGACAACAGTGGTTCGTGCAACGTTCAAGGCGAATGGTGGGTATCGGTCATCTCGTCCAGCAGCAGTGCGCCGGTTTCAGAGGTTTCAAGCACCACGTAGGCACTGGCGCAAAACAGTGAATTAAGGCGTTGCATGTCAGCGATCAGTTCCAGGTGCATGGAGCTGGTTTCGATACTTTGGGTGATTTTGCGCTGTAAACGGCTGACGTGAGCGTGCGCCAGTCGACGTTCCTGCGCGCGGAAACGGCGTTTCTCACGCAGTAATTGCCGTGCGCTTTGCGGGTCGCCGGTCAGGAATACCGTCAGCCCCAACCGCAGGTTGTCGATCAACTGGGTGTGCAGGCCGGTCAGTTCTTCCAGCCCGTCTTCGGAAAACGCCCGACGCTTCGAGGTTTTCTGTTGTTGCACTTTGCGCAACATGCGTTCGATGAGGTCACTGGCCAGCTTGAGGTTGATCGCCAGTTCGATGATTTCGGCCCAGCGGCGGCTGTCTTGCTCGCCAAGGTCTTCACGGGGCATTTGCGCCAGATAGAGTTTCACCGCGCTGTAGAGCACTTCGACATCATCGGCCAGGGTGCGCATCTCCTGAGTGATGGCGGTTTGCTTGCCGCGCAGCACGTCCAGCATGTTGACCAGCATGCTGTCGATCAGGTCACCGATGCGCAGGGTTTCACGTACTGCGTTGGCCAGCGCAAGGCTCGGTGTTTCCAGTGCCGTCGGGTCGAGATGACGCGGTTTGACGGCGCCGTTGGCGTTTTCTCGCTCGGGCAAGAGCCATGCGCAAACCCGCGCCATCGGCCCGACCGTGGGCAGCATCAGGAAGCAACGCGCCGTGTTGTAGAGCAGGTGAAACCCGATCACGAGTTCTTGGGCGCTGTAGCTGAGGCTGTCCATCCACGCCACCAGCGGGTCGAGCACCGGGATAATCAGCAGCAAGCCGATCAATTTGTACAACAGGCTTCCGAGCGCGACCTGCCGCCCGGCAGCGTTTTGCATGCTGGTACTGAGAAATGCCAGGACGCCGCTGCCGATATTGGCGCCAATCACCAGCCCCACTGCAACGGGCAAGCTGATGACCCCGGCGCCAGCCAATGTGGCCGTGAGCAGCACAGCGGCCAGGCTGGAGTAAGAAATCATCGCGAACAAGGCGCCGATTAAGGCATCCAGCAAGATGTCGCCGGTCAGTGAGGCGAAGATCACCTTTACGCCTTGCGCTTGCGTGATGGGCGCTGCCGCTTCGACGATCAACTGCAAGGCGAGAATGATCAAGCCCAAGCCAATGCCGACGCGTCCCAGTTGCCCGGCACGGGTCTGTTTGCGCGAGAGGAAGAAGATCACGCCAAGGAAAATCAGCAGGGGCGACAGCCATGACAGGTCGAACGTCAGCACCCGGGCCATCAGGGCCGTCCCGACGTCGGCCCCCAGCATCGTCGCCAAGGCAGGCGTGAGCGCCATCAAACCCTGGCCGACAAAGGAGGTGACGAGCATGGCGGTGGCATTGCTGCTCTGCACCATGGCTGTCACCACGATACCGGCGACAAACGCCAGCATGCGCTTGGAGACGTTTTGCCCGATCACGTGGCGCAGGTTTGTACCGTAGACCCGCAGAATGCCGGTCCGAACAATGTGCGTGCCCCAGATCAACAGGGTCACGGCGGAAAGCAGATTAAGCAGGGTCAGCATGCAGGCTCCCTGTGCGATGGATGCCCTGAAGGGCCGGATCAAAGGGCTGCGGCCAGCTCCTACAGTTGTTTCTTAAGCTGTAGTCGGCAAATAAGCAGAACGCCAGCATCGCATAGCTGGCAGAGGGTTGAAACATTTCTGCAACACTTGTACGAAAACGCCTTGTTAGAGGCTGCTGTCCTGAACAGCCTCTGACGGGGGCAGGCGTTATAGCGTGCTGTACAGCGGGAAGGTGCCGAGCAGTAAGGCGGCCAGCAGAATACCCATGCACACCAGAACCGCCCATTTGAGGGTGAAACGCTGGTGATCGCCAAACTCGATACCGGCCAGCGCCACCAGCAGGTACGTGGAGGGCACCAAGGGGCTGAGCAAGTGCACGGGCTGGCCGACAATCGAGGCGCGGGCCATTTCGACCGCAGTGATGCCGTAATGGCTCGCGGCTTCGGCCAGGACTGGCAACACGCCGTAGTAGAACGCATCGTTGGACATGAAGAAGGTGAACGGCAGGCTCACCAGTGCGGTGATGACTGCCAGGTATGGCCCCAGCGCCGGGGGAATGACGGCCAGCAAGCTTTTCGACATGGCATCCACCATGCCGGTGCCGGAGAGGATGCCGGTGAAAATACCTGCCGCGAAAATCAGCCCTACCACCGCCAGCACACTGCCTGCATGGGCGGCGACGCGGTCTTTTTGCTGTTGCAGGCAAGGGTAGTTGACGATCATCGCGATACTGAACGCGACCATGAACAGGACGGGCAGCGGCAACAAACCGGCGATCAGCGTAATCATCAACGCCAAGGTCAGAGCACCGTTGAACCAGATCAGCTTGGGACGGCGCGCATCGGGGAATTGCGACACGCTGATTTCGCTGTGATCCACGTCGTCGCCCTGAACCTGCAACTGACCCAGGCGCGCGCGCTCGCGCAGGCCGTAGCACCAGGCTATGACCAGAATGGTGGCACAGCCCGCGAGCATGGCCGGGATCATGGGCACAAAAATGTCAGAGGGATCGACGTGCAGCGCACTGGCGGCCCGCGCAGTCGGCCCGCCCCAGGGCGTCATGTTCATCACCCCGCCGGCCAGAATAATCAGCCCGGCCATGATGCGCGGGCTCATGCCGATGCGCTTGTACAGCGGCAGCATCGCCGCCACGCAAATCATGTAGGTGGTGGCACCGTCGCCATCCAGCGACACCACCAATGCCAGTACGGCCGTGCCGACGCTGATCTTCAGCGGGTCGCCCTTGACCAGTTTGAGGATCTTGCGCACGGCCGGGTCGAACAGGCCGGAGTCGATCATCAGGGCGAAATACAGAATGGCAAACATCAGCATCACCCCGGTCGGGGCCAGCTTGGTAATGCCTTCGAGCATCATGGGGCCGATCTTCGGTGCAAAACCGCCAAAGATCGCAAACAGGATCGGGACCAGAATCAACGCGATCAGGGCGGACAGGCGTTTGGTCATGATCAGGTACATGAACGTAATGACCATGGCAAAGCCAAGGAAGGTCAGCATAAACAGTCACCATTCTTATTGTTGTCGAGTGGGCGCTGAGAGCGGATTGGGCCGCTGCTCTGGCCTGCCGGTCTTTTGCCGGGAGTGACGCGATGCTAGAGGGGAATGCTTTCAGCCAGCTTTCGCCGGGCAGAAATTACTGAAGGGTGGGATGTTATGGGCGACAGAGGTTGTTGTCGCTGACGCGGCAAAGCGGCGCGTCAGCGACAACAGGTGTGGCTTCAGTCCAGCTTGAGGACTTTGGCCAGGACGATTTTCGGTCCTTTCATCTTTTTGATGATGATGCGCAAGCCTTCGACTTCCAGCAGTTCTTCTTCTTCCGGCACGCGCTTGAGGGTGTCGTAGATCAAGCCCGCCACGGTTTCGGCTTCGACGTGGTCAAGATCGACCCCCAGCAGGCGTTCGATCTTGAACAGCGGCGTGTCGCCCCGCACCAGCAGTTTGCCGGGCTGGTACGAAAGAATGCCGCGTTCGGCCTTGCGGTGTTCGTCCTGAATGTCGCCCACCAGCACTTCAAGCACGTCTTCCATGGTCAGGTAGCCCACGACTTTGCCGTCAGCTTCTTCCACCAGTGCGAAGTGCGCGCCACCCTTGCGAAACTGTTCCAGCAACTGTGACAGCGGCATGTGCCGCGAAACGCGCTCCAGAGGCCGGGTCAGTTCTTCGAGGTTGAACGTCTCGGGCAAGTGGTCGAGGTCAGCCAGTTCCAGCAGCAGATCTTTGATGTGCAGCAAACCGACGAAGGTGTTGGTTTCTGCATCGTAGACCGGGTAACGGCTGTACTTGTGGCGACGGAACAGCGCGAGGATTTCTTTGAGCGGCGCCTTGGAATCTAGGGTTACGAGGTCTTCACGGGAGTTGGCCCAGTCGACCACTTCCAGCTCACCCATTTCCACGGCCGACGCCAATACCCGCATGCCTTGGTCACTCGGGTCTTGACCCCGGCTGGAGTGCAGGATCAGTTTGAGTTCTTCGCGGCTGTAGGCGTGGTCGTGGTGCGCGCCCGGTTCACCCTGGCCGGCAATGCGCAAAATCGCGTTGGCGCTGGCATTGAGCAGGTAAATGGCGGGGTACATGGCCCAGTAGAACAGGTACAGCGGCACAGCGGTCCACAGCGACAGCGCCTCGGGTTTGCGAATGGCCCAGGATTTGGGGGCCAGTTCGCCGACCACGATGTGCAGGTATGAAATGATGAAGAAGGCGGTGAAGAACGACACGCCCTTGACCACTTCGGCCGACTCCACGCCCAGCGCGCTGAGGAGCGGCTCAAGCAGGTGTGCGAACGCAGGTTCACCGACCCAGCCCAGGCCCAACGAGGCCAGCGTGATACCCAACTGACACGCCGACAGGTAGGCGTCGAGCTGACTATGAACGGTGCGCAGGATGCGTCCGCGCCAGCCGTTCTGGTCGGCAATGGCTTCGACCCGGGTTGAGCGCAGTTTGACCATGGCAAATTCCGCCGCAACGAAGAAGCCGTTGAGCAAAACCAGGATCAGTGCAAAAAGAATCATGCCGAAATCGGCGAACAGTGTGGCGAGGGTCAAGCCAGGGGAAGGGTCCATGATGGAGTTTTAATGGTTCCGTTGTTTCAAAAAAGGGAAAGGTCAAGTGCCTGAAGGGCAGGCACATGGCAAGCAATGTAACCATTGATGTAGCTGTTGCCTAGTGGGCGAACGCCGCATGGCTCAGTCAATCAGGTCGGGGTTGACCGATTTTGTCACCTGAACAGGGGGGAAATGGCAGGTGAAGGTGCTGCCGTGGCCGAGCACGCTGCTGATCTCAAGGCGGGCACGATGACGCAACAGCACATGCTTGACGATGGCCAGGCCCAGGCCCGTGCCGCCGGTGCTGGCGTTACGGCTGGAGTCGACGCGGTAGAAGCGTTCGGTCAGGCGTGGCAGGTGTTTGTTATCGATCCCGACCCCGGAGTCCTGCACGCTCAAGTGCGCGCCCGACCCGTCGGCCCACCAGCGAATGCGAATGCTCCCGCCGTCTTGCGTGTATTTGACGGCGTTAAATACCAGGTTTGAAAACGCACTGCGCAGCTCGGTCTCACTGCCTTTGAGGGCAATGTCGGCTTCAACGTCCAGCGTGATGGTTTGATTGCGCTGCCCGGACAACGCCTGGGCGTCGTTTTTGATGGTACGCAGCAGGCTGTCGATAGGCACGGGCTGGTTGTCCGACGGGTAATCCGTGGCTTCCAGTTTGGCCAGCAGCAGCAAGTCGTTGAGCAGGGTTTGCATACGCTCGCCCTGTTGCTGCATCTGCGACAGCGGGCGTTTCCAGCGCGGGTTCACGTCATCGACGTTATCCAGCAGGGTTTCCAGGTAACCGCAGATGACGGTCAGCGGGGTGCGCAGCTCGTGGGACACGTTGGCGATGAAGTCTTTGCGCATCTGTTCGAGCTGGTGCAGGCGTGTGACGTCGCGCACCAGCATCAAATGTTCGTTGTTGCCGTAGCGGGTGATGTACAGCTGGATGCGCAGGTGGTCGTTGACTGGCGAAGGGATGTCCAGCGGTTCGGCATAGCTGTCTTGCTCGAAATATTCCTTGAAGCGCGGGTGACGCACCAGGTTGGTCACGGGCTGCCCGCTGTCCTGTGGCGTCTTGAGGCCCAGCAAGGTCTCTGCGGCGCGGTTCCACCATTCAAGGTTGCCATCGCTGTCGAGCATCACCACAGCGTCTTTGAGCGCGGCTGTGGACTCCTGCACGCGGTCGATCACGGCTTGCAGGCGCCCGCGCACCCGTTGATCGCGGCGCTGCAGGTGATAAATGCTGTCGAACACCTCGCCCCACAGGCCGTAGCCGTCGGGCGGTGCTTCATCGGGTTGGTGATTACGCAGCCAGTCATGCAGGCGCAGCAGCTGCTTGAGCGTCCAGCCCAGATACAAGGCCACGCCTGCGGCCAGGCTCCAGCCGTAATAACCGGTGACCAGCCCGACCAACAGGCAGGCAGTGACCAGAAGCAACAAATGACGAATCAGCGTGCTATGCCAGTTTTGATTCACGTCGCGCGGGTCCTTGCTTGCCGTTGAGTCTGGAAGGGGTATCAGGCTTTGGTGGAGAAGCGATACCCGGTGCCGCGCACGGTTTGTACCAGATTCTCGTAAGCCTCGCCGAGGGCTTTGCGCAAACGGCGGATGTGCACGTCTACGGTACGCTCTTCTACGTAAACGTTGCCGCCCCACACTTGGTCGAGCAATTGCCCGCGGGTGTAGGCGCGTTCCTGGTGGGTCATGAAGAACTGCAGCAGGCGATATTCGGTCGGGCCCATCTCGGCGGGGGTGCCGTCGATGGTGACGCGGTGGCTGATCGGGTCGAGCAACAAGCCGCCAATTTCAATCGGGGACTCGCTGTCCGCCGGGCCTGCACGCCGCAATACGGCTTTGAGACGCGCCACCAGTTCACGAGGGGAAAATGGTTTGGTGATGTAGTCGTCCGCGCCGACTTCCAGACCTTGAATCTTGTTGTCCTCTTCACCCTTGGCCGTGAGCATGATGATCGGGATGTCCGCGGTCATTTCCTCACGCTTGAGGCGGCGGGCCAGTTCAATACCTGACGTGCCACCCGGCAGCATCCAGTCGAGCAAGATCAAATCGGGTTTGCGGTCGACAATGATGGAGTGGGCTTGCTGAGCATTCTCCGCCTCCAGGCAGTCGTAGCCTGCCATTTCCAGGGCCACGGCGATCATTTCGCGGATCGGTGCCTCGTCATCGACGATCAGAATGCTCCTGCCAACCATGCCGTAATCCTCGTGTCATTTATCTGTCTTGTGGCGCATTAGATAACGGAAATATTGCAGTCGTGTGACAACTTTGGGCAATCGCCACGTTCCAAGGGCGAATGAACTACGCTTTTGGTTCAAATCGTACAATCACGAAGAGGACGATTCCGATGACACGCAGCTCATTTTCCCTGAAGGCTTTACTGTTAGGTGCTGTGTTGGCCTTGCCGGGATTAGCATTTGCCGCCGAACCGGCGATGATCAAAGACGGTGTGCTGGTCGACCATAAAGGCATGACGCTGTACACCTTCGCCAAAGATGCAGACGGCAAATCGATGTGCAATGACCAATGCGCAACAAATTGGCCGCCGTTGAAGGCTGAAAGCACGGACAAAGGCGAAGGCAAATGGACCACCATCATCCGCGATGACCAGCAAGTCCAGTGGGCCTATGACGGCAAACCGTTGTACACCTTTGTAATGGACAAGAAAGCCGGGGAAAAGAAAGGCGACGGCAAAATGGACGGTGCCTGGAAAGTCGCCAAACCCTGAAACGTCCCGAGCGGCATCTGATCTGGCGCCCATAAAAAAACCTCGCCCCCTTGAACAGGAAGGCGAGGTTTTTTATTGCGCTGCCTTAAGCCGCGCTGGGCGACTTGGGACGGCGAACATCCGGTTGCTTCCATGACTCGGCAGCCGCCTCATCAATGGCTTGCTGGATGGCTTTCTTGCGGTGTTCTTCGGCACGACGGCTGAAGAACCACACCAGGAAGGTCACCAGCGACACCGCCAGCAGGATCAGGCTGGCCACGGCGTTGATCTCGGGCTTCACTCCAAGGCGTACGGCCGAGAACACTTCCATCGGCAAGGTCGTGGAGCCGGGGCCGGACACAAAGCTGGCCAGAACCAGGTCGTCCAGCGACAGGGCAAAGGACATCATGGCGCCCGCCGCCAGCGAAGGTGCGATCATCGGGATGGTGATCAGGAAGAACACTTTCCAGGGCTTGGCGCCCAGGTCCATGGCCGCTTCTTCGATCGACAGGTCCAGTTCACGTAACCGCGCCGACACCACCACCGCCACATACGCGGCACAGAATGTGGTGTGAGCGATCCAGATGGTGACGATGCCGCGCTCTTGCGGCCAGCCAATCATCTGCGCCATGGCCACGAACAGCAGCAGCAGCGACAGACCGGTAATCACTTCAGGCATGACCAGCGGAGCTGTCACCAGGCCGCCAAACAGCGTGCGGCCTTTGAAGTGGCTAATGCGCGTCAGCACGAACGCCGCCAGGGTACCCAGGGCGACCGCCGCAATTGCCGTGTACAGGGCGATTTCCAGCGAGCGCATTACGGAGCCCATCAGCTGCGTGTTGTCCAGCAGGCCGGTGTACCACTTCAGCGACCAGCCGCCCCACACCGTCACCAGCTTGGAGGCGTTGAACGAGTAGATCACCAGAATCAGCATCGGCAGGTAGATGAACAACAACCCCGCGACCAACATGAAGCTAGAAAAACGGAAGCGATTCATATCTTGCCCTCCAGCTCTTTAGCCTGGCTGCGGTTGAACAGGATGATAGGCACGATCAGGATCGCCAGCATGACCACGGCAAGGGCAGACGCCACCGGCCAGTCACGGTTGTTGAAGAACTCTTGCCACAACACCTTACCGATCATCAGGGTTTCCGGGCCGCCCAGCAGTTCAGGGATCACGAACTCACCCACGACCGGGATGAACACCAGCATGCAGCCAGCGATGATGCCGTTTTTGGACAGCGGGACGGTGATTTTCCAGAAGCTGTTGAACGTGCTTGAACCCAAGTCAGACGCGGCTTCCAGCAGGCTGGTGTCGTGTTTAACAAGGTTGGCGTACAGCGGCAGGATCATGAACGGCAGGTACGAATAGACGATGCCGATGTAGACCGCGATGTTGGTGTTGAGGATCTGCAACGGTTCGCTGATCCAGCCCATCGACATCAGGAAGCCGTTAAGCAGCCCGTTGTTGCTCAGAATGCCCATCCACGCGTAAACGCGGATCAGGATCGCTGTCCAGGTAGGCATCATGATCAGCAGCACCAGCACGGTCTGCATCTCTTTACGCGCATTGGCGATGGCGTAGGCCATCGGATAGCCGATCAGCAGGCACAGCAGCGTGCTGAAGAACGCCATCTTCAACGAGCCCAGATAAGCGGCGATGTACAACTCATCGTCGCCCAACATGGCGTAGTTGCCCAGGTTCAGCAGGATCTGGATTTTTTGGTCAACGTAGCTGTAGATCTCGGTGTAAGGCGGGATCGCGACGTCGGCCTCGGCAAAGCTGATCTTCAACACGATGAAGAACGGCAGCATGAAGAACAAAAACAGCCACAGGAATGGAATCCCGATCACCGCATGGCGGCCACCGGGGGTTATTCGTTGCAGTCGGCGTTTAAGTTTTCGCATGTTCATGAGCGCAGTACCACGCCGCTGTCGTCTTCCCACCAGACGTAAACTTCGTCGTCCCAGGTCGGACGTGCGCCGCGGCGCTCGGCGTTGGCCACGAACGATTGAACCAGCTTGCCGCTCGGCAGTTCGACATAGAACACCGAGTGCCCGCCCAGATAAGCGATGTCATGCACCTTGCCGCGCGACCAGTTGTACTCGTAGGTCGGCTTTTCAGTGGTGACGAGCATTTTTTCCGGGCGAATCGCGTAGGTCACATGCTTGTCTTCTACCGAGGTGCTGATGCCGTGACCGACGTAGATGTCGTTCTCCAGCTCCGGGCAGTTGATACGGGCATACCCTTCTGCGTCATCGACCACTTCACCTTCGAACAGGTTGACGTTGCCGATAAATTCGCACACCAGGCGGCTGACCGGGGTTTCATAAATGTCGATCGGGCTGCCGATCTGGGCAATCCAGCCCAAATGCATGATCGCGATACGCTGGGCCATGGTCATGGCCTCTTCCTGGTCGTGGGTCACCATCACGCAGGTCACGCCCACGCGCTCGATGATTTCCACCAGTTCGAGTTGCATTTGCGAGCGCAGTTTTTTATCCAGCGCCCCCATCGGTTCGTCGAGCAGCAGCAGCTTCGGGCGCTTGGCCAATGAGCGGGCCAAGGCCACACGCTGGCGCTGGCCACCGGACAACTGGTGCGGCTTGCGCTTGGCGTACTGGCTCATGTGGACCAGCTTGAGCATTTCGCCCACGCGGGCATCGATCTCGGCGTTGGACATTTTGTCCTGCTTGAGACCGAACGCGATGTTCTGCGCCACCGTCATGTGCGGAAAAAGCGCGTAGGACTGGAACATCATGTTGATCGGCCGCTCGTAGGGCGGCATGTCCGTGATGTCCACGCCGTCGAGGAAAATACGGCCCTCTGTTGGGCGCTCGAAACCGGCGAGCATACGCAGCAAGGTGGATTTGCCCGATCCCGATCCGCCGAGCAAGGCGAAGATTTCGCCCTTGTTGATTTCCAGGGACACGTCGTCCACGGCAATCGTCTCGTCGAATTTTTTCGTGACCCGGTCGATTTTGACCAGTACCTGTTTAGGGGTCTGGTCGCCCTCGAGGGCTTTCTTATAGGCGCCGGAGGCAACAGCCATTACGAAACTCCCAACAAATTTAGCAGCCCGATCCAGTTGGTCGGGCCTTGGATAGGTGATCCAGAGGGTTATTTACCCGTCTTGACCTTGGTCCACGTGCGCGTCATCAGACGTTGCACTTTCGGGGGTAGTTCGGTGGAAACGTACGTTTTGTCCAGCACCGCCTGGGTTGGGTAAACCGCTTCGTCGGTACGAATGGACTGGTCCATCACCTTGTCGGCAGCCGGGTTAGGGTTGGCATAGCCGACATAGTCACTGACCTGAGCGATCACTTCAGGTTTGAGCAAGTAGTTGATGAACGTGTGGGCTTCCTTGACGTTGCTGGAGTCCTTGGGGATCGCCAGCATGTCAAACCACAGTGCGCCGCCTTCCTTGGGCACGATGTAGGCGATGTTAACGCCCTTTTTGGCCTCTTCGGCACGCGCCTTGGCCTGGAACACATCACCGGAGAAACCGATGGCAACACAGATATTGCCGTTGGCCAGGTCCGAAATGTATTTGGAAGAATGGAAGTAGGTGACGTATGGACGCACCGACATCAGGGTCTTTTCAGCTTCTTTGTAATCCTTGGGGTTGGTGCTGTTGGCATCTTTACCCAAGTAGTTGAGCACGGTGGGCAACATTTCGTCGGCCGAGTCGAGGAAGGCCACGCCGCAGCTTTGCAGCTTTTTCATGTTTTCGGGTTTGAACACCACATCCCACGAGTCGATCGTGTCCACGCCCAGAACTTCTTTGACTTTGTCGACGTTGTAGCCGATGCCATTGGTGCCCCAGAGATAAGGCACGGCATACAGGTTGCCCGGATCGTTTTGCTCAAGACGCTTGAGCAAGGCCGGATCCAGGTTGGAATAGTTGGGCAGCTGCGATTTGTCGAGCTTTTGGAACGCGCCCGCTTTGATCTGCTTGCCCAGAAAATGGTTGGACGGCACGACCACGTCATAACCGGTACGTCCGGCCAGCAGTTTGCCTTCCAGGGTTTCGTTGGAATCGAAGACGTCATAGACCGGTTTGATACCGGCGGCCTTTTCAAAATCGGCCAGCGTGGTCGGGGCAATATAGTCCGACCAGTTATAGATGTGCACGGTGGGTGCCGCTTGTACGCTGACGGCAAGCGTCAAACCAGCGCCGACCAGCAAGGTCTTGCGAAACAAAGATATAGACACGTGATGGTCCTCAAAATAGTTGGGCCTGAGTTGCCCGCGTCACACGGCAGCAGTACCGCCAAAGACAAAACCGGCGCGCAACTTACCCTCGATAAACCTGCACAGCAAAGTTTTCTGCGATTAATTGCGCGATCGCCGGATTCTGTCGCCGTTGCGCCGGGCTGCGATAAGGCCTTAAGGGCCTGCAAAAGGGCAAAAACCGGTGTCCTTTTGTCTCAATCGCAACCCTGCGCCGCGGCGACAGGAGGCTTACTTGCCCGACTTGATCTTGGTCCAGCTGCGGGTCAGCAAACGCAAGGTGGCCGGTGGCAAATCGCTGATTGCGTACAACTTGGCTTTCACCTCGTCGGACGGGTAGATACTCGGGTCGCCCGAGATATCTTTGTTCACCAGTGGCGTTGCAGCCTTGTTACCGTTCGGGAAACGTACGCTGTTGGTGATTTCGGCCATCACTTCCGGTTGCATCAGGAAGTTCATGTAAGCGTAAGCCGCATCAACGTTTTCGGCGTCTTTAGGAATGGCAACCATGTCATAGAAGCTACCAGCGCCTTCTTTAGGAATCACGTACTTGAGCTTGACCTTGTCACCGGCTTCCTTGGCACGGGAAATCGACTGCTCCAGGTCACCCGAGTAACCCACAGCGACACAGATGTTGCCGTTGGCCAGGTCGGAGATGTACTTGGAGGAGTGGAAGTAACCCACCGAAGGACGGATCTTCAGGAACAGGGCTTCGGCTTCGGCCAATTGCTTTTTGTCTTGGGTGTCGGTCGGGTAGCCCAGGTAATGCAAGGCAGCCGGGATCATCTCGGTCGGGGAATCGAGGAAGCTGATGCCACAGCTTTTCAGCTTGGCCGCGTTCTCGGGCTTGAACAGCACGTCCCAGGAGTCGATGGTGTCGACGCCCAGAGCAGCCTTCACCTTTTCAGGGTTGTAGCCGATGCCGATGGTGCCCCACATGTACGGGAACGCGTGTTTGTTGTCTTTGTCGCTGGCATCGCCAACGGCCTTGAGCAACGCAGGGTCGAGGTTTTTCCAGTTAGGCAGCTTGGACTTGTCCAGCTCCTGGTAAACCCCGGCCTTGATCTGCTTGGCCAGGAAATTGTTGGAAGGCACGACGATGTCGTAGCCTGATTTGCCCGCTAGCAGCTTGGCCTCGAGGGTCTCGTTGCTGTCGAACACGTCGTACACGACTTTGATACCGGTCTGGTCTTCAAACTTTTTCACGGTATCGGGTGCGATGTAATCGGACCAGTTGTAGATATGCAGCACTTTATCTGCCGCTTGGGCTGCCCCCGCCATCACACCCATCAAGGACAGGGCGAGAAGGGTCTTGCCAGCTTTTTTAAAACCTGATGCCTTCATCTGTAATGCTCCAATTATTCTTTTAAACCACCGATTCAGCGTCCTGATCTCAGGGTGACTAAAGCCGGCGGCTAGTCTGGCAAGATCCGGGGCAGGCTTTCAAGGGAAGAGCCTTGATTCTTAAGGCTTCGAGCGCAATTACCTACATTAAAACGGCAGTTGTCTTGTGCTCGAAGCCTAGCAGTTAACCTTGCAGGACTTCCAAGGTCAGATCCAGGCACTTGCGAGCCTTGGTCACCAGCTCATCAATCTCGTCCTTGGTAATCACCAGCGGTGGCGAAATAATCATGGTGTCGCCCACGGCGCGCATGATCAGACCGTTATCAAAGCAGAACTGGCGGCAGATCATGCCGACGCCTTTGCCCTCGTAACGTTTGCGCGTGGCCTTGTCCTGCACCAGTTCGATGGCGCCCAGCATGCCCACCCCGCGCACTTCGCCCACCAGCGGGTGATCGTTCAGTTCGCGTAAACGCTTTTGCAAATACGGTGCCGTTTCGGCGTGAACTTTTTCGATAATTTTTTCATCGCGCAGGATGCGGATGTTTTCCAGCGCAACCGCAGCGGCCACCGGGTGGCCGGAGTAGGTAAAGCCGTGGTTGAAATCACCGCCTTCGTTGAGCACCGCCACCACTTCATCGCGCACGATCAGGCCGCCCATCGGGATATAGCCCGAAGTCAGGCCCTTGGCGATGGTCATCATGTCGGGCTTGAGGCCGTAGAAATCGCTACCGAACCACTCGCCCGTACGGCCAAAACCACAAATCACTTCATCGGCCACGAACAGGATGTCGTATTTGGCGAGAATTTCTTTGATGCGCGGCCAGTAGGTTTCAGGCGGCACGATCACGCCGCCCGCACCCTGAATGGGCTCTGCGATGAACGCACCGACGTTATCGACGCCGATTTCGAGGATTTTTTCTTCCAGTTGGTTGGCCGCCCAGATGCCGAACTCTTCCGGCGACATGTCACCGCCTTCGCCGAACCAGTAAGGCTGCGGGATGTGGGTGATGCCCGGGATCGGCAAGTCGCCCTGTTCGTGCATGTAGGTCATGCCGCCCAGGCTTGCACCGGCCACGGTCGAACCGTGGTAGCCGTTTTTGCGGCTAATGATGACCTTCTTGTTCGGTTTGCCCTTGATCGCCCAGTAGTGGCGGACCATGCGCAACATGGTGTCGTTGCCTTCGGAACCGGAGCCAGTGAAGAACACGTGGTTCATGCCTTCAGGCGCAATCTCGGCAATGACTTTCGACAGCTCAAGCACCGGCGGGTGCGCAGTCATGAAAAACAGGTTGTAGTAAGGCAGTTCGCGCATTTGTTTGCTGGCAGCGTCGGCCAGCTCGTCACGCCCGTAACCGATGGCTACACACCACAGGCCGGCCATGCCGTCGAGAATCTTGTGACCTTCGCTGTCCCACAGGTACACGCCCTTGGCGTGAGTGATGATGCGCGGTCCGACTTCTTTCAACTGTTTAAAGTCGCTGAATGGCGCGAGGTGGTGATCGTTACTGAGGTTTTGCCATTCGCGGGTTTGCGGGTTCTTGTTGGTCATACGGCTCTCCTTTATTCAGTGGGGAGCCGCGCTTCCCAAGCGCGGCCCCGGCGTGTCAGACGGCGAACAGCAGGAATTCCCGCTCCCACGAACTGATGACGCGCTTGAAGTTTTCATGCTCGGCACGTTTTACAGCCACGTAGCCGGTGATGAACTTGGTACCCAGGTACTTCTCGATGGTCTTGCTGTTTTCCATGCGCTCAAGAGCGTCCTCAATGGTCAACGGCAGACGCAGGTTGCGGCGCTCATACCCGCGGCCGACAACAGGCGCGCTCGGGTTAACGCCTTCGACCATGCCGATGTAGCCGCACAGCAAGCTGGCAGCAATCGCCAGGTACGGATTGGCGTCGGCGCCCGGCAGGCGGTTCTCGACCCGACGGTTTTGCGGGCCGGCGTCCGGTACCCGCAGACCCACGGTCCGGTTCTCTTCACCCCATTCCACGTTCACGGGTGCCGACGTGTCAGGCAAGAAGCGACGGAAGGAGTTCACATTCGGTGCAAATAGCGGCAGCAGCTCTGGAATGAACTTCTGCAGGCCCCCGATGTGATTGAGGAACAGCTGGCTCATGGTGCCGTCTTCATTGGAGAAGACGTTTTTGCCGGTTGCGATGTCGATGATGCTCTGGTGTAAATGCATGGCGCTGCCAGGCTCGCCCGTCATGGGCTTGGCCATGAAGGTAGCGGCCACGTCGTGCTTGAGCGCAGCTTCGCGCATGGTGCGCTTGAACACCAGAATCTGGTCGGCCAGCGACAACGCGTCACCATGACGGAAGTTGATTTCCATCTGTGCGGTGCCGTCTTCATGGATCAAGGTGTCCAGATCCAGCTCTTGAAGTTCGCACCAGTCGTAAACATCTTCGAACAGCGGATCGAATTCGTTGGCGGCTTCTATAGAGAAGGACTGGCGACCTGTTTCCGGGCGGCCAGAGCGACCGACTGGCGGTTGCAGCGGGTAGTCCGGGTCGTCGCTGCGCTTGGTCAGGTAAAACTCCATCTCCGGTGCCACGATGGGCTGCCAGCCGTGGTCGGCGTAGAGTTTGAGCACCTTTTTCAGCACGTTGCGCGGCGACAACTCAATCGGGTTGCCTTGCTTGTCGTAGGTGTCGTGAATCACCTGGGCCGTAGGCTCAATCGCCCAAGGCACGAGAAATACGGCGTTCTCGTCGGGCCGGCAGACCATATCAATGTCGGCCGGATCGAGGAGTTCGTAATAGATGTCGTCTTCGACGTAGTCGCCCGTTACGGTCTGCAGCAATACGCTCTCGGGCAGGCGCATGCCTTTTTCGGCAATGAACTTGTTGGTCGGCGAGATCTTGCCGCGAGTAATCCCGGTAAGGTCGGCGATCATGCATTCGACTTCTGTGATCTTGTGGTCTTTCAACCAATCGGTGAGCTGGTCGAGGTTGTTACTCATAAATGCCTCTGGGCTGAGTTTCCTGACTTGAATAAGTCAGGCGTTTACTGACGCATCGGCGTCGCGTTGTGTTGCGCGCCGTCTGCAGGCATCTCCAAATGCCTGGAAGATGGCGAGGTAAATCGGGTTAGAGCTTACCTGCCATTCGGGGTGCCACTGAACCGCTAAAGCAAAAGCCTTGCCGCCTTCGACCGAAACCGCTTCTACCAGACCGTCCGGAGCAGTGGCTTCAACCCGCAAACACGGGGCCAGATGGTCAATGCCTTGGGTGTGAATGGAGTTGACTTCGAACTCGGCGGGTACGCCCAGGCCGGCCAATACGCCGCCGGGCTGAACGTGCATGGCGTGGCTAGGGGCGTATTGCACGTCAACGGGGGCGCTGGGGTCTTCACGGTGCTCGATGAAACCGTCGACTTCGTGGAGTTTCTGGTGAAGCGAGCCGCCGAGGGCTACATTCAACTCCTGAAACCCGCGGCAAATGCCGAGCACGGGTACGCCCGCTGCCAATGCGGCACGGATCAAGGGCAGGGTGGTGCGGTCACGGTCAGCGTCATGCAGCGTGCCAGGGGCACTGGCCGGGCCGTGATACAAATGAGGTTCGATATTGGAGGGTGACCCGGTAAATAGCAGGCCATCCAGACCGTCAAGAATATCGGTCGGATCAATAAGCTCCGCCAACGACGGAACGATCAGAGGCAAGCCTTTGGCTGCTACCGCAACAGCTCGCACGTACTTGTCACCGGTAATGTGATAAGGATGCAAACCGATCTGCTTGGTGCAGGCGGTGACGCCGATTAACGGCAGGCGTGACATGTAACACCCCGGTATTATTGCTGTTATGGGTTTGAATCGAGCTTAGCCTTGTTCATTTTTTTACACAACACCCCCGTAAAAAATACAACACGGCCCGCTCAAGCCTGCGGGCGGCACAGTTTTTTTTGGATAAATGACGCCCTAAAAAGCGTCAAAAATGGCCTTTCGGCGCTTTTTTAGGGCGAAAAACAGGCTGCTTGACTTCGGTATGCCGTTCGGGTTGACTGAAACCCGTAGCGCTCAATGATTGATATTTTTAACAACAAAGGTGTTGCATCATGTCGGTACCCCCGCGTGCCGTTCAGCTGAATGAAGCGAACGCGTTCCTTAAGGAACATCCTGAGGTTCTGTACGTTGACCTTCTAATTGCGGATATGAATGGTGTAGTGCGCGGCAAGCGCATTGAACGCACCAGCCTCCACAAGGTTTACGAGAAAGGCATCAACCTGCCAGCCTCTTTATTTGCCCTGGATATCAATGGCTCGACGGTGGAAAGCACCGGTTTGGGTCTGGACATCGGTGACGCAGACCGAATCTGTTATCCAATCCCTGACACCCTGTGCAATGAACCATGGCAAAAGCGCCCAACCGCGCAACTGCTGATGACCATGCACGAACTTGAAGGTGAACCTTTCTTCGCCGATCCGCGCGAAGTCCTGCGTCAAGTGGTGACCAAATTTGACGATCTGGGCCTGACCATTTGCGCCGCGTTCGAGCTGGAGTTCTACCTGATTGACCAGGAGAACGTGAACGGTCGTCCGCAACCTCCGCGCTCGCCAATTTCTGGCAAACGCCCGCATTCGACACAGGTGTACCTGATCGACGACCTCGACGAGTACGTCGATTGCCTCCAGGACATTCTGGAAGGTGCGAAAGAGCAAGGCATCCCGGCTGACGCCATTGTTAAAGAAAGCGCCCCGGCTCAGTTCGAAGTGAACCTTCACCACGTTGCCGACCCGATCAAGGCTTGCGACTACGCGGTATTGCTCAAGCGCCTGATCAAAAACATCGCCTACGACCATGAGATGGACACCACGTTCATGGCCAAGCCTTATCCGGGCCAGGCGGGTAACGGGTTGCATGTACATATTTCGATTCTGGACAAAGACGGCAAGAACATTTTTGCCAGCGAGGATCCCGAGCAGAACGCCGCATTGCGCCATGCAATCGGCGGTGTGCTGGAGACCCTGCCCGCCCAAATGGCGTTCCTTTGCCCTAACGTTAACTCCTACCGTCGTTTCGGCGCACAGTTCTACGTGCCGAATTCGCCGTGCTGGGGGCTGGACAACCGCACGGTTGCGATCCGCGTTCCGACCGGTTCGTCCGACGCTGTGCGTATTGAGCATCGGGTTGCGGGTGCCGATGCCAACCCGTATCTGTTGATGGCGTCTGTTCTGGCCGGTGTTCACCACGGCCTGACCAACAAAATCGAGCCGGGTGCACCGGTCGAAGGCAACAGCTACGAGCAGAACGAGCAAAGCCTGCCCAACAACTTGCGTGATGCCCTGCGCGAGCTGGACGACAGCGAAGTCATGGCCAAATACATCGACCCGAAATACATCGATATTTTTGTGGCCTGCAAGGAGAGTGAGCTGGAAGAGTTTGAACACTCCATCTCCGATCTCGAATACAACTGGTACTTGCACACCGTGTAAACGGTCCGTGCTTTATAAAGACGCCGCCGGCTCCCAAGCCCGCGGCGTTTTTTATGGTCATTACTTTCGGTTATTCAGGCTTTTTCTGATGAGAAACAGGATAAATCCTACATATAAATGCATCTGAAGCTCCCAAGATGATCGACTTGTTGAGCCTCACGTAGGGCGCTCCATGACCTTTATCGGACTGCCTTTTTATGCATCTTGTCTTGAAGCGTTCAGCTCTCAAACATCACCGCTTGGCTGCGCTTATTTTGTTACTGGCGTTGCTGGTCTATCACTCTGCCTTGGCTGAAAATTTGGCAGCGTTGGACCCAAAATACGCGTTGTGTAACGCCGGGGAGCAGCAGGCGCCCATCAATATTGAGCGCGCGGTGCTTGCCGACTTGCCGGCATTGAAGACCCGCTATCTCCCGGGGCCTGCCACTGTGAGGCATAACGGCCATAGTCTGGAAGTGCTTACAGACACCAAAGGTGAGCTCAGGTTAGGCAATAAAGTCTACGAATTTGTGCAGTTGCATTTTCATACACCCAGCGCAGAGCACATTCAGGGCCGGATTTACCCACTGGTTGCGCACCTTGTTCATCGCGATGACAAAGGTGCGCTGGCGGTGATTGCCATTCAGTTCGAGCAAGGAAAAGAAAACAACGGCCTGGCCCAGTTATTGGGGGTGATGCCTCGGCACAAGGACGATGCCTACGTGCTGGGGCATTTCAATGTGGAACAGTTTCTGCCGGCTCAACGGGACTACTTTGTATACAAAAGGGCCTTACCTGACCCAGCCTGCATTGAGAAGGTCCGCTGGCATCTCTTGAAGACTCCCGTAGAGGTGTCGCAGGCGCAGATAGCGACTTTTCAGTTGATGTTTCCCACGGACTCACATTCGGTCCAGCCGGTGAGCCCACGCACGGTGAGGGTCAGTGGCTAACTGCTCATACGGCTCGTACAATGCCTGCTGCCCCGCAGGAGACACCCATGACGCGTCCCGCCGCCTCACGCGCAACACCTCGCAAGGCCCGCGCACGTAGCCAGGGTCGGATTGAGGCAATACTCGATGCCGCCCGCACGTTGCTTGCCACCGAAGGGGTGGCCAGTTTGTCCATTTACAGCGTGGCAGAGCGGGCGCACATTCCTCCGTCCTCGGTCTACCATTTTTTCTCCGGTGTGCCGGGGTTGCTCGAAGCCCTCACCAGTGATGTGCATGCGGCCTTTCGTGGCTGCCTGCAAGCCCCTGTCGAGCATGCGCAACTGCACGGCTGGCACGATTTAGCGCGTGTGTTGGAGCAACGCATGCTGAGGATTTACAACGAGGATGCGGCCGCGCGACAGCTGATTCTGGCGCAACATGGTTTGACTGAAGTCACTCAGGCCGACCGCCAACACGACCTGGAACTGGGCCAACTGCTCCACACCGTCTTTTCCCGGCATTTCGAACTGCCAGCCCTGCCCGACGATGTAGACGTCTTTACCTTGGCGATGGAATTGGGGGATCGCGTGTATGCACGTTCCATCCAGCTTCATGGCAGCATTACGCCGCGTATGGCCGAAGAGGGCATGCGGGTTTTCGAGGCATATCTGGCGCTGTATTTGCCGCCGTTCCTGCCCAAGCGCACAGCACCTGTTTCAGCCGATCACTGATCGGCCGAGGGCTTTTTAAATACGTAAAACAGATTCGGCTCACTGACCACGTATACCGTGCCTTCATCATCCATCGCGATGCCTTCAGCTTGCGGGACCGATTTCTTCAAGCCATGCCGTCCTTTCTTCAGGGACAACATGCTGATAGGGCGTCCTTCTACGTCCAGTTCGATCAACAGCTTCGACTCGTCAGACAGCGCCAGCAAGTGGCCGCTACGTTCATCGAATTGCAGGCTCGACAAGTCGCGCACGAACAGTCGGGAATCGCGGCGCGGGTTGTTTACCACGTGGGTTGCATACGGCTGCTGGGGATTGGACTGAGGAAAGCCGCGCACTTCGTAGATCAGCATGGGATCACGCTCTTTAGCCACAAACAGACGCTTGCCCGCCGAGTCGTACGCCAGCCCTTCAAACCCTTTATTACCCGACAGGTTGATGCCCAACGTCAGCTGTTCTGCATCAGCGGCGTCCAGTACGTGGGTGTTGTCATCCACATGGACTTTGATCAAACGCTGCTGGCGCTCATCGGTAATGACGTAGGTATCCGGACCAATGAACTCCACTGCCTCTGCATCCCCAAAACCGATTAACGGGATACGTCGCAAAATTCGCCCATCCAGCGACAGCTCCACCAACTCGGCTTGCTTGTTGGTGACCGTGAACAGGCTTTTGCGCACCGGGTCGTAGGTGAGTGCCGATACGTCATCCTCAAGGCCATCAATCTTCTGGCCCTGAAGCACGGCCTGATACTCACCCAGGTTAATGCTATTCGGATCAACCGGTTCCCACAGTTGGCGGGCGTTGAACCATGTTCGCTCAAACAGGCGAAAGTGCTGCGCAGCAAAGCCTGCGGCCACGAACAGCACAATCATGAGGCTAATAATAAAAACGGTAGTGCGGCGGGTGCGGCGCATGGGGGTCGGACTCAAATCAGATCAGGCCGTGTAAATACCACGGCTGTATGAATTAAACCTTAATCCACAATGGTCGCTGACGCCTCATAGAAAAATCCTACGCAGCAATAGGTTATTTCTTCGTTTTCTCAAAGCGATAAAACAGGTTGGGTTCACTCACCATGTACAGAGTCCCATGTTCATCAATGGCGACGCCTTCAGCACGAGGAATTGTGTCTTTCAAGCCATTGAAGCCGCCGAGCAGGGTCATGAAACTGACTTGCTGACCCTGCTCATCCAGTTCGAGCAACATGTGCGAATCGGCTGACAGCACCAGCGTATGACCTGTGCGCGGATCAACGCTCAAAGCCGAAAGGTTGCGCAGATCCAGCTCATCGCTGATTACTTTTTGCTTGTCACCCCTGAGCACCTGGCTGCCATCGCTTTTCCACGTGAACATGGCGGGCGGTCGCTCTTCGCCCAACAGCAATTGTTGGCGGCGCGGGTCCCAGGCAATGGCTTCAAAAGCCTTGTTCTGATTCTTTGAAAGCCCCAGTTCGTATTGCGGGAAATCAGCGATGTTCAAGCGCTTGGTATTGGCGTCGACCTTCACAAGTGACAGTGAGTGCATGCGTTCATCAACGATCGCCAGCAACCCGTTTTCCATCACGGTCAGCCCTTCCGGGTTATTCCAGCCCTCCAATGGGATCTTGCGCAACACCTCACCCTCAAGGGTTAACTCGACCAAAAACGGGTTTTTCCCCATGACCGAAAACAACGTCTTTGTGAGTGGCGAATACGCAAGGTCAGACGCTTCATCTTTTTCCATGCCGGGCAACACTTTGGCATCGATGACCGCCGTGTAATCAGGCAGCCAGACGCTTTCATTCTGTTCTGTCTTGCTCTCAAACCGCTCTAGCACCCATAACGCGCCACGATCGTCCCAGTGCATCGCTATCATCAGGCCGTAGAGCAAAACTGCCAATAATAAAAGCCAGTAATACCAGCGCAAGACAAAGCGGGAAGCTCGACTGGCGGGCGGATTTTGCTGAGGATCGGTGGGCATTGGTGTGCTCTTCCAGAATTTTTTGCTACGTCTAAATAATACAAACAGGCGGCAGAGACGGTTTTCTCGCGTAGGGATTATCCATATTACATGTGAAATTTTTGACAAAAATTTCAGCTGTGGCCTACCAGCTTAGAGGGAAGCCGAAAAAAACTCAGCTTTGGCGTATCGCCATATTAGGGTGGCTCGCCCAACATGAACTCAGACCGTCCCGGCGGTCTATGTTCAAGCCGATGTAGGAATTGTCTGTAAATACGCGCGATAACAAAAAAGCGATACATCCGGAAAAGTATTTAAAGCGGCTAATATGTTAACTGTGCTTTAGAACACTAAAACTTGTGCGAGCGCACATTACATATGTGTAGATTTTAAACTTACACATGCACACTTCTAGTGACAGAAGCGTTTCGTAAGTAGGATCTTTCCGAATAGCGCGAAGACATGTGTATTCGTTTAGTTCTAACTTGACACCCACCTTCTTAGCCTCTTATCTAATAAAAAGATTGCCAGTGCATGTACTTACTATCGATTGCACCGACTGCAGGGGTGATCGAGTTCGCGACAATCACACGAATTCAGGGCTAACGACATCCGTTGCTTGCCTCCCTGTCAGGCATGTAAATGCTCTGGCGTACGCGGTTATGTACTTAATAATTGATTATGGAGTTTCTATATGCCGTTCACCTCGCACACTCAAAAGCTCGCGGCGCCCACCCTTTATCAAACTAATAAAAGCACTATTTGTGCGTTAGCCGCCGAGCAGTTGTTCATTACAATACTGCCTTATCCAAATATGGAGGAGGGCGACCTGATCGATTTGTTCTGGGATGGCTGTTATGTAACTTCCCAGCAAGTTGGCAAGTTGGATGTGGGGCAGCCCTGCCAGCTTAGAGTGCCTGAGAGTTTCATTCAGAACGGTACGTCCCGGCTTTATTATCGCGTCATGCATATCGGCAGCAGCCCTGCACTTTCCACTCAACTCAAAGTCCTGGTAAAGCTGGATTCGCCAGGCGGAAAGGCCATCGGTGAGGAAAATCAGGGATTGGCGCCCGTGACCATTCCTGATCCGATCCAGCGCTATGGGATCAACCCAAGTCAAATGAAGCGTGGGGTGCCGCTGACCATCGAGCCTTATCCCAACATGGCAGTCGAAGACGCCATCACGCTGATGTGGGGCGACATTCGCATGGATGTACCCAAATTGCGTGTGATGGATATTGGTAGACCCGTCAACGTGTTCGTGGCGCCCGAGATCATTCAGGAGGCCGGAGAAGACCCGAAGCTGGAAATCACCTATTGCGTGATTGATCGCGTCGGCAACAACTCGCGCTGGGCGCCTCCTCGCAGCATCAAGGTCGGCGCCAACAAACGTTACGTTAACCCTGCACCCCGCGAGCTGTTGCGCGCAGCCGAGCCGAGGCCTAATTGGCGAGAATAGACGGCACAACGCCGTAGGAAATAAGAAAAAATGATGTGAGAAGCGTCTATCCATATTCCTAAAAGTTAGTGTTTAAAATTTTTATACTCGATTAGGGTATATAGACCGGACCACCGGACTCTCTAGTGATTACCCGCGCCGTTTGAATGGCGCTCCCATGAGATGCGAGGTAGGTATGGTCAGTAACACAATCACCCTTGTGCGTAACGCCAGGGCATTGGGTGCAGCCAAGGAGCGGTACTAATGTCTGATTTGGCTAATGCACATTTGCACAGCGACCAGGACGTCGCGCCTTTGTTGTTATCTGCGCACATTCTGCGTACGGATAATGAAGCCCTTGAAGCTGCGCACGCCCTGGCTGCGGTGGCCCGCGAACAGGCTGCCAAGCGTGACCGGCAACGCCAACTGCCGTGGTCCCAGATCGAGGCGTTCACCCAAAGTGGTTTGGGCAGTATTACCATTCCCCGCGAGTTTG
The DNA here is from genome assembly GCF_002269125.1 of Pseudomonas lundensis. Taxonomy (GTDB): domain Bacteria; phylum Pseudomonadota; class Gammaproteobacteria; order Pseudomonadales; family Pseudomonadaceae; genus Aquipseudomonas; species Aquipseudomonas lundensis_A. Next base: position 165,718 of record NZ_NQKI01000001.1, on the reverse strand, counting down.
GCGGCCCTCAGGTGTCTTATGTCACCTTGGCCGAAGTCTTTGCGATCATCTCGGCAGCCGACCCGGCACTCGGGCAGATCCCGCAAAATCAGGTCGGAATCCTGAACCTGGTGCTGAATACGGCAACTCAGGCTCAAAAAGAGCAGCTGTTTAGTCGCGTGCTGAAGGGGGGGCGCATCGGGAATGCCGGCCCGGAGCGCGGCAGTAAAAATACCCTCGACCTCAAAGCGCGAATCACGGCTGAGGGTGATGCGTTCGTTATCAACGGTCAGAAGTTTTACTCGACCGGCGCGTTGTTTGCCCACTGGATTGCCGTCAAAGCGCTAAACGACGAAGGCAAGCAAGTCATTGCCTTTGTGCAGCGTGCAACGCCGGGTTTACGCGTGGTGGACGACTGGTCAGGCTTTGGTCAACGCACGACCGCCAGTGGCACCGTGCTGCTCAACAATGTGCGCGTTGACGCTGACCTGGTGGTCGACAACTGGCGCATTAACGAAAGCCCGAATATTCAAGGCGCGGTGTCGCAGCTGGTTCAGGCGGCCATTGACCTGGGCATCGCCCGCGAAGCCATTGCCGACACTATCCGTTTCGTACGCGAACGCTCTCGCCCGTGGATTGACGCCAACGTTGAGCGCAACAGCGATGATCCGTATGTGGTCGCTGACATTGGCAAGCTCAGCATTGAGTTGCATGCCGCCGAAGCGCTGCTGCGTAAGGCCGCACGCGTGCTGGATGACGTCAGCGCCTACCCCGTCGACGCTCAGGCAGCCGCTCGGGCCTCAATTGCCGTGGCCGAAGCCAAAGTCCTGAGCACCGAACTCTCGTTATTGGCCAGCGAAAAGCTCTTCGAGCTATCCGGCAGCCGCGCCACCCTGGCGGAGTTCAACCTTGACCGGCATTGGCGTAACGCCCGCGTTCACACGCTTCACGACCCCGTGCGCTGGAAATACCACGCCATCGGCGCCTACCGCCTGAACGGCACCTTGCCTGCCCGGCATTCCTGGATCTGACGCTGGAGAGAACCATGTCACTGACATCCCAACAGGTCCCGGTGCTGCGCAGCGACACCGAGGCCCTGAGCGTAGCACGTGAGCTGGCTACCATCCTGAAGCGCGACAGCGCCCTGCGCGACCGCGAACGGCGCTTGCCGCATGATGAACTCGAACTGTTTTCCCGCACCGGCCTGTGGGGCATTTCCGTGCCCAAAGCCTATGGCGGTGCGGGGGTTTCAACGACCACGCTGGCCAGCGTGATTGCCTTGATTTCGGCTGCCGACAGCTCGCTCGGGCAAATCCCGCAAAACCATTTTTATGCACTTGAAGTCCTGCGTGTAAATGGTCAGCCGCAGCAACAGCAGCGTTTCTACGAAGAGGTCCTCGCGGGCAAGCGTTTCGGCAATGCGCTGGCAGAGCTGGGTACCAAAAACGCCCATGAGCGCACCACTCATCTGGCCAAGGCCGAGCATGGTTTCCGCATTACCGGGCGCAAGTTTTACGCCACGGGCGCGCTGTATGCGCAGCGCATTCCGACCTCTGTCGTCGATGACGACGGTGTGCAGCATCTGGCGTTTGTGCCACGTGACAGCGATGGACTGACCGTGATTGATGACTGGAGTGGCTTCGGCCAGCGCACCACTGGCAGTGGTTCGGTGGTGTTCGACAACGTGTTTGTGGCCGCTGAAGACGTGATTCCGTTCCAAAGCGCTTTCGAACGTCCGACGACGGTTGGCCCTCTGGCGCAGATCCTTCATGCGGCCATCGACACCGGTATTGCACGGGCAGCTTATGAAGACGCGTTGCACTTTGTGCGCACCAAAACCCGCCCGTGGATCGACGCCACCACCGACATCGCCAGCGAAGACCCGTTGACCCTCAAAAGTTTTGGTCACCTGAGCGTGCGCCTGAGTGCAACCGAAGCCCTGCTGGAGCGGGCCGGGGAGTTCCTTGATATTGCCCAGGCCAACCCGAACGCGCAGACAGTGGCCGCCGCATCTATCGCCGTGGCCGAGGTGCGCGCCTTGAGCACGGAGATTTCCCTGGCCGCCGGCAGTACGTTGTTTGAACTGGCGGGTAGCCAGGCAACCCTGGCCGAGCACGGGCTGGACCGCCACTGGCGTAACGCCCGGGTGCACACCCTGCATGATCCGGTGCGCTGGAAGTATCACGCTGTGGGCAATTACTACCTCAATGATGAAAACCCACCACGGCGGGGGACCATCTGATGGCCAAGAAGAAAATCCTGCTCAATGCCTTCAACATGAATTGCATTGGCCATATCAACCATGGGCTGTGGACGCATCCGCGGGATAACTCCACTCAATTCAATACCCTCCAGTACTGGACAGAACTGGCGCAGTTGCTGGAGCGCGGGCTTTTTGACGGCCTGTTTATTGCGGACATCGTCGGCGTGTACGACGTGTATCAGCAGTCGGTGGATGTGCCGCTCAAAGAGTCGATTCAATTGCCGGTCAATGACCCTTTGTTGTTGGTTTCGGCGATGGCAGCGGTCACCAAACACCTTGGGTTTGGTCTGACGGCGAATCTGACTTACGAACCGCCGTATTTATTCGCGCGTCGCATGTCGACACTGGACCACCTGAGTCGCGGCCGGGTGGGCTGGAACATCGTAACCGGCTACCTCGACAGCGCTGCCAAGGCGATGGGGTTGAAGGAACAAGTTGAGCATGACCGCCGTTATGACCAGGCCGACGAATACCTTGAGGTGCTCTACAAACTGTGGGAAGGCAGTTGGGAAGACGGCGCGGTGATTAACGATCCGGCGCAGCGCATCTATGCCCGGCCGGAGAAGGTGCACAAGGTGAAGCACCACGGCGAGTTCTATCAGGTGGAGGGCTATCACTTGTGCGAGCCCTCGCCCCAGCGCACGCCGGTGCTGTTTCAGGCAGGCAGCTCCGATCGTGGTCTGGCCTTCGCCGGACGCCACGCTGAATGCGTGTTCATCAGCGGTCAGACCAAAGCGGCGACCCGGCAGCAGGTCGATAAAGTGCGTGCCAGCGCCGAGGCGGCCGGGCGCAACCCGGATGACATCAAGGTGTTCATGGGGCTCAACGTGATCGTCGCGCCGACTGAGCAACAGGCGCGCGCCAAACGCGAGGAATACCTGAGCTTTGCCAGCGCCGAAGCCGGTGTGGCGCATTTCTCCAGCTCCACGGGCATCGACTTCTCGGACTACGAACTGGACGAACCGATCCAGTACGTCAAGAGCAACGCCATTCAGTCCGCCACCCAGGTGCTGCAAACCAACGATTGGACACGTCGCAAACTGCTCGAACAGCACGCGTTGGGCGGTCGCTACATGACCGTGGTGGGTTCACCGGAACAAGTAGCCGATGAGCTGGAATCGTGGATTGCTGAAACCGGCCTAGACGGCTTCAACCTGACCCGCATTGTCACTCCCGAAAGTTACGAGGACTTCATCAAGTGGGTGATTCCCGAACTGCAGCGCCGGGGTTCGTACAAGACGGCCTACGACCACGGCAGCCTGCGTCAAAAACTGTTTACCGAAGGCGATGCGCACTTGCCCCAACGCCACACCGGCGCGGGTTACCGCCACAGCGCTTGAAGCAGCGTCACTGAATTTCACCCCTTGACTGGAACCTACCCATGAATAAAAAACACATCACTCACCCAGTCAACGCACTGGTGTTAGCCCTCGGTCTGCTCAGCGGATTTACCCACGCCGCCGATAGCCCGCTCAAGGTCGGCACGACGGCCGCTTTTGCCATGCCGCTGGAAAAAGCCGTCGCTGAAGCTGACAAACAGGGTCTGAAGGTGGAGCTGGTAGAGTTCACGGACTGGATCGTGCCCAACACCGCACTGGCCGCGGGCGATATCGACATTAACTATTTCCAGCACATTCCATTTCTGGAAAACGCCAACGCAGCATCCGGCAGTGATCTGGTGCCGTTCAAACCGGGGATCATCAACAACATCGGTTTGTACTCCAAAAAGTACAAAAGCCTGGAAGCCCTACCCGCAGGTGCCACAGTGGCGATCGCCAATGACCCGATCAACAGCGGTCGCGGTCTGCAGTTACTGGCCAAGGCGGGATTGATTACGCTCAAACCGGGTGTCGGTTACAAAGCCACCGAAGCCGACATCACCGCCAACCCGAAAAAAATCAATATTTTGCAAGTCGAGGCCGTGCAATTGGTGCGCGCGTACGATGACGCCGATTTGGTCCAGGGATATCCGGCTTACATCCGTCTGGCCAAAACGTTCGATGCACAATCCGCCCTGCTGTTTGATGGTCTCGATCACCCGGAGTACGTGATTCAGTTCGTCATCAAACCGCAGAACAAGGACGATCCGCGCATCGCCAAATTCGTGGACATTTATCAGCACTCGCCGGTGGTCAAGGCCTCGCTGGATGAAACCTACGGCACCTTGTACCAGCCGGGCTGGGGAGGCTGATCATGAGCGTGGCCATTGCTCGCACGGGGCGGCTCGACGTCCAGCCGCCCAGTGCGACCCAGACTCAATTGCACCCTGAATTAAGCCGCGCCCATGTGCGTTTTATCGGCGTGGGCAAAACCTATGACGGACGCCAAGGCCCGGTGGATGCGCTCAAGGGCATCGACCTGGCGATTCAACGCGGGGAGATCTTCGGCATCATCGGCCGCAGTGGTGCGGGTAAATCGTCGTTGATTCGCACCATCAACCGCCTTGAACAGCCCAGCAGCGGCCGCGTGCTGATTGATCAGGTCGACATTGGCGGGTTTGATGAAAACGCGCTGGTGGCGTTGCGCAGGCAGATCGGCATGATCTTCCAGCACTTCAACCTGATGTCCGCCAAGACCGTGTGGCAGAACGTGGAGCTGCCGCTGAAAGTGGCTGGCGTTCCCAAATTGCAACGTGAGCAAAAAGTCCGCGAGCTGCTGGAGCTGGTGGGCCTGCAAGGCAAGCACACGGCTTACCCGGCGCAGCTGTCCGGTGGGCAGAAACAGCGCGTAGGCATTGCCCGCGCATTGGTGCATAACCCTGCCATTTTATTGTGCGACGAAGCCACGTCGGCACTTGATCCCGAAACCACCCAATCGATCCTCGGCTTGTTGCGCGAAATCAATCAGCGGCTTGGGTTGACCATCGTACTTATCACCCATGAGATGGCGGTGATTCGCGACATCTGTCATCGGGTGGTGGTGCTGGAACAAGGACGAATCGTTGAGCAGGGCCCTGTGTGGCAAGTGTTTGGCAACCCGCAGCACGAGGTCAGCAAAACCCTGCTCGCACCGCTACAGGATGCGTTGCCCGAAGGCTTGCAGGCGCGCATTAGCGCGCAACCCGTGTCGGCGCAATCGGATGTGATCCTGCGCCTGCGATTTACGGGCCAGCAGGCGCAGGAGCCTGACCTTGGCGCCTTGTTTGCTGCACTCGGCGGCCAGGTGCGCTTGCTGCATGGCGGGGTTGAGCAGATTCAGGGCCATGCGCTGGGGCAACTGCTGCTCAGTGTCAGCGGTGTATCACTGGGCGCAGAGGAATTGCGTAAACGCGCTCAACATTGGGCACAACAGGTCGAGGTGGTCGGTTATGGCATTTGATCGTTTGTGGCAGGGGGTGATCGACACCTTCCTGATGGTCGGCGTGTCGTCGTTGATCGCGCTCGTGCTGGGCATTCCACTGGCCGTGATTCTGGTGACCAGCGACAAGGGCGGCATTTATCAGGCGCCCGCGCTGAATAAAGCGTTGGGCGCGTTCGTGAACCTGTTTCGCTCCATCCCGTTTTTGATTCTGATGGTGGCGCTGATCCCTTTCACCCGGCTGATTGTCGGTACGACGTACGGCGTGTGGGCGGCCGTTGTGCCACTGACCATCGCCGCGACCCCGTTCTTTGCGCGGATTGCAGAAGTCAGCTTGCGTGAAGTGGACCACGGCCTGATCGAGGCGGCACAAGCCATGGGCTGTAAACGCCATCACATCATTTGGCATGTCCTGCTGCCTGAAGCATTACCCGGCATCGTCGGCGGATTCACCATCACCCTGGTGACCATGATCAATTCCTCCGCCATGGCAGGTGCCATCGGTGCGGGCGGGCTGGGTGACATTGCCTATCGGTATGGCTACCAGCGCTTTGACACGCAAGTGATGCTCACCGTGATTGTGTTGCTGGTGGTGCTGGTGGCGGTGATCCAGCAAGGGGGAGACCGTCTGGCAAGGGTGCTCAACAAGCGGAAATCCGTCCGATGACCTGCTGGCACAACCTGCCAGCAGGTTTGCCCCGGTCAGCCGCGGGCTTTGCGAACACCTTCAGCCAACGCTGCGCACAGGCTCAGCACGCCATCCACGGCCTGCTCAGGTGTGGCGGCATTTTCGATCTTGTCGATCAGCGCCGACCCGACAACCACGCCATCGGCCAAACGGGCAATGGCGGCCGCCTGTTCCGGGGTGCGAATGCCAAACCCGACACTGATTGGCAAATCAGTGTGCCGACGCAGACGCTCAATCGCTTCACTCACCTGGTCGGTGGTCGCTGAGCCGGCGCCGGTCACACCCGCCACCGATACGTAATACACAAAACCCGAACTGCCGGTCAGTACTTTGGGCAGGCGTGCGTCGTCGGTGGTGGGTGTGGTCAGGCGGATGAAGTCCAGACCCGCCGCTTGTGCCGGGTCGCACAGCTCGCTGTTGTGCTCCGGCGGCATGTCGACCACGATCATGCCGTCAACGCCCGACTCCTTCGCTTCGGCAATGAATTTTGCCACGCCGTAATGGTGGATCGGGTTGAAGTAACCCATCAACACCAGTGGTGTATCGCTATTCCCTTCACGAAACTCGCGCACCATTTGCAGGGTTTTGGCCAAATTTTGATGGCCGCCGAGGGCGCGAATGTTGGCCAACTGAATGGCCGGGCCATCGGCCATCGGATCGGTGAACGGCATGCCCAACTCGATCACGTCAGCCCCCGCCGCTGGCAGCCCTTTGAGAATGGCCAGCGAGGTGGCGTAGTCAGGATCGCCCGCCGTGACGAAGGTCACCAATGCGGCGCGGTTCTGTTGCTTGAGTTCAGCAAAGCGGGTTTGCAGGCGGCTCATCAGTGTTTCTCCTGCTGGGATTGTTCCATGTGGTGCATCACGGTTTGCATGTCTTTGTCGCCCCGGCCGGACAAGTTGACCACCATCAGGTGATCGGCTGGCAGGGTCGGCGCGCGCTTGAATACTTCAGCCAGCGCGTGGGCGCTTTCCAGTGCGGGAATGATGCCTTCCAGGCGGCAGCATTTATGGAACGCGTCGAGGGCCTCGTCGTCAGTGACCGAGGTGTATTCAACGCGACCGATGTCGTGTAACCACGCGTGTTCCGGGCCAATGCCGGGATAGTCGAGACCCGCAGAAATCGAGTGTGCGTCGATAATCTGACCGTCGTCGTCTTGCAACAGAAAGGTACGGTTACCGTGCAACACGCCTGGCTCGCCGCCATTGAGGCTGGCCGCGTGTTTGCCGGTTTCGATGCCGTACCCGGCCGCTTCCACGCCGATGATTTCAACCTGTGTGTCATCCAGGAACGGGTGGAACAGGCCCATGGCATTGGAGCCGCCCCCGATGCAGGCCACCAGGCTGTCGGGAAGACGGCCTTCCTGCGCCAGCATTTGGTCACGGGTTTCCTTGCCGATTACCGCCTGGAAATCCCGCACCATCGCCGGGTACGGGTGCGGGCCCGCCACGGTGCCGATCAGGTAGAACGTGCTGTCGACATGGGTCACCCAGTCACGCAGGGCTTCGTTCATGGCGTCCTTGAGCGTGCCGGTGCCGGCCACGACCGGGATCACTTCGGCGCCCAGCAGCTTCATGCGGAACACGTTGGCCTGCTGGCGTTCGATGTCGGTCGTGCCCATGTAAATCACGCATTGCAGGCCGAAACGCGCCGCTACGGTGGCGGTGGCTACGCCGTGCATCCCGGCGCCGGTTTCAGCAATGATGCGTTTTTTGCCCATGCGCCGTGCCAGCAGAATCTGGCCGATGCAGTTGTTGATCTTGTGCGCGCCGGTGTGGTTCAGCTCTTCACGTTTGAGGTAGATCTTTGCACCGCCGCAGAATTCGGTCAGGCGTTCGGCGTAGTACAGCGGGCTGGGGCGACCCACGTAGTCGCGCTGAAAGTAGGCCAGCTCTTTAATGAATTCGGGGTCGTGCTTGGCCAGCTCGTATTCACGATCCAGTTCAAGGATCAACGGCATCAGGGTTTCTGCCACGTAACGGCCGCCGAATGAACCGAACAGGCCATTGGCATCAGGGCCGCTACGCAAATTGGATTGGGTCATGGGACGCTCCAGCTGAAAAGGTACGAAGGTCGATGGGCCTGACTCTACGCGCGACAGACCGGGATGAAAACCGATAAGATCGCTGCAACCTGTCAGGAAAACTCACAGATACCATGAGCCGCGACCTTCCTCCCTTAAATGCCCTGCGTGCTTTTGAAGCCACCGCCCGCCTGAACAGCGTGAGTCAGGCGGCCGAGCAGTTGAACGTCACCCACGGCGCCGTCAGTCGGCAACTCAAAGTTCTTGAAGAGCACCTGGGCGTCAGCCTGTTCGTCAAGGAAGGCCGCGGTTTGAGGTTGACTGATGCCGGTGTGCGACTGCGCGATGCCAGCAGCGAGGCGTTTGATCGCTTACGAAACGTATGCAGTGAACTCACGCAAAGCCATGTCGACGCGCCCTTTGTGCTGGGGTGTTCGGGAAGTTTGCTGGCGCGCTGGTTCATCCCGCGCCTGGGTCGGTTGAATGCCGATTTGCCGGATTTGCGTTTGCACCTGTCAGCCGGTGAAGGCGATCTGGACCCTCGTAAACCGGGTCTCGACGCGCTGCTGGTATTCGCTGAACCGCCGTGGCCTGCCGATATGCAAGTGTATGAACTGGGCAGCGAACGTATCGGGCCGGTGCTCAGCCCGCGTTTCGTCCGTTATGAGCAATTGCGCAATGCGCCGCCGGGCGCCTTGCTGGACGAACCCTTATTGCATACGACCTCAAGGCCACAGGCATGGCCGAGTTGGGCGCAGCAGCAGGCACTCGACGCAACTGCGTTGAAATTCGGACAAGGGTTTGAGCACTTGTATTACTTGCTGGAAGCCGCCGTCGCCGGGTTGGGCGTGGCAATTGCCCCTGAGCCGTTGGTTACGGAGGATCTGAAGGCAGGACGCCTGATTGCGCCATGGGGTTTCGGGGAAACCCCGGCGCAACTGGCGTTATGGCTGCCCAAGCGCGCCGCAGATGGGCGCGCCCGGCAACTGGCGCAATGGCTCAAGGCTGAGCTTGCGCGTAACGCGGTTTAGTTGCCGCGTTTGCACATCAGGTAAGCGGCCAGCAGGCCCAGCGCGCCGATGGCAACGCCCGCAGTCGCGTAGGGATGCTCTTGGGCGTATTCACGAGTGGCGATGGCCGTCTCGCGGGTTTTGTCTTTCACTTCTTCAAAAGTTTCGCTCAGCAGATGACGGGAATGCTTGAGGGCATTCTCAGCATTGCCTTTGAGTGCCTTGAGGGTCTTTTTGGACTCTTCCGAGGCATCATCCTTGAGGCTTTCCAGAGACTTAAGCAGGCTCTCGATCTCAGCTTCCATACTTTGCAACGAGGCTTTACGTAAAGAATTGCTAGCCATTTGGGCTCTCCTGCATTGATGAGTGACTGTGTGTGTTAAGTCCGACTGCGGCGTTTTCAGAAAGTGCAGTAAACCTGAACTTTTCCTTTTGCATCGCTTCCCAAGTATTCAGCACATTCGCTGCTAGGCTTTGACTTACGACAAATGGAGAACGTTATGTCTGACCATCACACCTACAAAAAAATCGAACTGGTAGGCTCGTCCCCGAGCAGCATAGAAGACGCCATCAGTAATGCACTGGCCGAGGCCAACAAAAGCATCAAGCACATGGAATGGTTCGAAGTGCTGGAGACCCGCGGGCATATCAAGGACGGCAAAGTGGCGCACTATCAGGTGACGCTCAAGGTCGGATTCCGTATCGCCAGCAGCTGAGTCGTGCAAACCTTTTGAACTTGTGAGCTGGCCGTTTGCCATAAACTCCGCTACACCGTCTGGGTGCGACGTTGCGCAAGCACGGCGCACCCTTTTTGTTTTGAACAGGGGATGTGACGGATGAAGAAGATTTTAGTGGCTGTCGGTTTGATGGCACTGGCGAGCACCGCTTTCGCTGCGAAAGACTGCGGTGAGCTGAAAAGCGAAATTGCCGCCAAGATTGACGCCAAAGGTGTTCCACATTATTCGCTGGAGATCGTCGACAAAGGCGCTTCGGCTAATGGCAAAGTGGTTGGCACCTGTGACGGTGACACCAAGGAAATCGTTTACAAGCGCGGATAAACCACCGCGCACAAAAAAGCCGACGCATGCGTCGGCTTTTTCATGCCCGAGGAATTACCTGGACAGGGTCTTTACGCCTTCAGGCGTGCCCAGCAACAGCAAATCAGCAGGTCGTGCGGCAAACAAACCGTTGGTCACCACGCCGACGATGGCATTGATTTGGCGCTCCAGCTCCACCGGGTTGGTGATCTGCATGTTGAACACGTCAATGATGATGTTGCCGTTGTCGGTTATTACGCCTTCACGGTAAACCGGGTCGCCGCCCAGTTTGACTAATTCGCGGGCCACGTGGCTGCGGGCCATCGGGATCACTTCAACTGGCAGCGCAAATGCACCCAACACCGGCACCAGCTTGCTGGCGTCAGCAATGCAGATAAAGGTTTTGGCAACGGCAGCGACGATTTTCTCGCGGGTCAGGGCAGCACCGCCGCCCTTGATCAGGTTCAGGTTTTCGTCGCTTTCGTCGGCGCCGTCCACGTAGAACTCCAGATCGCTGACGGTGTTCAGCTCGTAGACCGGAATCCCGTAGCCCTTGAGGCGTGCGGCGGTGGCTTCGGAGCTGGCGACAGCGCCGTCGAACGCACCCTTGTGCTGGGCGAGTGCGTCGATGAAGCAGTTAGCGGTGGAGCCGGTGCCGACCCCGACGATGCTCTTGTCATCCAGTTTTGGAAGGATGAAATCGACAGCCGCCTGGGCGACGGCCTGTTTGAGTTGATCCTGGGTCATGCGGGCTCCGGGGCGGGAAGGGAAACAGAAGGGCGGCATTATACGGGCAAGCGCCAAACTGTGGGCGTGGTCTGACAATGGGTGCGACCCTTTGCCCTTGCGCTGCTGTCTGGCTCAGCGAGCACGCCTGTTCAGTTCCCTCTCCCTTTTAGAAGAGGGTCAGGGGGAGGGTCTGTATAAACCTCCCATTTCGTGTGGTCGGCCGCGTAAACGCTGGGGTAGACTCCTTGGTCCCTGCTAACTCGCACAGTGACGCTTTCCGATGCTCGAACAGTACGTTAAGAAGATCCTCAACTCGCGCGTTTATGACGTGGCCGTTGAAACGCCCTTGCAAGCCGCCAACCAGCTGACCGAGCGGTTGGGCAATCAGATTTGGCTTAAACGCGAAGATCTGCAGCCGGTGTACTCGTTCAAGATTCGTGGCGCTTATAACAAGTTGATGCACCTCACTGACGCCGAGCGCGCGTGTGGCGTGGTCACGGCCTCTGCAGGCAATCACGCTCAGGGCTTGGCCCTGGCCGCCAAAAAATTGGGGGTCAAGGCCACCATCGTCATGCCTAAAACCACGCCGGAGATCAAGATTGAAGGCGTACGCTCGCGTGGCGGCATTGTGGTGCTGCACGGCGACTCCTTCCCTGAGGCGCTGGCGTATTCGCTGCAACTGGTCGAACAAAAAGGCTACGTCTACGTACACCCCTACGATGACCCGCACACCATCGCCGGGCAGGGCACCGTGGCGATGGAAATTCTGCGCCAGCACCCGGCGCCACTGGACGCGATTTTTGTGCCGGTGGGCGGCGGCGGGCTGATTGCAGGGATTGCCGCGTACGTGAAGTACTTGCGGCCGGACATCAAGGTCATTGGCGTTGAACCTGACGATTCCAACTGCCTGCAAGTCGCCATGGCCGCTGGCGAGCGTGTGGTATTGCCGACCGTGGGCATTTTTGCGGACGGCGTGGCCGTCGGCCAGATTGGCCAGCATACGTTTGATATCTGCAAAGACTACGTGGATGAAGTCATCACGGTCAGCACGGACGAGATCTGTGCAGCCATCAAGGATATCTTCGATGATACCCGCTCGATCACCGAACCTGCCGGCGCGCTGGGCGTGGCCGGGATCAAGAAATATGTCGAACAGCGTGGCGTGAAGGGGCAAACGCTGGTCGCCATCGACTCGGGTGCCAACGTCAATTTCGACCGGTTGCGCCATGTCGCTGAACGCGCCGAACTGGGCGAAGGCCGTGAAGCCATTATCGCGGTGACCATTCCCGAAGAAGTCGGCAGTTTCAAGGCGTTCTGTCAGGCCATCGGCAAGCGCCAGATCACTGAATTCAACTACCGCTACCACACCGGGCGCGAAGCGCATATTTTTGTCGGCGTGCAGACACACCCGATCAATGATCCGCGCAGCGCCCTGCTGGCGAGCCTGCGGGAACAGGGCTTCCCGGTGGTGGACTTGACTGACAACGAACTGGCCAAATTGCACATCCGCCACATGGTGGGCGGGCATGCCGATAAAGTCAGTGATGAGCAACTGTTCCGCTTCGAATTCCCGGAACGCCCGGGTGCCTTGTTCAACTTCCTCAACAAGTTGGGCGGGCGCTGGAATATTTCAATGTTCCACTACCGCAACCACGGCGCGGCTGATGGCCGTGTGATGGCGGGCCTGCAAGTACCTGCGGACGAGCGCCATCTGGTGCCTGCCGCATTGGCGGACATCGGCTACCCGTATTGGGATGAAAGTGATAACCCGGCTTATCAGCTGTTTCTTGGCTGATTGCCGCTAAGCTGAATGGACCGTTCAAGGAATCAATGACATGGAAACCTTCACCGCGTTGAAGCTGTTGCATGGGGTGTCGACGCTGCTGCTGTTCGTCTGCGCAATCGCGTTGCTGGTGGTGGTCACTCGCCGTTACCGGGCCGGGGATAAAAACCTGTCGGGCGGCGTGTTACGACGCCCCTGGGGCTTTGTCTGGGCATTGATGGGGCTGTGTTTGCTGGCATTACCCGTTAGCGGATGGTGGCTGGTGCATCTGGCGGGCTGGCCGTTGAGTCAACTGTGGCTGCTGGCGGGCAGTTGTTTATACCTGCTGGGTGCGCTGAGTTGGGTGTGGCTGGTGGTACGCCTCAATCGCCTGCGTTTGGGGCGCGTCGCCAAACACCCCCGTTTCACGTTGGGACTGGCTATTTTTTGCGCAGTTTGTTTTGTCGCCATCGCAGGTTTGATGGGCGCGAAGCCGGTTTAAAACGAGCCCTGACCCCGTCAAGCCCCTCTGCCAGGAGGGGCTTTTACATTCAGTCGCGTAGCGACATTACCTTCCAGCCGCGTTTCTTGGCTTCGGCCAGCAGGTTGGGGTCCGGGTCCACGGCTACTGGATGGGTGACACGTTCCAGCAACGGCAAGTCGTTCATCGAGTCACTGTAAAAGTAACTGTCTTCGAGCGTGTAGCCGTTTTCTTCTGTCCAGCGTGTCAGGCGTGTGACCTTGCCTTCACGAAAGCACGGGACGTCGGTGCTGCGGCCGGTGTAGCGGCCATCGACGATTTCGCACTCGGTGGCGATTAAATGTTCCACGCCCAGGCGTTTGGCAATGGGGGCGGTGACCACGCGGTTAGTGGCGGTGATGATGACCAGCGTGTCGCCTGCGTCGCGGTGTTGGGCCAGCAGTGCTTGCGCTTTGGGCAGCATCAACGGCTCGATGCAGTCGCGCATGAATTCGCGGTGCCACTGATCCAGTTGCGCCATGTCATGACGGCCGAAAATTTCCATGCTGAAATTCAGATAGGCCGCATTATCGAGTGTGCCTGCCAGGTAATCCTGATAAAACGCATCGTTGCGTGCTTTATAAGCAGCACCGTCGAGAATGCCGCGTTCGCACAGGTAGTCGCCCCATGCGTGGTCGCTGTCGCCGCCTAAAAGGGTGTTGTCCAAGTCGAATAAAGCCAGACGCATTGCAATTACCCGCTGAGCTGTCGGTTGAAAGCGCACAAGAATACGGTCTTTTAATAAGAGTGCACATAAGACAGGGTGGCGCGTTGCTGCTTTCACAACCTTTGTGGAACAATGCGGCGACATGCGTTTGCGAGGTTGTTGCCGTGATCGACCCCGATGGTTTCCGTCCTAATGTCGGGATTATTCTGACAAATGATGCTGGTCAGGTACTTTGGGCTCGCCGAATCAATCAAGACGCGTGGCAGTTTCCGCAGGGTGGTATCAACCCTGATGAGACGCCAGAAGACGCCTTGTACCGTGAGCTGAACGAAGAAGTTGGCCTTGAACGCGAAGATGTAGAAATACTCGCCTGTACGCGAGGCTGGTTGCGCTATCGTCTGCCGCAACGTTTGGTCCGTACCCACAGCCAGCCGCTGTGCATCGGCCAGAAGCAGAAATGGTTTTTGCTGCGCCTGATCTCTAACGAGCAGCGGGTGCGGATGGATTTGACCGGTAAACCGGAATTCGATGGCTGGCGCTGGGTCAGCTATTGGTATCCGTTGGGCCAGGTGGTGACATTCAAGCGCGAGGTCTACCGTCGCGCTCTCAAAGAGCTTGCCCCGCGCCTTTTAACGCGCGCCTGACACGGAGTTCGACCCCGAGCCATGCTCAATACGCTGCGCAAGATCGTCCAGGAAGTTAACTCCGCCAAGGATCTCAAGGCGGCGTTGGGGATTATTGTGTTGCGCGTCAAAGAGGCCATGGGCAGTCAGGTCTGCTCGGTCTATTTGCTTGATCCAGAGACCAACCGTTTTGTGTTGATGGCCACCGAGGGCTTGAACAAGCGCTCGATCGGCAAGGTCAGCATGGCGCCCAACGAAGGCCTGGTCGGCCTGGTGGGCACCCGTGAAGAACCTCTGAACCTCGAAAACGCCGCCGATCACCCTCGCTACCGTTACTTCGCCGAGACCGGTGAAGAGCGTTATGCCGCCTTCCTGGGTGCGCCGATCATCCACCACCGGCGTGTGGTCGGCGTTCTGGTGATCCAGCAAAAGGAGCGTCGCCAGTTCGACGAAGGCGAAGAAGCCTTTCTGGTGACGATGAGTGCGCAATTGGCCGGGGTTATCGCCCACGCTGAAGCCACCGGCTCGATTCGTGGTCTGGGGCGTCAGGGCAAGGGCATCCAGGAAGCCAAGTTTGTCGGCGTGCCTGGCTCGCCCGGCGCGGCGGTCGGCACGGCGGTGGTCATGCTGCCCCCGGCCGACCTTGACGTGGTGCCCGACAAGGCGATTACCGACATCCCGGCGGAAATCGCCCTGTTCAAGACTGCCCTCGAAGGCGTGCGCAATGACATGCGTGCCGTGTCGAAGAAACTCGCCACCCAACTGCGCCCTGAAGAACAGGCGCTGTTCGACGTTTACTTGATGATGCTCGACGACGCGTCGCTGGGCAGCGAAGTCAAAAATGTGATCAAGACCGGTCAGTGGGCTCAGGGCGCGTTGCGCCAAGTGGTGACTGACCACGTCAACCGATTCGAATTGATGGACGACGATTACCTGCGCGAGCGGGCATCGGATGTGCGCGACCTGGGTCGGCGGCTGCTGGCCTATTTGCAGCACGACCATAAACAAACCATGGTTTACCCCGATCACACGATTCTGGTCAGTGAAGAGCTGACGGCGACCATGCTTGGCGAGGTGCCCGAGGGCAAGCTGGCCGGTCTGGTGTCGGTACTCGGTTCGGGCAACTCTCACGTGGCGATCCTCGCCCGTGCCATGGGTATCCCGACTGTCATGGGCCTGGTCGACCTGCCGTATTCCAAGGTCGACGGCATTCAGATGATCGTCGACGGTTACCACGGCGAGGTTTACACCAACCCCAGCGAACTGCTGCGCAAGCAATATGCCGACGTGGTGGAAGAAGAGCGTCAGCTGTCTCAGGGCCTCGATGCCCTGCGCGAGCTGCCGTGCATCACCCCGGACGGGCATCGCATGCCGCTGTGGGTCAACACCGGCTTGCTGGCCGATGTGGCACGGGCGCAGCAGCGCGGCGCAGAAGGCGTTGGCCTGTACCGCACCGAAGTGCCGTTCATGATCAACCAACGCTTTCCGAGCGAAAAGGAGCAACTGGCGATTTATCGCGAGCAACTTGCCGCCTTCCATCCGCAACCGGTGACCATGCGCAGCCTGGACATTGGCGGCGACAAGTCACTGTCGTACTTCCCGATCAAAGAAGACAACCCGTTCCTCGGCTGGCGCGGGATTCGCGTCACCCTCGACCACCCTGAAATCTTTCTGGTTCAGGCCCGGGCCATGCTCAAGGCCAGCGAAGGCCTGAACAACCTGCGTATTTTGTTGCCGATGATTTCTGGCACTCATGAACTCGAAGAAGCTTTGCACCTGCTGCACCGTGCCTGGGGCGAAGTGCGTGATGAAGGCACCGATGTGCCGATGCCACCCATCGGCGTGATGATCGAAATCCCGGCCGCGGTCTATCAGACCAGGGAGCTGGCGAGGCAGGTGGATTTCCTGTCTGTCGGTTCCAACGACCTGACTCAATACTTGCTGGCGGTGGACCGCAACAACCCGCGCGTTGCCGATTTGTACGACTACCTGCACCCGGCGGTGCTTCAAGCCTTGCAATCGGTGGTGCGCGACGCCCACGCCGAAGGCAAGCCTGCGAGCATCTGCGGCGAAATGGCGGGCGATCCGGCGGCGGCGATCCTGTTGATGGCGATGGGCTTTGACAGCCTGTCGATGAACGCCACCAACTTGCCGAAAGTGAAATGGATGCTCCGTCAGGTCGAGCTCAGTCGCGCCAAGGAGCTGTTGGCCGAAGTCATGACCATCGACAACCCGCAGGTGATTCGCAGCACCGTGCAACTGGCCCTGAAAAACATGGGGCTGACCCGCATGATGAATCCGGCGGCAATCAAACCGTACTGAAAAGCGCCTCACCCGGCCCGCTCGCAAAGGGAGAGGGTGGGGGCAGCTCCAGCCTGACTTCCCCCAGGCGCCCGCCCTTGGGCCCGAAGCTGTGTTCCACCATCACCCTGGAACCGTCAGCATTAACAATCAATGCCGTGCTTGCACGGGTGCCATAGGTGGTGCTGGCAATAAAGACACTCGACAGCAAAAACTCCGTGGCCAGCCCCACACCGGTATCGGGCAGGTCGCTATACGTCGCCGTCTGTTGATCCTTCAAAATAGCCAGCAGCGCTTGCGGGTCAGCCTGGTCTAACACTTCACTGAGCGCAGCCTTGGCTTTCACTAATTTTGGCCACGGCGTGTCCAGGCCAGCGTTAGACAGGCCATGAACACCGGCCTTCAAGGGTTCAGGGGCGACAACCTTTGAATTGAAATGCCACAGCGCGTCCCGAGTGCCCACGAGCAAATTGAAGCCTGCGTAATCGACTGATCGTCGGCCAATGTCGTTGAAAAATTCGGAAATCGATTGATTTCCGCATAAAAAACGCGCCACTAAATCCCCCCGCGAACGTCGTGTCGGCGGTTTGTGCGGCTCGCGAATATTGGTCAACGCCGCAAAGCGGCCGTCAGCGCCAATGCCCAGCCACGTGCCGCCAGCCTCCAGGTCACGCCCTGCGTACACGTGCGGCGCATCGGCCCATTGCGCAAGGGGCTTGGCGGGGCGGGCGTAGAACTCATCCCGGTTAGCCGCCACCACCAGCGGCTGTGCATGGCCGGGGCGCCACGCGAAGACAATCAAGCACATGATCAGTCCTTAATGTTTTTTTAACCCCTGTACTTATAGATTGCTCAGGCGCCTTGCGCCATGTGTGGAGCCCAAGCCCTTGCTCCGTTACCATGCGGGTCAAATTTGGGGGGCGTCATGGAATTTCTGCTCTATCTGGTGCTGGGAGGCTTTGCCGGGGTATTGGCCGGTTTGTTCGGGGTCGGGGGCGGCATCATCATCGTCCCGGTGCTGGTGTTCAGTTTTACGTTGCAGGGCTTCAACCCCGAGGTGCTGACCCACCTGGCCGTGGGCACTTCATTGGCCACGATCATCTTTACCTCAATCAACTCGATTCGTGAACACAACCGCAAAGGCGCGGTGCGCTGGCCGTTGTTTGTGTGGATGGCGCTGGGCATTTTAATCGGCGCGGGTATCGGTGCTCTGACGGCCGAAGCGATCGCCGGTCCTCATTTGCAGAAAATCATTGGCGTTTTTGCCTTGGTCATCGCTGTGCAGATGGCGCTTGAACTCAAACCCAAAGCCAGCCGAACGGTGCCGGGTAAAGTCGGTCTGACCCTGGCTGGCACTGTCATTGGTTGGGCGTCGGCGATTTTTGGTGTGGGCGGTGGCTCCTTGACCGTGCCGTTCCTGAGCTGGCGCAGTGTACCGATGCAGCAAGCCGTGGCCACGTCGGCCGCCTGCGGGCTGCCGATTGCGCTGGTAGGTGCATTAAGTTTCATGATTATTGGCTGGCACAACCCCGACCTGCCCGCGCATAGTCTCGGGTTTGTGTATTTGCCGGCGCTGCTCGGGATTGCCCTGACCAGCATGTTTTTCGCCCGTTTTGGTGCGCGTTTGGCCCACACACTTTCGCCGCGCTTGCTGAAACGGCTGTTTGCCGCACTGTTGTTCTGTGTCGGTTTGAGTTTCCTGATCTAACAAGGAGTCGCAATGCTGCCTTACCCGCAGATTGACCCGGTGGCCTTGGCCATCGGTCCGCTGAAAATCCATTGGTACGGCTTGATGTACCTGATCGGCATTGGCGCCGCGTGGCTGATCCTGTCGCGCCGCCTGAACCGTTTCGACCCGACCTGGACCAAAGAGAAACTCTCTGATCTGGTGTTCTGGGTGGCCATGGGCGTGATCGTCGGCGGCCGTTTAGGCTACGTCCTGTTCTACGACTTGAGCGCCTACATCGCCAACCCGCTGCTGATCTTCGAAGTGTGGAAAGGCGGTATGGCGTTCCACGGCGGGCTGATCGGCGTGATGCTGGCCACTTGGTGGTTCGGCAAGCGCAACAACAAGTCATTTTTCCAAATCATGGACTTCATTGCGCCTGTGGTGCCGATTGGTCTGGGGGCCGGGCGTATCGGTAACTTTATTAACGCCGAGCTGTGGGGCAAAGCCACTGACGTGCCTTGGGCGATGATTTTTCCGACCGATCCGCAACAACTGGCGCGTCATCCGTCGCAGCTTTATCAGTTTGCCCTCGAAGGTGTGGCACTCTTCCTGATTCTTTGGCTGTACTCGCGCAAACCGCGCCCGACCATGGCCGTTTCCGGCATGTTCGCCCTGTTCTACGGTATTTTCCGATTCATCGTCGAGTTCGTCCGCGTACCGGATGCTCAGCTAGGCTATCTGGCGTTCGGTTGGGTGACGATGGGGCAAATCCTGTGCATCCCGATGATTCTCGGTGGCCTGTTCTTGATCTGGTGGGCTTACCACCGCGATCCTGCAGCCCGCCAAGCAGCGCAATAAATTCGAATTGCAGGGCTGCGCGGTCCTGCATTCAAACGGTAGGAAAACCATGAAGCAATATCTCGACCTCGTTGCCGACGTCATCAAAAACGGCACCCTGCAAGCCAACCGCACTGGCGTTAAGACCATCAGTCTGCCCGGCGCCATGTTGCGCTACGACCTCAAGGAAGGCTTCCCGGCCATCACCACCCGGCGCATGGCCTTCAAATCGGCCATCGGCGAGATGTGCGGCTTTTTGCGTCCGGTTAACAGTGCAGCGGATTTCCGCGCCCTAGGCTGCAAAGTCTGGGACCAGAACGCTAACGAAAACGCGCAATGGCTGGCCAACCCGTTCCGTCAGGGTGAAGACGACCTTGGCGAAATCTACGGCGTGCAATGGCGCAAATGGCCTGCGTACAAACAAGTCGCGCGCAGCAATCAGGCTGCCATCGAACTGTGCCTGAGCCAGGGCTACCGGCAGATCGCTGAAGGTGAAGAAGACGGCCAACCGTATGTGGTGCTGTACAAGGCCATCGATCAGGTGCGCCAGTGCGTCGACACTATCATTAACGACCCGGGCAGCCGCCGTATCCTGTTCCACGGCTGGAACTGCGCCCAGCTCGACGAAATGGCGCTGCCGCCGTGCCACCTGCTGTACCAGTTCCACCCGAACGTCGAGACTAAGGAAATTTCCCTGAGCCTCTACATTCGCTCCAACGATCTGGGCCTGGGCACGCCGTTCAACCTGACCGAAGGTGCTGCGTTGCTGAGCCTGATCGGCCGCCTGACGGGTTATACACCGCGCTGGTTCACCTACTTCATCGGCGATGCCCACGTGTATGAAAACCACCTGGACATGCTCAACGAACAGCTGACCCGCGAGCCGTTCCCGATGCCCAAACTGGTGATTTCGGAGCGCGTGCCCGAATTTGCCAAGACCGGCGTTTACCAGCCCGAGTGGCTGGAGCTGATCGAGCCGAGCGACTTTAGCCTTGAAGGTTATGAGCACCATGCGCCCATGACCGCGCCGATGGCGGTGTAACTCACACTCCCAATCCCGCGCCGCGTCCAACCCTAGCGTTGTACGTGGCGCTACAACAGGTGCTTGGGTCTATACCGAAAGCGTCTATTCAACTGTGAGTTGTGACAGTTCCTGATAAAGCAGATGCATGTTTATTTGGCTCTTCAATTGCTATGCAACTGGAGAGCCTGTCATGACGCATAAAGATGAATTAAAGACTGAAGGTTTCTGGCCAAGCGAACACGTTGGCACCGCTATAAAACGTGAAACCCGGACGAGCAGTAAAAGTGTTCAGGCGGGTTTATTCCTGCCAGCGGTCCTGTATCTCTACGACGATAGATTATTCTCTTTTGGTATCACTGCACCCGAGGGAGCGGTCATTGCGCAGGAAATGATCGGACATTCCTTTTTTAGAAATGCAATAAAAGTATTAATAGAAACAGATGTACCAGAGATTGAAGTTGGCGACGAAGTTCAGGCGGTCTGGACTGTACTCTCGGCAGAGGATTTTTATGAGTATCGATCGGACCCCGTGCGTGTTGATAGCAAAAATAAGGATGTGCTGATCACCTTGCCTGACACCGAGGCTGTCAAATTTGTAGGGAAGAAATCCGAAATTGTCTATTTCCATATGCCACAAGCGGGGGGAGTCACACCTTCGCCTGGAAGGTTGGTGTATGTCGCGCCATCGTTGGGGCCTAAACCCATCCTGAAGGTGATGGGTGTGGTTGACGGTGTTCTGGATACGACAGCTCACCCGGATGGCATTAAAGTCATTATTGATCCCATTGCCAACATGCACCGATATAACGCGCTGGAGATCCGCTGGACACAGGACTCCGGTATTTGGGTCGACTCTCAACACAGAATGACCGTCTACCCAGACCAATCAATGGCGTTCACTATTCCTCCGGTTGTCTACCAGCCCCATGTGGGCAAGCGCGTTTTAGTGCAGTACTTTATTTTTCTTGGGGCCAACATGAGCCCGAATCTGAGGTGGTCAGCTAGCACTCTGACGCAGGCAGAATTCAACTTGATTTGACCTCCACAAACAGTCAATTAACGACGCTTTCTTGTTAATTGACTGTACTTTACCCATCAATGCCCGTGGCTTCTGCCCACATGGCTGGGTTCGCCATCGTGCGCCATGACCGAGCCACTGACCTCCAACTGCTGCAAAATCCCGCAATGGTCCTTGTCGGCGCCTTCGCTGCAGCGTTGGCGCAGGTCGAGCAGTTGTGTCTGCAACGCCAGCAACCCGTCAATTCGCGCCTTGACGTGATGAATGTGTTCATCAATCAACGCGTTCACGCTCTCACACTGGTCCTGCGGGCTATCGCGCAAGCTGAGCAGGCTGCGGATTTCTTCAAGGGTCATGTCGAGGCTGCGGCAATTGCGAATAAACGTCAGCCGCTCGACATGCGCCTGGTTGTACAAACGGTAATTGCCTTCACTGCGCGCCGGCGCCGGCAGCAGCCCTTCGCGCTCGTAATAACGGATGGTTTCAACCTGACAGTCGGTCAGTTTTGCCAGTTCACCGATTTTCATCACGCGTTTCTCCGAAGGTCGCTTGACCCTATAGTGGCTACAGGGTCTTTACTTGGCAACAAGCACCTTTTCTGGACGCACCCTGATGAGCGATTCCATTCACACCCCGCACAAATCCCACGCTGATCACGATCACGATCACGATCACGATCACGATCACGATCACGATCACGATCACAGCACTCAGCACGTGCCTGCGGCCCATGCCCACAGTTGCTGCTCGGCGGCAGAAAGTCCTAGCGTCATCAAACTTGGCGCTGCGCCTACGGCAGGCGCCCGCGTGAGCAGTTTTCGCATCGAAGCGATGGACTGCCCGACCGAGCAAACGCTTATCCAGAACAAACTGGGCAAGTTGGCGGGTGTGCAGCAACTGGAATTCAACTTGATTAACCGCGTGCTCGGCGTGACCCACGACCTGCCGTCTACCGATCCCATTGTCGACGCAATCAAGTCCCTTGGCATGCAAGCCGATCCTTTGGAATCGGGGAGCGATAGCCCGCCTGCGCCTGTCGAGAAAAAACAGGGGTGGCCGCTCGCGGTGTCCGGCGTGGGTGCGTTGGCAGCTGAAGTGCTGCACTTCACCGACGCAGCGCCGACCTGGGTGATTGCGCTGGTGGCGCTGGTGTCGATCTTCAGCGGCGGTCTGACCACCTACAAGAAGGGCTGGATCGCCCTGAAAAACCTCAACCTCAACATCAATGCGCTGATGAGCATTGCCGTTACCGGTGCCGTATTGATCGGGCAGTGGCCTGAGGCGGCGATGGTGATGTTCCTGTTTACCGTGGCCGAGCTGATCGAAGCCAAATCCCTCGACCGCGCCCGCAACGCCATTGGCGGCCTGATGCAAATGGCGCCTGATAAAGCCACAGTGCAGCAGGCAGACGGCAGCTGGCGTGTGCTGGAGGTCAAAGATATCGCCCTGGATGCCATCGTGCGCGTACGCCCCGGCGAGCGCATCGGCCTGGATGGCGACGTGGTCTCAGGGCGTTCAACCATCGATCAGGCACCGATCACCGGTGAGAGCTTGCCGATTGAGAAAACGGTCGGGGATAAAGTCTTCGCTGGCACCATCAACCAGGCCGGATCGTTGGAGTACCGTGTCACAGCGGCTGCCAATAACTCTACCCTGGCGCGCATCATCCATGCCGTGGAACAAGCCCAGGGCGCTCGCGCGCCGACTCAACGCTTCGTCGACAGCTTTGCCAAAATCTACACCCCCGTGGTGTTCCTGCTGGCACTGGCCGTGGCCGTGATCCCGCCGCTGTTCATGGGTGACCTGTGGTTTGACTGGATCTACCGTGCGCTGGTGTTGCTGGTGGTGGCGTGCCCGTGCGCGCTGGTGATTTCGACCCCAGTCACCATCGTCAGCGGGCTGGCGGCGGCAGCGCGCAAGGGCATTCTGGTCAAAGGCGGGGTGTACCTCGAAAGCGGTCACAAACTCGACTATCTGGCCCTGGATAAAACCGGAACCATCACCCACGGCAAGCCGGTGCAAACCGATTACCTGCCGCTGGACCCGCTATTAGCCGACAGCGCCGTGTTGCTGGCCGCCAGCCTGGCCTCGCGCTCCGATCATCCGGTGTCGCTGGCCGTGGCGAATGCGGCTGTGGATAAAAAACTGGCGTGGCGCTCTGTGGATAACTTCACTGCGCTGGCGGGGCGCGGGGTGCGCGGCGAAATCGACGGCACGCTGTATCACTTGGGCAACCACCGTATGGTGGAAGAACTGGGCCTGTGCTCGCCCGAGCTTGAAGAAAAACTGTTCGCCCTGGAAGAGCAGGGCAAGACGGTGATTTTGTTGTGCGACAGCGCGGGGCCTATGGCGTTGTTTGCCGTGGCTGACACGGTCAAGGCCTCAAGCCGCGAAGCGATCGCGCAGTTGCATGCCCTTGGCATCAAAACCCTGATGCTGACCGGTGACAACCCGCACACGGCCAAGGCCATTGCCGCTCAAGTGGGAATCGACGAAGCGCAGGGCAACCTGCTGCCGGATGACAAACTGAAAGCTATTGAAGCGCTGTATGCCAAAGGCCACCACGTCGGCATGGTCGGTGACGGGATTAACGACGCGCCTGCGCTGGCGCGCGCTGAAATCGGCTTCGCCATGGCGGCGGCGGGCACCGATACGGCGATAGAAACAGCCGATGTCGCCCTGATGGACGACGATCTTCGCAAGATCCCGGCATTCATCCGACTGTCACGTCAAACGTCCAGCATTCTTAAGCAGAACATCGCGTTGGCGCTGGTCATCAAAGGCATCTTTCTTGCGGTAACCTTCCTCGGTCTGGCCACCATGTGGATGGCCGTGTTTGCCGACATGGGCGTAAGCCTGTTGGTGGTGTTCAACGGGTTGCGCCTGTTGCGCAAATAGATCAAGAGAGGCTGTAGTGCTGAGTGCCGAGCTGAAAGCGTTTTACCGGGTGGCCCAATTGGGCAGCATGACTCAGGCCGCGAAAAAGCTCGGGCTCAGCCAGCCGACGGTTACCACGCAGATTCGCCAGCTCGAAAGCCAGTACGCCGTCGAGTTGTTCTACCGTGGCGGGCGGCGCCTGACCTTGACCGAAGATGGCGTGCGCTTGATGCCAATGGTCAAGGCGTTGCTCCAGCAAGAAGCCGACATCGAATTCTTCCTGCGTAACAGCGGTCAGGGTATGGGCGCGCTGCGTATCGCCGCGACGGCGCCGTATTACATCCTCGATCTGGTCAAAGCCTTTCGCGAACGTTTGCCGCAGATCGACGTGTCGGTCGACATCGGCAACTCACAGCAGGTCCTGGAGGCGCTGGAGGAATACCGCGTCGACATTGCGGTGTCCTCGCAACTGCTGGAAGACCCGCGCCTGATACGCCGCGTGCTCGGCTCGGACCCGCTGGTCCTCGCGGTGCATCGCAATCACCCGTTGGCCGCGCTGGATCACGTGCCGCTCGCGGCATTGGCCGGGCATTGCCTGTTAATGCGCGAGCAAGGGTCCACCACGCGCCGTCTGACTGAAGACCTGCTGGCCAGTGCAGGGGTGGGCGTTGGTCCGTTGCTGGAAATCGGCAGTCGCGAGTCCATTCGTGAAGCCGTTTTGCGCAACATCGGCATCAGCATCATTGCCCGTCAGGAAGTGCCGCACGATCCCCAGTTGCGAGTCCTGACGCTGGAAAACGCGCCCGTGATTCACGAATACCTGTACTGCCTTAAGGAGCGAAAAGCGGCGCGTTTGCCAGCGGCCTTTCTGGGGATGGCGCAAGAAATGGCCGGCTGCTGAAAAGTCCTTCAGCGCAAATCCGCCAATACCACTATCGGTAGCTTTTGCCTTGCTGCCACATCTTGTACGCATTGCCTCTTTAGGATGACGCTCATCAGCTTGATGAGGTGCATCCATGAACCGCTCCAACGCAACCGTTGTGTCCCAACCCGGCGTACCGATGCAGGTGCGCAATGTGAGCAAACGCTTTGGCGCGTTCACCGCGCTGGAGGATGTGTCGCTGGAGGTCGCTGCTGGCGAACTGGTGTGTCTGCTCGGGCCGTCCGGCTGCGGCAAGACCACACTGCTGCGTTGCATTGCCGGGCTCGAACGTCAGGACAGCGGCGTGTTGTACCTGGGCAGTCGCGATGTGTCCGACCTCGCACCTCAAGCGCGGGATTACGGGATTCTGTTTCAGTCCTATGCCTTGTTTCCCAATCTCAGCGTTGAAGCCAACATCGCCTACGGGCTGGCGGGCAGTAATCGCGACGTGGTGCGCAAACGGGTCAGCGAGATGTTAGAGCTGGTGGGCCTGAGTGGCAGCGAGAAAAAATTCCCCGGCCAACTCTCGGGCGGTCAGCAACAACGTGTGGCACTGGCCCGGGCACTGGCGCCGTCGCCTTCTCTGTTGTTGCTCGACGAGCCCATGTCGGCCCTCGATGCCAGAGTGCGCGAGCATTTGTGTACCGAGCTGCGTCAACTGCAGCGCCAGCTTGGCATCACCACGCTGATGGTCACCCACAATCAGGACGAAGCCATGCTCATGGCCGACCGTATTGCGGTGATGAACCAGGGCAAGGTCGAGCAATACGATACGCCGCAGGCGATCTACAACACGCCGGCCACGCCGTTTGTAGCCGAGTTCGTCGGGCAAGGTAATTGGCTGCCGTTCCAGCGCAGCGGCGACAGCCAGGCGCAGGTCGGCGGTTTGAACGTGCGACTGGCGGATGACGCCAGCCAGGCCGCATCAGGCCGACTGTTTTGCCGTCCGGAGGCAATCACGGTCAACCCGGTGCTGCATCAGGAAAACCTGTTCCCGGCCCGCGTACGGGAGATCACGTTCCTGGGCAACCGCTGCCGCATGAGCCTTGAACTCAATCATTTGCCAGGCCATGCGCTGATGGCCGAAGTGGGCAGCCACGACCTGCCGCGCCTTGGTCATCAGGACATTGTGGTCGCTTTGCCGCCCGCCAGTTTGCAGGTGTTTGCCTGAGATGGCCGCAGACATGGCGTTGCCATTGCCCGGCAAACACACCCGCAGCATGTCGCGTGCCGAATTGGGCGACCGGCTTTTCGTGGTCGGCGGCAAACTGTTGTTACTGCTGCTGTTGGGCGTCGCGGTGCTGATGCCGTTGCTGGCGATCTTCTGGCGCGGTTTCAGCGCAGAAGACGGGCAGGGCGGCGGGTGGGTCGCTGCACGGGAGCTGCTCGTCAGTGACAACTTCCATTGGTTGCTCGGCAACAGCCTGAAGGTTTCGCTGAGCGTGGCGGTGATTGTCGTACCGCTGGCCTATCTCTTTGCCTACGCGCTGCAACGCACCCTGATCCCCGGCAAACGTGTCTGGCGCGGCTTGTCGCTGTTGCCGTTGATGGCCCCGTCCATGCTGCCAGGGATTGCGCTGGTCTACCTGTTTGGGAATCAGGGCATGTTGCGCAGTCTGCTCTCGGACAACATTTATGGCTTTTGGGGGATTGTGCTGGGCGAGGTGATTTACACCTTCCCCCATGCGCTGATGATTTTGCTCTCGGCCCTGTCGTTGGCCGATGCACGCCTGTTCGATGCCGCGTCCAGCATGGGCGCCGGGCCGTTCAAAGCCTTTCGCAGTATCACGTGGCCCGGAACGCGTCAGGCCGTGTTTGCGGCGTTTTGTCTGGTGTTTACCCTGACCATCACCGATTTTGGCGTGCCCGTGGTGGTGGGTGGCGATTATCAAGTGCTGGCGCTGGAAGCTTACAAAGCCGTGGTCGGGCAGCAACAATTTGGCCGGGGCGCCTTGATCGGCATGGTTTTGCTGCTGCCTGCGCTGTTCAGCTTCGGCGTCGATGCGTGGTTGCGCAGGCAACACGGCGACGCGATGAGCGGCCGCGCTCAAGTCTTCACACCGTTGCCTGGCAAGGTGCGTGACGGCTGCTATCTGGCCATCGTGCTGCTGATTTGCGCGGTTTTGCTGATGGTGTTCGGGATGGCGGTGTATTCGTCGCTGGTCAAATTTTGGCCTTACAACCTGTCGTTGTCGCTCGGCCACTATCAATTCAACGACACGGCCGGGGGCGGCTGGCTGGCCTACCGCAACAGCCTGACCATGGCGCTGTGCACAGCGTTGATCGGCAGCACTGTGATCTTCACCGGCGCGTACCTGATGGAGAAAACCAAAGGCCAGAAAGGGCTGACCCTGGCCTTGCGCATGCTCAGCTTTGTGCCCATGGCTGTTCCAGGCCTGGTGTTGGGGTTGGGCTACGTGTTTTTTTTCAACCTCACCGGCAACCCGCTGCACGTGTTTTACGGAACCATGACGCTGCTGGTGGTGTGCACCATTGCGCATTATTTGACCACTGCACAAATGACTGCCACCACGGCCCTGCGCCAACTGGATGGCGAGTTCGAAGCGGCGGCGTTGTCGCTCAAGGCCCCGCTGTATCGCCATTACCTGCGGGTCACGGTGCCGATCTGCCTTCCGGCGCTGCTGGACATCGTGCGTTATCTGTTTGTGTCGGCCATGACCACCGTGTCGGCCGCGATTTTCCTCTACAGCCCCGACACCCTGCTCGCGGCCGTGGCCGTGCTGAACATGGACGACGCGGGCAACGTGGGCGGTGCAGCCGCCATGTCGACCCTGATTTTGTTTACCTCGGCGGGTGTTTCCCTGCTGCTGGCCTGGGCGTCGCGCGGCGTGCTGCGCCGTTATCAAGCCTGGCGTCAGGGCGCCCCGGCGCAATGATCCGTCCCCTTCCCCCTCAAAGGAACCGCACCATGTTCAAGCCTGTTGCCCTTGTCGCTGCTGTCCTCACGGCTTTGAGCGGCCATGCATTCGCCGCGAAAACCGAGTTGACGGTGTACACCGCCCTCGAAGCCGAACAGCTCAAGACCTACAAACGCGCCTTCGAAAAGGCCAACCCGGACGTGGACATCAAGTGGGTGCGCAACTCGACGGGCATCATCACCGCCAAACTGCTGGCCGAGAAAGCGCGTCCACAGGCCGATGCGGTGTGGGGGCTGGCGGCGTCGAGTCTGGCGATCCTCGACCAGCAAGGGATGCTGCAACACTACGCGCCCAAAGACTTGGGCAAAATCGGCCCGAACTACCGCGACGCGGCCAACCCACCGGGCTGGGTGGGGATGGACGTGTGGGCCGCGACGATTTGCTTCAACACCATCGAAGCCGAAAAACAGGGGCTGACCAAGCCTGTGAGCTGGCAAGACCTGACCAAGCCTGAATACAAGGGCAAGATCGTGATGCCTAACCCGGCGTCCTCCGGGACGGGGTTTCTGGACGTGAGCGCGTGGCTGCAAACCTTCGGTGAGCAGCAGGGCTGGCAGTACATGGACGATCTGCACCAGAACATCGGGCAATACGTTCATTCCGGCTCCAAACCTTGCAAATTGGCAGCCGCAGGGGAGTTTCCGATCGGTATTTCGTTTGAATACCCGGCCGTGCAGCTCAAGCGTCAGGGCGCGCCGCTCGACATCGTGTTGCCCAAGGAAGGGCTGGGCTGGGAGATCGAAGCCACGGCGGTGATCAAAGGAACACCGCATGAAGACGCCGCGAAGAAACTGGCAGACTTTTCGGCCAGCCCTGAAGCGATGGAACTCTACAAAGAGAACTTTGCTGTGTTGGCCCAGCCCGGCATTGCCAAGCCGCAGACCGAATTGCCTGCCGATTATGAGCAGCGTTTGATCAAAAACGACTTTGCCTGGGCCTCGAAAAACCGTGACCGGATTTTGGCCGAGTGGCGTAAGCGGTACGACGGCAAGACTGAGAAAGCGGCGCAGTAAAGGGCCATCCAAGGAGTTCGCTATGTCCGTTTCCAACACGATTCTGATCGTCGGCGCCGGGATTCTTGGCCTGTCCCACGCCTACGCGGCTGCCCGGCGCGGCTTAAACGTGCGGGTTTTCGAACGCACCGCCACGCCACTGGGTGCGTCGGTGCGCAACTTCGGCCAGGCGCTGGTCACGGGGCAGCCGCCCGGCGTGATGCTGGAGCTGGCCCGCGCCAGTCGCGGCATTTGGGTCGACTGGTCCCGGCAGGCGGGCTTCGACCTCAAGCGCAACGGTTCTTACCTGTTCGCCCGCACGCAAGCCGAAGAACACCTGCTCGATGCGTTCTGTCAGGGCCGCGCCCAAGAACAGGGCTACCGTGTCGAATTGCTCGGCGCCCGTGATCTCAGCCATTTGTATGGCGGCCAGTTCAAGCATCATCGCGCCGCTTTGCATGGCCTGGACGATCAACAAGTCTATTCCCGTGAAGCCATCCCGGCGTTGATCGAGTACCTGGGTAACGCGCTCGGCGTCGAGTTCCATTTCTCAACCCTGGTACGCGACGTCGAGCCGGGCGCGGTCCACACCACTGCGGGCAGCTTTGAAGGCGCGCAGGTGATTGTCTGTTCGGGCCACGATTACCAGACCCTGCTTGCAGAGCCCATGGCGCAGCTGACGCCTCAAGTCTGTCGCCTGCAAATGTTACGGGTGCGCCCGCAGGTGGCGTTGAACCTGCAACATGCTTTGCTCACGGGGTTGAGTTGTGTGCATTACGGGGCGTTTGCCGATTTGCCCGAGGCCGCTGCGGTGCAGGAGGAAATTTTGTGCAACAGCCCTCATCTGGATGATCACGGGATTCACCTGCTGATGAGCCCGACCCCTTATGGCGATTTGATTGTGGGGGACTCTCATGAGTACAGCGACGATCCATCGCCCTTCAACGGCGAACAGGTCGATAACTGGATGCTACAACTGTGTGAGGAAACCCTCGGCTGTCGCGTGCAGGTCGTTGAACGCTGGCAAGGGGTGTATGGGGCCAAAGGGGTCAGACCGTTCTCATGGCTGGACGTGGCGCCGGGCCTGCATGCCGCGCTCATGCACACCGGGGTGGGCATGAGCATCGGGCCCGCCATGGCCGAGCGCAATATCGCCCGGATGCTGCTGGAGGCGTGAGGTGCCTTGGCTCAGATGTGTTGGGCCAACGCTTCAATCTGCTCCTGACGCTCAGCCTGACTCAGTTTGGGGTGCGGATTGAGTGAGGACCATTGCGGGTGCGCCCTGGCCTTGCTCAGTGCTTCTGGCAGTTTGCCTTCGCGCAAGGTGGTCTCCTGCGGTGTCGCCACCTTGATGCTGTCAACCGCTGCATGCCCTCGGGCGTTCAGCGCATGCAGCAATTGGCGTTGGCGCAAGGCCAGCAGGCGCAGCACGCTGTCGTCCACGGTCAGTTCGCGCTGGCCTTTGATTTTGCCCAGCAACCGGCTGCCATAACTGCGCGCGGTTTGCAGCGCACCGCCTGCAATGGCCCCGGCCAATGCTGCCGCGCCCAGCGTCAGACCGCCCACCATCAAGTCCACGCCTGCACCCGCTGCTGCGCCTGCGGCAATGCCGCCGCCCACGCGCACCCCCAGTTGTTTGAGGGTTTCGGGGTTGAACAGGTCATCGCCCCAGCGGCCGTCCAGCAGCGGCAAATCACCAGCGGCCGCGTCGCTGGTACGAAAACCGTAGAGTTTGAGCAGGGCTTCCACGCAACGTTGTTCACGCTGGCGAACGGCCTGACGCAATTGATGGATAGCATCCTGCTCGGCCGTTTTGTCGCTGACCACACTGCGTCGACACGCCGCGCAGTCGATCAGCAGTTCGGCAATTAGCCGCAGCGCGCTGTGCTTGCGCGCTTGTCGCTGGGCTTCAAGATCGGTAATCAGGCGTTGCAATGCGTCGCGTGAATGCTCCAGCAACAGCGCAAGGCTTTCATACAAACGCCGCTCGCCATCTTCGGGCGGCGCCACGCTGTCGAAGCGCACCAACGCATGTAAACCGAGGCGCGCCAGCGCGTCGCGCCATTCGGGTTCGCGCTGCTGCGGGCTGCTGACGAAATTGAGTATCGGCAGTAACGGCTTGCCACAACTGGCCAACACACTCAGTTCATCACGGTATTTGGCCAACACGGGTTCGCGGGCATCGATCACGTAGAGCCCGGCGTCCGAGGCCAGCAGTTGGCGCAGGACTTTGGCCTCTTGCTCGAAACGCTGTCTGGCCTCACTGCCTTCAAGGAAGCGCGCCACCCGGGCAGGGCCGTCCAGGCGTTCACCGGGGCGGTCAAGGCGCTCAAGGTAGTCGAGCAGCGCGATGGCATCTTCCAGCCCCGGCGTGTCGTACAACTCCAGCAGCGGTTCGCCGTCCACCGACAGGCGTGCCCCTTCGACGTGGCGGGTGGTGCTGGGGCGATGGGAGACTTCGCCGAAACCGACATCCCGGGTCAGGGTACGCAGCAGCGAGGTCTTGCCGACATTGGTGTGGCCGACCACGGCCAGTGTGAGCGGCTTAGTCATGACCTGTCTCCAGCCAGTTCAAGGGCGCGCTGGCGGCAAAGGGCAGGCCCAGTTGCTCCAGCGCGGCGTGCCAGTCACTCAGGCGCTCGGCGTCCAGCGCCTGACCGGGCGGGGCTTGCAGCAACCACACCCGGGTGGCGGCGGCACTGCGCGCCAGTTCACCGATCAGGGCCAGGCTGCCGCGATCCGGGGAGCGCCGGGGGTCACAGGCAATCGCCAGGCGCGCAGGCGGGAAACGGGTCATTTGCTCAAGCAAGGTTTGCCGTGACTCGCGGCTGTCGAGAATGCCTGCGTCTTTGACCGAGGCGGGCAAGGTGGGTGGCCAGGGTTGTTGGTCGTCAAGTTCGATGCCCACGATCAGTGCGCCATCGGTTTGTAGTTCCGAACGTCCAGCCTGTACGTGATGCAACTGCTCGGGGGCGATGTCATTGACGCCAAGGCGCTCGCTGCTCGGCATTAAGGCTTCACGCAACTGGCTGTAGCCGGGCAGGTTGAGGTCCAGTCGCAGCGTGTTGCGCCCGGTCTTCCAGCGCCACCGGCAAAACACGTAGAGCAGCAGACGCGGAATCACGCCATAAATCAGGACAACGCCGACCAGCCAGATCGCCCAGGACTGACGGACCAGTTCGTTGTTGTAGAGGCTGCTGTCGTTGCTGACGAGGATCACCTCCACGGTGGGCACACTGAAACCCAGCCAGTTGGGCAATGCACCCAACGCCCGTGTGGCTGCGACAAACACATCGGCGCCAAGGATTGTGGTTTCCCAGATAAACCCGTAACGGCGCGTAGACATGAGCAGCAACATCATCACCAGTGCGCTGAGCATCGCCAGCAGCCACAGGCCATTGACCAGCGCGCCAACGGCCCAGCGATTGAGCTTGCGCCGTTGCAGCAACAGCACTAACGCGGGGCCAAGCTGTGCAGCCTTGGCATCGCGGGCGAGTTTTTCACTGAGCCATAGCCACAATCGGCCCAGGCCCGCACCGTGCTCACCGGCACACACCAGGCCGACCACCCAGCTCAGCAGCAGGATCAGGTTGAGCCCGAGCAAACTGCCCAGCGCCCAGAACACGTTGACCGGGGTCTGGCCATTGCCCAGCGCCGCAAAGGCCAGCCCGGCACCGCTGACGACAGCCATCACCGCGAGCACCAACAGTGCCAGCCGCGCGCCTTGCAGCCAATGCTGCATGGCGCTGAGTAAACCATCGCGCTCGGCCAGCCAAAGCGCCCGGTTTTCCAGGCGAGCGGGCAAGTCACCGCCGGTGCTGCGGGCGCGGCGGTTGGCCTCCTGATCATCCAGCGGGCCAGCATGTGCTTCGCGCAAACGCACGGTTTCAGTCAGCCAAAGGCGTTGCAAAGGAGAGAGTTGAGTCACAGGCCGATCCATTCAAGTGAGCCAAGAGCATAACCGCTGCGGCGCCGGACGGGGTACTGCGGGCGCGGGTCGCTCTGGTATCCTCGCCGCCATGAAAAAAACACTCCCCCTCAGCCTGATCGCAGCCCTCGGTGAAAACCGCGTGATCGGCGTCGATAACAGCATGCCGTGGCATTTGCCGGCGGATTTCAAGTATTTCAAGGCCACCACCCTCGGCAAGCCCATCATCATGGGGCGTAAAACCTGGGATTCGCTGGGCCGCCCGTTGCCGGGCCGGTTGAACCTTGTCGTCAGTCGTCAGACCGGGTTGCAACTTGAAGGTGCCGAAGTATTCCCCTCCCTTGAGGACGCAGTGGCGCGCGCACAAGCCTGGGCACTTGAACAAGGTGTCAGCGAAGTCATGTTGATTGGCGGTGCGCAGCTGTACACCCAGGGGCTGGCGGATGCCGACCGGTTGTACCTGACGCGTGTGGGCCTGAGCCCGGAAGGCGATGCCTGGTTTCCAGAATTTGATCAGTCGCAGTGGACATTGGTGTCGAATGAACCGCATGCAGCTGAAGACGGAAAGCCGGCGTTCAGTTTTGAAGTGTGGGAAAGGGCTTAAGCAGACGTTGAAGCCCCTCTCCTTATGGGAGAGGGGCAAGGTTCAAACCTTACGCGTGCGCCAGCTCACCATGATCGTCTTCAGCCAGGATGGCTTTATCCGTCTCATTCATGATCTGGCTGGTCACCGTACCGGCCACCATGGCGCCGCTCACGTTCAGGGCTGTGCGGCCCATGTCGATCAGCGGTTCAACCGAGATCAACAACGCCACCAGCGACACGGGCAGGCCCATCGCGGGCAGTACGATCAGCGCGGCAAACGTTGCGCCACCGCCTACGCCCGCCACACCGGCTGAACTCAACGTCACGATCGCCACCAGCGTCGCAATCCACAGCGGGTCCAGCGGGTTGATGCCCACGGTCGGGGCAACCATCACGGCCAGCATGGCCGGGTACAGACCGGCACAGCCGTTTTGACCGATGGTCGCGCCAAACGAGGCCGCAAAGCTGGCGATGGACGACGGAATCCCCAAGCGACGGGTTTGCGCCTCAATGCTCAACGGAATGCTGGCTGCGCTTGAACGGCTGGTGAACGCGAACGTCAGCACCGGCCAGACCTTGCGGAAGAAACGCAGCGGGTTGACCCCGGACAATGACACGATCAGCCCGTGAATCACGAACATCAGCGCCAGACCGATGTAAGACACCACCACGAAACTGCCGAGTTTGATGATGTCTTGCAAATTCGACGTAGCCACCACTTTGGTCATCAACGCCAGCACGCCGTACGGGGTCAGTTTCATGACCAGACGTACCAGACGCATCACCCAGGCTTGCAGGGTGTCGATGGCATTGAGCACTTTGCTGCCTTTTTCCGGCTCATCCTTGAACAGTTGCAGCGCGGCAACGCCCAGGAATGCAGCGAAGATCACCACGCTGATGATCGACGTCGGCTTGGCGCGGGCCAGGTCGGCAAACGGGTTTTGCGGGATAAACGACAGCAGCAACTGCGGCACATTCAGGTCGGCCACTTTCCCTGCGTAATCGCTTTGAATGATCTGCAGGCGGCTCATCTCCGCAGCGCCCGCCACCAGACCTTCAGCCGTGAGGCCGAACAGGTTGGTCAGGCCGATGCCCACCAGCGCTGCGATCATGGTGGTAAACAGCAGGGTGCCGATGGTCAAAAAGCTGATCTTGCCCAACGACGACGCGTTATGCAGCCGCGCCACGGCGCTCAGGATCGACGCAAATACCAGCGGAATCACGATCATTTGCAGCAGCTGCACATAGCCGCTGCCAACCAGATCGAACCAGCCGATGGACGTTTTCAGGGTAGGGTTTTCAGCACCATAGATAAAGTGCAAACCAAGACCGAAAATCACACCGACAACCAGCGCCAGCAGGACTTTTTTAGCAAGGCTCCACGCGGTGTGGCGGGTCAGCGACAAGCCGAACAGCAACGCGAGGAACACCAGCAGATTGAGGATCAGCGGGTAATTCATGAAAGCTCCGAGGGGCGACTTGTACCAGTCTTGGGATGTAACAATTTCGAACCGGAAATGCTAACAGGTTGATATAGCTAGAAATATACCGTTCTGGAATGACTACCTTTGATTTAGGCATAAGACTGTCGACAGTGCGAAGGTTGTTTGTGCCTCTCGTGTCGCTTATAGAGAAGCATAGCGGCTATGCGTCAGACGACTCAGAAATCGGCGCTGCGTTGACGTGTCGTCAGAGGGAACGTAAGCGCACGGTCGAGGGATTCCTGAAATTCAAACAAAGAACTGACGATGAGCTTTCAATCCAGAGCATGCCAGGCAGGGCACATCTTTTCCGGATGCTCTTCGTTGCAAGGGTGAACATCTTTTGGCCGTTCATTAAAAATCCCGGCACATGGCCGGGATTGTTGGGTAGAGCGAGGCGAGTTACGGCACCAGTTTGTCCAGCAAGGCTTTGTCACGTACCGCGCCCTTGTCGGCGCTGGTGGCGAGCAAGGCGTATGCCTTCAATGCCGTGGTGACTTTGCGTGGACGCACTTCGACCGGTTTCCAGCCTTTTTTGTCCTGCTCGACGCGGCGCGCCGCCAGCTCTTCGTCGCTGACCAACAAATTGATCGAGCGGTTCGGGATGTCGATCAGGACTTTGTCGCCGTCCTGTACCAGGCCAATTGCGCCACCGGCAGCGGCTTCCGGTGAGGCGTGGCCGATGGAAAGGCCCGACGTACCCCCCGAGAAGCGGCCGTCCGTCAGCAAGGCGCAGGCTTTGCCCAGCCCCTTGGATTTGAGGTACGAGGTGGGGTAGAGCATCTCTTGCATGCCCGGCCCGCCCTTCGGGCCTTCGTAGCGAATGATCACGATGTCGCCCGCCTGCACTTCGTCCGCGAGGATGCCGCGCACGGCGCTGTCTTGGCTTTCGAAAATTTTGGCGTTGCCTTCGAACACGTGAATCGACTCATCGACCCCGGCGGTTTTCACTACACAACCATCCAGCGCGATGTTGCCGTACAGCACGGCCAGCCCGCCTTCTTGGGAGTAAGCGTGTTCGACGCTGCGAATGCAGCCGTTTTCGCGGTCGTCGTCCAGCGTGTCCCAGCGGGTTGACTGGCTAAACGCGGTTTGCGTCGGGATGCCGGCCGGGCCTGCGCGGAAGAACGTGTGCACGGCTTCATCGTCAGTCTGGGTGATGTCCCACTTGGCGATGGCGTCGGCCATGGTCTTGCTGTGCACAGTCGGCAAGTCGGTGTGCAGCAAACCGCCACGGGCCAGCGAGCCGAGGATGGAGAAAATCCCGCCAGCGCGGTGTACGTCCTCCATGTGGTACTTCTGAATGTTCGGCGCCACTTTGCACAGCTGCGGCACGTGGCGTGACAGGCGGTCGATGTCTTTGAGGTCGAAATCAATCTCGGCCTCCTGGGCAGCGGCCAGCAAATGCAGGATGGTGTTGGTCGAGCCGCCCATGGCAATGTCCAGCGTCATGGCGTTTTCGAAGGCCTTGAAGTTGGCGATGTTGCGCGGCAGTACGGATTCGTCGTTCTCGACGTAGTACTGGCGGCACAGGTCGACGATGGTACGGCCCGCTTGCAGGAACAGTTGTTCGCGGTCGCTGTGGGTGGCCAGTGTCGAGCCGTTACCCGGCAGTGCCAAACCGAGGGCTTCAGTCAGGCAGTTCATCGAGTTGGCGGTGAACATGCCGGAGCATGAACCGCACGTCGGGCAAGCGCTGCGCTCGTACTCGGCAACCTTCTCGTCAGAAGCGCTGGAGTCGGCTGCTATCACCATGGCATCAACCAGGTCGAGACCATGGCTGGCGAGCTTGGTTTTGCCCGCCTCCATTGGCCCGCCGGAGACGAAAATCACCGGGATGTTGAGGCGCAACGAGGCCATCAGCATGCCGGGGGTGATTTTGTCGCAGTTGGAAATGCACACGATGGCGTCGGCGCAGTGGGCATTGACCATGTATTCCACGGAGTCGGCAATGATCTCGCGGCTTGGCAGCGAATAGAGCATGCCGTCATGGCCCATGGCGATGCCGTCGTCCACCGCGATGGTATTGAATTCTTTGGCGACGCCGCCTGCACGCTCGATCTCGCGGGCGACCAGTTGGCCCATGTCTTTGAGGTGCACATGGCCCGGCACGAATTGGGTAAAGGAGTTGGCAATGGCGATGATCGGCTTCTTGAAGTCGGCATCTTTCATCCCCGTGGCGCGCCACAAAGCGCGGGCACCGGCCATGTTACGGCCATGGGTGGAGGTTTTCGAACGATAGTCAGGCATGGAGCAACTCCGGGCGGCTAATCAGGTAACAAACAGGGAAGTGAGCTTCTAATTGCTGACTGACAACACAGAAAATGACTACGTGTCAGCAAGCTGCCGTTAACGCTGCGGGATCGCCGCGCGTCTGGGCCTGAGCTCATAAACCCGCCGGGGATGATTGGCGATGAATGCGTCGATTCTACACGGCTGGCGTGCGGAGGGAATGGGCCTGACACACGGGCCACAGAGGAGGGGGCTATGCAGGGTGTTGTGCGCGCTGGCGTCGGCGAGTGGACAAGATCAGGCCCAACGCAATCAGGCCCAGCGCCATAAAGGTGATCGCCAGTGTCACTTGCAGGCTGGCCGGGCTGAGGTTGACCCAGGCACTGACAACCCCGCCGCAGATGAAGATCAGCGCGCTGCCGGCTGACGACGCAGTGCCTGCCAGATCAGGAAAAACGTCCATGGCCCGCGAGGTGGCAATTGGCCGGGCGAGGGTGATGCCCGTGGTGCAGACAATCATGGGCAGCAACACGTTAAAAACCGTCAAGCCCGTATGGCGGTGCAGCAGCCACATCAACCCCCCTGCCAGGACGATCAACAACAGCCCGGTAATGATCTGCCAGTTCGCCCTGATGCGTTTGCCGAGGACGTGAGCCAACACGCCGCCGCCGACATAGGCCGCGCCATACACCAGCAAAATCAGTGAGTAGGTGTAGCTGGACAGGTGCAGTTGTTCCAGAAACAACAAGGGTGAAATGACGATGAATGAAAAGTGGCAGGCGAACGCGATGGCCGCTATCAACCAGTAGCTGATGAACGTGGGATTGCGGCACACCATGGCGTACGCCTTCAGCAGGCCGAGGGTCGAAGGCTTGCGAGCAGGGTTTTCTCTTAAGTGCTTCCACGCCATGGCCCATACGATTGAACCCAGCGCAATGAACACCCCGAAGCTCCCGGGCCAGTCGAATGCCTCTTGCAGCACGGTGCCAGCCAGGGGCGAAAGCGAAATCGCCAGCCCGCTGGCGGTGACCATCAGGATGCGCAACTGGTCACGTTGCTTGCCTATAAACAGGTCCTGAATCAAGGCTTGAGACAACACAAAGCACCCGCACCCGACGGCCTGCATGCACCGAAAAAACAGGAATCCCGTGTAATGGGTGGACAGTACGCAACCCGCCGCGCCCAGAATCGACAAAGCCATCCCGGCAAGCAACAAGGATTTGCGCCCGATGCGGTCTGAAAGCGGGCCTATGAGCAGTTGTGAAAGTGAAATACCGATAGCGAACAGACTGATGGACAGTGCGATATCGCCCGGTGTTCGTTCAAAGAAGTCAGCCAGGGCGGGAAATGAGGGCAACACCACATCCAGCGGGAACACCCCGAGCACCACCATGCTCAGCAACAGCACAATCGCCAGTCCCGGTCGGGTTGCGGGGGTTTCAGGCATCCATAAACCCTGCACTCATAAACAGGCGTCGATTGTGATCACAGTTAAAAAAACCGGCATTGGCCAACGCCAGCACTGTGGCTTTGGACCCCGCACGCACGCGCTGCTGATGAACGGCGGGTTGCTGCAAGTGGGTGGTGATCTGCTCGATGGTGGCAGGGTTGAGGTCGACACTGCTGAGGCTTTCTTTGAGCCAGCGGGTGTCGCTCTCGAAAAAGATGCCAAGCAGGATCAGTAATTGTGTCGAGGCTTGGGCGCGTTGAACGTCATCCAGCCGTGACCACACATGGGCGAACACTTCACTGAAGTAACGACTGTGCCGTGCTTCGTCCCCCAGGTGGCTTTTGAACATGTCCAAAACAGTGGTAACCAGCGGTACATGGATGGCGCCCAACAGCTCTTTGGCAATAATCGTCTCGGACACAAAGCCGATCAAAAACCAGTTCAACGGCCTGTCAGCCGGGCGGCATACCTCTATTTGATGCAGCAGGCGCTGGATACGATGAGCGGGGCGCGAGCGGTTGTTTATCCCGTACAGGTCGGCTACCTGTTCTGCGATCTGGCAGGAAAACAGCGCGTGATAGCCCTCGTCGATATAAAGCTGCAAGGCCGCGTTCTTCATCGCCGCGGGCACGTGAACGCCAAGTTCGTTATGAATCAGGGTTTCGACCGCCCGGTTCACCAGTTTGTGTTCCAGCACCGTGGTGTGGTCGAGGAAATACACCAGTTGATTGGCTTCAAGGCGCCGCGCAACTGACTGGCCTGCCTGCACGATGTCCGGGTGGTCGAGGTAAGGCATGAACGCGGGTACAAACCAATGACGCTCGCCCAGCTGACATTCCAGGTCGGCAGGCAGCGAGTAAGGTGTTCGATCCAGGCGCACGCTGGCCTTGTTGTCCCAGTCAGGCAAGGTGTATGGGGGGCTCGCGGCAAGCCTTTTCGGGGACGTGGATTCGCTCACAACGTCGATTCCTCCTGCTTGATTAATGCGACCAGTTCCGGGCACTGCACTTGGCCGTCACCTTTGCCGCAACCCACAAAGAACAGCGGCTGTTCGGGACTGTTGTCCATATCCAGCAGTGCTTCAACCCGGTCATCGGTCAGGGCGCCGGTTAGCCAGGTATTGAGCCCAAGTTGTGTGGCGACGAGCTGAAATGTCTGAGAGATATGCCCGGCTTCGACGTAGGCCATTCGATAAGCGCGAGAATGCTCGTACTTCCACCACAACTTGTCGAAGCGCGCAGTAATGAATAACCCCACGGGCAGCGAGTTGATGAAGTGTTGGCCGCACAGCAGTTGCCCCAGCGGTTCTTCCGGCAGCGGGTTGATCAGGCTCAAAGCATGCAGATCGCTTGAATAGGCATAAATGCCGGGTTTCAGGCCGTTCACATGCCGGACATAGACGTAACCTTCGCACGCGTTCAGCCCACCACCTGAAGGGCTGCTGCGGCGCGACTCCATGCCCAAGGGGAGCGTGGGGTTGACCTCGCCCCGGCGCTCGTTGAGATACCCCAGCGACAGATAAAGCAGCGAGCTGAGTTGGGTAAGCGTGAGGCTTTGCTCAGTGAAGGCGCGTGAGGTTTTGCGGTTGAGCAGCGCCGCCGACAATGTGCCTTTCAACGTGTCGGCAGGCCTGCATACGGGTAACGCAATCAGGGGCGCGTTATGTGGGTCGACCCGGTTGGGCGCAGGGGCCGGGCTATTCAGGACCTCATTGCAATGTGCCAGGTACTGCGAGGCCCATTCATGGACATCTTGAGGGATGTGTTCCTGCGGCAGGTTTTTAGTGCCGATATGAAAGATCATGGACAGTTCGTCCCAGCCCCATTCAGGCACCGGCATTTCATCCGGCGTGATAATGGACGCGGCTAAAAAGTCTTGATCAATCCGGTTGTCAGGGTCGAACAGTTCCGGGCAAGTAATCAGTTGGGTTAATCGTTTGCTGTAATGGAAGTCGAGTTCAAATTGGGTGTGATTGGCATAATTCCAGACAATATGGTGCGGTGATCGGGCCAATATAAATAAATAAGGATTTATATGCATGGATCAACAGCTCTGAATTGAGAAGGTAATGAAACCGGGGTGTCGGATGTCCCCGGCTTCATAGTCAGCGACGTTGCGTTAGCGCTGAGTAACCGCCAAACAAGCGAGGTTGGCGATTTTGTTGGTTTCCAGCGTAATGGCTTTCATCGTATTGCTCCTTACTTAAAAGTGGGTGACTTCAGTGCGTAAGTGCAGTCGCTGAGTACTGCGGTGTTCGCTCAGTGACTTGGTTAAAACTAGCTGCTTAATGAAAAACAACAATGTTATATAAAGTGGGGCATTGCCCGCTTTTGCGTAAGTTTCATCTTATGTAAGGGTTAAATCGCTGTTTATATCCGGGGCGTTTTAATAAACGCAGCTTGTGTAGGCGATTGGTGGGTTACGCCTTAAAGTGGCGGGGTGCTTTCCTTACAGGGATTTTGAAAGATGGTCATTACGCGCTCCATCAAGGCCTGCCTGGCCATTGGTCTGGTGCAGGGAGTGTTGCTCTGGCTCGCTCGCTCCATCACCGAAAACGGCATCAAGTTCGCACTCGTGACCGCGGTGCTGGTGGGCGGGATCAACCTGCTGCTACTGGGCGATAACGTGCGTCACCGCGGCACCGGCTGGCTTGTACTCGGATTGACCGCCGTGATGAGCGCCATCAGTGCCTGGGTGTTCTGGGAGGGTGGGGAGCAGTGGCGTTCCAGCAGTTGGCTGACGGGTAGCTGGACCTGTTTCGCCGTCGTGATCACCTACATCTGCACGGCCTTCATCCTCAGTTGGCCAACCCGCGAAGGACGTTACCCGCGCTACGAAGATTTATTCCGCCACGCGTGGGACACCGTCTTCATTGTGTTGCTGGGGTTGCTGCTTAACGGGGTGTTCTGGGCCTTGATTCTGCTGTGGGGCAGCCTGTTCAAAATGCTCGGCATTGTGGCATTGAACAAAGTGTTCTCCACCGACGGTTTTATCTACATCAGCACGGCCATGGTGTTTGCCCTGGGCTTGAAGATGGGCCGCGACAATGATCGGGTGATCGGCTTGCTGCGCGGCATTCTGCTCACGTTGTGCCGCTTCTTGCTGCCACTCGGCGCTTTGATTGCCCTGGTGTTCACGTTCGCATTGCCCTTCACCGGGCTGGAGCCGATCTGGGACACAGGGTATTCAACGCCGATCATGGTGTGCCTGGTGGCCGTTAATCTGTTCTTGCTCAACGGCGTGGTACAGGACGGCGAACACGAGATCGGCTACCCGACGTGGCTGTTGCGCATGATCGACCTGTGCCTGTTGTGTTTGCCGGTTCTGGTGGTGCTGGCCGGGTATTCGACCTGGTTAAGAATTGAACAATATGGCCTGACGCCGAGCCGCCTGTTGGCGATGCTGCTGGTGGCCGTGATGCTGGTGCACAGCCTTGCAGCGGCTTGGGCAGTGGTGCTGCCGCAGCGTCAGTGGTTGTGGCGTTTACGTGTTAGCAACCCAGTGATTGCACTCTTGAGCGTGCTGCTGTTACTGGCGATTCATACGCCGTGGTTCAGCCCGTTGCAGTTCAGTGCGCAGAATCAGGTGAACCGAGTATTGAGCGGTAAGTCGTCCGTCGAAACCTTTGATGCAGACACCTTGCGTTATCGACTGGGGCCTCCCGGCAAACAGGCTTTTGAGGCACTGCGGGCGCAGGTGGAGCAAGGTCAGGTGCTGTCTGCGTCAGCACGTGATGTGCTGTTGAAGCGTCTCAAGGATGCGGACATGGGCAACGGTGTGCGCGCGCCGAATGACCGGGTGCTGGAATGGATCGGCCCTGAAGTCGAAGGCAGTGAGCAATTTGGCGAGCCGGGAATTGGCGGACAGCCCTGCTGGGCGCCGGGGTGCGTGTTGTGGGCGGTAGACCTGAATCAGGACGGTCAGATGGAGGTGCTGCAACTGCCGAAACAGAAGTGGTCTGATCCGTTGTATTTCTTCACGCGTGACGCCCAAGGGCGATGGAAACGGGCAGGCACCTATGAAGGTGGCGACAGCCCTCTGGAGATGATCGAGCAGATTCGCGAGGGGCAGGTGAAGGTGGTGAAACCCCGCTATCAAGCGTTGCAGATCGGCTCAACCGAGCTGAATCCGGAGCTGGATCGCGAACCGCAGCCGTAAAAATGAACCCCTGACCGCCACCGTTGGCAGCGGTCAGGGAAGCGTCGTTACTTAGCTGTTTGGCAGCAAACGGCAGGTGATGCTCTTGATGTAGCGGGTTTCCTGGATCGCCGGGTGTACCGGGTGATCCGGGCCCTGACTGCCGCGTTCCAGCAACTGGATATTGCGGTCAAGGTGACGGGCGCTGGTCAGCAGGATGTTTTGCAGGTCGTCTTCCGGCAAGTGCATCGAGCACGATGCGCTGACCAGAATGCCGTCTTTGGTGAGCAGGCGCATGGCTTGCTCGTTCAGGCGACGGTAGGCGCCTTCGCCGTTTTTCAGGTCTTTTTTACGTTTGATGAACGCTGGTGGGTCGGCCACGATCACGTCGAAACGCTCTTCGTTGGCTTTCAGCTCTTTGAGCGCTTCAAACACGTCGCCTTCCAGGCAGGTCACGCGGTCAGCGAAACCGTTGAGTGCCGCGTTGCGCTCTACGCCGTCCAGTGCGAACGAAGACGCATCCACGCACATGACTTCGCTGGCGCCGAAAGCGGCGGCCTGAATGCCCCAGCCGCCGATGTAGCTGTACAGGTCCAGAACGCGCTTGCCCTTGGCATACGGCGCCAGACGCGCACGGTTCATGCGGTGGTCGTAGAACCAGCCGGTTTTTTGTCCGGCGATCACCGGGGCTTCAAACTTCACGCCGTTTTCTTCCAGCGCAACCCACTCTGGCACCAGGCCAAACACGGTTTCGACGTAACGCTCAAGGCCTTCGGCATCACGGGCGGCCGAGTCGTTCTTGAACAGGATGCCGCTCGGCTTGACGACTTGAACCAGCGCGGCGATGACGTCAGCCTTGTGCTGTTCCATGGTCGCGGAAGCCAGTTGCACCACCAGAATGTCGCCGAAACGATCCACCACCAGACCCGGCAGCAAATCGGAATCGCCGTACACCAGGCGGTAAAACGGTTTGTCGAACAGGCGATCACGCAGCGACAGGGCCACATTCAGGCGGTGAACCAGGAACGACTTGTTCAGTGGTACTTTGACGTCGCGCGACAGCAAGCGCGCGCAGATCAGGTTGTTCGGGCTCATGGCAACGATGCCCAGCGGTTTGCCGCCAGCAGTCTCCAGCACCGCTTGGTCGCCAGCCTTGAAACCGTGCAACGGCGTTGTGGCTACATCGATTTCGTTGCTGTAGACCCACAAGTGGCCGGCGCGCAGGCGTCGATCGGCGTTGGCTTTAAGGCGCAGGCTTGGCAGGGACATGACGTCGCTCCGGGTATTGAAAAGGGCGCGATTATAGCCCTAGACGCGTACGCGGGGCTTGGTTGATTCACCGCATTGCGTCGGATTGCCTGCGCAAAGCTGCGAGGAATTCCGTTAGAATCGCGTGCTATTCCAGAGTGTGTCGTCATGCCCCCAGAGCTTTCATCCGAACAGATCAGCCAAGCGCTGCAAGGCATTAGCGTGCCGCCTCAACCGCAAATCATGGTGGATTTGCAGATGGAGCAGTACATGCCCGATCCGGATCTGGAAGCGATCTCCCGGCTGATTGCCCAAGACCCCGGTTTGTCGGGTGCGTTGCTGAAAATCGTCAACTCCCCGCATTACGGCCTGACCAACAAGATTGCGTCCATACAGCGCGCCGTGACGTTGCTGGGCAGCCGGACCGTGATCAACTTGATTAACGCGCAGTCGATCAAGGGCGAGATATGTGACGAAACCATCGTGACCCTCAACCGCTTCTGGGACACCGCGCAAGATGTGGCCATGA
This sequence comes from Pseudomonas lundensis, assembly GCF_002269125.1. Classification (GTDB taxonomy): domain Bacteria; phylum Pseudomonadota; class Gammaproteobacteria; order Pseudomonadales; family Pseudomonadaceae; genus Aquipseudomonas; species Aquipseudomonas lundensis_A. The sequence continues at coordinate 120,951 of NZ_NQKI01000001.1, read as the reverse complement.
CCAGCATGACGCTGGCCAAGCGCACCGGTTCGCAGGCGGTCGATGAGGCTTACGCGTTGGGGCTGTTCCACGACTGCGGCATTCCGTTGATGCTCAAACGCTTTCCCAATTACATGGGGGTGCTCGAACAGGCTTACGCCCATGCCGGTGCGAACAGTCGCGTGGTCGACACCGAAAATACGCATTTCAACACCAACCATGCCGTGGTCGGCTACTACACAGCCAAGTCCTGGCGCTTGCCGGAACACCTGACCCACGCCATTGCCAATCACCACAACGCGCTGGCGATCTTTAGCGACGACTCGTCGCGCCACAGCCAACTGAAAAACCTGTTGGCGATCCTCAAGATGGCCGAGCATATTTGTGCCTCGCACAAAGTCCTGGGCAATCAGCGTGAGGACCACGAATGGAGCAGCATCAGCCATCTGGTGCTGGATTACATCGGTCTGTCCGAGTACGACTTTGAGAACCTCAAAGAGAGCATCCGCGAGTTGGGTGCCCACTAGGTTGTCCCCCGCCGGAGTGTCGAATGCCTGAATTACCTGAAGTCGAAACCACTCGCCGCGGCATTGCCCCGCACCTTGAAGGGCAACGGGTCAGCCGGGTGATCGTGCGCGAGCGGCGCTTGCGTTGGCCGATCCCGGAAGACCTGGATGTGCGTTTGTCCGGGCAGAAAATCATCGGGGTGGAGCGCCGTGCCAAATACCTGCTGATTAACGCTGAAGTCGGGACGCTCATCAGTCATTTGGGCATGTCCGGCAACTTGCGTCTGGTTGAAGCGGGTTCGTTAGCGGCCAAGCATGAGCACGTGGACATCGAGCTGGAGTCCGGGCTTGCCTTGCGCTACACCGACCCGCGGCGTTTTGGCGCGATGCTCTGGACCCACGACCCGCTCAACCACGAACTGTTATTGCGCTTGGGCCCTGAGCCGCTGACCGACCTGTTTGACGGTGAACGCCTGTTCCAGCTGTCGCGCAAACGCGCCATGGCGGTCAAGCCGTTCATCATGGACAACGCGGTCGTGGTGGGGGTGGGCAATATCTATGCGACCGAAGCGCTGTTCGCGGCTGGCATTGATCCGCGCCGCGAAGCCAAAAGCATCTCGCGGGCGCGCTACCTGAAGCTGGCGGTTGAGATCAAACGCATTTTGGCGGCAGCGATTGAGCGCGGCGGCACCACCCTGCGTGACTTCATCGGCGGCGATGGCCAGCCCGGCTACTTCCAGCAAGAACTGTTTGTCTACGGGCGCGCGTACGAGCAGTGCAAGGTGTGCGGCAGTGAATTGCGCGAGGTCAAGCTGGGCCAGCGCTCAAGCGTGTTTTGCCCGCGCTGCCAGAAATAAATCGGGTCGCGCAACTGACTGCACAGCGTTGCTTTACGCCTTGCCGGTGATCTGACGGTATTTTTCCATCAGCTGTTCTTCGGTTTCCGGGTGGGCTTCATCCAGGGGGATGCAGTCGACCGGGCAGACCTGCTGGCACTGCGGCTCGTCATAATGACCGACGCACTGCGTGCAGAGGTTCGGGTCGATGACGTAGATCTCTTCGCCTTGGGAGATCGCGGCGTTCGGACACTCGGGTTCGCAGACGTCGCAATTGATGCAATCGTCGGTGATGATCAGGGACATGGGTACTCCTGCCGGGGCGGTCGGCCCGGGCAACTGAAATCGAATGCGGGCAATTGTGCCGCATTGGCGCCCGCAGTGCACGCGGGCGCCGCTTCAGCGGTCACTTCTTGCGAAAGCGCTCAGTCAGGGCATCGGCAACGGCCGGATGCACGAACTTGCTGATATCACCGCCCAACGCTGCAATTTCTCGCACTAACGTCGACGATATGAACGAATAACGCTCCGACGGTGTGAGGAACAGACTCTCAACGTCCGGTGCCAGTTGGCGATTCATGTTCGCCAGCTGAAACTCATATTCGAAGTCCGACACCGCTCGCAGGCCGCGCAAAAATACATTGGCGTTCTGCTCTTTGGCGAAATGCGCAAGCAGGGTCGAGAAACCGACCACTTCGACATTGGGCAGGTGTTTGGTGACTTCGCGCGCCAGCTCAACGCGTTGTTCCAGAGGGAACAGCGGGTTTTTCTTGGGGCTGGCAGCGACAGCAATGATGACGTGGTCGAACAGGCGCGAAGCGCGTTCAACCAGGTCGCCATGGCCCTTGGTAATAGGGTCGAATGTACCTGGGTACAACACTCGGTTCATCGCGTCGTCCTGGCGGGAATCCGTTGGGGAGTCGGATGGTATCGCAGCAATCCCGGTCGGCCAAGTCGCCATTCGCAGTAGAAAGCACTATAGACGCCGCTGATTTGATGCTTTTTTACTGTTTTCATCGTGTGTTTGCGAGACGCTCAGCCAACTGCGTCGCCAGTTTTGCCGTGAGCCCATACACCGACAGTTGGGGGTTGGCGCCAATGCTGGTGGGGAATAATGAGCCGTCATGTACCGACACATTGCTCAGTTGATGATGGCGCCCAAGGCTATCGGTTACGGCCAGGTGCGGATTTTCTCCCATCGCGCAACCGCCCATCACGTGGGCGCTGGCCAGACGTGTCCGATACAACTCAAGGCTCAAACTGTCGATCAGTTCACGGGTTTCTCGCAGGTTGGTGCACATCCGTGCATCGCTGTGCAGTGGCATGACAGCGCTGGCGCCTGCTGCGAATTGAATGTCGGCCATGCTGTGAAAGGCGCGCCTCAATCCCTCCCAGCCGTACGCCGTGAGGCGGTAATCCAGCACCGGTGAGCCATCGCTGCGTAATTCAACGCTGCCACCAGGACTGTCGGGATGAAAACCATCGCGCATCAGGGCCAGCATCATTTGGGTGTTGGGCAGCTGCGCCATGGGGTGCGCGCCGGTTTCGCCATAGCGGGCAAACAAGGTGGCGGCCAGCGCCGGGTGCAAGGGCGGTACTTCGAGTTTGTAACCCATTGGCCCGGTCACACCGTCTTTCCACTGAAAATGGTCGGAATAAATCGACTGCGGGGCACCGTAAAACCCGTTAATGGCGGTAGGAAACTGCGCTGCCGAGAAATTGACCACGTGTAGAAAGGTCCGCTTACCCAGTGTTTTGTGTGGGTCGGGTGCGTCAGATCTCAGTAACAGACCTGGCGTATTGATGCCGCCGCCCGACAGCACGTAATGCCGTGCCCTGACGGTGATAAGTCGGCCAGTGGGGGCAACGCAGCGCGCGTCCATGCCTTGGCATTGCAAACCTGTGACCTGATCGCCGGTGATCAGCAGGCGGTGGGCGCGGGCCAAATACAGCAATTGACCACCCTTTTCGAGGGTGGCAGGGATGGTGGTCACCAGCATCGACTGCTTGGCGTTGGTCGGGCAGCCCATGCCGCAATAACCGAGGTTCCAGCACCCGCGTACGTTGCGCGGGATCACGTGCCAGCTATAGCCCAACTGCTCGCAACCGGTTTGCAGCACCTGATTATTGGCATTGGGTGGAATCAACCAGGGCGCCACGCCTAAGCGCTGTTCCATGCGCTCAAACCAGGGCGCCATCTGCTCGCTGTCATGACCGACCACCGCATGCTCACGGGCCCAGTGCTCGAGGGTGGCCGGGGGGGTGCGAAAACTCGACGTCCAATTCACCAGCGTGGTCCCGCCGACGGCCCGGCCTTGCAGAATGCTGACGGCGCCGTCCTTGCTCATGCGGCCGATACCTTCCTGATACAGGCTGGCGTATGCCTCGTCTTCAAGCATCTTGAAGTCGCTGCTGGTTTTGAGTGGGCCTTCTTCGATCAGCAGCACCTTAAAGCCTGCCGCACTGAGGATCTCGGCCGTGGTGCCGCCCCCTGCGCCGCTGCCGACGATGGCAACGTCGGCGTCCAGTATCAGGTCATGTTCGAGCTGAGAACCGTTGAGGGTTTTCCAGCCACGGGCCATGCCTTCGCGAAAAAGGTCAGGGACAGGCATAAAGAGGTATCCATTGAGTTTTTATTGTTTTGGATGGCGCGTGTCAGACGGTCGGCGGACCGGGGTATCCGCAATGTGCCCACGATTCCGGTCGTTCATACCAGCTCATCATCACCAGTTGCAGCAATGAAGCGTGCCCCATGCGCAGCAGGCTCAGGCTGCTGTTCTGCCAGCGTTCGAGAAAATCCCGGATACGCTCCGGCGTGGCGTTTTCCCAACCGCTCCAGACGCCTGTGAGCGGGCCGCGTGTCACGGGCATGGCCAGCACATCAAACAGTTGCTGAGTGAGCGTTAACAACGCAGGGGACAGGCGATCGAGGTTGTTGTCCAGCTTATGCAGCGTGGCATCGTTCGCACCGGGCATCAGTGATGGCCTTACGCTGCCAGCCAGCATGACGGGGATCACTGCCTGCAAAAAGGGCAGGTCACTGTTGCGCAGGACAGCAAAGCCGCAGGCTCGGTCGCTGGACGAGCAACCACTCAGGCTGGCAGTTAGCCCTGCGGTGGCCAATAAGGTACTGGCCAGCAGGCCGACCTTCATTACGCCCCGGCGTGACAACAGCGCGTGTTCAATACGGGCGTCAGGCATGCCCACTCCTCGATCAGCGAATAAAGAGTTTCTGCACCCAGCGCCCAAGTGTGCGTCCGTAGGGCGGGTAGATGGCCGACGAGCTGTTAACCCGTTGCTTGGTCAGCACGGCTTTGGCATGGCTGAAGGTCAAAAAACCTTCGTGGCCGTGATAACGGCCCATCCCAGAAGGTCCGACGCCGCCAAACGGCAGATCATCGATGGCCACGTGCAGCAAGGTTTCATTCACACACACGCCGCCTGAGTGGGTGTTTTCAAGCACCTGCTGCTGTTCGGCCTTGTTGTAACCGAAATAGTAGAGCGCGAGCGGGCGGGGTCTGTCGTTGACGTAGGCCAATGCCTGTTCCAGGGTTCGATACGGCACGATCGGCAGGAGCGGGCCGAAGATTTCGTCCTGCATCACCTGCATGTCGTCGTTGACCTCCAGCAGCAGGCAATGGGGCATGCGTCGGCCCTGTCTCTGCTCGTACAGCTGAATCAGGCGTGCACCTTTGGCGCAGGCATCTGCTTTCAAATGCTCAAGACGCGCCAGTTGTCGCTCGTTGATGATGGCTGTGTAGTCCGGGTTATCGCTCAAAGTGGGATAGAAGCTGTGCATCACTTGACGATACGCATCAATAAAAGCGCCTACCCGGTCTTCAGGCACTAACACGTAATCAGGGGCGATACAGGTTTGTCCCGCATTCAGGCTTTTGCCCCAGGCGATGCGCTGGGCGGCGTCCTTGAGCGGTATGTCGGCCGAGACAATGGCAGGGGATTTGCCGCCCAGCTCCAGTGTGACTGGCGTGAGGTGTTCTGCCGCCGCGCGCATCACTGACTTGCCAACATGGGTGGAGCCGGTGAACAGCACATGGTCGAATGGCAGAGAAGAAAAGGCCACCGCCACCTCGGCATCGCCCAGCACCACGGTGACCATGTCGTCGGGGAAAATGCGCCCCAGCAAGTCCTTGAGCAAATGCCCGGTGGCCGGGGTGAACTCACTGAGTTTGAGCATTACCCTGTTGCCCGCCGCCAACGCACCGATCAAGGGGCCCATGGCCAGATACAGCGGGTAATTCCACGGAACAATAATCCCGACTACACCCAACGGCTGATACAGCACGCGGGCGCTGGCGGGCTGGAACATTACGCCTACGCTGCGCGAAGAGGGCTTGAGCCAGCGTCTAAGGTGTTTAAGGGTGTAATCGATGTTATGCAGGCTGGGCATCAGCTCGGCAAACAGGGTTTCGTCAGGGCTACGGTGGCTAAAATCCTGGCTGATGGCGTCGATTAACACATCGCGCTCATCACTGAGCAACCGCCTTAAACTTTTAAGCCACTGCTGGCGTTGTGCAAGCGGCGGATAAGGATGCGCAGCGTAGGCCTGACGCTGTTTTTCGAGCAGAGAGAGGAGATCACCTGCTAGGACTGTTGTGTCTTGATGGTAGGCACTGTCGACAGACATGATCCGCTCCGGGTAGATTTTTATAAGTAATATTTACAAGAGCCAGATCGTTTCTAGAGCGTATGCTCTAAATTGTCAATCAAGGGGCCTGCCTGTCGCGTTGTTTGTCGATTCGGGGTTAGGCCGTAAGATGCCATTCGTTTTCAAGTAAAGCTCAAGCCCATGGCCACGCGAATAAAAACCAGCCAGCGCATTATCAACACCAGCTTGGCGCTGTTTAACCAGCTGGGCGAGCGCAGTGTGAGCACCAACCACATTGCGGCTCACATGGAGATTTCTCCGGGCAATCTGTATTACCACTTCCCCAATAAGCAGGCGATCATCGCTGTATTGTTCGGCGAATATGAAACGCTTGTCCTGAGCTTTTTGCGTGCGCCTGAGGGGCGGCTAGCGACTGTTGCGGATAAGCATTTTTATTTGCAGCAATTGCTCGATGCCATGTGGCGCTATCGATTCTTGTACCGCGACATTGAGCACTTGTTGCGCAGCGACAATGAGCTGGCCGCGCGTTACCGGCTTTTTTCGCAAAACTGCCTGAAGCAGGCCCAGTTGATTTATGCGAGCTTCGTCGAGGCCGGCATCCTCAAAATGACCCCGCTGCAAATCGAGTCGTTAACGCTCAATGCGTGGATCATCCTCACCTCATGGGTCGGATTCCTGTGTACCACGCGTGAGAACAGCGACCAGCTCAGCGAGCAGGCGATCAAACGCGGTGTTTATCAACTGCTGATGCTGGAAGCCGGGTTCGTCACCGATCAGGCCCGAGAGGCTGTGGATGAAGTCATCAGGGAATATTACGTTGCGCTGGAAACCGCGCTGGATGCTCACTAACTGCTTTTCACCCGTCACAGGAGTTCACAATGCCCGTTGCGCAATTGATTAGCCCGCACGCCCTGAACGAACGTCAAACGCAACCCGGTCTGGTCATTCTGGATTGCCGCTTTGCGCTTGAAGACCCGGACTATGGGCTGCGCAGTTATGCTCAAGGTCATATCGAGGGGGCGCAGTTCGCGGACCTGGAGCGTGATTTGAGTGGCCCGGTGATTAAAGGTGTCACAGGGCGCCATCCCTTGCCTGACCCCGATGATCTGATTGAGCGTTTGCGCGGATGGGGCATCAACAACGACAGCGATGTGGTGCTGTATGACGACGGTCCGGGGGCATTTGCCGCAAGGGCGTGGTGGTTGTTGGCGTGGTTGGGCAAGCGGGACGGGGTATTGCTGCTCGATGGCGGTCTTAAAGCCTGGCACGGCGCGGGATTTCCGTTGAACCTTGATTCGGTCAAGCTGCCCCGCGGGCATTTTGATGGTGTTGCGGACAACCGGTTACTGATCACTGCCGATGCGCTTCAGAGGCGGCAGGACGACCCGGCCCTGACCTTGATTGATGCGCGTGCCTTGCCGCGTTTTCGTGGCGAGTCTGAGCCGATAGATCCGGTGGCCGGGCATATTCCGGGGGCGCAGTGTGCGGCCTTTAACGAAAACCTCGACAGCACCGGACGTTTTCTCACGGCTGAGCAACTCAAGCGGCGTTTCGCCGAAAAACTGGGTGATCGCTCGCCGGATGAGTTGGTGGCGTACTGCGGGTCTGGTGTGACGGCGTGTCACAACTTGTTTGCGCTGGCCTTGGCTGGTTATCCGCTGGGCAAACTGTACGCCGGGTCGTGGAGCGAATGGATCAATGATCCGCAGCGAGGCGTCGCGACGGGCGAGTAGCACACGCCGTAGTCGCCGGGTGAGTGGGCAACTGCGCAGAGAGCGGTGTCAGGTACACGCCGCCCGGTAGGCCGCAGGCCCGACCCCATAAACCTTTTTGAATTGCCGGCTGAGGTGACTTTGGTCCGCGAAACCCAATTGGCTCGCAACCTGTACCGGCATGCAGCCTTGTTGCAATAAAGCCCGCGCGTGGGCGACGCGTTGCTGCAGCAACCAGGCGTGCGGCGGCATCCCTGTGGCACGCTGAAAGACCCGCGCAAAGTGAAAGGGTGACAGGTTGACGGCTCCAGCCAGCTCCTCCAGCGACGGCGGGTGTGCCAGCCCTGCCTGCAACAGCTCTTTGGCCTGTCTGACGGCCCGGTGCTCTATCCCGGGTTTCGCAGGTTGCGGCAAGCGGGCATGGCGGCTGAGCAGCGCAAGCATCATATGCCGCCATACGGTTTGTTGTTGAAGCGCTGATTCCGGGCCTTCGAGCAATTGGTGCAAATGGCACAGCCCGCTGAACAGTTCGGGGTCTTGCAGCAGTGTGTCGTTGAACGTGGGCAAGTGCGTGCCCGGCAGGTTCAATTCATCCAACAGGCTGTGCATTTGCGCGTTGTCAGGGTAGAAGGCGCGGTAGCGCCACCCTGCGTCGTGGCCTTTGTGCCCGTTATGCACTTCGTCGGGGTTGATCAACACCAGCGTACCGGTGGGCGCCAAGTGTTCAGCACCGCGATACCGATAACGCTGGGCACCGGCCATGATCATGCCAATCACAAAGCCATCATGCACATGGGGCACGAAACGGTGTTCGATGTAGCGCGCAGTGAGTAATTCGACCCCCGTCAGCGGGGCTGTTTGCCAGAAACGGATTGACTCACCTTGCTCGGCGTTCATCACGCCGACCCGGGTTTCAGGCTGGCCAGCCACTGGGGAATGCGGCGCTCAAGGTAATACCGCGGGGTTCTGAGCGAGCCTTCCACGAACCCGACATGGCCGCCTCGGGTATGCAGCTCCAGTTCAGTGCAGGGCGACAACTCACTGGCGTCGGGAATGCTGTGCTTGAACACGAACGGGTCATCTTCGGACTGGATAATCAGTGTGGGTGTCTCAATGGCACCGAGGAAGTAACGGCTCGACGCGCGGCGGTAATAATCGTCCACATTCAGGTAGCCATTGAGCGGGGCTGTGACCCGGTCATCAAACTCCCAAAACGTACGCATTTTGCTCAGTGCCTTAAGCGGGCCCAGTTTCTCAAGCGTGGCCAGCCCCTCTTGCCGTGCATCGTGTTGAAACCGACGCTGCTTGTTTTTGACGTACGCCACCATCTCGCGCATGAAGTGCGCCTGATACACCTTCGAGAACCCCAACCCGATACGGTCTGCGCACTGGTCCAGGCGAAAGGGTACCGACACCGCGACGGCACCTTGCAGGCCGCTGGCGTTGCCCGATTCGCCCAAATACTTGAGCAAGACGTTGCCGCCCAGCGAGTAGCCAACGGCATACAGCGGGGCCAGTGGAAAGCGGGCCCGCAAGTGCGCGACGGCCGCGGCCAGGTCTTCACTGGCCCCGGAATGGTAGCTGCGCGCCAGCAGGTTGGGCTCCCCGGAACACCCGCGCCAGTTCAACGCCACACTGGCCCAGCCTTGAGCTGCCAGCGCGCATTGTTGGCCCACGATGTAGTGCGACCCCGAAGAACCAGTCAGACCATGCAGTACCAGCACCAACGGTTGATAGGCCGATGGCGCGCCATGCCAGTCCAGGTCCAGAAAGTCACCATCGTCGAGCCACAGTCGCTCCCGCTGGTGTTCAACGACAGGTTTGGTGCGCCATAACGGCCCCCACAAGGTTTGCAGGTGAGGATTGCCGAGGCCTGAAGCTGGGTTAAACGATTCAACAGCTGACGCAGGGGAAACTGGGGGGCGCACTTAAGTTCTCAATCGGTGACAGGGGTGGGGGTGTGCTTAAGTTGCCACAACATGGACCGGTGCCCAAGCAGTGTGTGCTGACCCGCGCTTGCCCAATTGGTCGAATTGCAGGTCATAGAAGCGTTGGCCGCGTGGCCGCGTGGCTGCTGGTATCGGGCAAGGGCTGTTGTTCAGCACTGGGGCCGAGCGTCAGGCTCACCCAGCTGTCAGCATCGAGGTGTCGATTGATGGCCGCCTTGATCTGTTCAGTGGTCATGTTTTGAATTTCAGCGGTTTTGTAAGTGAAGTCCAACGGTTGATCGAAACGGTTGATCACCCCGAGTTCGTTCAGCAAATTTTTGTTGGTGGCCATCAATTGGGGCAACGCACGGCGCAGGTATTTTTTAAGGGTGTTCAGTTGTTCTTCACTGGGGCCTTCCTTGAGAAATTGCGCAAACAGCGTTTTGGTCAGGGCCATGGCCTCACGGCTGTATTGAGGCGCAACGCTGAACTGGATCAGCCAGCCAGTCGCGCCCCGCGCATGCTCGATATCGGAAAGCACGCCATAGGTAAGGCTGTATTTCTCGCGCAACTGAGCATTGAGCACGTGGTTGAACACCACGTTGGCGATACGCATGGCGATGGCGTCGGGGTGCTGATTGGGCAGGGCGTTTTGCATCATCATCAGCATTGTCTGACTTGCATCCTCCTCAATGTGCAGCTGTTTGCCGTGGTGGGCCGGCGCAGTAAACCCCGGCGGGACTGACAGTGCCGGGCCTTGGGGCAGCGTGTCTGCCAACTGTTGGCTGAGCAATTTCGCCTGCTCGGGCGTGAGGTCGCCCACTATCACCAATTGCGCATTCGCTGCGGTATAGGCACGACGATAGAAGTCGCGCAGCTGTCTGGCCGTAATGCGTTGCAGGCTCTCGCGGGTGCCATTCACCGGGCGCGCCAGCGGGTGATCGACGTACAGCGTTTCTTTGAGTAGCGTTAGCGCTCGCGACTCAGGGAGTGATTGCAGGAGCTTGAGGTCTGTTTCGAGTGCATGCCTGATCCTGTGCAGGTTTTCCTGACTGAATTTGGGGCGTGAGAGGGTCTCGGTAAACAGGGCCATCACCGGTGCAAAGATCGCTTCTTCGCTCAAGCTTCTGAGCGTGTAGTAGCTGTGTTCAGTGTCGATACCGCGGGTGATTTTGACCCCATATCGGTCGAATTCCCGGGCAATATCAGTTGCTTGTTTCACGGCCGAGTCCGTTCCGAAAAGCGCTTGGGCCATGGCGGCCAGCCCCGGCGCATCGCCATCGTGGTAACTGCCAGCGGCAAAGGTAAGTTTCAGGTCGATCATCGGCAGGTTGTGATTTTCCACAAACAGTACGCGGGTGCCTTGCCTGAGTGTCCAGGCCTGGATCAGCGGGGCGTTGGGGGCGGTTTCGGGTTCTGACAGTTCGCGCAGCGATTGCAAAGGCAGCGAGGGTGCAGGATTCTGTGCAGCTTGCAGATAGTTGCCAATACACAAGGCAATGCTCAGCAGTGTAATCAGGCAGGCCAGTGCGCAACGAGTAAAGGCGTTGGGATTATTCATGGGGCATCTCCTCTGGCAGCGCGTAGCCGGTGGTTAATCGATCTGTCACGAGGAAGCGTTGCACCACGCGCTGGAGGTCTTGGGGCGTTATGGACTTCAGGGTGTCGAGCCTCGCCTGTTCAGCGCGCCAGGGCACGTCGGCCATTTCCTGCTCACCCAGGTGCAGCGCCCGATTGAGCAGCTCGTCCTGATCGAAAACCCGTCGCGCCGTAATCTGAATACGTGCGCGATCAAGGTCTTGCTGACTGGGCGGGGTTGTTTTCAACTCGTCGAGAAGGGCCATGATCCGGGTTTTGAGCGCTTCAATGGAGGTGGCGTTCTCAAGGTCAGGCAATGCCCTGATGCTGAACAATTCATCGCCGGGGCTGACTGCGTTGTAATGCACGGTAATGCCACTCACCAGTCCTTCGTTGCGCGCTAATCGAACGTTTAACAGTGCGCTGTTTGCGCCTGCCAGCAACTCGCTGAGCAACTCCAGCGCCGGGGCGGTCCTAGGGTCGGCTTGAGTCTTCAGACCGGGAACATTGAAAGCCATGTAGAGCACAGGCAGTTGGTGAGGCAGGTATTGCGTGATGCTGCGTTCCCCCGGTGTAGACAACTCGATAGGGGCAGGCCGATAGGGCAAAGGCCGTCGCGCAATGCTCCCGAAGTAACGCTCGGCCAGCTGTTTGACCTGCTTTGGGTCCACATCGCCCGAGACAATGAGCACGGCGTTATTAGGGGCGTACCAGCTGCGATACCAATGCTCAAGGTCATGGGGGTGCAGGCGATCCAGGTCATGGCGCCATCCAACTATCGGGTTGCCCGCTGCGCTTGCAGGCAGCGCCAGTCGCCGTGGCACTTCCAGTGCGCGTCTGACAGGGTGATTCTCAAACGATTCGCTGCGTTCGTTTTTGATGACTTCACGCTCGCCGCTCCATTGGGCCGCTGACAGGTGCGCAGTGCTCATTTGGTCGGCAAATATTTCAAAACTTACCCCCAGCGCGTACGGCGGCAGGGTATGAAAGTACAGGGTCGCGTCATTCAGGGTCGTGGCGTTTTCACTGCCGCCCAGGTTTTGCAGAATCTGGGCGGACTCGCCCGAACACAGCTTGCTGCTGCCATTGAACAGCATGTGTTCCAGAGCGTGTGAAAGGCCTGTCTGGCCGGGACCTTCCTGATTCGAGCCAATGCGATACCACAGGTGGGAGTGAACCAGACGGGCGTGGTGGTCTTCGTAAACAATGAGTTTCAGGCCGTTGTCGAGCAAGAACTCATGGATCGAAGGAGGGCGGCTGGCGAATGCCAGCAGCGGTTGCAACATGACGCCGAGTACCAGTGCGGCGAGGAGTGGTCTCATGGTGGGTGTCCTGACGATTGTTCGTCAGGACAGGTTGAGTCAAACGCTTGCTGCCCGTGCGTTACATAACTACGCAATGATCGGCGCCGAGACGTCAGGGCGCCGGGGCGGGTAAAGGGCGTTGGGCCGTCGTGGGGCCTAGGCTAGTCACCACCCATTGATCGGCCTTTAAGTAGCGATTTATGACCGCTTTGATGCGCTGAGGCGTCAGCTGTTGCGCTTGCATGACCAGCGCGTCGAAGTTCCGGGGTAGCCCGTGTGCGCCGATGATCAGCAACTGTTCCAGCATTTGCGCGTTGCTGGCGCTGGTCAGCGGCAGGTTGCCGGCCAGCCGTCGCTTGACGGCGGCCAGCTCTTGTTCGGTCGGACCTTCGCGCAACCACTGGGCAAAGACCTCTTTGACAAGCTTGATCGTGGCGTCTTGCAGAGCGGGATCGGTTTGCAAGCTGATGGTCCAGGGGCCACCCGCCTCCCACAGCGGCATGGCTGACGCTGCACTGTAGGTCAACCCGCGTTTATGGCGTAACTCATTGATCAGGCGATTATTGCCGGAACCACCGAATAGCAGGCTGGCCACTTGCAGTGCAACGTAATCGGGGTGGTTGGCCGGTACGCCGGGCTGCGCCAGCATGATATGGGTCTGGCCGGAAAGCGCTTCGACGTGCACATGAGCAGGTCGCGTTGCAATACCCGTAGCCAGCGGGATTGCTGCCAGTTTCGGCCCTTGGGGCAATGCCTGGCTCACGGCGATGCTGAGGTTTGTGGCGTCGTCTAGCGAGATATCGCCCACTATCACCAGCACGGCATTCGAGGCGCTATAGGCCTTTTGATGGAAGGCCCGCAGGTGTTCGACCTCAATCTGCGCGATGCTCTGCTCGTTGCCTGCCTGCGCACTCGCGTAAGGGTGACCGGCGTACAGCTGTGCATGCAGGGCCTGTTGGGTCACAGACGCGGGAGTTTGCCGGGCCAGCTTGAGTTCGTTGAGTGCGGTTGCCTTGATGCGCTCAGTGGCCGCTGAGGCAAACGTCGGCTTACTGACCCGTTGCGTGAACAGCTCAACCGCAGCCCTGCGGGTGTGCGGGTCGCTCAGGGTGCGCAGGTTCACGCGCACTTCGTCCTTGTCCACAGAAGACGTCAGTTGAGCGCCCAGTTGATCGAAGGTGTCGGCAAGGGTTTGGGCGTCTTTACCGTCAATCCCTTGATGCAACAGTTTCAAGGTCATGGTGGCTCGCCCCGGCATGTCCTCGTCCCTGCTGCTGCCCGCAGAGAAGCGCAGGCTTATGTCCACGACAGGAACTTCCCGGGTTTCGATAAAAAGTACCCCGGTGCCTTCGTGGGTTGTCCAGGCATGGATCTTCAGAGCGCGGTTGGCGATTTGGCTGTCATCAAGGTGTTGCAAGGTCGTCAAACTCCAAGACACAGGCTCAAGCGCCTGTGCAGCGGCGTTTAGTGTGAGGCTCACGATCAGCGCCGACAGTGCCGTGCGCAGGCGAGAGGGACGCGTTGGCGTCGGGCTCAGGTCAGTCATTTTTTTTCTCCGGTCCTGGCAGGTAAACGGCGCTGTAGTTGTTTTCAGTGAGGTAGGCTCGGGCCAGACGCTGGATGTCGGCCGCAGTCAGTGCGTTCAGGTTTCGGGCTTGCGCGTCGAGGGTGGACCACGGCAGACCGATGCTTTCCAGCTCGCCCATTTCACTGGCCTGTTTTTCGATCTGATCGTGGGCGTAGAAGCGCTTGGTGACGATCCTTCGTTTGGCGCGCTCCAGGACGTCAGTGCTGACCGGCGTGGTCTTGAGCGCCTCCAACTGCGCCCAGATCAGGCGCTCGATGTCGTGGGGTGTGTGCGTGCCGGACGGGCTGATTTCAGCCCACATCCTGAGCAGGCCATCGCCGCGATTCAACAAGTCGTAATGGGAGTAAGCACCTGCCAGCAGCCCTTGTTGATGGAGCAGGCGTACTTTGAGGGGCGAGCTGTTGCTGCTGGCCAGTAGCTCGTTGAGCAAGAGCAGGCCAAAGGCGGTTTGAGGGTCTTTCGCGCTTTTCAAACTGGGCACGTTGAACGCGATCGCCAGTTTGCCATTAGGGCTGGGAAGGCCCAGGTAAAGCCCGCGTCGACCAAGGCGTTGCAGCTCGATGGGAGCCTTTGCCGTGGGCAGTGTGCGTGCGGCCAGCGCGCTGAAATGTTCAGTGACCACCTCCCTGACCTGCGCCAAGGTGACATCGCCGACGATGACCAGAACGGCATTGTTGGGCGCGTACCACTGTTGATACCACTGGGTGAGTGCCGGGTTGGGCAGACGCTTGATGTCATGCATCCAGCCCAGAACCGGGTTTTTATACGTGCTTGCTACATGGGCCGTGGTTTTGAGCCGTTCGTTGATCACATTCCACAGGTTGTGGTCGACGGTCGCCAGCCGTTCCTTTTGGATGACTTGTAATTCGGTCTGTAACTGGCGTTCGCTCCAGCGTGCGCTGCGCATCTGGTCCGCAAGCACTTCAAGCGACACCGCCAGCCGGTTTTTCGCCTGTAACTGCGTGTAGAACGTGGCATCGGGACGGGTGGTTGCCTGGTGACTGACGCCCAGCGAATCAAAGACCTTCAAGGCCTGGCCTTCAGGTAACTTGCTGCTGCCTTTGAAGACCATATGTTCCAGCGCGTGGGACAAACCTGTTTGCCCTTCCTGCTCATAGCTGGCGCCGACTTTGTACCAAAGCTGGGATGCCACCACGGGTGCGCGGTGGTCTTCGCGGACGACGACCTTCAGGCCATTATCGAGTGTGAAAACGTGGGTAACAGGGTGTGAATGGGCATGAACGGTCGCTGGAAACCACAAGGCGATAAGCCAGCGACCCAAGAGCGGAAGTTTCATCCGGGAGGATCCTTGAGTGTTCTGTCTGTAGGTCAGAACAGGGTGGATCAACCCCAATGCGGCAAGGCGGTATATAGGTAGCGCGCCTTACTCAAGGGTGGTCAGGACGTGCGCGGCAGGATGTGCGCCACGCTCAAGCGTTGCGGTGTGAAGTACGCGTTTGCCACCCGCTGAATGTCATCGGCCGTGATGCTGTGGATCTGTTGGGCTTCATGATCGATCAGCGTCCAGGGTTGACCGATGGCCAATAAGTTGCCGATCACGGAGGCCTGCATTTCCAGGGTGTCGAGATCGTTAAGGTAGGTCAGGGCCTGATGTCGGCCGTAACACAGCATGTCGGTATCCAGGGCGTGATTTTTGAGTGTTTCCAGCAGCTGTTTCACCTCCAGCTCAACGTGTTCGATGGAGGCTGACGTGTGTTCGCCGAGGGTGACACTGATCAGCAATAGATCATCGTTCAAGCGATAGCCCGGAAAGCGGCTGATCACGCTGCTCAGGGTGTCCGCGCCCCCGGACAACCTGTTCGGGAGCCAGGCCTGAGGGCCCTTGGTCAGCAATGCGCTGATCACTTGCAAGGCGCGCATGTCGCGCGTGTCTTCGACGGTGGCCAGGCCGGGGGTATTGAAGGCCAGTTGCAAGCGCGGCCTCGGTGTATCGAGGTATTGAGTGAGCCTGCGTTCATCGCCAAGGGGTTGGCTGGCAGGCTGTTCTATCGGGGTGAAGCCATTGAAGCGGGGAACGCTGCCAAACATGCGCTGGACCAAAGGCTGAATTTCCTCAAGGGTGATATCGCCAACCACGACCAGAATCGAATTGTTGGGCGCGTAGCCCTCTTCATGCCAGCGCAGTACATCCGCGACAGTCATACGCTCAAGGTGATCGATGTTTCCGAATTTGTAGACCTTGCCAGCCGAGGGAAAAATCAGCTGTTCGAATTCCGGGCTGATCCAGTGATCCGAAGTGAAGTACGGTTCACTCAATTCCAGTTCTCGAGTGCGCAGAATGCCTTTGTTGAGGCGCTCCTGGGTCAGTACCGGCGTCGACATTCTGCCCGCCAGTAATTCCAGAACCGGTTGCAGTTCGGCCCGCGGAGCCTCAAGGCTGTATGTGCTGAGGTGGTAATCAAGCCAACCGTTGGCTACGGCGCCGATCTGCTTCTCCAGCGCTTTGTCCTTGAAGGTTGCGCCACCGGCCAGGTAAGCCAGGCCGCGCTGGTCCGGGCGTTCATGGTCGGTACCCACCTTGTGGAACAGAGAAGCGCAGATCGACGGGGTGCGCTGATCCTGGCGCACAACGACGTGCAGACCGTTGTCCAGGGTGTAGGTGTAAGTCGGTTTTGAAGGGGTAGAGGTCATGGTTCACATTCCGTTGCTTGGATAACGCCGATCGGTGCAGATGCGCACGTAAAGAGAGTGATCGGGTAGAACCAACAGAATGCGAGGTTGCCGGGAAGGCAGGGCGGTATATAGATAGGGGCAGTGGCAACACGAAGGTGACATGCAGTCGTTGCCGCCATGGACGGCAGCGACTGCACAGAGGTCAGTGGCGCTTAGGGTTGCGCAGGCACCTGAGCCGCTTCACGCTGCCACAGGGCGTAGTTCACGCCCCCGGCTTTTTGCTCGCGGTGCAGGCGCCAGTTGGCAGGTAATCCCAGTTCCGAAGGCCGCACTTCGCTTTCGGTGTAGACCCATGCCTCGTCTGCCAGCCAGCCGCGCTGTTCCAGCAAGTCGCAGGCAGGCTTGAGCAGGTCCTTGTGGAACGGCGGATCGAGGAATACCACATCAAACATGTCGCTGGGGGTGGCATCCAGATAACGCAGGGCGTCAGTCTGCTGCACCTGGCCTACGGTGCAACGCAGGATGCCCATGTTCTCGCGGATGTTGGAAATCGCATCGCGACTGCTGTCCAGCGCCACGCCCTTGGCAGCGCCGCGGGACATGGCTTCGAGGAACAGGGCGCCGCTGCCGGCAAATACGTCCAGTACCTTGGCGCCGCCGATGTAGGGCGCGAGCCAGTTGAACAGGGTTTCACGTACGCGGTCGGGTGTAGGGCGCAGGCCTTCTACGTGCGGGAAGTCGAGCTTGCGGCTGCGCCACTCCCCGCCAATGATGCGTAACTGACCCGCACCCGAGTGCGATGTGTTTTTAGGCTTTGCCATTAATGCTCCGGAACCCCAAGAGGTTGCTCTGAAGGTTTATCGGTTGGAGGCGGCAGTGGTTTCTGCGGCACGGTTGGGCCGGCGGTCACCACGACCATTTTGTCGGCGCTCAGGTGCTTGTTCATGGCGGCCTTGACCTGCTCGGTGGTCAGGTTCTGGGACTGCTGCATGAAGGTTTCGAGATAGTCCAAAGGCAAATCGTAGAAGCCCATTGCGCCCAGTTGGCCGACGATGGCAGCGTTGCTGGCAGTGGACAGCGGGAAGCTGCCTGCCAGTTCACGTTTGGCATCGTCGAGTTCTTTTTGCGTCGGACCTTCTTTGAGGTAGTCAGCGAGGATGTCCTGCACCAGTTTGAGAGTGCCTTCGCTCAGCTCTGCGCGGGTTTGCAGGTTGATCATGAACGGGCCACGGGCCTGCATCGGGCTGAAGTTGGAGTACACGCCGTAGGTCAGGCCGCGTTTCTCGCGCACTTCAGTCATCAGTCGCGTTCCGAAACCGCCACCGCCGAGCACCTGATTACCCAGCGAGAGAGCTGCGTAGTCCGGGTCGTCGCGGTCAATACCCAACTGCGACAGCAGCAAGTGGGTTTGCTTGGACGGGAACTCGATGTGGGTTGCACCCGGCTTGGGTTCGGTCGGCTGCACGGTTTTTGGCAGTGCCGGGCCTTTTGGCAGTGCGGCCGATACCTGGGCGGCCATGGCTTGGGCTTCTTCGCGCGACAGGTCCCCGACGATCGCGATCACGGCGTTGCCCGCCGTATAAGCCTTGTTGTGGAAGGCTTTGAGCTGGTCGACAGTAATTGACGTCACGGTTTCTGCATTGCCGTCGCTGGCGTGCGCATACGGGTGGTTGCCGTACAGGCGCTTGAACAGCTCATCGCTGGCCAGTTTGCCGGGGTTCTGCTTCTGGAACTCAAAGCTGGCCAGCAGTTGGTTTTTGATGCGGGCAAGCGAGTCGGCGGGGAAGGTCGGTTTGCCAATCACTTCAGCGAACAGGTTTAACGCAGGGGCACGTTTGGCCGGGTCGCTCAGGCTGCGCAGGGAAGCCACAGCCATGTCGCGATAGGCGCCATTGCCGAAGTCGGCTCCCAGACCCTCAAACCCTTGGGCGATTGCGCCGACATCTTTACCGGCAACGCCTTCATTGAGCATGGCGTTGGTCAGCAGCGCCAGCCCCGGGGTGTTGTCGTCCTGGCTGCTGCCCGCGGCGAAGGTCACGCGCAGGTCGAACATCGGCAACTGGCGCGCTTCCACAAACAGGACCTTGGCGCCTTCGGCGGTTTTCCAGGTTTGTACATTCATGGCGCGGTGGCTGGGCGCCTTGCCGTCCAGTTCCGCCAGCGACTCCAGCTTGTGCTCGGTCTTGGCGTTTTCCAGCGCCGGGCTGGCCACAGACTCAGGCGGGCTGGAGAAATAGTAGCCGAGTGCGCCGACCAGAACAGCGGCGCTCAAGCCGAGCAGGGCGTAGCGGGGACCTTTACGCTCACTCATGGGTTTTCTCCTCGGGCAGTACGTGCGCAACGCTCAGACGGTCGCGAGTGAAATAGGTGCGGGCGGCTTGCTGGATGTCAGCCGGGGTCACTTTTTGCAGGTCTTGCAGCTCGGTGTCCATCAGCTTCCAGGACAAACCAACGGTTTCGAGCTGGCCGATGGACGTGGCTTGCGAGGTGATCGAGTCACGCTCGTAAACCAGCCCCGCGATCACTTGAGCGCGAACGCGTTCCAGTTCTTCAGGGGTTGGCGGCGTCTTTTTCAGGTCGTCGAGCAAACGCCACAGGCCAGCTTCGGCCTGCGCCATGGTGACCTTCTTCTGGCCGTTGGGCATGGCGCTGAGCAGGAACAGGCTGTCGCCGCGGGTGAACGCGTCGTAGCTCGACGAAGCGCCGGAGACCAGTTCTTCACCGCGTTCCAGTTGAGTCGGCATGCGCGCGCTGTAGCCGCCGTCCAGCAGGGCGGAGATCAGGCGCAGGGCGTTGGCCGTGACCGGGTCTTTGGCGGTGGACACGCTCGGCACGTTGAACCCCATCATCAGGCTCGGGAGTTGGGTTTGAACATGCACCTTGAGCAGTCGCTCGCCGGGGGTCGGCAGTTCAAGCGGGGCCTTGGCGATCGGTATTTCACGCTTCACCACCGGGCCGAAATAACGCTGTGCCAGCGCTTTGACTTCGTCCGGGGTCACATCCCCGACAACCACCAGTGTGGCGTTGTTCGGTGCATACCACTCTTCGTACCACGCGCGCAGTTCGGCGACGCTCATGCGCTCCAGGTCCACCATCCAGCCGATGGTCGGGGTGTGGTAGCCGCTGGACGGGTAGGCCATGGCGCTGAACAGTTCGTACGCTTTGCTCATGGGTTGGTCATCGGTGCGAAGACGGCGCTCTTCCTTGATGACTTCGATCTCGCGTTTGAACTCTTCGGGCGGCAGACGCAGGCTGGCCATGCGGTCGGCTTCAAGTTCGAAGGCCACGCCCAGGCGGTCGCGGGCCAGAACCTGGTAATACGCGGTGTAGTCGTCACTGGTGAAAGCGTTTTCCTGGGCGCCAAGATCGCGCAGGATCAACGAAGCTTCACCGGGGCCGACCTTGTTGCTGCCTTTGAACATCATGTGTTCAAGGGCATGGGACAGGCCGGTCTTGCCGGGTGTCTCGTAACTGGAACCCACCTTGTACCAAACCTGCGACACCACTACCGGCGCGCGATGGTCTTCGCGAACGATGACTTTAAGGCCATTGTCCAGACGGAACTCATGGGTGGGTTGCGGCTCGGCTGCCAAGGCCGAAAGTGGAAGGCAAACTGTGCTGAGCAACAGGCCAGCAGCGCGGCGGGCTAGAGCATTCATTCGTTTTTAAACCTGTAGGGCTGCCCGCTTGGCCTTAGCGTCTGCGGGTGAGGAGGTGCTAGGATACTGATCCGTTTTACTGGCGGCCACGCCTATCAAGCCTTTGACGATCAGACGACGTTTGATCGGGCAGTATAGGAGCCCGCTTGGAAGTGTGGATGTATCCCGGTAAATTTCGCAATTTTGCCGATTTTCCCGATCCAGATCCGAGTAAAGACGAAGTTTCGCAGGTGTTTTTTACCCCGCGTCTAAGTTGTGTGCGAACGAGCTGACAAAAATACAGTCTTTTTCACACCGAATATTATTTGCCGGGGCGCCACAGTGGCGCTTCGCTACGATGAGATAGCCGTCCTCCATGTTTGGTTCCAACGACGACAAGAAGAACCCAGCCAAGGCTGGCGAGAAAAAAGGCCTGTTCGGATGGCTGCGCAGAAAGCCGCAGGAAGCCGTCGTTGAACAGCCAGATGCGGCCCCCGAGACCGTGCCCGAGACCTTGATCGAAGCCGCGCCGGTGAGCGTGGCGCCCACCCCTGAAGACGTGCGGGTGGTCGAGCCTGTTGTCGAGCCGAAGGCCGCTCCTGAACCCTGGCCGCCTTTGCCCGTCCCCGAAGAGCCGGTGGCATTGGTTGACGACGTGCAAGCGCCGCACACCGTGCCGCCCATTCCGGCGCCGGAAATCGAGGTGGTCGCAGAGCCTGTGATCGCAGCGCCACCCGTGGTCCAAGTGCTTGAGCAGACCGTGCCTGCCCTTGAGCCAGAGCTGGAACTCGAGCCCGTCATCGAACCAGTGGTCGAACCCGCTGTGGTTGCGTCCCCACCGGTGTCTGCCCCGGTAGTTGAAACGCCGCCCGCAGTTATTGAGGTTCCAACCCCGAAAGCCGAACCTGCTCCTGAAGTCAAAACCGGTTTCTTTGCCCGTCTCAAGCAAGGTCTGTCGAAAACCAGCGCCAGCATCGGTGAAGGCATGGCCAGCCTGTTCCTGGGCAAAAAGGCCATCGATGATGACTTGCTGGAAGAAATTGAAACACGCTTGCTGACGGCTGATGTGGGTGTCGAAGCCACGTCGGTGATCATCAAGAACCTGACTCAAAAAGTTGCGCGCAAGCAATTGACTGACGCCGACGCGCTGTACAAGTCCTTGCAGGACGAGTTGGCGGCCATGCTCAAGCCGGTTGAACAGCCGCTGAAAATCGAATCGCAAAACAAACCGTTTGTGATTCTGGTCGTCGGCGTTAATGGCGCGGGTAAAACCACCACCATCGGCAAACTGGCGAAGAAACTGCAACTTGAAGGCAAGAAGGTCATGCTTGCAGCGGGCGATACGTTCCGTGCCGCGGCGGTTGAACAGTTGCAAGTGTGGGGCGAGCGCAACCACATCCCGGTGATTGCACAGCACACCGGTGCCGACTCCGCGTCGGTGATCTTCGACGCCGTACAAGCGGCTAAGGCGCGCGGGATTGACGTGCTGATCGCGGACACTGCCGGGCGTCTGCACACTAAAGACAACCTGATGGAAGAACTGAAAAAAGTGCGCCGCGTGATCGGCAAGCTCGACGAAGACGCGCCGCACGAGGTGTTGTTGGTGCTCGACGCAGGCACAGGCCAGAACGCCATCAGTCAGGCCAAACAATTCAATCAGACGGTCGCGCTGACCGGTCTGGCCCTGACTAAGCTGGACGGTACGGCTAAAGGCGGCGTGATCTTCGCCTTGGCCAAGCAATTCGGTATCCCGATCCGCTTTATTGGTGTTGGTGAAGGCATCGATGATTTGCGCACTTTTGAATCCGAACCCTTTGTCCAGGCTCTGTTTGCGGAGCGGGAGCGTCCATGATTCGTTTCGAGCAGGTCGGTAAACGCTATCCAAATGGACATGTGGGCCTGCACGAGCTGAGCTTTCGGGTCCGCCGTGGCGAATTCCTTTTTGTCACGGGTCACTCCGGCGCGGGCAAAAGTACGTTACTGCGGCTTTTGCTGGCCATGGAGCGCCCCACCAGCGGCAGGTTGCTGCTGGCCGGGCAGGACCTGAGCCAGATCAGCAACGCGCAGATTCCGTTCTTGCGGCGTCAGATCGGAGTGGTGTTCCAGAACCACCAGTTGCTGTTTGATCGCACCGTCTTCAACAACGTCGCCTTGCCGTTGCAGATTCAGGGGTTGTCCAAGGCCGAAATCGTCAAGCGCGTTGATTCAGCGCTTGAGCGGGTATCGCTTTCGGATAAAACCGATCTGTACCCCGGTGACTTGTCCACGGGCCAGCAACAACGCGTGGGTATTGCCCGCGCCATCGTGCATCGCCCAGCATTGCTCCTGGCCGATGAACCCACCGGCAACCTCGACCCGCGTCTGGCGGCGGAAATCATGGGCGTATTTGAAGACATCAACCGTTTGGGCACCAGCGTATTGATTGCCAGCCACGACCTGGCACTGATTGCACGTATGCGTCATCGCATGTTGACCCTGCAGCGCGGGCGATTGATCGGCGACGGGGAGGCCGGGCAATGAGTGCAACACGCAGCCCAAAGGTATCGGAGCGCGTAGCGCCCAAGGCCGCCGAACCGCAGCCGCCGAAGAAGAAGCACGATGAAGACGACGGGCCGACGTTTGGCATGTTGTTTCACGCCTGGATCGATGCGCACCGCGCCAGTTTGCTCGACAGCTTGCGACGTTTGGGGAAGCAGCCGATCGGTAGCTTCTTTACCTGTTTGGTGATGGCCGTGGCGCTGAGCTTGCCCATGGGATTGTCGTTGTTACTTAACAACGTCGAGCGCCTGGGAGGTTCGTGGCAGCGCGCAGCACAGATTTCGTTGTACTTGCAGATGGACGCCACAGGCGATCAGGGCGCGCAACTGAGCAATCAGATAAAAGGTATGGCGGGTGTCGCGGATGCTGAATTTATCAGCCGCGAACAAGCCCTCGAAGAGTTCCAGCAGCAGTCAGGGCTGGGCGAAGCCCTTAAAGAGCTGCCGGACAACCCGTTGCCGGGTGTGGTGCTGGTGACCCCGAATGAGGTCGATAAAGCCACCCTTGAAGCCCTTCGGGAGCGACTTTCGGAATTGCCGAAGGTGCAACAGGCGCAACTTGATCTAGTCTGGGTTGAGCGTCTGGCGGCCATCCTCAAATTGGGTGACCGGTTTGTATTTGGTTTGACGGTGCTGCTGGTCTCAGCCCTGCTGCTGGTTATCGGTAATACGATTCGGCTGCATATTGAGAACCGCAGGGTCGAGATTGAAGTCACCAAGCTGGTCGGCGGTACTGATAGCTATGTACGTAGGCCGTTTCTATACATGGGCGCGCTTTATGGCTTTGGTGCCGGTGTACTTTCGTGGGGCGTTTTGGCTTTCGGCCTGAACTGGCTCAATGACGCGGTTGTCGGGCTGGCCGGGCTTTATGGCAGCGATTTTGCCCTCGCGGGCGTGCCTGTTGCCGACGGTCTGTCGCTCTTGCTTGGCGCGGTACTGTTAGGGTATATCGGTGCATGGATTGCGGTAGCACGGCATTTACGTGAGCTTTCACCCAAGTAGTTTCATTTTTACCTGTTGACCTTTTCAGCTTATGTGGGAACTTTTTTTGTGGTTCCCGGTCAATTTTCGCAGTGCTGAACTGCACGAGTTATGTGAGTCGGAGGTTTTTCGTATGACCACTTCTTTGCAACCTGCGTATGCGTTAGTCCCTGGTGCGAACCTTGAGGCCTACGTAAACACCGTGAACAGCATTCCACTGCTGACGCCGGAGCAGGAGCGTGAACTGGCCGAGAGTCTCTATTATAAGCAGGATCTTGAGGCGGCTCGGCAGATGGTGCTCGCCCACCTGCGTTTTGTAGTACACATTGCTCGTAGTTATTCGGGCTATGGTCTGGCACAGGCCGACCTGATCCAGGAAGGCAATGTTGGCCTGATGAAAGCGGTAAAACGCTTCAACCCTGAAATGGGTGTGCGTCTGGTGTCGTTTGCTGTGCACTGGATCAAGGCCGAAATTCACGAGTTCATCCTGCGTAACTGGCGGATCGTGAAAGTCGCGACCACCAAGGCCCAGCGTAAATTGTTCTTCAACCTGCGCAGTCAGAAAAAACGTCTGGCGTGGTTGAACAACGACGAAGTTCATCGCGTGGCCGAGAGCCTTGGCGTTGAACCTCGCGAAGTGCGTGAGATGGAAAGCCGGTTGACCGGCCATGACATGGCGTTCGACCCGGCTGCAGAAGCTGACGATGACAGTGCGTTCCAGTCGCCAGCCAACTACCTGGAAGACCACCGCTACGACCCGGCGCGTCAACTGGAAGATGCTGACTGGACCGATAACTCCACCAGCAACCTGCACGAAGCGCTGGAAGTGCTGGACGAACGCAGCCGCGACATTCTCTATCAGCGCTGGCTGGCTGAAGAGAAAGCCACGCTGCATGACCTGGCACAAAAGTACAACGTGTCTGCCGAGCGTATTCGTCAGCTTGAAAAAAGTGCGATGAACAAGCTCAAACTGTCGATTGCCGCGTAAATCGGCCGACAAAAAAACGCCCCGCTGAGTCGGGGCGTTTTTGTTTGCGCATAACGCTGAGGTGCTGCCAGTCAGCGGTTACAAGGCCCAAGGCGCCTGGCGTGAGTTGTTCAGGGTGTCCAGATAACTGTCCCCGCCCAATTGACGCATTTGCTGGCGTATCCAGGCCGCACGCGTGCTCACATACGCAGATGGGCGACCGGCGCTCCAGTTGCGCGGGTTCGGCAATACCGCGGCCAATTGGCTGGCCTGCTGACGGCTCAACCGGGCAGCGCTCACGCCAAAATGGTGTTGTGCGGCGGCTTCGGCGCCAAACACGCCGTCATCCCACTCGGCGCTGTTGAGGTAAACCTCAAGAATCCGTTGCTTGGGCCACAGGACTTCGATCAGCCCAGTGAACCAGGCTTCCAGCCCCTTGCGCAGCCAACTGCGGCCTGACCATAGAAACAGGTTTTTGGACACTTGCTGGCTAAGGGTGCTGGCTCCGCGCAACTTGCCTCCGCGCTCGTTGTGCTCGAACGCGGCGCGAATGGCACTCACGTCAAAGCCCCAATGCTCGGCAAATTTCTGGTCCTCGCCGGCAATTACGGCGATTTTCAGGTCATTGGAGATCTCGTCCCATGGCCGCCAGCTGCGTTGCAGGTCGATGGGCTGGCCGTCGAACCACGATTCAACCTTGCGCTCTACCATCAGCGCAGTGCCCGGCGGTGGCACCCAGCGGAAAATCAGCACCAGCAATGCACTGCCGGCAGCGAACCACAGCAGGGCTTTGAGCAAACGATGAACCAGTAAACGCAGCATAGATGGCTTGGCCGAACCCGTTGAGCGGGCCATTATACAGACCCTGTGCCATTCGATGACCCTGACGGGAGTGCCCCATGCTGCGCGTTTTTCTAATGTTGGCTGCGTTCTTTGGATTCACCGGTGTGGCGCTGGGCGCCTTTGCAGCGCACGGTTTGAAAGGCCGCTTGACCGAACAATACCTGGCTATTTTTCATACAGGCGTGACCTATCAACTGGTGCACACCCTTGCACTGTTGGGCGTGGCGTTGCTGGCAACCCAGTTGCAAAGCCGCCTGGTGACGTGGGCAGGTTTCTGTTTCGCGCTGGGAATTGTGTTGTTTTCCGGGAGTTTGTACCTGCTGACGATGAGCGGTATTGCCAAGCTGGGGATCATCACCCCCATTGGCGGCGTGGCTTTTTTGGCGGGCTGGCTGTGTCTGGGACTGGCCGCCTGGCGCCTGAGCTGAGGGCGCAAGATGAATGGCTTGGGTCGACCTGACGGATCGGGCTAGAATGCTGGCCCCCTAAAAATGAAGGCAGCGTCGCGCATGCGCATTCAGTTGAACGGTGAATCTTTTGAACTGCCGGATGGCGAGACCGTCGCAGGCCTTTTGGCGCGTCGTGAATTGGCCGGACGTCGGGTGGCGGTTGAGCTGAATCTGGACATCGTCCCGCGCAGCCAGCACGCAGAAACTGTGCTCAAAGAGGGCGATCAGGTCGAAGTGGTCCACGCCATCGGTGGCGGCTAGCCCTCGGGCCGACGTTCCTTCCCCGCAGCGCCACTGATAATCCACATTCAAGAGGTTTACCGATGAGCAATGTTCGCAGCGACAAGCCGTTTACCCTGGCCGGCCGTACCTACCAGTCTCGTTTGCTGGTGGGCACGGGCAAATACCGCGACCTCGAAGAAACCCGCCTGGCCATTGAGGCCTCGGGTGCTGAAATCGTTACGGTCGCCGTGCGTCGCACCAACATCGGTCAGAACCCCGGTGAACCGAACCTGCTCGATGTGTTGCCGCCAGACCGCTACACCATCTTGCCGAACACGGCCGGCTGCTTCGACGCCATTGAAGCGGTGCGCACCTGCCGTCTGGCCCGTGAGCTGCTCGATGGCCATAACCTGGTCAAGCTTGAAGTGCTGGCCGACCAGAAAACCCTGTTTCCCAACGTGATCGAAACCCTCAAGGCCGCTGAAGTACTGGTCAAGGAAGGTTTCGACGTGATGGTTTATACCAGTGATGACCCGATCATCGCCCGTGAGCTTGAAGCCATGGGCTGCGTGGCCGTGATGCCTCTGGCTGGCCTGATTGGCAGCGGTTTGGGCATCTGCAACCCGTATAACCTGCGGGTCATCCTTGAAGAAGCCAACATTCCGGTGCTGGTGGACGCGGGCGTGGGCACGGCCTCCGACGCGACAATCGCCATGGAAATGGGCTGCGAAGCGGTGCTGATGAATTCGGCCATCGCCAATGCCCAGCACCCGATCCTCATGGCCCAGGCCATGAAATACGCCATTGAGGCAGGTCGTCTGGCCTATCTGGCCGGTCGTATGCCGAAAAAACTCTATGCCAGCGCCTCCTCGCCGCTGGATGGTCTGATCAAGTAAGAGCCCCTGATGACTGAACCACTCGATACCCCAACCCCGGAAGAAGGCGAAGATCGCCAGCACCGTCGCATCAAGAGCTTTGTCATGCGCGCCGGGCGCATGACTGAAGGTCAGCAACGCGGCCTCGATCAAGGTGCGCCGTTGTACGTTTTGCCACTGGCTGATGCGCCGGTCGATTTTGATCAGGTCTTTGGCCGTTCTGCGCCGCGTACGCTGGAAATCGGCTTTGGCATGGGGCATTCCCTGCTGGAGATGGCGGCAGCGTCGCCGGAGCAGGATTTTATCGGGGTTGAAGTTCACCGTCCGGGCGTGGGCGCATTGCTTAATGGCGTGCTGACACAGGGCCTGACCAATCTGCGTGTGTACGATTGCGACGCCATCGAGGTCTTGACGCGCTGTGTAGCCGATAACAGCCTGGACCGTCTGTTGCTGTTCTTCCCGGACCCATGGCACAAGAGTCGCCACCACAAGCGTCGCATTGTGCAGGCATCGTTCGCAGAACTGGTGCGTTCCAAGCTCAAGGCAGGCGGTGTGTTGCACATGGCCACCGACTGGGAACCCTATGCCGAGTACATGCTGGAAGTCATGAACGTGGCACCGGGTTACCGCAATCTGGCCGAAGACGGCCGTTGCGTACCGCGCCCTCCTGAGCGCCCGGTCACCAAGTTCGAACGCCGCGGCGAACGCCTTGGGCACGGCGTGTGGGACTTGAAGTTCGAAAAACTGGCCTAAGCCGTTTTTCAATGACTGGCCTCCGTTCGGGGGCCAGTTTCTTTAGGCGACGTCCGTCGCACTGCATCACAAAACAAACCTTAAGCGTTTGCTCAGCAGAATCAGCACCGGGGCGGCTGCCAGCGCCAAGGCGATGACCACGAGCGCTAGCAGGTTGCCGTACGCCATGCCGACCGCCAGTGCCCCCAAAATAAACATCGGGTGGATGTAATACACCGCCGAAGACACCTTGGCCGCAGTGTTGCGGGTGGACGCCCGAAAATACACGCACGCCAGTAGAAACAAGGCGGGGGTGAGAATGGGCAATGAAAACATGAAGTCGAAATACACCTGCGGATTGGCCCGCAGCGAGTAATTGATGTACGACTCGGTCAGCATCAGTGCCGTACCGGCCACCAGCCAGCCCCACACCCAAGGGCGTTTCACTGTTTGTGCGACCTGATGCCTGGCAAACACAAACCCCATGCACATGAACGGGAAACCCATGAACAGGAAGTTACGGGCGGCATAGTCGTTTTGATTGAAGTGTTGCAGGAAGGGGTTGGGTAGCACGTAATAAACACGCGCATATTGCAGCGTCAGGCCGATCATATAGGCGATCAGGGCCAGTGTGACCAGCCGCTGAGTCGACGTTTTACGCAGTGCATACAGCATCAGTCCACCGCCGAGCATGCCCACCAGATACCAGAGGTGGAAATAACCGATCAGCAACGACTTGATGATCCAGAGCACGCCTTTTAGAGAGCCCAGCGTCGCAGGGTCGACGTAAAACGGGCTGTAGACCAGCATCCAGAAGAGGTACATCCACAGTCCGCGCTTGAACCACTTACCGAATGAGTGGCCTTCGTTAAGGGTGTGGAACAGGTAGTAGCCGTTGATGATAAAGAAGACGGGGACCGCGACCCGAAACAGCCCGTTGCCCAGCATGTAACCGACGGCCGTGTCATTGCCGCCGAGTACCTTGCAGTGCAGTGCAACGACACAGATCGCCAACACCACTTTCAGCGCATCAAGATTGCCATTCAAAAGCTTCGGCATGGGCAGGGCTCACGTATCAAGCGATACCCAAGCGTAGCCCACAATCTGCTGCTTTCTGCGGGGTTGCGACACCCCGGCCATCGCTGCCAGTCACGTGTTAACGACGATCAGCCACCACGCCGATCAGCACCAGCACCACAACCAGTACCGGCGCCAGGCTGTAGTTGTTGAACTGGCTCAGGCCGCGCTCGACCCACGGCGTTGCGTAGATCAATGCTGCGCCGCTACCGATCAGGCACAGCAATGCCATCAGCGAGACGCGCAAGGCACCGGCGATACTGCCCAGACGTTGCTCGACCCAGCTCTTGAAGTCAGCGCCAAACAGCACCAGCAAACAGCCAATCAATGCCAGAGAGATCTCTGAAAGGTGGCTGCGGCTCCAGCGCGATACCGTGGCAAGCAGGTCGAGTACCAAGTCCATTCGATTTCCTTAGGTCAAAAAATGCTGCAACAGGTCATTGAGAAACAGCTGGCCTCGGGCAGTCGCCGCCAGGCGTGTCGGTTCGACCTGCAATAAGCCACTTTGTTCGGCGGCGTCGCGCCCGGCGTTCAAGCTGTCGAGGGGAAGGCCCGTACGCAGCGGATAAAGGGCTGAATCAACGCCGTCTGTCAGGCGCAAGGCGTTCATTAGAAACTCAAACGGTAGCTCTTCGGCAGTCAGTATTTTCTCGCCAGCCTGAAAGTTCTTCGTTGGATTGAGGTAGTCCTTTGGCAGGCGGGTTTTCCAGGTGCGCACGATGCGGCCGTCGGGATGGCTCAACTTGCCATGGGCACCGGCGCCAATGCCAATGAAGTCGCCAAAGCTCCAGTAATTGAGGTTATGCCGCGCAGCTCGGCCGGGCTGGGCGTAGGCCGACACTTCGTACTGTGCGTAGCCGTGTTCGGCGAGCAGGGCTTGCCCCGCCTCTTGAATGTCCCACAGCGTGTCGTCTTCCGGCAGGGTTGGCGGCTGGTTCCAGAACACCGTGTTGGGCTCAAGGGTTAGCTGATACCACGACAGATGTGTCGGCTTGAGGGCAATGGCCTGGCGCAGGTCGCTCAGGGCGTCGTCCAGCGACTGATCGGGCAAGCCGTGCATCAAGTCCAGGTTGAAGTTGTCAAACCCGGCCTGACGCGCCATGCCGGCGGCCCGCACGGCTTCGTCGCCGTTATGGATACGCCCCAGCGCCTTGAGTTTTTCTTGCTGAAAACTCTGGATACCAATCGACAGTCGATTGATTCCCAGTGCGCGGTAGGCCACGAACTTTTCCTGCTCGAACGTGCCGGGATTGGCCTCGAGGGTGATCTCGATATCGCTGGCGAACGGAATGCGTGCTTCAACACCCTTGAGCAGACGCCCCAACGCCTGGGCGCTGAACAGGCTGGGAGTGCCGCCACCAAAGAAAATGGAGCTCAGCTCGCGCCCATACACCGCGTGCAGGTCCTGATCGAGATCGGCCAGCAGCGCGTCCACATACGCTTCTTCGGGCAGCACCGGGCTGGCGGTATGGGAATTGAAGTCGCAATACGGGCATTTGCGCACGCACCACGGGATGTGGATATACAGCGACAGCGGCGGCAGTTGCGTCAGTGGCGCTCGGGGCGCCTGCTGAGAAAAGCCAGCCGCTCCGAGGTAGAGCGGCTGGGGAGGTGTGTCGTGGGTCATTTCAGGCCCAGACGCTGGCGCAGCAAAGCCATGGCACGAGCCCGGTGACTGAGCTGGTTCTTTTCCGACGGGCTGAGTTCGGCGCTGGAGCAGTTGCGCTCAGGCACCCAGAACAGCGGGTCGTAGCCAAAGCCATGCTCACCGCTGGCAGCGGGCAGAATGCGCCCGTGCCACAAGCCTTCGCAGAGGATCGGCAACGGATCGTCAGCGTGGCGGACCAAGGCCAGCACGCAGACAAACTGGGCGCCTCGTTCGGCTTGAGGTACGTCTTTGAGGGCGTCGAGCAGTTTGGCGTTGTTCGCCGCATCGCCCTGGCCATCGGCATAGCGGGCAGAGTAAATGCCGGGTGCGCCGCCAAGATAGTCCACCGCCAGCCCCGAGTCGTCCGCCAGCGCAGGCAGGCCGGAAATGCGCGCTGCATTGCGGGCTTTAAGAATGGCGTTTTCAACAAACGACAAGCCGGTTTCTTCCGGCTCGACGCTGCTGAACTCTCCAATCGAGCGCAACTGCACCGACTCGCCGAGCATGGCCTGAAGTTCTTTGAGTTTGCCTGCGTTGTGACTGGCGAGTACCAGTTGCGTGAAGTTCATCATTCGATTGGTGCGACCATTTGAGTAAATTCGATTGTTTCAGCGCTCGCCCCGCCAGCTTTTACCGTCACGTTGAACGTGAAGGTTTGTGGGCCTGTGACAGGAAATTGCGCCAGATAGTTGATTTCCCCATCTTGACCGACTTGGCGGAAATTCAGGCTTTTTGACTCTTTATCACCGGTTTTAAAGGTGCCCTGCACATTGGCCGGAATATTTTTGCCTGCTTTGTTGATGGTGATGTTCAGCACTGCGTTTTGCTTGCCGCGCGAAACCTCAACTTTTTTTGCAATTTCAGGCGTCAGAAAAGTAGACGGGAACGCGTTGTAATACACCGTCATGTCACCAAACGTCTGCTGCCGTTGGGCAGGATTGACGTCGGCCGCCATGGCCTGCGCGCCAAAACACATTGAAAGCACTAGTAATCCAATACGACCCATTGTCTTTCTCCTTTGAACGAACCTGTTAAACCGCGACGTTATGGTCCTGAAGGCCAGGACTGCTGACACGGTAAATGCCAATCTCGCCCAACAGGTTAGGCCATAACTTGCTCGCCCACCCGTGTCGGTGTTGTTGATCTACGGCAAGACGGTTGATGACCTGCGCTTCACGCTCACGGCACAGTGCTTCGAAGTCTTCAAAGGTGCAGAAGTGAATGTTCGGCGTGTTGTACCAGGTGTACGGCAAGAACTCGGAAACAGGCATGCGGCCTTTACTGGCCAGATACCATCGGCAGCGCCAGTGTCCGAAGTTCGGGAAGGTGATGATGCATTGACGGCCAACCCGCAGCATTTCGTCGAGGATCCGGTCGGGGTAGTGCACGGCTTGCAACGCTTGGGTCATGACCACGATGTCGAAACTGTTGCTGGCAAAGTTGCCCAGCCCTTTGTCGAGATCCTGTTCGATAACGTTGATGCCTTTTGCGACACACTCCGCAATGTTGTCCGGGTCGTTTTCCAGGCCGTAGCCGGTGACTTGCTTGTTGTCGCGCAGCCAGCTCAGTAATTCGCCATCACCGCAGCCGAGGTCGAGCACACGGCTGCCGGCGGGGATCCAGTCTTGGATGATTTCCAGGTCGGCTCTCATGGCGTTCTCACAGTTCAATACGGTTCATGTAGTTGCTGAAGGCTTGCAGGTAGCGCGGGATCGGGATCAGGAAGGCGTCATGGCCTTGCGGCGCATCGATCTCCAGGTAGCACACGTCCTTTTTGGCCGCCATCAACGCATCCACCAGCTCCCGCGAGCGGGCGGGCGAGAAGCGCCAGTCAGTGGTGAACGACATCACGCAAAAGCGTGCCTTGGCGCCAGCGAAGGTTTTGGCCAGATCGTCATCGAAGTTCGCCGCCGGGTCGAAGTAGTCCAGCGCCTTGGTCATCAGCAAATAGGTGTTGGCATCGAAACGCCCGGAGAACTCTTCGCCCTGGTAGCGCAAATAGCTCTCAACCTGAAACTCGACGCTGTGAAAGTCGTAGTTAAGGTTTTCGTTCTTCAGGCCGCGTCCGAATTTTTCGCCCATCGAGTCATCCGACAGGTACGTGATGTGACCGACCATACGCGCCAGCATCAAGCCGCGTTTGGGGATGACGCCCTGTTCCTGAAACGACCCGCCGTGGAATTCAGGGTCGGTGAGGATGGCCTGACGCGCGACTTCGTTGAACGCGATGTTTTGTGCCGAGAGCTTCGGTGCCGAGGCGATGGCCAGGCAATGGCGCAGGCGGTCGGGGTAGCTGATGCTCCACTGCAATGCCTGCATCCCGCCAAGGCTGCCACCAATGACGGCTGCCCACTGTGAAATGCCCAGGCGGTCAGACAGGCGGGCCTGGCTGTGCACCCAGTCTTCAACGGTCAACACAGGGAACGATGCGCCAAATGGGCGACCGGTCTCAGGGTCGATGCTGCTCGGGCCGGTCGAACCGTTACAACCGCCGAGGTTGTTGAGGCTGACCACGAAGAATTTGTGGGTGTCGATGGGCTTGCCGGGACCAATACAGCTGTCCCACCAGCCAGGCTTGCGGTCGTCGACGCTGTGATACCCGGCGGCGTGATGATGGCCTGACAGCGCGTGGCAAATGAGCACGGCATTGCTGGCCGACGCATTGAGCTGGCCGTAGGTTTCGTAAATCAGGTCATAGGCTGGCAGTGAGCGGCCGCACGCAAGTGCCAGCGGTTCGCTGAAATGTGCAACTTGCGGCACAACCAGACCAACGGAATCGGGGGGAAAGGCAGCTGGCATCGACCCTGCTCTCATTTAAATGAGGCGTAAGTCTAATGAGCGGGGCAGCGAGCGGCAAGCAATGGTGCAAAACCCTTTGGCAGCGCATCCATGCTGCCCTAAAGGCCGTTTTGCAGCCTGTCGCAGCCTGTGCAAACAGGTTTGGCGTCAGAGGTCGGGACGGATCAACCCGGGAAGCACCGGCAGTTTTTTGGGGCTGTGCAGGCGTACCCGTTTCTGTCGGTTGAGCTCGCCACTGATCAGGCTGACCTGACTTTTAGAGATGCCGAACGCTTTGGCAAGAAAGGCCATCAAATGGGCGTTGGCCTTGCCTTCAACCGGCGGGGCGGTGAGACGGATTTTCAGGCGGTCACCGTGCAGGCCAGCGAACTCATCGCTGCTGGCCTTGGGTTGCAAATGACAGTCAAGAATCAGGTCGTCACCGTCCCAGCGGAAATAACTCATCAGATCAGGCCGAACAGCTCAGGCGGCATACCGACGTACATGGCCAATGGCGGGATCACGTAGCTCTGGATCAGTTGGATAACCATGAACGCGAGGATCGGCGAGATATCCAGACCGCCCAAGTTCGGCAGAAAGCGACGGAACGGGGCCAGGGCTGGCTCGGTGATCTGATTGACCAGTTCGGCGCCGGGGCTGGTGCTGCCCGGTGCCACCCACGACAGAATCACGCTGATGATCATGGCGAAGAAGAACACCTTCAGGAACAGCGCCGTCACACCGATGATCGACCACAGCAGCAGCCCGAGGATGTTGAACGGGATGTAACTCAAGGTCAGCACGATGGCGAACACCACCATTTGCACCAGAATGGCCAGCACCAGCGACGACATGTCCAGGCCGAAAATGCTTGGAATCACGCGGCGCATTGGCTTGAGCAGGGTTTGCGTGGCCTTGACGATGAACTGGCAGATCGGGTTGTAGAAGTTGGCGCGTACCAGTTGCAGGATGAATCGCAACAGCACGACCAGCAAATACAGGCTGCCCAGGGTTTGAACCACAAAAATGGCAGCGCCATTAAGTCCTGACATCATTTGCTCCTTTATTGACCCAGTTGTTCGGCCATTTCGGCCGAGCGGTGCGCGGCGGCACTCAATGCTTTTTCGACCGTTGCTTCAAAACCACTGGCCTGGAATGACTTGATTGCAGCTTCAGTGGTGCCTGCTGGCGAGGTCACGCGACGACGCAACTCGGCCGCGTCGGCATCACTGTCAACAGCCATGCAGGCGGCGCCCAGCGCTGTTTGCTCGGCCAGTTTCTCCGCGACGTCATGGCTCAGGCCCAGCTTCACGCCCGCGTTGGTCATGGCTTCAATCAACAGGAAGAAATACGCCGGGCCGCTGCCCGATACTGCCGTTACCGCATCGATCTGGGCTTCTGTCTCGACCCAGACCACAACGCCCACAGCGCTCAACAACTCGTCGGCCATCGCGCGTTGCTCTTGGGTGACGTCATCAGTGGCGTACAGACCGCTGACACCCTTGCCCAACAGGGCAGGCGTGTTGGGCATGCAGCGCACCAACGGTTGCGTGCCCAGCCACTGCAGCAGGCTGGAAGAGGTGATACCGGCAGCAATCGACACCAGCAGTTGCTTGGGTTTGAGGTGCGGTCGCAGGTCTTGGCACACAGCCTTCATGGCCTGCGGCTTGACCGCAATCACAATCACGTCAGCGTCCTGAACGGCTTGGGCGTTATCAGCGAACAATTCGATGCCGTGTTCAGCCGCTACGTTGGCGCGGGTCTCGGCGCCAGGATCGCTGGCGCGGATCTGTGCTGCGTCCAGACCTTTGGCCAGCAGGCCGCCAATCAAGCTGGAAGCCATGTTCCCGGCTCCGATAAAGGCAATACGCGTCTTGCTCATGACAGATCCTTATAAGTGTGAGGCAGACCTTTTCAGGCCTGACTGTAGTCGCGAGCGCCAAACAGTGCAGTACCGATCCGCACCCAAGTGGCACCTTGGGCAATGGCCGACTCAAGGTCGTGGCTCATGCCCATCGAAAGTGTGTCGAGCCCCATGTCCAGGCTGTGTTGCAGTTCACGGACTTTCGCAAACGCTGCGTCCTGTTCGGCGCGGTCGTCGGTAGGCTCTGGAATCGCCATCAGCCCGCGCAGCTTCAAGCGCGGCAATCCATTGATCGCTTCCGCCAGCGCGGGCAGGTCCGTCGGGGTACACCCGGACTTGCTGGCCTCGCCGCTGACGTTCACCTGAATGCAAATGTTCAACGGTGGCAGCTCATTTGGCCGCTGTTGCGACAGACGCTGAGCAATTTTAAGGCGGTCTACGGAGTGCACCCACGCAAAATGCTCAGCGATGTCACGCGTCTTGTTCGATTGAATGGGGCCGATGAAGTGCCAACACAAGGGCAGGTCAGCTAATTCGACCTGTTTGGCGCGCGCTTCCTGCAGGTAGTTTTCGCCAAAGTTGCGGAGCCCGGCGGCATATGCTTCACGCAGCGCGGCGGCGGGTTTGGTCTTGCTGACCGCCAGTAAGTGAACGCTCGTTACATCGCGTTGCACAGCCAGTGCGGCTGCGCGGATGCGCGCCTCAACCTGAGCAATGTTGTCAGCTATCGTGGACATTCAATTAAGCCCGCCGTGGTGAAAGTCTGCGGCATTCTACTGGAATTGGGAGGGGGGATGGATATCGCCGACCTGTTGGCCTTATGTGTAAAACGCGGAGCATCGGACGTGCACGTGTCTGCGGGCATGGTGCCGATGCTGCGCATAGATGGCGACATGCAGCGTTGCGAGCTGCCGAGCGTGAGTGCGCAGCGTGTACACGAACTTATCCACAGCATGATGAATGAGTCGCAGCGGGGTGCCTTTGAGGCAACCCACGAAGCTGATTTTTCATACACCGCGCCGGGGCTGGGGCGGTTTCGAGTGAATGCCTTCAGGCAACAGCATGGCCCCGCTGCGGTGATGCGCAGTATTGGCGCGACGGTGCCGAGCCTGGCATCACTGGGTTTGGAACACGTCCTGAGCCCGCTGTTCGGCCTGCCCTGCGGTTTGGTCTTGATCACCGGCGCGACGGGCTCAGGCAAAACCACCACGTTGGCCGCCATCATCGATCACCTGAACAGCACGCGTCAGCAACACATCCTTACCATTGAAGACCCGATTGAATTCATCCACGTATCGCGCCGCTGCCTGATCAACCAGCGCGAAGTGCACCGTGACACCCACAGTTTCGCCAACGCACTGCGCTCAGCACTGCGTGAAGACCCGGACGTGATTCTGCTGGGTGAAATGCGCGACCTCGACAGCATCCGCTTGGCCCTCACTGCTGCGGAAACCGGACACCTGGTGTTCGCCACGTTGCACACGCCCAGTGCGGCCAAAACCATTGACCGTATCGTCGATGTGTTTCCGGCAGAAGAAAAAGCCATGGTGCGGGCGATGTTGTCTGAATCACTGCAGGCAGTGGTCTGTCAGACGTTGCTCAAGAAAAAAGGCGGCGGGCGCATTGCGGCACACGAAATCATGCTTGGCACGCCTGCGATCAGGAACCTGATTCGGGAAAACAAAGTGGCGCAAATGGCGTCCGTCATCCAGACCAGTTAGCGCTGCGCAACCCGCAGGTTGGTTTGCTCTTTAGGCAATACGCGTTTGGCGACCACATAGTGGCTCTGCCAGTACGGTTTTTTCAGTGTGTCGATGGTCACCGACTTGCCGCGACGTGGCGCATGGATAAACCGGTCATTGCCCAGGTAAATGGCTACATGGTTGACCTTGCGGCTCTTGATGTTGAAAAACAGCAGGTCGCCGGGCTTCAAGTCCTTGCGGTCGACTTTCTGGCCGTGGCCGCTGGCCATGGCGCTGGAGCTGCGGGGCAGATTGACCGCCGCCACATCATTGAACGCGTATTTGACCAATCCGCTGCAATCAAAGCCTTTACTTGGGCTGCTGCCGCCCCAACGATAAGGCGTACCCAGCACGTTGACTGCACGGCTCAGCACGGTGCTGCTTTGTTTGTTGGCCGCTACCAGAGCAGGGGTCGCAATTTTGCCGGGGGCTTTGCGATGAACTTTACTGGAGGTCGGACGTGTTACGGTTTTGCTGTTAGAGGCAACAAACGGAGCACTCGCAGATGACTTTGCGGTGTAACCGGTGAAGCCTGAAGGAAGACGTTGCTCACGATTGGTGGCGTGGGCGGCCAGTGGCAGTAATAGGCAAATGGTTAGCCATGTCTTGAATAAAGGACGCATTCGGCAGGGCTCTATGTGGTTAAGCGCGCAACTTTATAACAGCTTTTAGGTCCTTTCTCAGGCCGTTTGTCGATTGGATCGGGGGGTCAAAAACCGCCAAAGCAGTGGCAAATTGTCACATGACGACTGCGCAGGCCAGATAGCACAAGGGTTTGCGCGAAATCCTGCAACAGACTTTTACCTGTTGCGAGACAGTAAAAAAGTCACAAAAAAACTGTAAATTTTTTCTATCGATACCCAAGGGGGCATCAATGAGCGGCTATCGGGACGATGTACAACACGATACTCACAGCAAGGTACTGGGTTATTTGCTGTGGATTTTCGGATTTCTGGGAGCACACCGCTTCTATTACGGCAAGCCGGTTACCGGGACCATCTGGTTCTTCACCCTGGGCTTGTTGGGCATTGGCTGGCTGATTGACCTGTTCCTGATCCCGAGCATGGACCGCGAAGCGGACCTGCGCTTTACATCGGGTAATACCGACTACAGCGTGGCGTGGATTCTGCTGACGTTTCTGGGGGTATTCGGCCTGCACCGCATGTACATGGGTAAATGGATCACCGGAATCATCTACCTGTTCACGGGCGGGTTGTTTCTGATTGGTGTCCTGTACGATTTCTGGACATTGAATACCCAGATCTCGATCAAGAATGCCGAGCGCCGTTAAGCGCTAAAACCCTCACCCCAAGCCTCTCCCGGAGGCTGGGGTGGAGGTGTAGGGCGACCCCTTAGCCTTCGTAGCTGATTCGACCGTCCACCAGCGTGTAGCGTACGGCGCCCGGCAGGCAATGGCCCAGGAACGGGCAGTTATCGCCTTTGGAGAGCCATTTTTCACCGGCCACGGTTGAAGCACCCGGATCGAACAGCACCAGATCGGCAGCCGACCCGACACTCAAGCGACCCGCTGGCAGGCTCAAGGCATCTGCCGGGCCTGTGCTCAAACGCGCCAACAAGGTCGGCAAGTCCAGTAAACCGTCTTCAACCAACGTCATCGCCAAAGGCAACAACAGCTCTACGCTGCTCATGCCTGGCTCGGTGGCGCCGAACGGTGCCAGCTTGGCGTCCCGTTCATGGGGTTGGTGATGGCTGGAAATGGCTTGTACCACGCCGGATTTGACTGCTTCACGCAGTCCGTCACGGTCGGCACGGGTGCGCAGCGGCGGTTGCACGTGGTAGACGCTGGAGAAGTCCACCAGCGCTTCGTCGGTCAGAATCAATTGATACAGCGCCACATCGGCAGTGACCTTGAGGCCGCGCGCCTGAGCTTGCGCGATCAAAGCGACGCCGCGTGCGCTGGTCAGTTGGCTGAAGTGCGCCCGCACGCCGCTTTGTTCGACCAGCAACAGGTCGCGGGCCAGCGCTACGGTTTCGGCCGTTTCAGGTATGCCGGGCAGTCCACGGAATGCGGCCATCGGGCCATCGTGGGCCAGGCCGCCTTCAGCCAGGTCACGGTCTTGAGAGTGGAAAATCACGGTCAGGTCGAAGGTGGCGGCGTATTCCAGCGCGCGGCACAAGGTGCGCGTGTTGCTGAAGCTGGTGAGGCCATTGCCGAACGCTACGCACCCGGCATCGCGCAGGGCGATCAGTTCAGCCAGTTGCTCGCCTTCCAGCCCCTTGCTCAGCGCTCCGATGGGGAACACTTTGCAGTTGCCGGCTTCGCGGGCGCGGTCGAGGATTAGCTCCGCCACTGCCGAAGTGTCGAGCACCGGTTTGGTGCGCGGCGGGCAGCATAGGCTGGTCACACCACCGGCTGCGGCGGCACGGGTTTCGCTGGCAATCGTGCCTTTGCGGCTGTAACCCGGCTCGCGCAGGGCAACGTTCAAGTCCACCAGCCCGGGGGCCGCCACCAGGCCTTTGGCGTCTAGCGTGCGGGTCGGCGTGAAACCGGCCGGGGCTGCGCCCATGGCGACGATTTTGCCGGCTTCCAGGTGCAGGTCGGTGATCTGATCCAGCTGGCTGGCGGGGTCTATTACACGGGCGCCGAGAATGCTGAGCTTCACTGGGCGTTCTCCTGTTCGAATTGGCGCTGGGCCGTTTGCCCGCTCATGGTCATGGACAACACCGCCATGCGCACGGCGATGCCGTAGGTCACCTGATTGAGAATCACCGAGTGGGGGCCATCGGCCACCGCCGACTCAATCTCCACGCCACGGTTGATCGGGCCGGGGTGCATGACGATGCAATCGGGTTTGGCACCCGCCAGCCGGGCAGTGGTCAGGCCGAACAGGCGATAGAACTCGCCTTCGCTCGGCAGCAGGCCGCCGGACATGCGTTCGCGTTGCAGGCGCAACATGATCACCACGTCGACGTCCTTCAGGCCTTCAGTCATGTCGGTGTAAACCTTGACCCCGTATTGCTCGATGCCGACGGGCAGCAGGGTTTTCGGTGCGATAACGCGAATGTCCTGACAGCCCAACGTTTTGAGCGCGATCATGTTCGACCGCGCCACCCGCGAGTGCAGGATGTCACCGACGATGGCCACCGACAGGTTCTCAAACCCACCCTTGTGACGGCGGATGGTCAGCATGTCGAGCATGCCCTGGGTCGGGTGCGCATGACGGCCGTCGCCGCCGTTGATGATCGCGACCTGCGGGCAGACGTGTTCGGCGATGAAATGCGCCGCCCCCGAATCGCCGTGGCGCACCACGAACATGTCAGCAGCCATGGCTTCAAGGTTGCGCAAGGTATCGAGCAGGGTTTCGCCCTTGCTTGCCGAGGAGGTCGACACGTTGAGTGTGATCACGTCGGCAGACAGGCGCTGAGCTGCCATTTCAAAGGTGGTACGGGTGCGGGTGGAGTTTTCGAAGAACACATTGCACACGGTCTTGCCGCGCAGCAACGGGACTTTTTTCACGGCCCGGGCGCCGACCTCAAGGAATGAGTCGGCGGTGTCGAGGATCTCTGTCAGCAGCTCTCGGGACAGGCCGTCGAGCGACAGAAAGTGGCGCAGCTGGCCCTGATCATTGAGCTGCAGCGGGCGCTTGGCATCTGTAGGCGTCATCGCAGTGGTCTCTTAAAGGGCTGGGTCTTGAGATAGGTCTTGAAGCTCGAGTGTCAGCGGCGCAGGGCCGGACAACTTTACCCGCTCGGTCGGCTTGAGCGACAAGGTCGCGCCCACCACATTTGGCCGGATCGGCAGCTCGGCGGCGTCCAGGTCAAGCAGGCTGACCAGGGTCACGCTGGCCGGACGACCATAGTCGAACAATTCGTTCAGTGCCGCGCGGATGGTGCGCCCGCTCATCAGCACGTCGTCGATCAGCACCAGGTGCTGGCCCTCGATCTCGAACGGCAGGTCGGACGGCCGCACTTGCGGGTGCAGCCCGTTCTGGCTGAAGTCGTCGCGGTAAAACGAGACGTCCAGCGTGCCCAGCGGTGCATCGCTGTCCATGGCGCGCAACAGTGCCTGGGCCACCCAGATGCCGCCCGTGCGGATGCCGATGTAACGCGGCTCGGTGATGTTGCGGCGGGCCAGATGGGCCTTGAGATCAAGTGCCATCTGAGAGATCAGTTCAGCGGGAACAGGCAGGATCATGGTGGCTCCTTAAAAGGCCCGCGCAGGATGCGTGCTGCGGCGGGCGCAAACAATGAGGTGCGTCAAACATGTAAACGCAATGTCAGGCTTGAGGTTCAGCCGTTTTTTTGTCGAGCCAGCCTTGCAGCACCAGTTTGGCGGCGATGGCGTCAACGGGGTTGTCGCGGTAACTGCCACGCTGGCCGCCCTGGGCCTTGCGTTCGCCCTTGGCTTCGAAGGTGGTCAGGCGTTCGTCGTGGGTAAAAACGGGGAGATTGAAACGGCCATTCAAGCGATTGGCAAATTTTTGCGCACGGGCGCAAAACTCGCTGGGGGTGCCGTCCATGTTCAACGGCATGCCCACCACCATGGCATCGGGCTGCCATTCCTTGATCAGTTTCTCGATTTCTTCCCACTTAGGGATGCCGTTCTCGGCTTTCAAATTGCACAGCTCGCGGGCTTGCCCGGTAATCATCTGGCCGACGGCGACACCGATGGAGCGGGTGCCGTAATCAAAACCCAGCAGTAAACGTAGGCTGGCCATCAGGCGTGACCTGCTTGAGTGCTTAACAAGTTGAGGTTTACTCCGAGGTGTTTGGCGGCCGCGTCAAGGCGCAACTCGCTAGAGGTGTTAAACAGAATGTGGGCAGAGTACGGGCACGTAAGCCAGGCGTTGTCTGCCAGTTCCGCTTCCAGTTGACCGGCTTCCCAGCCGGCATAGCCCAGGCAGATCAGGCTGCGTCGCGGACCGTTGCCGTCGGCGATACTGGCCAGCACATCCAGCGACGTGCTCAGCGCCAGCCCGTCTTCGAGTTCCACCGTGGCGTCGAAATTCATGCTGGCGGGATGCAGGACAAACCCTCGGTCGGTCATGACCGGCCCGCCCGCGTAAATCGGCACGTGCTCACACAGTTCGGGCACGCCACGCTCGGGGCGCAACTGCTCAAGGATGTCCTTGAGGTTCAGGTCCAGCGGCCGATTGATGGTCAGGCCCATCGCACCATTGGCCGTGTGCTCGACGATGTAGGTCAAGGAGTGAGCAAAATTCGGGTCAGCCATATGCGGCATGGCGATCAGGAACTGATGCTTGAGGTAGGTCGGTGCGCGGTTTTTCATGAGCCTTAGTGTGGCGCTGACAAGTGAAACTGACAAGTTGGCTGATTGCGCCCATTTTCCGGGCTATTAATTACTGGACAACCGATCGCCCTGGGCGAATTTCCAGGTGCGAATGATTTCGAGACGGTCGATGTCGGCCAAGTCACCGCTGAACGGTGCAAACGGCGCGGCCAAGCGTACGATGCGCTGCGCCGCCTGATCCAGCAGCGGCTGGCCGGAGGATTCGAGCACCAGCACTTCATGCAGCGAGCCGTCACGATTGATCGAGACCAGCAACCGCAGCTTGCCGTAGATTTTTTCGCGGCGTGCCTGTTCCGGGTAGTTGAGGTTGCCGATGCGCTCAATCTTTTTGCGCCAGTCTTCTTTGTACCAGGCACCCTTGTCGCGCATGGTCGAAGCCGCACTCATGCGGTAAATCTTGGGCCTTTTGGCATAGAGCTGTTGCTCGTTGGCCAGCTCGGCTTCGAGGCTGGAGATCTCGCTCGACAGTTGGGAGCTGTCAAACGAAGGAATGCTTGCCTTGGGCGCGGCTTCGGTGATGACCTTTTGCGGCTCGCGCGTGGCTTTTTTCGGCTTGGGGGCGACGGTGGTGACGGCGGCCTTGGGGGCTGCCTGCTTCTGTTCGGGGCGGGCTGCAGGCGGCGGCGTGACTTTTTTAACTTCGTTGGCCTGAAACGGCGCCACTTCTGTGGTTTTGGGCACTGCTTTCTTGTCCAGCGTGCCGCTGCCTTCCTGATTGTCCTGGGCCAGAAAGTCCGCTTTCTTCGGTGCTTTCTCGCTCTTGAACGTGGACAGGGTGATTTCCAGGGTTTTGCTGATCTGTTTGGGCTCGCTCATGCTGAACCCGACGCCGAGGATCACCGCCAAATGAATCAGTGCCGCGACAAACAGCGTAAACCCCAGGCGATCAGCCGCGCGCACGCGGTTGTGCGTGAGTTCAGGGGGCAGGTCGCTTGGACGTGTCATGGCAAAAGACCAACATCGCGGGTTTCACAGGCTGCGCATGATAACGCAATGTTGGTCTGTGTCTGGCGGATAGAAATCAGCGAGTGGCCAGTTTGCGCTCGATGGCGTCCATCAACAGCGCACCGATGTTGGTGCCGAACGCGTTATCGATCTCGCGGATGCAGGTCGGGCTGGTGACGTTGATTTCGGTCAGGTGCTCACCGATCACGTCCAGGCCTACGAACAACAAGCCCTTTTCACGCAGGGTCGGGCCGACCTGTTCCGCAATCCAGCGATCCTTGTCGCTCAGCGGGCGGGCTTCGCCGCGACCACCGGCGGCCAGATTGCCGCGTGTCTCGCCTTGGGCCGGAATGCGCGCAAGGCAATAGGGCACAGGCTCGCCGTCGATCATCAGGATGCGTTTGTCGCCGTCCTTGATCCCGGGCAAATAGCCTTGCGCCATGATTTGCTGAGTGCCATTGGCGGTGAGGGTTTCGAGAATCACCGACAGGTTCGGGTCTCCGACGCGATGACGGAAAATCGACGTGCCGCCCATGCCGTCCAGCGGCTTGAGGATCACATCACCGTGCAACGCCGCAAATTCGCGCAGGACATCGGCGCGACGGCTGACGACCGTCGGCGGTGTGCATTGGGTGAATTGCGTGGCGAACAGTTTTTCGTTGCAGTCGCGCAGGCTTTGCGGCTTGTTGACGATCAATACGCCGTCACGCTCGGCCTGTTCGAGCAAGTAGGTGGAGTACACGAACTCCATGTCGAACGGTGGGTCCTTGCGCATCAGGATCACGTCGAGATCGCTGAGGGCCGTGTCGGTTTCGGCCTCAAGCTCAAACCATTTTTCCGGGTCAGCGAACACCTTGAGCGGCTTCATGCGCGCCCGCGCCTTGCCTTCAGTGAGGTACAGGTCTTGCTGTTCCATATAGAACAGCGTCCAGCCGCGCGCCTGCGCAGCCAGCAACATGGCCAGCGAGCTGTCCTTCTTGTAGGAGATGCTCGCAATGGGGTCCATGACAATCCCGACTCGAACGCTCATGGCAAATTCCTCAAAAGTAGTTAGCGAAGACAATCCTGTGAAAGCGATCAGCAGGCAATTAAAAGTGGCGCCAGAGTGGCGCCGAGTGTGGTCTCGGTCAAGGAAAAACCGTCTTAGCCGGCAGGCTGCGGGAGGTTCGATAGATTGCATGTAGAGACTGTGCTAAAAAGGCTCGCACAGCACCTGCAGCCCTTGTCTACCAAGGACTTGGGCTACGGGATCGCAAAGTTGTAACAAAACGGGTCGCCGTGGCGATGGTAGAGCACATATGGACAAGCATTCCAGCGCCTTGAAGGTGATGGTGATTGACGATTCGAAAACCATTCGCCGCACCGCCGAAACGTTGCTCAAAAACGTCGGT
Organism: Pseudomonas lundensis; assembly: GCF_002269125.1. Classification (GTDB taxonomy): domain Bacteria; phylum Pseudomonadota; class Gammaproteobacteria; order Pseudomonadales; family Pseudomonadaceae; genus Aquipseudomonas; species Aquipseudomonas lundensis_A. The sequence goes on along the minus strand of NZ_NQKI01000001.1, from coordinate 76,298 downwards.
TGCGAGGTGATCACTGCCGTTGATGGCTTCGATGCGCTGGCCAGGATTGTCGACCACCATCCGCACATCATTTTTGTCGACATCATGATGCCGCGCCTGGATGGCTACCAAACCTGTGCACTGATCAAAAACCACCGTGCGTTCAAGTCCACGCCCGTGATCATGCTGTCCTCCAAAGACGGCCTGTTCGATAAGGCCAAAGGACGAATCGTGGGGTCTGATCAATTTTTGACCAAGCCTTTCAGCAAGGACGAGTTGCTCAGCGCTATCAAGGCACACGTGCCCGGTTTCACGGTTGTACAAAACGCTCACTGATGTTCGGTCATCAGGCCGCTCACCTAATAAATGGGGAACACCATGGCTCGCATTCTGATCGTCGATGACTCGCCGACTGAAATGTACAAACTGAGCGGCTTGCTCGAAAAGCACGGCTATGAAGTGCTCAAGGCGGTCAATGGCGCTGATGGCGTCGCACTGGCGCGTAAGGAACACCCTGATCTGGTCCTGATGGACATCGTGATGCCGGGCCTCAATGGGTTCCAGGCCACGCGTCAATTGTCCAAAGACCCGGAAACCCAAGGGGTCCCGGTCATTGTGGTGACCACCAAGGATCAAGAGACCGACATGGTCTGGGCCACGCGTCAGGGGGCAAAAGGGTATTTGACCAAGCCGGTCGATGAGGACGCGCTGATCAAAAAAATCAAAGAAAACCTGCCAGCCTCCACGCACAAGTGATGGCTGCGCCATGCCTGACTCACTGACCGCGTTTGAACTGCTGCTCGATATTGACCAGCGCTGTCGCTCGCTGGCGGCGGGGCCTGTTGCTGAGTCAGTAGCGGCGGATACCTGGAGCGGTATCGGTTTTCGCATTGGCGAGCACTGCTTTGTAGCGCCAATGGGGGAAATCGCCGAGATCCTTCATGAGCCGCGTTTCACGTTGTTGCCTGGCGTCAAGCCATGGGTCAGAGGTGTCGCCAACCTGCGTGGGCAACTGCTGCCGATCATGGACCTGTGCGGCTTTTTCGGCGTCGAGTTATCCCCGTTGCGCAAACAGCGCCGGGTGTTGGTGCTGGAGTACGAAGACATCTTTGTCGGCCTGCAAGTCGATGAAGTCCTAGGCATGCAGCACTTTGCCCTGACAGATCTGGATACCGACCCACCCGTTTCCCCCGGTTTACCTTTCGCGCCTTATGTTCAAGGGCATTTCGCCGCCGCGCATGCGTGGTGGGTATTCAGCCCGTTTGCCTTGGCGCAAGCGCCCGAATTCCGGGCGGTCGCGGCGTGAACAGTGAGCAAGTGCTACTTCGAGCATCAACACAGCATGTCAGGGCCTGATCGATGACCACAGCTACTAACGCAAAACCAATGGAAGGGTCGCGCAGCCGTTCGCAGATCATCGTGCTATTTATCGCCCTGATCGTGTTCATCATGCTGTTGTTCGCCAACTTTGCTTACCTCAACACCCAGTCCAACTACGACAAGCAATACATTAGCCACGCGGGCGAGTTGCGCGTGCTATCCCAGCGCATTGCCAAAAACGCTACTGAGGCAGCTGCCGGTAAAGCCGCGGCGTTCCGCCTGTTGAGCGATGCGCGAAACGACTTCAGCCAGCGCTGGGGCTACCTGAAAAATGGCGACCCGGCCACCGGTCTTCCCGCTGCGCCCCCCGCCGTACACAAAGAAATGCAGGCCGTGCAGCGCGACTGGGAGCAGTTGCTGAGCAACACCAATGCTATTTTGGCCAGTGAGCAAACCGTACTCTCGCTGCACCAAGTGGCCGCAACGCTGGCCGAAACCGTGCCGCAGTTGCAGGTCGAGTCCGAAAAAGTGGTGGAGATTCTGTTGCAACGTGGCGCGCCGGCCAGTCAGGTGGCGGTGGCACAACGTCAGTCGCTGCTGGCCGAGCGGATTCTGGGCGCAGTCAATACCGTACTGGCCGGGGACGAAACCGCAGCGCAGGCAGCCGATGCTTTCGGGCGTGACGCCAACCGTTTCGGCCAAGTGCTCAATGGCATGCTCGAAGGCAACGCGGGCATGCGCATTTCGCAGGTCGAAGACAAAGACGCCCGCGCCCGCTTGCAGGAAATCTCGGAGCTGTTTCAGTTTGTATCGGGCTCGGTGGATGAAATTCTCGAAACCTCGCCGCAGTTGTTTCAAGTGCGCGAAGCCGCGAGCAATATTTTCAGCCTGTCGCAGACCTTGCTCGACGAAGCCTCGATGCTGGCCAACGGCTTTGAAAACCTTGCCAGCGGCCGCTCGCTGGACATTATCGGCGGCTACGTACTGGGCTTGCTGGCGCTGGCGTCGATCATCCTGATCGGGTTGGTGATGGTGCGCGAAACCAATCGTCAACTGCGCGAAACCGCCGAGAAGAACGACCGCAACCAAAACGCGATCATGCGTTTGCTGGATGAAATTGCCGATCTGGCCGATGGCGACCTGACCGTCACGGCTTCAGTGACTGAAGATTTCACGGGCACTATCGCTGACTCGATTAACTACTCGATCGATCAACTGCGGGATTTGGTGGCCACCATTAACCTCACCGCCGGGCAAGTGGCGGCCGCGGTGCAAGACACCCAGGCCACTGCCATGCAACTGGCTGAAGCCTCCGAGCATCAGGCCCAACAAATTGCCGAAGCGTCGGGCGCCATTCAGCAAATGGCCCATTCCATTGATGAAGTGTCGGCCAACGCGTCAGAGTCCTCGGCGGTGGCCGAACGCTCGGTGGCGATTGCCAACAAAGGCAATGAAGTGGTGCACAACACCATTCATGGCATGGACAACATCCGGGACCAGATTCAGGACACTGCCAAGCGCATCAAGCGTCTTGGCGAGTCTTCTCAGGAGATTGGCGACATTGTCAGCCTGATCGATGACATTGCCGATCAGACCAATATTCTGGCGCTGAACGCGGCGATTCAGGCGTCCATGGCCGGGGATGCCGGGCGCGGCTTTGCTGTGGTAGCCGACGAAGTTCAGCGGTTGGCTGAACGTTCATCGGCAGCCACGCGGCAAATCGAGACCCTGGTGCGGGCGATTCAGGCTGACACCAACGAAGCCGTGATCTCCATGGAGCAAACCACCACCGAAGTGGTGCGCGGTGCACGTCTGGCGCAAGACGCCGGGGTGGCACTGGAAGAGATCGAAGGCGTGTCGCAAAACCTCGCGGAACTGATTCAAAGCATTTCCAATGCCGCCCAGCAGCAAACCACCTCGGCAGGCCAGATTTCCTTGACCATGAACGTGATCCAGCAAATCACCAGTCAAACCTCGTCCGGCTCGACCGCCACCGCCGACAGCATTGGCAACCTGGCCAAGATGGCCAGTCAGCTGCGGCGTTCGGTGTCCGGCTTTACCTTGCCCGACACCCCTGAACCGCGTGAGCCTCAGTAGTGCGGCGCAAAATTGACGGGAGTCGTTATGGTTGACCGGCACGACTACGTAGCCCTTGAGTGGGTCAAAGACGAAATCGGCGAGACTCTCAAGCTGGCCCGCACGGCGCTCGACGGCTATGCGCTGCAGCCTTCACCCGAGGCGCTGGCACAGTGCCTTGCGTGCGTGCATCAAGTGCACGGCAGTTTGTTGATGGTCGAGTTTTATGGCGCGGCATTGCTGGCCGAAGAGATGGAACTGTTGGTGATCGCCCTGCAACAGCGGCGCGTCAGCCAGCTCGACGAAGCTGTGCGTGTGCTGCAACAGGCTTTTACCCAATTGCCGCTTTATCTGGACCGTGTGCACAGCGCCCGGCGCGACTGGCCCTTGGTGGTCTTGCCGTTGATTAACGACCTGCGCACCGCCCGTGGCCAGCCCCTGCTTTCGGAAACCAGCCTGTTCAGTCCGCCGTTGCAGGCGCTGACGCCGCTGGAGCCCGAGGCGCTGGCCCAACTGCCGACGCAAGACCTGTCCGAGCGGGTTTCAGCATGGCGGCAAACCCTGCAAAGCGCGTTGCTGGGGTTGCTGCGTGGGCATGACGTGCCCAGTCAGCTGGAGCAACTGGCCGACGTGTTTGCGCAACTGGAAGCGCACTGCCGGGGCGCGCCCCTCAATGCCCTGTGGAAAATAGCCTCGGCGCTGGTTGAAGGCATGCTCAAGGGCAAAGTCGCCAATAGCCCTGCGCTGCGCAGCCTGCTCAGAGAAACCGATAAGCCGCTGCAACGGTTGCAGACCCAGGGCATCGAAGCGGTCAATCAGCCAGCCTCTGACAGGCTCGTCACCAGCCTGCTGTTTTACATCGCCAAGGCTGAGCGACCCACGCCGAAAATGCTCAGCCTCAAAGCCTTATATGAGCTGGACGAAGCCATGCCTGATGCGGCCATGGTCGATGCTGAGCGCGCGCGGCTTGCCGGGCCGGACCGAGATGCCATGCGCTCCGTAGTGGCTGCCTTGTGTGAGGAACTGGTGCGGGTCAAGGAGCGCCTCGATTTGTTCGTGCGCAGCGACCGCACCCACGTGTCGGAGCTCGGCAATCTGTTGGCGCCGCTGCGGCAGATAGCCGACACGCTGGCCGTTTTAGGCTTTGGCCAGCCGCGCAAGGTGATCATTGACCAACTGGCCGTGGTGCAAAGCCTGGCTCAGGGCCAGCGCGAACCCACAGACCCGGTGTTGATGGACGTCGCCGCTGCGCTGCTGTACGTCGAAGCCACGCTGGCCGGGATGGTCGGCAGCGTCGAGCCTTCGCAGCGCGAAGAAAGCCGGCTGCCCACCACCGACCTGATGCAAATCCACCAGTTGGTGATCAAGGAAGCGCGGCTGGTGTTCGACGAAGCCAAAGACTTGATCAACGATTACCTGGCCGCCGATTACGACCGTCAGCAGTTGCAGGCGGTGCCAGGCTTACTCACGCAAATTCGCGGGGCGCTGGCGATGATCCCGCTCAACCGCGCGGCCAGCCTGTTGCAAGCCTGTGATGATTACTTGTGTGAGCACTTGCTGCTGGGCCACGAGCGGCCCGATGCGCTGCAAATCGACCGCTTTGCCGACGCACTGGTGAGCATCGAATACTACCTGGAGCGTCTGGCCCAGGACCCCGGTGCGGCAGGCGAGGCCGTGCTGGACCATGCCGAGCACAGCCTGATCGCACTGGGGTATGCCCCGGCCGAACGCAATGTCCCGCGGCTCGATGACATCCTCAGCCCCACCGAAGTGCTGGTGATGGAAGACTTGCAAGAACTGCAAGACCCGGACGTCGTGCAAAGCTTGGCGGACGTGTTGGCCAGCCCGGTGTCGGCGCTCAACCCGCCTGCGCAGCACATCCCCGGCAGCCTGTTGCCGCCTCCGGTTGACGAAGTGCCGGTGGACGAAGAGCTGCTGGAGGTCTTCCTCGAAGAAACCGATGAAGTGCTGATGGCGCTGCACGAAGCCTTGCCACAGTGGGTCGCCAACCCGGCGGACAGTACTGCACTGGGCGAGCTGCGACGCGGCTTTCATACCTTGAAAGGCAGTGGGCGCATGGTGCGCGCATTGGTGCTGGGCGAGTTGGCATGGGCAGTCGAAAACCTGCTCAACCGTGTGATCGAGCGCAGCGTGGCGCCGGGGCCGGCGATCCATCAGTTGCTGGAAGACACGCTGGAGATCCTGCCCGATTTGATTCACGCGTTTGCCGAGCGAAACCAGCGTCAGCGCGATGACGTCGACGCACTGGCCGCCCAGGCGCATCACTTGTCCAAGGGCGACCCTTCGCCGCTGTTGATCGAGCAGGACAGTCCGGCCTTTGACCCGCAATTACTTGAGATCTTTCGTCAGGAAGCGCAAACCCACCTCGACACCTTGAGCCGCTTCCTCGATCAGGCCAGCGCCCACATGCCGCTGTATGCCAGTGATGATCTGCAACGTGCGGTGCATACGCTCAAAGGCAGCGCGCACATGGCGGGCGTATTGCCCATGGCTGAACTGGCGACACCGCTGGACCATCTGGTGCGTGAGTACAAAGCCCATCATGTTGCGTTGGACCTGGACGAAATCGAGCTGCTGCTGGAAGCCGTCGGTTTGTTGCATCGTGGCTTGAAGCAATTGGACGTCGATCCGCTGGCCGAAATACAGGGCGCTCGGTCGCTGATTGAGCGCACCGAATGCTTGATTGCCGACCGCCTGGATGCGTTGCTCAATGCGCCTGGCAGTGCGCTGGCACCCCAGCGCGATCCGCAGCGCATCACGGAGTTTCTGGAGCAGGGCATGGACACCCTGTTTGATGCTGAAGACCTGCTGCGTCACTGGCGTCAGCACCCGCATGAGCGCGAAGGGCTCGACACGCTGCTGGACCTGTTGACCACCTTTGGCGAGTTGGCACATGTGCTCGACTTGCATCCGGTTGATGCGCTGTGCGAAGCCTTGCTGGATCTGTATGGGGCGGTTGAAGAAAGCAGCCTGGCCGTCAGCGATGTTTTTTTCGACGCCGCCGATCATGCTCACGAAGCGTTGATTAATATGCTCGATCAGTTGGCCGCAGGTCAGGAAATCACCCCGCAGCCGACCCTCATCCAGACCTTGAACCAGTTGCTGCAACAAGGGTTGGCGCCCGAGGCTACGGGGTTAATCCGTCGCGATGGCAGCCACAGCCTCGACATCACCGAGCTGGGGGCTGCCACCGCGCAACTGGATAAATCCGCTTACGAGGACGAGGCTGACGGGCTGGACGATGAAATTGTCGCCATTTTTCTCGAAGAAGCCGTCGACATTCTGGAGAGCGCTGGCCAAGCCTTGCAGCGCTGGTTGAGCGAGCCTGAAAGCCTGGCGCCCTTGTCCGCTTTGCAGCGAGACTTGCACACCCTAAAAGGTGGGGCGCGCATGGCAGGCGTCGTTCCGGTGGGCGACTTGGCCCATGAATTGGAACATTTGTACGAGGGCCTGCTGGATCGACGAGCCAGCGAAAGTCCGGCGCTGGCGCAATTACTGGTGCGCAGCCATCAGCACCTGGCACTCATGCTCGAACAGCTGCAACAGCTGCAACAGCTGCAACAGCAGCAACCGCTGCGCGAGCCTTTCGAGCTGATTGAGGCTATTCGCAGCTACCGTCAGCACCCCCCCGTGCTTACCGAACAGCCCATAGCTGAACCGGACACGGCCTCAGGTGGCGATCCCGAGTTGCTGGAAATCTTCCTCGAAGAAGCCTTCGACATACTCGAAAGCTCGGGCGCTGCATTGGCACGTTGGCAAGCTGAGCCTCAGAGCACCCTTGAAGTCGAAAACCTGCTGCGCGATTTGCACACCCTCAAAGGGGGCGCACGCATGGTGGAAATCACCGCCATTGGCGACTTCGCCCATGAGCTGGAAACCCTGCTTGAAGACGTGTCCGCGGGCGTTGTAACCCCGGATGCCGAGCTGTTTGCCTTGTTGCAGGTTTGTCATGATCGCACCGCGCAGATGCTCGATGCCCTGCGCAGCGGGCAGCCGTTGCAGTCGCCGCAGGACGTGATCGAGCGTATTCGCGGCACCGAACGTTCAGTCCCGCAAGCGCCCCAGACGCTCGCGCCGAACAAGGCCGAAGCGGGTGCCACGGCGCTGACCGAAGGCGAGCGCACCGGGCTGGACACCGTCAAGGTACCGGCCGAACTGTTGGAAGACATGGTCAACCTGTCGGGCGAAAGCTCAATGATTCGCGGACGCATTGAGCAACAGATCAACGATGGTCACGTCGCGCTCAATGAGATGCAAACCACACTGGAGCGCATGCGCGATCAGCTGCGTCGACTCGACATCGAGACCCAGGGCCGTTTGCACAACCGCCCGCACAGCGAGGCCGAGGGGCTGGCCTATGACGAATTCGACCCGCTGGAAATGGACCGGCATTCGCAATTGCAGCAACTGTCGCGTGCGTTGTTCGAGTCCGCGTCTGACTTGTTTGACCTCAAGGCCACACTGGCCGCGCGCAACCAGGACGCACACAACCTGTTGCAAAAGCAGGCGCGGGTGAACACCCAGTTGCAAGAAGGCCTGATGGGCACGCGCATGGTGCCGTTCGAGCGCGTATTGCCGCGCCTCAAGCGGGTGGTGCGCCAGGTTGCCAGCGAGTTGGGCAAGCAGGTTGAATTCAGCGTCATCAATGCCGAAGCCGAGATTGACCGCAATGTGCTGGAGCGCATGGTGGCGCCGTTGGAGCACATGCTGCGCAACGCCGTCGACCACGGCCTGGAGCCCAGCGAGGTGCGTCATGCCAACGGCAAGCCCGAGCAAGGGTTGATTACGCTTGAGCTGTCCAACGAAGGCGGCGACGTGGTGTTTGATATCCGCGACGACGGCGCCGGTGTCCCCCTTGAAGCCGTGCGCCGCAAAGCGATCCATCGCGGCCTGCTGGACCCGCTCAACAGCGTTAGCGACCGCGACGTGTTGCAGTTCATCCTGCAGCCGGGCTTCTCCACGGCCGAAAAAATCACCCAGATTTCCGGGCGCGGCGTGGGCATGGACGTGGTGCACGAAGAAGTGCGCCAGTTGGGTGGCAGCATGACCCTCGACTCGGTGGCGGGGCAGGGTGTGCACTTTCAGATCCGCTTGCCCTTCAGCGTTTCCCTCAACCGGGCCTTGATGGTGCAGTGCGCCGATGAGCAATATGCCATCGCGCTTAACACCGTTGAAGGCATCGTGCGGGTCATGCCGAGCGAGTTGGAAGGCTATTACCAGCTCAACCCGCCGCTGTATCACTACGGCGGCCAGACCTACGAACTGCGCTACCTGGGCGAGTTGTTACAGACCGTGGGCAAGCCCAAACTGGCAGGCGAAACCCATTCATTGCCCGTGCTGCTGGTGCATTGCCAGGACATGCGCGTGGCGTTGCAAGTGGATGCGCTGGCGGGCTCGCGCGAGATCGTGGTCAAGAGCCTCGGCCCACAGTTTGCCGCTGTACAGGGGTTGTCGGGGGCGACGATTCTGGGGGATGGTCGTGTAGTACTGATTTTGGATTTGCTGGCATATATACGCGCGCATCAAGTGCGTCAGCCCTTGCTGCGGGCTCAGCACGAGGCGGGCGGCAGCCTCGAATTCATCCCTGCCGTGCGCCCGCCGTTGGTGCTGGTGGTCGACGACTCGGTGACCGTGCGCAAAGTCACCAGCCGCCTGCTGGAGCGCAACGGCATGAACGTCATCACCGCCAAAGACGGGGTCGACGCGATGAGCGTGCTCGAAGAACACACCCCGGACCTGATGCTGCTGGACATCGAAATGCCGCGCATGGACGGCTTTGAAGTGGCCACGCACGTGCGCAACGACCCGCGCCTCAAAGACATGCCGATCATCATGATTACCTCGCGTACCGGGCAGAAGCACCAGAACCGCGCCATGGCCATTGGCGTCAACGACTACTTGGGCAAGCCGTATCAAGAGTCGGTGTTGCTGGAACGCATCGCCTACTGGAGCACTTTCCATGCTTGATCACCGTGTAGGCAGCCTGACGTGCCTGCTCTTGCCGCTGGCCGATCGCTACCTGTTACTGCCCAACGTCGCCATTGCCGAACTGATCGATTACCAGCGTGGCGAACCCAGCAGCGACTCCCCGCCCTGGCACCTGCGCCAGATCATCTGGCGCGACCATCCCCTGCCGCTCATCAGCTTCGAAGCCGCCTGCGGCAGCCCGCTGCTGATCGGTGACCGGGCGCGCATCGTCATCCTCAATACCCTGAGCGGCAACCCGGCGCTTAAGTACATCGCCATGGTGGTCCAAGGCATCCCGCGCTCCTACAAACTCGACAGCCAACTGAGTTTCGTCGACGTGCCACTCTGCCCGCTGGAACGTGCAGCCGTGCAAGTGGGTGAGCATGTGGCCAAGATCCCGGATTTGTGGGCGCTGGAGCAGCTTGTGCTGGAGTCGCAGTAGCTCAGCGTTATTGATACAAATAAATTGAACGTGGACGTTAATGAACAGGAGTTGTGTGGGTGAGTGATTTGCTTATGGATATATCGAGTGTTCCCTACGGCATCGATATTTTTTACTGGTTTCTAGCCATGGCGGCGGTGGCCATTCTCGTGATGAAGCTGCCAGTGGGCATGGGCTGTGGCTTGGGTTTTCTGGTCTCTGGCATTAGTGCCTTCCTCATATTGTTTCATTTGTCATTCACGCACGAGTTCGCAGGCAATGCCGAGGCGAACTCGAAAGATCACGCAACGAATTTGATTGAAACGGTATCGCGCGAAAGCGTCAGGTGCCATGCGGACAGCGCCGCATGTGAAGGGTTACAGGTAGCAAAGGCTGAGGTGGTCACGTTGATTGAAGGCAAGCGACAGGATGCCTTTGAGTCCATGGTATTCACGCTATTGACCAACTTCACCATCATGACTTTGGGGGGCGTCGCGGCGGGTTTAGTGACCACTGTCATGTTACGTCGTACCCGCGCGGACGAGGATGAAGCAGAAGAGTCAGCCATGCGGGTGAACAGTCGCGGATTCATACTCGGGCTGTTCAAGCTGCTGTTGGTGATGGTCTCAGCTGCGTTGTTGGCGCTGTACGTAAAGCAGTACCTTGACGCGCAGGGTGTTGCGAGCCCTAATCAGGCCGCTTTTCATCAACTGTGGTCTGCAGGGTGGGTGTCACTGGCGGGTTATGCAGGGGCTTATTTCTTTTACAACGGCAAACCTTATGGGCGCGTTGTCATGTACATCGTGTTCTTGTTCATTGCGTGCGCGCTGGGTTTATATCTGAACGGGATAAAACACGTCCCTCTGGTCGTGAGTGGGGGGGTTGGATGGCCGACATTGTTCATTGTTGGCGTACCGCTTATCACGGCAGTGTGGTTGATGGCGGCGGCCAGACAACAGAAGAAGCTCGCGACCCTTTAAAGCCGTAAAGGAAGCATGTGCGTGGAAAGTTGAGTCCTTAGCTTCCAAACCAGTACGCCCCTGACTGAGCGCTCAGCAATCCTAGCCCTACGCCCGTGGCGATCAACCAAAGGGGGTTGAGCTTGCTGAACACCACCACGAGGGCACTGACTGTTGTCAGCAACAGGCTGAGGCGATTGAGCTCAAGACTGCCGATCAAAATGTAACTGGCTGCCAGTATCAACCCGATCGAAACAGGCACGAGTGCGCGCTTGGTCATGAGCACCCAAGGTGTATCGGCATGATGCTCCAGCCAGCCTGCGCCAAACCATGTCAATGCAGAGCACGGCAGCAATTTGGCGATCAATGTCGCCAACGCTCCGGGTACGCCCGCCACGTGTTGCCCGATGAATACCAGAAACATACCGTTCGGGCCCGGCAGTGCTTGAGACAGGGCAAAAAACGATACGAACTGTGCGTCGTTCAGCCATCGCATCTCGGCCACCGTGTAACGGTGAATATCCCCCAGTGCCACGGTGTTACCGCCGATGGCCATCAGCGACCACAACCCGCACTGGAGCATCAGGTGAAACAGTACCGGCTGCATGGTTGCTCCTCAGGCGTTGCGGTCAATCAGGCGCCAGACCATCGAGACCGTAATGCTGATCAACATCACGGTCCATAACGGCACCACCAGCACGCCCATCAATATGAAGGTCAAAACGAACACGGTGTAATTGGCGGTAGCAGGTGGCATGGCCTTGAGCAGACGCAATGCAGTGCCGAGCATCAACCCTGTGGCAATGGGTGAAATGGCGCCAAACACGTGCTGGACGGTTTGATGTTGCCACCATGAGGCATACGCCAAGCCCGCCGAAACAGCGATGAGCGAAGGGAAGCAATACAGCCCCACCACAGCAAGGCAGGCCCCCTGCAACCCGTGCTGCTTTCGCGCATAGATAATTGCCACGTTGCAGACATTAGGGCCAGGGAAGAACTGCCCGATGGCCAGTAGTTCATTGAAGGTTTTTTCATTCACCCAGCCACGCCGATCAACCATCATCTGCCGCGCCCACGGCAAAACCCCGCCAAACCCTAAAAGCCCAACCCATGCGAAGTTGTAAAAAAGTTGCCAGCGTGTGGGCTTAACAGGCGCGATGTGATCCAGGTGCTGTGGCATAGCAATCTCCCCGAAAAGACAGGGTTAAACCGTTATCTGGTTGTAGTGAGCAAGACGTTCCTGAAAGATTTTGATGTCAGGAGAGATTGCCCAGCCTTGATACCCGCCGCGAAGTGAGCCCGCCTTAATAGAGCCGTATGCGTATGCGTGGCTTTTCGGCAACGGCCTGCTCACAGCAGTGGCCAACCATTGACGGAGTAAATGTCTTTGCTGTGAAGGCTTGCTCCCGTCCCGAAATGCTGCACGTGCATGGCAGACGACATGATTGTTCAGGCATTGAAGGTCGCCCGGTTGTAAGTCCATTTCGACATTGAGGTCAGCATCTCCCGCTATACGCTGGAAATGGTCCAGTGCTTTGAGTGTGAGCGGGTTAATTTTTGGTGTGTGGCTTAATTCTTGCGTTGCCAGGATCCGTTTTCTGTAGAAACGGCAGCTGAATGCGCCCGGCATCCTCGTAAATACGGGGCACATGAAGAATCCGGGCTCACCGATTTCGGTTTTGCTGACATCGATGAAGGGGAGGGGTAAAGAGAGGGCTCTGCATTCAAGGGGGGATTGGGTTGAGAGGTGATGATGAATGGTCAGACTGCTTACCACTTTAAAACGGCCGCCCTCAGCGGCTTTTGAAAGGCAGAGCAGCGTTACCAAGTCGCAAGCATCGACATGGAATTCCATTTCACTGGATGTGTTATGGCCTCGTATGTTCTGTGGAGACAGATTGTCTTTGTTTCGAACCTCAACTAATAGCGCTTCAGTTTCATTTTGAATTAACGGTACGCCCCTATGCAGACCGATGCCCCATGCTAATAAACGAGCAAGTGGTAGCGGTTTGTTCGCCACGGGTATGCCTCTTATAAGAAACAGGCCGCAGCCATGTTCGCATTCGACCAGAGCGTGTTGCAGAACAGTGTGTAGGGTCGGTAAGGGGACGTCTGCCGGTGTGCATTGCAAGGGGCCTTTGTGTGTAGCAATCAAGTGTCGGAGTGCTCGCTCCCGTTCCGCGATTTGATGCTGAGTCAGCTCGTAAAGCCATTTGTGCGAAATGGCCAGTAGGCTTTTTCGGTTCCAGTGAGGTGATGTCCATGTAGGCGTCAGCTTCATGAGATCTCCCGCAGGCTGTTATTTATGGTGGGCCTGTTGAGTGATTCTGGGCGTGCATGCCGGGAGGCTATGTCAGGTTGGATGGGTGATTTGTGTGTGAAAAGTGCGGATTTTGTGTGGGTAAGGTCTGAAGGATTTGACTTACAGGTCTTAGGATTAGAGGGGGGGAATGCTGTCTTCCTCGACGAACGGCGCATTGCCCTTTAAGTTCGCAACCTTGACCCTTATCTCGTATCAAAGTGACACCGTCGCACGATCGGCTATTGAGGATGTTGCAGATGTATCACGGAGAAAAGCTCAATGCCTGGACTCACTTGCTGGGGGCCGTGGCCGCCGCAGTGGGCAGTGTTTGGTTGTTGGTCATGGCGTGCCTTGACGGCAGCCCGCAGAAGATTGTCAGCGCGGCGATTTACGGGGTCACGCTGGTGTTGCTGTACAGCGTGTCGACCGTTTATCACAGCGTGCGCGGGCGGTCCAAGGTGATCATGCAGAAGTTTGATCACCTGTCGATTTACCTGTTGATCGCCGGGAGTTACACGCCGTTTTGCCTTGTGACGTTGCACGGGCCGTGGGGCTGGTCGCTGTTCGGGATTGTCTGGGGCATGGCGGTGATCGGCATGCTGCAAGAAATCAAACCGCGCTCCGAAGCACGTATTTTGTCGATTGTGATTTACGCCGTGATGGGCTGGATCGTGCTGGTGGCGGTCAAGCCGCTGATCGCCGCGCTCGGCACGGCCGGGTTCATCTGGCTGGCCACGGGCGGTGTGATGTACACCGTGGGGATTATCTTTTTTGCCCTGGATCACCGCCTGCGTCATGCCCACGGCATTTGGCATTTGTTTGTGATCGCAGGCAGTTTGCTGCACTTTGTGGCAATCGCCCATTACGTGATTTAACAAGCAAAGCCACCCGTTGGGGCGCGTTGCCCCTGCGGGTGGTGCGATCAGCTTTTCTGCGGTTTTTGGTTATCGCTGCGAATTTGCGCATGGCTGATCAAGGCAAAGATAAAACTGCCGCCAATGATGTTGCCCGCCAGGGTGGGGCCGGCAAAGATCAGCCAGAAGTCCTTCCAGGGCAGCTCGCCTGCAAACACCAGGTACGACACTTCCGCCGTGCCGACGACGATGTGGGTGAAGTCGCCCAGCGCCATCAGGTAGGTGATGAGGACGATGATCCACATCTTGGCGCTTTCCATCGAGGGGATCATCCACACCATGGTTGCGATCATCCAGCCCGAAATAATGCCTTTGGCGAACATTTGGCGGGTGTCGTTTTCCATGACCTTGCGCCCGATTTCCAGGAAGGCGTTGTCGGTCTGGGTGTCGAAAATCGGCAAGTGCAGCATGGCGTAGGCCACCAGCAGGGTACCGAGCAGGTTGCCCACCAGCACCACGGCCCATAACCGGAACAGGCGCCCGAAATTGCTCAGCGTCGGTTTGCTCATGATGGGCAATACGGCGGTGAGGGTGTTTTCGGTAAACAGTTGCTGACGGGCCAGAATCACCGCCAGAAAGCCTGCGCAGTAGCCGAAACTGGCAATCACTTTGAAGGCTTCGCCGCTGGGCAGTCGCGAGTTGAGCAACCCCATGGCCATGAGCGACAGGCCCATGGTGAGCCCGGCAGCCAGTGCCGACCAGAACAGGGCAGCGACGCTGCGCTCCAGTTCCTGATCACCCTGCAAACGGATGATTTCATGCAGCACTGCCGCGCGCGGGGGCTGGTTTTTGGTGACGTCGTGCTCTTCTTCAGCCGACAGGTTCGGGGTGTTGCCAGTGCTTTTGGTGTCCATGGGGCTTCATGACCGTTGGCGTATGTAAGCGTACGACACGCACGGCATGAAGCTGTTCACTCAAACCCGTAATCGCTGCTCGGTTGGCACGTACAACGGTGGCATCAGGCCTGGTTTTCATCCTGGAACTGATCTTTGACGTATTTGATTTCGGTGCGTCCGTGGGGGGCGGGCAGGCCGTCTTCACCCAGGTTGACGAACACCATCTTGTCGACGGTGAGGATGCTCTTGCGCGTGATCTTGTTGCGCACTTCGCAGGTGAGGGTGATGGAGGTGCGGCCGAATTCGGTAGCGGTGATGCCCAACTCGATGATGTCGCCTTGGCGCGAGGCGCTGACGAAGTTGATCTCGGAGATGTATTTAGTCACTACGCGCTGATTACCCAACTGAACGATGGCATAGATCGCGGCTTCTTCGTCGATCCAGCGCAGTAAGCTGCCACCGAACAGGGTGCCATTGGGGTTGAGGTCTTCGGGTTTAACCCATTTGCGGGTGTGGAAATTCATGTTCACTCCTGACCGTCTGCCGTTAGATGCCGCGCATGATGTCAGACCATGGCGCCCAGCTCTATTAAGCTTCGACTATGGTCTCGATTAAGCAAATGAAAAAGCCTTGGATAAAGCCTTGGGATCATCTGCCCGGATGGCTATAATCACCCCCGCTTCAAAACGGTCATTGTCATCCAGTACCGTTCCCGCCACCTGTCCGAGGGGCGCTGCAGCAGGTCTTACCTGTCAGGCTCGGATGGGGCGTTGTTTGTTCAGGGCTCCCTGGGCAGGCACTCAACGCACAACGGCGCCCATTCGCGATTAAACGAATGGAGGCTCTCTATGAGCGCTGTAAACACGCCTGCAGGTTTTACCGACTACAAAGTCGCTGACATGTCCCTTGCCCCGTGGGGCCGTCGTGAAACCTTTATCGCCGAGTCCGAAATGCCGGCGCTGATGGGCCTGCGTCGCAAGTATGCCGCTGAACAACCGCTCAAGGGCGCGAAGATTCTGGGCTGCATCCACATGACCATCCAGACCGCCGTACTGATCGAAACCCTGGTTGCCCTGGGTGCCGAAGTGCGTTGGTCGTCGTGCAACATCTTCTCGACTCAGGACCAGGCCGCTGCCGCTATCGCTGCTGCCGGTATTCCGGTTTTCGCCTGGAAAGGCGAAACCGAGCAAGAGTACGAGTGGTGCCTTGAGCAAACCATCCTCAAAGATGGCCAGCCTTGGGATGCCAACATGATCCTGGACGACGGCGGCGACCTGACCGAGCTGCTGCACAAGAAATACCCGGACATGCTGAAGAAGATCCACGGCGTGACCGAAGAAACCACCACCGGCGTACACCGTCTGCTGGACATGCTGGCCAAGGGCGAGCTGATGATCCCGGCGATCAACGTGAACGACTCGGTGACCAAAAGCAAAAACGACAACAAGTACGGCTGCCGTCACAGCCTGAACGATGCGATCAAGCGCGCCACTGACCACTTGCTGTCCGGCAAGCAAGCCTTGGTGATCGGCTACGGTGACGTGGGCAAGGGTTCGGCCCAGTCCCTGCGTCAGGAAGGCATGATCGTTAAAGTGTCCGAAGTTGACCCGATCTGCGCCATGCAAGCGTGCATGGACGGCTACGAAGTGGTTTCGCCGTTCCTCAATGGCCAGAACGACGGCACTGCTGCCAGCATCGACGCTGCGCTGCTGGGCAAGATCGACCTGATCGTGACCACCACCGGTAACGTCAACGTGTGCGACAAAAACATGCTGGCTGCGCTGAAAAAACGCGCCGTAGTGTGCAATATCGGTCACTTCGACAACGAAATTGACACCGCTTTCATGCGCAAGAACTGGGCATGGGAAGAAGTGAAGCCACAGGTACACAAGATTCACCGTACCGGCCCTAACGATTTCGATCCACAGAACGACGACTACCTGATCCTGCTGGCTGAAGGCCGTCTGGTGAACCTGGGCAACGCCACAGGTCACCCGAGCCGCATCATGGACGGTTCGTTCGCCAACCAGGTGCTGGCGCAGATCTTCCTGTTTGCTCAGAAGTACGCTGACATGCCGGCCGAACTGCAAGCCGAGCGTCTGACAGTCGAAGTGCTGCCCAAGAAGCTCGACGAAGAAGTGGCACTGGAAATGGTTCGCGGTTTTGGTGGCGTGGTCACCCAGTTGACCAAACAACAGGCTGATTACATCGGCGTGACCGTCGAAGGCCCGTTCAAGCCAGACGCTTACCGTTACTGATTAAAGAAAGGCGGCCAGGCTTGTACTGACCGCCTTTTTTTTGTGTGTGAGTTCAGCGTCAGGGGTTGCCGCTCGCCCCCTGCGCGTACGCAAGGGTATTCCCATGTCTCAAGACCGTCGTTTCAGCTTCGAGTTCTTCCCGACCAAGACCGATGCTGGACATGAAAAGCTGATGAACACGGCTCGCCATCTGGCGACCTATAATCCGGATTTTTTCTCCTGCACTTACGGTGCCGGTGGCTCTACCCGTGACCGCACGATCAATACCGTGCTGCAACTGGAGAGCGAAGTACACGTGCCTGCGGCGCCACACCTGTCGTGTGTGGGCGATAGCAAAAGCGATCTGCGCGGCCTGTTGGAGCAGTACAAAGCGGCGGGCATCAAGCGCATTGTCGCGCTGCGTGGCGACCTGCCTTCGGGCATGGGCATGGCCAGCGGCGAACTGCGCTACGCCAATGATCTGGTGAGTTTCATCCGTGAAGAAACCGGCAGCCACTTCCACATTGAAGTCGCCGCTTACCCGGAAATGCACCCGCAGGCGCGCAACTTCGAAGACGATATCAACAACTTCGTGCGCAAAGCCCACGCGGGTGCTGACAGCGCAATCACCCAGTACTTCTTCAACGCCGACAGCTACTTCCGGTTTGTTGAGCGCGTACAGGCCGCTGGCGTCACGATTCCGGTCGTGCCGGGCATTATGCCGATCACTAACTACAGCAAATTGGCGCGCTTCTCTGACGCCTGTGGCGCTGAAATCCCACGCTGGATTCGCAAGCAGCTCGAAGCCTATGGCGACGATGTGCAAAGCATTCAAGCGTTTGGTGAACAAGTGATCAGCGAGATGTGCGAACGTCTGCTCGTCGGCGGCGCACCGGGACTGCACTTCTACACCTTGAACCAGTCCGAACCGAGCCTGGCCATCTGGAACAACCTGAAGTTACCGCGCTGATTCACCTGCCTGTAACCGCTGCCGCACGCTGCAGGGGCGAGAGCGGTTACAGGGTGGGTGCGCTTGATGAGTACAAAACCGTTGAGCAGCATGAAATCGGCGCGCTGTGAATGCTCTGTTATACTCCGGGCTTTCCGCCAGGCTTACGCCCGGCCGCTCGTCCTTGTACAAGGCATTCAACCCCGCTACTGCGCAGCATCTGCCAGCGCGAGCGGTGCGAATGGACCTTCAGGACCGAAGCAGGACCGGACGGGATTGCGTCTCCTATAAACGCCATTCACGCCAGGCAAGACTATCCCTTTGGGCAAAGCCCTAACTAGAACAGGATTACTCATGTCCTTTGCTTCCCTCGGTCTCTCCGAGGCTTTAGTCCGCGCCATTGAAGCAGCGGGCTATACCGAGCCTACTCCGGTGCAACAGCGGGCCATTCCCGCCGTGTTGCAAGGTCGCGACCTGATGGTTGCGGCTCAGACAGGTACTGGTAAAACCGGCGGCTTCGCTCTTCCGATTCTGGAAAAGCTGTTTCCCAATGGCCACCCAGACAAATCCCAGCGTCACGGTCCACGCCAACCACGCGTATTGGTCCTGACGCCTACCCGCGAACTTGCTGCACAGGTCCACGAGAGCTTCAAGCTTTATGCCCGTGACCTTAAGTTCGTCAGCGCCTGCATCTTCGGCGGCGTTGGCATGAACCCGCAGGTTCAAGCCATGTCCCGCGGTGTCGACGTACTGGTGGCGTGCCCCGGTCGTTTGCTCGACCTGGCTGGCCAAGGCAGTGTTGACCTGTCCCACGTTGAAATCCTGGTGCTCGACGAAGCTGACCGGATGCTCGACATGGGCTTTGTTCATGACGTGAAAAAAGTCCTCGCACGTCTGCCGACCAAGCGTCAAAACCTGCTGTTTTCGGCGACGTTCTCCAAAGACATCACCGATCTGGCCGGCAAGCTGCTGCGCAACCCTGAGCGTATTGAAGTCACTCCGCCGAACACCACGGTCGAGCGTATCGAACAGCGCGTTTTCCGCCTGCCTGCCAGCCACAAGCGTGCCTTGCTGGCGCACTTGATCACGGCCGGTGCATGGGAACAGGTGTTGGTCTTCACCCGTACCAAGCACGGTGCCAACCGTCTGGCTGAATACCTGGACAAGCATGGCCTGAGCGCAGTCGCGATCCACGGCAACAAGAGCCAGAACGCGCGCACCAAAGCCCTGGCCGACTTCAAGGCAGGCACCGTTCGTATTCTGGTTGCGACCGATATCGCGGCACGCGGCCTGGACATCGATCAGTTGCCGCACGTGGTCAACTTCGAGCTGCCAAACGTTGATGAAGATTACGTTCACCGCATCGGACGTACCGGCCGTGCCGGTCGCTCGGGCGAAGCGATCTCGATGGTTGCGCCGGACGAAGAAAAACTGCTGAAAAGCATCGAACGCATGACCAAGCAGAAAATCGCCGACGGCGACCTGATGGGTTTCGATGCCAGCACGATTGAAGCTGAAAAGCCTGAAGTCCGTGAACGTCCGGATGTGCGTAACCCGCGCAACCCACCGCGTGGCCCACGCGGCGACGGTCCTAATGGCGGCGGTGGCGGCCGTAAGGACAAAGGCAAGGACAAGGGTAAAGAGAAGCCTGCCGCAGCCCGTGGCGAACGCCCGGCCCGCGAGCACAAACCGCGTGAAGGCACACCGGCGCGTGAACCGCGTCAGCAAGCGGCCCCTTCGATCCCGCGCCCGGACGCCAACCGTGCGCCGGACGAGTTCCGTGACGACGATGTGGACAACTTTGGTAACCGTGCTGATTACGTCAGCCCGTACCAGAACAAAAACAACCAGAGCCGTGGTCGTCGTCCGGGCGCTCCGGCGCAAGGCACGGGCGCTGCTCCGGCCGGTCGCACCGGTGGTCGCCAGAACGGTCCCCGCACCGGCACAGGCGCCAGCACCGGCACGCCGCCTGCCAAGCGCAGTGGTCCGCGCAACGGCGCTCCGCGTGACGGTCAGGCCCGTCGCGAGAACCGTCCGGCCCGTGATGATCGCCAGGAGCCAGCCGTTAAAGGCCCTCGCGAGAATCAGCCGAAGATCATGCACAAAGAGTCGAAAAGCGACCGCTTCCCGACACCGGAGCAGCTCGATCAACTGCCGAACCGTCCTCGCGGTGAGAAGCCAGCCTTGCTGACCCGCAATCGCTGAGTGACTGCCGAATAAAAAAACGCCCTCCATCGCACGATCGGGGGCGTTTTTTTGTGCCGCTAAAAGTGCCTTCGCCCCCGCCTTTTCCTGTTTATGCGAGCGAATTCATTCAGCCTTCTTGCCCTCCAGACAAGGATCAGGGTGAAGACACCCTTAAATCCCTGGCACAAAAAAACGCCCCGACTCTCGCAAGTCGGGGCGTTTTTCTCAGCCGTGTGAACGGGCTATTACTTGTTCTTTGTACCTTCCAGCGAGATGTCGAGGTTCAGGGTCTGAGACGTAGGGCCCGGGCCTTTGATGCCGAAATCGTTCAGGTTCAGGGTCGTGGTGGCGTTGAAGCCAGCACGTTCACCGCCCCATGGATCCTTGCCCTCGCCGTTGAACGTTGCCTTGAACGTTACGGGCTTGGTCACGCCGTGCAGGGTCAGGTCACCGGTGACGTCAGCTGTTTTTTCGCCAGTCGGAACGACTTTGGTCGAAACGAACTTGGCATCCGGGTACTTGCTCACGTCCAGGAAATCTTTGCTGGCGATGTGCTTGTCACGCTCAGCGTGGTTCGACCACAGGCTGGCTGTTTTCAGGGTCACGTTGATTTTGCTGTCAGCAGGCTTGGCAGCATCCCACGAGAATGTGCCCTCCCAGTCTTTGAACGTCCCGTGAATGAAGCTGTAGCCCAGGTGGCTGATTTTCCAGTCGATAAAGGCGTGCTGACCTTCTTTGTCGATGGTGTAGTCAGCAGCCATTGCCTGGCCAGCGGACAACAGCGCTGTACCCAGTGCCAAAGCGGCGAGAGTCTTTTTCAACATGCGTTCTATTCCTTTTGAGTTGAGGTTGAACATCAGGCTTTGCGTCCCAGCATACGAGTCAGGGTCGCATCACGATCGATAAAGTGGTGCTTGAGAGCGACTAGACCATGTAATCCGGCAAAGATCACCACGGTCCACGCCAGGTACAAATGCACGACACCGGCAACATCCGCCTGATCAGGCAGATTTGTAATCAGTGCCGGTACTTCAAACAGCCCGAATACCGGGATGCCAACGCCTTCGGCGGTAGAAATCAGGTAACCGGCGATCATTACGGCAAACAAACTTAGATACAAAAAGCCATGGCCGAGCGTGGCGCCAATGCGTGTGGCACGGCTGTAAGTGGTCAGTGCTGGTGGTGCCGGGCTGATCCAGCGCCACACCACGCGAATGACCATCAAGGCCAGGAGCGTCAAACCGATGCTTTTGTGCAGGTCGGGGGCTTCCTTGCGCCACGGGCTGTAATAGTCGAGCCCGACCATCCACAAGCCGAGTGCAAATAAGCCGAACACGGCCAAGGCAACAAACCAATGCAAGAAAACACTGACCGCACCGTAGCGAGAAGAAGAGTTGCGTAGCTGCATTGCCAACATCCTGTAGGAACTTGGGCCTAAGACTAATCGTTTACCTATCGAATGAAAGCGCATTTTTTCGCTGGAAGGTATCGATAAATACGATCTGTAGCCTGTGAGGAAGGCATTAAGAAAACATTAACGATGATTCATGACTCCACTGCGACGGCGTTCGTCAGCACACCATAGAAGCGATACGTGTTGTTGCAAGCGCAATGACTTGTTACGAACTCGCGCATTGCATAGGCTTGCGCGATTGTTTGCCCGCACACGCCGGGAGCCAGCGCCAGGAGAGTGGAAATGGGCCTGAATAATCAGTGGATGCAGCGCGATTTAGCCGTTTTATGGCATCCCTGCACCCAAATGAAAGATCACGAGCAATTACCGTTGATCCCGATCAAGCGCGGTGAAGGCGTGTGGCTCGAAGACTTCGAAGGCAAGCGTTATCTGGATGCTGTGAGTTCCTGGTGGGTCAATGTGTTCGGGCACGCCAACCCTCGCATCAACCAACGCATCAAGGATCAAGTCGATCAGCTGGAACACGTAATTCTGGCCGGGTTCAGCCATCAGCCAGTGATCGAGCTGTCGGAGCGACTGGTGCAGATGACGCCAGAAGGCCTGACGCGCTGTTTCTATGCCGACAATGGTTCGTCCTGCATAGAAGTTGCGCTGAAGATGAGCTTTCACTACTGGCTCAACCGCGGCCAGCCAAACAAAAAGCGTTTCGTGACCCTGACGAACAGTTATCACGGCGAGACCATGGCAGCGATGTCGGTGGGCGATGTGCCGCTGTTTACTGAAACCTACAAGGAGCTGTTGCTTGACACCATCAAGGTGCCCAGCCCCGATTGTTATTTGCGTGCGGACGGCATGAGCTGGGAAGAACACTCGCGCGTGATGTTCATGGCCATGGAACAGACACTGGCCGAGCACCACGCCACCGTGGCAGCCGTCATTGTCGAACCGCTGATTCAGGGGGCGGGCGGCATGCGCATGTACCACCCGGTGTACCTCACGTTATTGCGTGAAGCGTGTGACCGTTATGGCGTGCACTTGATTCACGACGAAATCGCGGTGGGCTTCGGTCGCACCGGCACGATGTTCGCGTGTGAGCAGGCAGGCATCACCCCGGACTTCCTGTGCTTGTCCAAGGCATTGACGGGCGGTTACTTGCCACTGGCTGCCTGTGTGACCACGGATGAGGTCTACAGCGCCTTCTACGACGACTATCCGACCCTGCGCGCTTTCCTTCATTCCCACAGCTACACCGGCAACCCGCTGGCGTGTGCGGCGGCATTGGCCACGTTGGATATCTTCGAACAAGACAACGTTATCGAGAACAACAAAGCCCTGGCACAGCGTATGGCCAGTTCGACGGCGCATCTGGCGGACCATCCGCATGTCTCGGAAGTGCGTCAGACCGGTATGGTTCTGGCCATCGAAATGGTCCAGGACAAGGCCAGTAAAACGGCATACCCGTGGCAGGAGCGTCGTGGGTTAAAAGTGTTCCAGCATGCGTTGGAGCGTGGCGCGTTGTTGCGTCCGCTGGGCAGCGTGGTGTATTTCTTGCCGCCTTACGTGATAACCCCGGAGCAAATCGACTTTCTGGCCGACGTAGCCAGCGAAGGCATCGACATCGCGACTCGCAGTGATATCCGCGTGGCTGTGCCGGCGAATTTCCATCCGGACTTCCGCGACCCGGGCTAGGGTTATTTTCTTCGGGCGCGCACGTTCGCGCCTGAAGCGCACACTTTTCAGAGAAAACACATGAGATTGTCCCGTTTCTTTATCGATGCCCCATTGAGCCTCGGTGAGCATGAATTGCCTGAAGCCCAGGCGCATTACATTGGCCGCGTGCTGCGCATGGCCGAGGGCGATGCCCTGCAAGTGTTCGACGGCTCGGGTCACGAGTTCCTGGGGCGTTTGCTGGAAGTCGGTAAAAAGCGCGTGCGCGTGGTGCTGGAAGAGACCTTCGCCGGGCAAGTCGAGTCGCCGCTGGCGATTCACCTTGGCCAAGGGTTGTCCCGTGGTGAGCGCATGGACTGGGCGATTCAGAAAGCCACGGAACTGGGGGTCAACGAGATCACGCCGATCATGAGCGAACGCTGCGAAGTGCGGCTCAAGGACGAACGTGCAGACAAACGTCTGGCTCACTGGCGTCAGGTGGCTATCAGTGCGTGCGAGCAATGTGGGCGTTCGCGGGTGCCGGTGATTCATCCGCCCGTGCTGCTTAATGACTGGATTAACAACACGCACGCCGACCTCAAGCTGGTGTTGCACCCGGTGTCCGAGCCGCTGGCCAGCCATGCCAAGCCTTCGCGCCTGGCGTTTCTGATCGGTCCGGAAGGCGGGTTGACCGACAATGAAGTCGATCAGGCCCAGGCGGCGGGTTATCAACCGGCGCGCCTTGGCCCTCGGGTATTGCGTACCGAAACCGCCCCGGTGGTGGCGCTGGCCGTGGCTCAGCAGTTGTGGGGCGATTTCTGACGCTGACGCGTTGAGCAGTTACATCGACACGAAGAAGAAGCTGACGATCAGCCCCATGCCGATGAACCACACCAGTGAACGCAACATGGCCCAATCTGCCAGGTAACAAATGATGTACAGCAAGCGGCTGGTGATAAACAGCACGGCCAGTACATCAATCGTGACGGGTTGGGCGTTACCGACGATGTCAGCAATGATCACGGCAGCGGCAAACGCCGGGGTGACTTCGAAGCTGTTGAGTTGCGCGCTGTGAGCACGTTTGGCGAAACCGTCGAGGGTGTCGAGAAACGCGCGCGGGTCATGGTTTTGCCGGGGCCCGAATTTGCCGCCGCTGAACTTGGCCACTGCGGTACACACGTACGGCAGACACAAGGCAATCAGTACACACCAGAAGGCAACCGTCATTGGTATTTCCTTTTTAGAGTTTCATCACGAGCATGCCGATCAGCACCAGCCCACACGCTAAGAGTCTGGGGCCGCCAAAAGGTTCTTTGAGGTAGCGCATGCCGAACAGCACCACCAGCATCACGCTGACCTCACGCAAGGCCGCCGCCTCGGCAATCGAGCCCAGCTGCATCGCCCACAGCACCAGTGCATAACTGGTCAGCACGCAAACCCCGACGGCCAACCCCAACCGCCATTGCGTGCGCCAGAACAGCGTGAACGCGGCACGTTTACGGGTGATGGCCAGCAGTGGGAACGGCCACGCGCTGATGAGCGTCAGCCACACCAGATAATCCAGCGGGTGCGGCCAGCGGCGTAACGCCTGACCATCAAGAAAGGTATAGCAGCCAATGCACAGGCCGATGAGCGCGACCACCGGCAGCATCGACCACGGCAGACGATCACCGCCGCCGCCTTGCCATAGCAGGCAGGCCATACCGCACGGTATCAGGAGAATGCCGATAATTTGCTGGCCGGTCAGCACTTCACCGGCAAAAATCAGGGTCAGTGTCAGCACCACCAAGGGCGAAAGGCCGCGCATCAGCGGGTACACCAGCCCAAGGTCCCCGACCCGGTAGGCGCGGATCAGCAGCACGCGGTACAGCAGTTCGAAGAGGGCAGACGCCAGAATCCACGGCCAGAGAGCCAGCGGCGGGAACGACACAAAGCCCACCAGCGCGGCGACCACCAGCAGTGCCACCGTGTCCATGCAGGCGATGACCAGCAGACGCTCGCCGCTGAACTTAATCAGGGTATTCCAGACCGCGTGCAACACAGCTGCGATCAACACCAACGACGTTGCCAGCACCCCGTGCTCCTTATGTGGTTGGACGATGGCTGTTTATACGTCAAACGTGCGTCGGCGCGCGCAGCGTTTGCGTGAACAAACGAATAATCGGGTGCCCCTTTGGTGGCTCCCAGGCGCTAGCTGACGGAGCATCATTAAGGACCCTAAACCCTGCAGGTGTTGCAACAAAGGACTCATGCCGTGGTCAATGCTGGCCAGGCGTTGCGTCGGTTTGTCACGCTCGGCAATGTGCCGCTCACGCCAGCTTTTGCATCAAACCAACGCCCGGCCTGACCGGAAACCCCTTCACTCCCGCCACCACAGGAACTCGGATGCTTGAGCTTGTTGCTGCGTTTATCTGTCTGACGTCGTTGCTGACGTATGTGAATTACCGTTTTATCGGCCTGCCGCCCACGATTGGCGTGATGGTCACCGCCCTTTTATTTTCTTTGCTGTTGCAGGGTTTGAGCGTACTCGGCTACCCGGGGCTCGAAGACCGCGTGCAACAGTTGATCGGCCAGATTGATTTTGGCGATCTGCTCATGAACTGGATGCTGGGCTTTCTGCTGTTTGCAGGCGCTTTGCACGTTAACTTCAACGACGTGCGCAGCTACCGCTGGCCCATTGGCTTGCTGGCCACGGTGGGGGTTTTGATCGCCACCACGGTGATCGGCAGCCTGGCGTACTGGATTTTTGGCCTCTTTGGCTGGCACATCAGCTTCCTGTACTGCCTGCTGTTCGGCGCGCTGATATCCCCCACCGACCCGATTGCGGTGCTCGGCGTGCTGCGGACCGCCAACGCATCAAAGCCCCTGAAAACCACCATCGTGGGCGAGAGTCTTTTCAATGATGGCACCGCGGTTGTGGTATTCACCGTGTTGCTTGGCATTGTCCAACTGGGCGAAACCCCGAGCGTCAGCGCCACGGCCATGATGTTCGCCCACGAAGCCATTGGCGGCGTGGTGTTCGGCGGGCTGATCGGTTATCTGGTGTACCGGATGATCAAAAGCATCGAGCAGTACCAGATCGAAGTCATGCTGACCCTCGCGCTGGTGATCGGCGGCTCGGCCATGGCCAGTGAGCTGCATGTGTCGGCGCCGATTGCGATGGTGGTGGCCGGCCTGATCATCGGCAATCTGGGTCGAAACAAAGCGATGAACGAGATGACCCGCCGTTACATGGACGGTTTCTGGGAGTTGCTGGATGACATGCTCAACGCGTTGCTGTTTGCGCTGATCGGCATGGAATTGTTGCTGCTGCCGTTCTCGTGGCTGCATTTGCTGGCTGCCAGTGCGTTGGCCGTGGCGATTCTGCTGTCACGCCTGCTGACCGTTGCCCCGGCCATTATGTTACTGCGCCGCTGGCGCGTCGTGCCCCGTGGCACCATCCGCATCCTGACGTGGGGCGGCCTGCGTGGCGGGGTTTCGGTTGCCCTGGCACTGGCGTTGCCACTCGGCCCGGAGCGTGACCTGATCCTGAGCATCACTTACATCGTGGTGCTGTCGTCGATCCTGTTCCAGGGCCTGACCATTGGCAAACTGGTGAGGCACGTGACCCAAGATGCGCCTGCCCCGGCTGAGGCCGACAGGGCGCATTAAGCCTGCGTGACCTTGTCTGCCGGTCACCGCTGCGTACCTGATGCGCGGCGGTGAATACGCTTCGACGGCCTCGCTCGCCCGCAGCCTCGTCCACCCACAGCAATCATGTGCGACTAATCCTGCATCCTTGTAGGTGCTTCCCTACACGTTGACTACACTCAAACTCGTTTGGCTGAAGGTGCTTTCGGCAATGGCTTGAGTGCGCCTGTTCGTTCGGGTTTTCCTTACACACCCAATGTGCATATAACGGAAAGGGGAAAGGGATGAGTACATCTGCGGGTTATGCGTCACCCTCGGCAACGCCCAGGCGTCACGTGGGTGCTTATATTCTGATTGTCGCCGCGCTGGTTGCGCTGGTCATCACCGCGTGGCGTTTTTTCACGCCGCTGTCTGGTATTGATGGCTCGGGTGGCGCGATGACGGCGATGTTCGCTGAGCTGGTGATGGTTGTATTGGGGCTGTTACTGCTCAAGAGCCATGCGGGCGGGCTGCGAGGCTTTCTCCTGTTTTTGAGTTGGGCGGGGATTGTCGGGACCTTCATTGCAGCACTGTTTTTGCACGGGTGGTGGACTGCCGCCGTGCTGGCAGTGGGCGCAGTGGGTGTCGTGATTGAAACCTTCACCCCGGCCACCAGGAGCGCGTGACATGAATACAATGAAAAAACACCTTTTGAGCGCCCCGGCCCTGTGCATGCTGGCGGGACTTTCAACGGCCCAGGCTGAGACCTACACCGTACCTGCGCCGCTGCTCGCGCCGTCGAGCGTGTCGGCGGAAAGCGCGAAAATTCCGATCCCGAACGGCAAGGAATGGGACAGCTTTCACGGCCAGCTCAGCGCACAGAAGTACTCCCCCCTCACGCAAATCAATAAAGACAACGTCGGCAACCTGACCAAAGTCTGGCAGTACTTCACCGGGGACATGTCCACCGGCACGGGCAAAATCCCGCCGTCCGTCTGGTCGGCCACGCCGATCTTCGCCAATGACACCTTGTACATCGGCACGCCGTTTTACCGAATCATTGCCCTTGAACCCGAGACCGGGAAAGAAAAGTGGGTATTTGATACCAAGTCGCCTCTGGTGGCCGAGACCCAGCCTGCGCTGAAGTCCCGGGGCGTGGCTTATTGGCAAGAGAAAAATCCGCAAGCGGGCGTGGCCTGCCAGAAAGTCGTGTACCTGGGCAACATGACTGCACAACTGTATGCGGTGGATGCCGACACCGGTAAGCCGTGCGAAAGCTTCGGCAAAAACGGCGTGGTGGACATCAACCAATGGAACACCCTTAACGCCAAATGGCCGCTGTCGGTGCTGCAACCGCCAACTGTGATTGGCGACAAGCTGATCGTGGGCTGGGCCGGGAAAGACTGGGAATACGAGGTAGAGTCGCCAGGTTCGTTGTTTGCACTGAACGCCCGCACCGGTGAGCTGGAATGGGAGTTCAAGCCGATCCCGGAGGAGGAAGCGGGCAAAACCGGCACTGCCAATATCTGGACTGCCATGTCTTACGACCCGGCACTGGGCTTGCTGTACATCCCGGTGTCATCGCCGTCGCCCAACTACTGGGGTGGCAACCGCACCAAGCCGATTCCGCTGGGTACGTCTACCACAGCGCTGGATATCAACACCGGTAAAGTCGTCTGGTCGCGTCAGTGGGTTCACCATGACTTGTGGGATTACGACATCAACTCGGCACCGACGTTGATGGACATTACAGTCAATGGCAAACCGGTGGCCGCGTTGGTGCAGGCGACCAAGATGGGCTTCCTGTTCACGGTTGACCGGCGCACAGGTGAAGACGTGTGGCCGATCGAGGAACGTCCGGTGCCACAGGGCGATGCCGATGGCGAAGTGTACTCACCGACCCAACCATTCCCGACCAAGCCTGCGCCGCTAATGGACCAGTCCAAGAAACCGGCAATCTGGAAAGTCGCGGACATCGTTGGCTTGGGCCAGTGCTCGAAGATGTGGGACGGCCTGGAATACAACGGCATGTACTCGCCGCCCGCGACCAAAGGCAATGGCGTGCTCGCGTACCCGGACAGTGCGGGCGGGGTGCAGTGGGGCGGGGTTGCGTTTGACCCGGTTAACCAAGTGGCCATCGTGAACACCTCGCACATCGTGCAGATGATCAAGCTGTGGGACCGTGCGGCGTACGACAAACAGCCCAAGGAAGCCGGCAACGAAAACGGTTTCTACCCGCAAATCGGCGCGCCGTATGGCATGTCGCTGCTGAACGCGCAGAACTGGGCAGGCATGCCGTGCTGGGCGCCGCCGTTCGGTGAAATCGTGGCCCTGGACATGCGCACCGGTGACGTGAAATGGCGTCGCCCGATGGGCGCGGTTCAGCAGTGGGGCTGGTACATGCCTGAAGACATGGGTTCACCCACCATTGGTGGCCCGGCAGTGACGGCGGGCGGGGTGATTTTCATCGGTGCTTCGATGGACGCCAAAGTCCGTGCCTACGCGCTGGATGACGGCAAGGAGTTGTGGTCCGACATTGTCATGGCACCTGCGGTGGCCAACCCGGCGGTCTACGAATACAAAGGCCGTCAGTACGTTGCCTTTGTGGCCGGTGGCAACTCGATCCTCAAGGATCAAGTGGGCGATCAGGTGGTGGTGTACGCCTTGCCGAAGTAATGCTGCGTACGCGGTAGCTGCCGTCAAGCTGTGAGAGGGTTGAGGTTTAAACGCTCGCAGCTTGCGGCAGGGACTGCGGTTACAGCGACAAACGCTGCAACTGTTCGTTGGCGTGTTGCGCGAACAATTGCAGCAACCCCTCCAGCGTATGCGGACCCGGTTCGTCGGCACGGGTC
Organism: Pseudomonas lundensis; assembly: GCF_002269125.1. Lineage (GTDB taxonomy): Bacteria > Pseudomonadota > Gammaproteobacteria > Pseudomonadales > Pseudomonadaceae > Aquipseudomonas > Aquipseudomonas lundensis_A. Next base: position 46,608 of record NZ_NQKI01000001.1, on the reverse strand, counting down.
AGTGCGTACAGCGTAATGGGCAACGCAGGCGTCAGCGGCCGTATTCGTGTGCTGTCGCTTGAAGCCCCCAGTGCGGTGAACGGGTCAATCACAGCCAATCCCGCCCCTGATTCCACCATTGCGCTGGCCAATGAATAGGTCTGCACCGCGAGCCTGATACGTGGCGGCGGTTCGACGGCTTGCAGGTAACGTTCAAACCGCGCAAACAACGGGTCGGCGCTGCTCAAGCCAATCAACGGCGCATTCGCCAATTCATCCAGTTTCAGCGGCAAGCCGAGGTCTGTTTCGGGCCAGTAGCCCCGTGGGGCCAGTGCCACCAGCACACCGTGGGCCAGCGCTTGCGCCTTGAGGCCAGGATGCTCGGGTTGCTTGAAGGTCAGGGCAACGTCGAGCTCGCGCATCAGCAGGTTTTGCACCAGTTCTCGGGTATGAGCGCTGGCCAGCTCGCAGTGGATATCGGGATAGCGTTGCGTCCATTCGCGGATCACGGGCGGCATCAGCGACAGCGCCAGTGCCGGGGTACTGCCAATACGCAAGCGATGACCAGGCTCACGGCGCAGGCTTTCGGCCAGTCGCTGCACGCCTTGCAGGCTTTCGGTGACTTTATCGACCTCGCGCTCCAGCAGTAGCGCCTCAGGCGTGGGCTGGAGTTTGCCGCGTACCCGCAGGAACAGGGCAAATCCCAGTTGCAATTCGGCATGCTGTAAGACTTTGCTCACCGCCGGTTGCGAGACGTGCAGCAACTGGGCAGCGGCGCTGACCGAGCCGGTTTGGCGGATGGCCTGAAAGACCTCGATATGTCGCAAACGCATGGCAGTAGTCCATAACCTTTGTTTATGGGATGAGCATCTTTATTCATTATTCATGCCCTGTCATCTGCCCCTAATCTGAAGGCCGCATAACTTTGGGTTAAGGACTGACATGGCACAGCAGGTTTGCATCATCGGTGGCGGCGTCATCGGGCTGGCAACAGCGTATGCGCTGGTGCGCGAAGGTTTTGACGTCACGCTGATCGAAGCCCAGACCCGCCTCGGTAGTCAGACCAGCTTCGCCAATGGCGGGCAGCTGTCGTATCGCTATGTGGCGCCCCTGGCCGATGCCGGGGTGCCCTGGCAAGCCATGGGCTGGATGCTGCGCGCCGATTCACCTCTCAAACTTCGCCCCCGCATAGACCCGGCTCAATGGCGTTGGCTGGCTTCGTTCGTCGGTGCTTGCCGCGGCTCCGTCAATCAGCGCAACGGTGCGCATCTGTTGCGTCTGGCGCTGCTCAGTCAGGCCACGTTGCAGCAATGGCGCGAAGACGATCACCTTGAGGGCTTTGAATGGCGACGCAATGGCAAGCTCGTGGCCTTTCGGGAGCCCACGCACTTCCACAAAGCCCGGCAAAACGTTACCCACAGTTCCTTTCAACAGGCGCTGTCAGCCAGCGAGTGCGTAGCGCTGGAGCCGGGTTTGCTAGGCGCTCCGTTTGTCGGCGGCATTTACACCCCGGACGAAGAGGTGGGCGACTGCCATCTGTTTTGTCAGCAGTTGGTGGCGCGCTTGCAAGCCTCTGGCCGCTGCACGTTTATGCTGGGCAAAACCGTGACGCGTCTCGTGCACCATCAGAGTGCCGTGACGGCGGTCGAGATGGGCCATGACGTACTGCCGGTCAGTCAACTGGTGCTGGCGGCGGGCCATAACAGCCCCGCCTTGCGCCTGCCCGGTCTGGAGTTGCCGCTGTACCCGCTCAAGGGCTACAGCCTGACCCTGCCGCTGGCCGATGTGAAAAAAGCCCCGCAGGTGAGCATCACCGACTACGACCGCAAGATTGTGTACGCCCGCATTGGCGAGCAGTTGCGGATCGCGGCGATGGTCGACATTGTCGGATTTGACGCAGCGCTGGACCCCAAGCGCCTGGCTCAAATGCGCCAGTTGGCGCACGGCACCTTCCCCGAAGCAGGCAATTATGACGACGCCATCGAGTGGGCTGGCATGCGCCCTGCAACGCCGACCGGTGTGCCGATTCTGGGGGCCAGCGGTTATCGCAACTTGTGGCTCAACCTGGGGCATGGCGCACTGGGCTTCACGCTGGCCTGTGGCAGTGGCCAGTTGCTGACCGAGTTGATCGCACAGCGCCAACCTTCCATCGACATGCAAGGCCTTGCGCCCCATGCCGCTTGAATCTGTACCTACAACAAGGAACCACCCGATGACGATTCACCGAATTAACAGCAATGACCGTTTGAGCGCTGCCGCGACGTTTGAGGCGCTGGTGTTTTTGTCCGGGCAAGTTCCCACGCAAACTCAAGACATTGCCGCGCAAACCGAAGAAGTACTCAGCAAAATCGATGCTCTGCTAGCCGAAACAGGCAGTGACAAAGACCACATCCTAAACGCCACGATCTACTTGCAAAACATCCAGCGTGATTTTGCGGCCATGAATGCGGTGTGGTCGGCCTGGCTGTCGGCTGGCAAGGCGCCGACCCGTACCACGCTGCAAGCCGAGCTGGCGCGGCCCGAAGTGCGGGTGGAAATCAGCGTGATTGCTGTACGTCGTTAATCTGTTTTAAAGGGGAAATAAGAAGATGAAAAAACTCACCTTGATCAGTTGCACGCTGGGCCTGTTGATCAGCCAGGCAGTCTGCGCCAATGACGTGCCGTTGCAGGGCACTATGAAAAAGATTTCGGATTCGGGGCGCATCACCCTCGGCTATCGGGACGCTTCGGTGCCCTTCTCTTATGTTGGCGACAACTCGGGTAAGCCCATGGGGTACTCCGTGGAGCTGGCGAATAAAATCGTCGAAAACGTGCAAAAGAAGCTGGGCGACAAGCCCTTGAACATCAAATACAACCTGGTGACGTCGCAAACCCGCATCCCGCTGGTGCAAAACGGCACAGTGGATCTGGAATGCGGTTCAACCGGCGTGACTGCCGAGCGTCAGAAGCAGGTGGCGTTTTCCTACGGGTTTATCTACGTCAAAGGCCAGTTGTTGACCGCCAAGGACAGTGGCATCAAGGGGTTTGATGATCTGCGCGATAAAAACGTAGTGACCACTGCGGGCACCACCAATGAGCGTTTTATTAAAAGCTACAGCGCCGATCACAAAATGGGCATGAACGTCATCAGCGCCAAGGACCATGGCGAAGCGTTCAAAATGCTGGAAACCGGGCGCGCCGTGGCGTTTTACATGGACGACGCGCTGCTCTATGGCGAACGCGCGAAGGCCCGTGACCCGCATAACTGGGTGGTAGTGGGTGACGAGCAATCGCGTGAAATCTACAGCTGCATGGTGCGCAAGGACGACCCGCAGTTTTTGGCTGTGGTGAACCAGACCCTGGCCGACCTGTACAGCTCGGGTGAAATCACCGGGATTTACCAGCGCTGGTTTGAGCAACCGATCCCGCCCAATGGCCTGAACCTTGAGTTCCCGATGACGGCAGAACTCAAGCAAATCATCGCCAAGCCGGTGAGCGATCCGGTGGAGTAAGGCCTTTACGTCGCTGTCGAGTGGCGCCCGTGAGTGCTCGCCAGCGACTACAAAGGGTGGCGTGGGGCCTGTTTTATTCAGGCAGTGCCGCGCCTTTAGGCCACAGCAGCCAGATATTGCCCTTTTGCTTCATGTCACCGGCCAACTTGCCGGCTTCCGGGCCTGTACCGACGAAGAAGTCGGCGCGAACTTCGCCCGCAATCGCTCCGCCCGTGTCCTGAGCCGCTACCGGGCGTACGATCGGTTGACCGTCGGCTTGAGTCGTCGACAGCCAGAGCAGACTGCCCAATGGAATCACCTTGCGGTCAACGGCTACGCTGTAGCCTGCGGTCAGTGGCACATTCAACGAGCCGCGTGGGCCTTCGTTGCTGTCGGGGTTCTGGGTGAAAAACACATAACTGGGGTTGCTCGCCAGCAGTTCGCTGACACGCTCAGGGTGTGCCATCGCCCAGGCGTGAATGGTGCCCATGGTTACGTCTTCTTTTTTCAACTCGCCCTGTTCCACCAGCCAGCGGCCAATCGGCTTGTACGGATGACCATTCTGGTCGGCGTAGCCGATGCGAAGTTGACGGCCGTCATCCAGTTGCACGCGGCCAGAACCCTGAATTTGCAAAAATTGCAGGTCCATCGGGTCGGTCAACCACGCGATGACAGGCGCGTTCAGGCCTTGGGCATTGATCGTGGCTGCCGTGTCGTAGGGTTTAATGACACGGCCTTCAAGGCGCCCGCGCAGACGCTTGCCCTTGAGTTCCGGGTAGAGGTTGTCGAGGTTGACCACGATCAGGTCGGACGGCACGCCATACACCGGCACCTTGGCCACCTCGTTGGCCGTCAGGCTGCCGGGGTAGACGGGTTCGTAATAACCGGTAATCAGGCCATCGCTGCTGCCTTGCGCGGAACGCAGGCTGTAGACATCGAGGTGGGTTTGCAGAAAATTGCTGATCTCGGCCACGCTCGGGCTGGCCGGTAACTGGGCGGCCTCGCTGCAGATGCGCCCCCAGTTGGCGTCGGCCTTGAGCCGGGTGCATGCACTGCGCCAAGAGGCGAAGCCGCCCTGCAGATCGGCGCCGGTCACCTCTGGCAACGCACTCCAGTCCGCTTTGCTGTACGTGGTGTGCGGGGCTTCAGGTTGTTTGGCATCCTGATCGGTGCCGTTGCAGCCGGCCAGCAACATAACAACGGGCAGCGCCCACACCAGTGGCTTTAAAAGACGACTCATCTGCGATGTTCCTTTACGGTTGCCGAGGTTCAAGAACCGTCCAGGCAATCCTTATATTCAATAGGGGTATTGGTCTTTACAGGTGACACGAGGATACTGGCGACCGAATTTCGTGATGTGAAGCGACCATGACTCTGAAACGATTGACTGTTGTACTGCTGGCCTGTCTGACGCTGTCGGCGTGTGGCGGGGTTGATCCCAATTCGCCGCTGGGCCAGCGTAAAGCGATTTTCAAGCAAATGCTCAAGACCAGTGAAGACCTGGGGGGCATGTTGCGTGGGCGAATTCCGTTCGATGGCCCGCGTTTTACCGAGGGGGCGGTCAAACTCGATGCGTTGGCCCATGAGCCGTGGAAACATTTCCCGAAGGTCAAAGAGTCTGACCAAACCAGCGCAACCGATGATGTGTGGCAGAAACAGGCCCGTTTTCAGGACTTGGCCCGTCAATTGGAAGCCGCCACGGGTGAGTTGGTGATTGCCAGTCAGGTTCAGCCATACAAGGCCAGCAGCCTTGCGCCAGCTGTGCAGAAAGTCGAAGACACGTGCAGCGCGTGTCACAAGGAATTCCGTAACCACTGACCATGCCTTCAATCAACAGCCCCTCTCCCTGAGGGAGAGGGTTGCCGTGACAGGGCCGAAGGCTTACTTGTCGAGTTGGTCCAGTGCTTCCTGCAGTTCTTTGCGCGACTCAGCCAGCTTGTCTTTGCGCTTGTTGATCTTCTCCGGGTCGCCTTTCTTCATGGCCTTGTCCAGATCGGCCTGACGCTGGCTGACTTCGTGCTTGGCCTCAAGAACCTTGTTCTCACGTTCTTTCTTAAGGCTAGCGTCAGTGCAATTGGCTTTGACTTCACTCAGGGCTTTTTCCAGACCGGCGATCTGGCCGCTGTTGTTGTGAGCCCGCGCGTACTCAAGCTGAGTCTCGATGTTTTTGACCTTGGCAGCGCAACCAGTCAGTTCAGGCGCGGGATCAGCGGCCATGAGCGGGGCAGCCATCAGGCCGCAAACTGTGAACAGGGCGAGCGGTGAAAGAAATTTCATAAATAGCTCCATAACAAAAAGTAACAATACACACAGTTCAAAGATGCGAAACGCAGCATGGGTCCGGCAACGGACTGAAGCAGGCTAGTCGAACCCCGCCACTTCAGCAGCCCGTAATGCATCCCCTATCGCCCGTACATTCGGGTCTTGCAGGAACGCACTCAATTGTTCGGCACGACGCGGACCGATGCCCGGTTCTGCTAACCACGCTTCAGTGTCACGTGCCACCAGCGCCTGCCATGACTGACCCAAAGGTGCGTCACCCGTGGGCGGTAGACCGATTGCTTTGACCCAGCGTTCGAACGATTGTTGCCGGGCGGCCTGCAAACTGGTCAATAAACGTACGCTGCTGCGCTCGCCGAAGCCCGCAATGTTAACAAGCCGGGAAGCATCCAGGGTCAACCAATCCGTCAGGCTGTTGATTTGTCCGCTCTGGATCAACGTTTTCCAGGTTCCGGGGCCGACAGACGGCAGGGCCAACCCATTCTTTCGGCTTAACCCGTTCAGGCGCGCCAAAAATTGGCTTTCGCAGCCCGGCGTGGGTTGCCAGCAGCTCAGGGTGTGGAAGTTGTGGGGGTTGGGGGCGTTCACTTCAAGGCGCTCCGGCGCGCGCAACGCGACACTGTCCAGGCGTGGGATGGTCATGCCTGCGAGACTGATCGCCACATGGTCGCCGGGACGAATATCAAGCTGTTGCCAACGTTTCAGGGAGCCGACGCTGATGCGTTTGATTCGCCGGTCGTCGAGCGTCACGGGGGTTAGCTCAAGCATGGGCGTAATGCGCCCGGTGCGCCCGATGTTGAACGCGACACTGCGTACTTCACTGACGGCTTGTGCGTGAGGGTATTTCCAGGCGACGGCCCAGTTCGGCGGTTTTGCCTGCCAGCGCCTGGCGTCCGGGCGTTCGCTCTGGCGCAACACCACACCATCTGTGGCAAACGGCAACGCTGTGGTGTACCAGTGCTGGCGCCAATCCCGTGCTTGTTCGAAGCGTTCCACGGGCTGGCTGTAGGTTTGGCTGTCGACAAACCCCAGATCGCTCAGGTGCTGTAAACGCTCGGTTAGCGTGGCGGGGCCGTCGGGCCAGTCCCAGACAAATAAACCGATGCGCTCGGCGTGTTCAGGCGTGAGCGCATGGCGCGCCATCAACCCTGCAACCAGGCTGCGCGCATTGAGGCTGCCAGAGGTCGCTTGCACATGATCAGGCAGGCGCCAATAAAGCTCGCCTTGCAGCACCCGGTCCACCGGTTGCGGCAAGGTACGAGGAATTGCGTCAAGGGTAAGGGCCGATGCAGTCCAGTCCTGACCTTTCTCCCCGTCCCCCCGGCTGATCACTTGCTCCAGTTGTCCCTGTCGATAGGTCAGCGTCACGGCCACGCCGTCTACCTTGGGCTGTACCCACACACCCTGGCGGCTGTTTATCCAGCCTTTGACGGCTTGTTCACTGCGCAGTTTGGCCAGTCCGGTGTGGGCTACCGGGTGCTGGATTTTTCCGCGGGCTGTGTGCAGGGGGTGACGGGAAGGGGGCGCGTTCAGGCAGCGCCGCCAGTGTTCCAGTCGTGCGCGGGACTGGTCGTAAACAGCGTCCGTAACCAGAGAAATCCCTTGGCGGTGGTAGCTGTCGTCCCAGATACGCAGTTGCTGTTCGAGGCTGTCGAATGCCTGTTGGGCACGGGGCTGCGGCCACGAGGGACAGGTCTGCGCGTAGGTGTTGAAGGTGAAGCAGGCGAGTGCAAGCCCGCTAAAAAGACGAAGTGTGGCCAGCATCATGAGCGTCCTTGCCCGGGAAGAATGCTTAAGGCTAGTGCAGGCTGGTTGCCGTGCAGCGCGGGAGAATTACCGGGTGTTTCTGGGTGGGTATGCGCCCGTCAGCGAATACAAAAAAGCCCCGGACAGTTGCCTGTCCGGGGCTTTTGGATGCAGCAGGCTTACTTACATGCCAGCAGCAGCGCGCAGCTCTTCAGCGCGGTCAGTGCGCTCCCACGTGAACGTGGTGAAGGTGTCGTCGCCAACTGTTTTGGTTTGCGGCGTGCGGCCGAAGTGGCCGTAAGCTGCGGTTTCCTGGTACATCGGGTGCAGCAGGTCGAGCATTTTGGTGATCGCGTAAGGACGCAGGTCGAACACGTCACGTACCAGCTTGATGATTTTCTCGTCAGAAATTTTGCCAGTGCCGAAGGTATTCAACGAAATCGAAGTCGGTTGAGCGACGCCGATTGCGTAGGAAACCTGGATCTCGCAACGCTCAGCCAAGCCGGCTGCCACGATGTTCTTGGCCACATAACGACCGGCGTAAGCCGCCGAACGGTCAACCTTGGACGGGTCTTTACCCGAGAATGCGCCACCGCCGTGACGGGCCATGCCGCCGTAGGTGTCAACGATAATCTTGCGACCGGTCAGGCCACAGTCGCCCACCGGGCCGCCGATGATGAACTGGCCAGTCGGGTTGATGTGGAACTGGGTGTCTTTGTGCAGCAGTTCGGCAGGCAGCACGTGCTTGACGATCAGCTCCATTACGCCTTCGCGCAGATCGGCAGCGCTGACATCCGGGTTGTGCTGGGTCGACAGCACGATAGCGTCGATGCCCACTACCTTGCCATTGTCGTAACGGCAAGTAACCTGGGATTTCGCGTCCGGGCGCAACCAAGGCAGCAGGCCGGATTTACGGGCTTCGGCCTGACGTTGAACCAACTGGTGCGAGAAGGTGATCGGTGCTGGCATCAGCACGTCAGTTTCGTTGCTGGCATAGCCAAACATCAGGCCCTGGTCGCCAGCGCCCTGATCTTCAGGCTTGGCGCGGTCAACACCCTGGTTGATGTCAGGGGACTGCTTGCCGATGATGTTCATCACGCCGCAGGTCGCGCCGTCGAAGCCGACGTCAGAGCTGGTGTAGCCGATGTCGGTGATCACGTCACGAACGATCTGCTCCAGGTCAACCCAGGCCGACGTGGTGACTTCGCCCGCGATGATCGCTACGCCGGTTTTCACCAGAGTCTCGCACGCCACACGGGCGAACTTGTCTTCAGCAATGATGGCGTCCAGCACCGCGTCAGAAATCTGGTCGGCGATTTTGTCCGGATGCCCTTCAGACACGGACTCGGAGGTGAAAATGGAGTATTCGCTCATCTCGACGGTTTCCTAATATTTACCGATGGTGAGTGTCGCCAGAAGGTCGCTGAAAGTGGCGGACCTGAATCTGGAAACCATTACGTAAGCCTACATAGAGGCTTTCCCCGGGAACGAGTCCCGCAGCGGTGGCCCAACGGGCCAGATCATCTTGTTCAAAACCTAGCCACAAATCGCCGCACGCCTCGCGGGCCCACGCCTGATTATGGCTACACAACTCTGTTACCAGCAGGCTACCGCCAGGTTGCAGCAAGGTGGCCAGTTGCTTAACTGCTTCAGCCGGTGCGGCGAAATGGTGCAGGACCATGTTCACAACCACGCAATCGACTTGAATCTGCGAACCGTTGAGCGCGTCGGCCAGGATCAGGCTGACGTTGTTCAGTGATTCGCGCTCACACACCTGACGTGCCAGTTCAAGCATCGCCGGGCTGTTGTCCAGTGCCGTGACCTGATGAAAGCGCCGAGCCAGGTCAGGCAAAAAGCTGCCATCGCCGGGGCCAACCTCCAACGCAGTAGCTGGCGCAGTGAAGCTCAACTTGTCGAGCAATGCCAATACGCTGTCCCGGTACTGCGGCAAGCCTGCAATCAGGTCTTGCTGGGCGCGAAATTTCTCGGCAATGCGCGAGAAAAAGTCCTGGCTAGCGGCAGCGCGTTGCCCGTGTACAGCGCTGATACGTGCCTGTACGTCAGCGGGCAGGGTCAGGTTGTCGACCTCTTCCAGCAGCGCGGCGTGCAACTTGCCGCCCAATTGTTCGGTGTGAGGCAGGGCGCGGCGATAAAAGATCGCGTTGCCTTCGCGCCGTGTGGCAACCAGCCCGGCCTGCGACAGCACCTTGAGGTGATGGCTCATGCCGGATTGGCCGGTGGCGAATATCTGTGTCAGCTCCAGCACACCAAATGAATCGTTGGCTAACGCGCGCAGCACATTCAGTCGCAGCGGGTCGCCTCCAGCCTTGCACAGGGCGGAGAGCTCATCGCAATCGTCATGGCGAATTGAAGGCACGCGTAAGTTCATGGGGTCGCAGTCTAGTTACCCCGTTCTGTCGTCGCAAGGCCAATATCAAAACATTTTGATATTGGTCGATAAGTGGCACGTTTGTCGGACCGGTTAAGTGTAATGACGAGCGCCGCGGTCCAAACCTCAACAGATTGAACGGTTAAGCACAGGAAAAACGGCTCAAGTGACTATCTGTCATTGCCCGAGGGCGCTGCCTGAGGGAAAATGCTCGCCTTTTTTCCGATTCGTTTTTATTTATCAATTCCCAGGAGAACAGCGATGCCCAGCCGTCGTGAGCGTGCCAACGCCATTCGTGCACTCAGCATGGATGCCGTGCAAAAAGCCAACAGCGGCCACCCGGGTGCCCCGATGGGCATGGCGGATATCGCCGAAGTACTGTGGCGCGATTATCTGAAGCACAACCCGAGCAACCCGTCATTCGCTGACCGTGACCGCTTCGTGCTGTCCAACGGCCACGGTTCGATGCTGATCTACTCGTTGCTGCACCTGACCGGCTACGACCTGTCGATCGACGACCTGAAAAACTTCCGTCAGCTGCACAGCCGCACTCCGGGTCACCCGGAGCTGGGCTACACGCCGGGCGTTGAGACCACCACCGGCCCGTTGGGTCAGGGTCTGGCCAATGCCGTGGGTTTTGCCCTGGCAGAAAAAGTCATGGGCGCACAGTTCAACCGTCCTGGTCACACTGTTGTCGATCACCACACCTACGTGTTCCTGGGTGATGGCTGCATGATGGAAGGCATTTCCCACGAAGTCGGCTCGCTGGCCGGTACGTTGGGCTTGGGCAAACTGATTGCCTTCTATGACGACAACGGCATCTCCATCGATGGCGAAGTCGAAGGCTGGTTCACCGACGACACGCCAAAGCGTTTCGAAGCCTACAACTGGCAAGTGATCCGTAACGTCAACGGTCACGATCCGGAAGAGATCAAGACCGCGATTGAAACCGCACGCAAAAGCGACCAGCCAACGCTGATCTGCTGCAAAACCACGATCGGTTTCGGTTCGCCGAACAAGCAGGGCAAAGAAGATTGCCACGGTGCTCCGCTGGGCAACGATGAAATCGCCCTGACCCGCAAGGCACTGGACTGGAACTTCGGCCCGTTTGAAATCCCGGCCGAGATCTACGCCGAATGGGACGCCAAGCAAGCCGGTGCTGCCGTTGAGTCCGAGTGGGACCAGCGTTTCGCCGCCTATGCAGCCGAGTTCCCGGAGCTGGCGGCCGAGCTGTCCCGTCGCCTGAGCGGCGAATTGCCCGCTGACTTCGATGCCAAGGCCACTGCCTACATCAATGAAGTAGCGGCCAAAGGCGAAACCATCGCCAGCCGTAAAGCCAGCCAGAACACCCTGAACGCATTTGGTCCGTTGCTGCCTGAACTGCTGGGCGGTTCGGCCGACCTGGCCGGTTCCAACCTGACCCTGTGGAAAGGCTGCAAAGGTGTGTCGGCAGAAGATGCCAGCGGTAACTACGTGTACTACGGCGTACGCGAGTTCGGCATGAGCGCCATCATGAACGGCGTGGCCCTGCACGGCGGTCTGGTGCCTTACGGCGCAACCTTCCTGATGTTCATGGAATACGCCCGCAACGCCATCCGCATGTCGGCCCTGATGAAGCAGCGCGTGATCTACGTGTTCACCCACGACTCCATCGGCCTGGGTGAAGACGGCCCGACGCACCAGCCTATCGAGCAACTGACCAGCCTGCGCACCACACCGAACCTGGACACCTGGCGCCCAGCCGATGCGGTGGAATCCGCAGCGGCCTGGAAGTTCGCACTGGAGCGTAAGGACGGCCCGTCTGCGCTGATCTTCTCGCGTCAGAACCTCAACCACCAAACCCGTGATGCCGCGCAAATTGCCGACATCAACCGCGGTGGTTACGTGCTCAAGGACTGCGCAGGCGAGCCTGAGCTGATCCTGATCTCGGCGGGTTCGGAAGTCGGCCTGGCGGTTCAGGCGTACGAGAAGCTGACCGAGCAAGGCCGCAAGGTACGTGTTGTTTCGATGCCGTGCACCAGCGTGTATGAAGCGCAGGACGCAGGCTACAAACAGTCGGTTCTGCCGTTGCAGGTCAGCGCGCGGATCGCCATTGAAGCCTCCCACGCAGACTACTGGTACAAGTACGTCGGCCTGGAAGGTCGTGTGATCGGCATGACCACCTACGGCGAGTCGGCGCCTGCGCCTGCCTTGTTCGAAGAGTTTGGTTTCACCCTGGAAAACATCCTGGGTCAGGCTGACGAACTGCTGGAAGACTAAAGCTCCACGCGGCGGCCTCTGGCCGCCGCGATCCCCTTAGTCGCTGCCGCAGGCACCCTTTTCCTTGAAGGGCCCGCGGTCCTGATCGCAGTCTTCGGCGGCGACGACAGGTTTTGAATAAGAGAACCCCATGCCTCAACCGCGTCCTTACAAAGTTGCACTCAACGGCTACGGCCGCATTGGTCGTTGCGTCTTGCGTGCGTTGTTTGAGCGGGGAGCTGCTGCCGGGTTTGAAATTGTTGCCCTGAATGATTTGGCCGATATGGCCAGCCTCGAATATTTGACGCGCTTCGACTCCACGCATGGCCGGTTTCCCGGCGAGATACGGATCGAAGGCGACTGCCTGCACATCAATGGCGACTGCGTGAAAGTGTTCCGCAGTGCCACTCCTGAAGGAATTGACTGGGCCGCGCTGGGCGTTGATCTGGTTCTGGAATGCTCCGGTGCCTACAACACCCGTACGGACGGCCAGCGTTTTCTCGACGCCGGAGCCCCCGCTGTTCTGTTTTCGCAACCGATGGCCAGCGAGGCAGATGCCGACGCCACCATCGTGTACGGCGTGAACCAGCACACCCTGACCGGCACCGAGCGGCTGATCTCCAATGCGTCCTGCACCACCAACTGCGGCGTGCCGCTGTTGCGTCTGCTGGATCAGGCGTTCGGTCTGGAGTACGTGTCGATTACCACCATTCACTCGGCGATGAACGATCAGCCGGTGATCGATGCGTACCATGACGAAGACCTTCGTCGTACACGTTCGGCGTTTCAGTCAGTGATTCCGGTGTCCACCGGTCTGGCGAAAGGCATTGAACGTTTGCTGCCGGAACTTGCGGGCCGAATTCAAGCCAAAGCCGTACGGGTTCCGACCTTGAATGTGTCGTGCCTTGATATCACCTTGATTACCGCGCGCGACACCAACGCGGTGGAAGTGAACCGCATGTTGCGCGAAGCCGCCACCAGCGGTCCGCTTAAAGGCCTGTTGGCGTACACCGAATTGCCCCATGCCAGCTGTGATTTCAACCATGACCCGCATTCAGCGATTGTCGATGCAAGCCAGACCCGTGTGTCCGGCCCCCGGTTGGTCAACTTGCTGGCCTGGTTCGACAACGAATGGGGCTTTGCCAATCGAATGATCGATGTGGCAGAGCACTATCTGCATGTAACTCACCCAAAAACCGTTCTCTAACATTAGAAACTCAGGAACTGCGACCCATGACCGTGTTGAAGATGACCGACCTCGATCTGCAAGGTAAGCGCGTACTGATCCGCGAAGACCTCAACGTCCCAGTCAAGGACGGTGTTGTCACCAGCGATGCGCGCATCCTTGCTTCGCTGCCGACCATCAAGCTGGCGTTGGAGAAAGGCGCGGCGGTCATGGTCTGCTCGCACCTGGGCCGCCCGACTGAAGGCGAATTTTCGGCCGAAAACAGCCTCAAGCCCGTGGCTGATTACCTGAGCAAGGCGCTGGGCCGTGAAGTGCCACTGGTCAGCGACTACCTCAATGGCGTTGACGTGAAAGCCGGCGACATCGTGCTGTTTGAGAACGTGCGCTTCAACAAGGGCGAAAAGAAGAACGCTGATGAACTGGCCAAGCAATACGCGGCCTTGTGCGACGTGTTTGTGATGGACGCTTTCGGCACTGCGCACCGCGCCGAAGGTTCGACCCACGGCGTGGCCAAGTTCGCCAAGGTTGCGGCTGCAGGACCGTTGCTGGCTGCCGAACTGGAAGCCCTGGGCAAAGCGCTGGGCGCCCCGGCCAAACCCATGGCTGCGATTGTCGCGGGCTCCAAGGTGTCGACCAAGCTGGATGTGCTCAACAGCCTGAGCCAGATCTGCGACCTGCTGATCGTGGGCGGCGGCATTGCCAACACGTTCCTCGCTGCAGCGGGCCACCCGGTGGGCAAGTCGCTGTACGAACCCGACCTGCTGGACACCGCGCGCGCCATCGCCGCCAAGGTCAATGTGCCGCTGCCGACCGACGTGGTCGTGGCCAAGGAATTTGCCGAAAGCGCTGAAGCCACCGTCAAGCTGATTGCTGACGTGGCAGAAGACGACATGATTCTGGACATCGGCCCGCAGACGGCTGCGCACTTTGCCGAGCTGCTGAAGTCATCCAAAACCATTTTGTGGAACGGCCCGGTGGGCGTGTTCGAATTTGACCAGTTTGGCAATGGCACCCAAGTGCTGGCCCACGCCATCGCTGACAGTGCTGCGTTCTCGATTGCCGGTGGGGGCGACACGCTGGCCGCCATCGACAAGTACGGTGTTGCTGACAAGATTTCTTATATCTCGACCGGTGGCGGCGCATTCCTGGAGTTCGTTGAAGGCAAGGTATTGCCTGCCGTGGAAGTCCTGGAAAGCCGCGCGAAAGCCTGAACGTGAATCAGGCCCTGAAAGGAAGCATGGACATGCTCAAGTTGTTACCGCTGTTGATGATTGCAGGCTTGGTGGCCGGTTGTTCCGGCTCGAACAAGCCAGCGCCTGAAGCGGCCACGCCTGAAGAGAGCGGCTGCTACCAGGCTGACTGGCAGGCGCAGAGCGTGCCATTGGTCAATAAACGATCAGGGCCTGAGGCACTTGAGAAATACGAGTCACCCACGCCTTCTAAAGAGCGCGGGTGCCCGTAACGCTTTGACCTGTAGGCGTTGCCGGTTCAGTGATGGGCTTTGAACAGACTGCGGCAACGACGACAGACGATGCTACTTACTCGCAGGCCGGTTACCCCCGATCTGCAAAAACTTGAATAGCAGCCGCCGCTCCGGCAGGCTTGCACGATTAACGACCCTCGTCCGGGAGAGACACGCACAATGGCACTTATCAGCATGCGCCAGATGCTGGACCACGCCGCCGAATTCGGCTATGGCGTTCCAGCTTTTAACGTCAACAACCTTGAGCAGATGCGCGCCATTATGGAAGCCGCTGACAAGACTGACTCCCCGGTGATCGTTCAGGCTTCGGCCGGTGCGCGCAAATACGCAGGTGCTCCGTTCCTGCGTCACCTGATCCTGGCCGCTATCGAAGAATTCCCGCATATCCCGGTGTGCATGCACCAGGACCACGGCACCAGCCCTGACGTGTGCCAGCGTTCGATCCAGCTGGGCTTCAGCTCGGTGATGATGGACGGCTCGCTAGGCGAAGACGGCAAGACCCCGACTGACTACGACTACAACGTGCGCGTTACTCAGCAAACCGTTGCGCTGGCTCACGCTTGCGGTGTGTCGGTAGAAGGCGAGCTGGGCTGCCTGGGTTCGCTGGAAACCGGTATGGCTGGTGAAGAAGACGGCATCGGCGCTGAAGGCGTTCTGGACCACAGCCAAATGCTGACCGATCCTGAAGAAGCCGCTGACTTTGTAAAACGCACTCAAGTGGACGCCCTGGCGATTGCCATCGGTACTTCCCACGGCGCGTACAAATTCACCAAGCCACCCACTGGCGACGTGCTGGCGATTGACCGGATCAAAGAAATCCACAAACGCATTCCGAACACTCACCTGGTGATGCACGGTTCGTCCTCGGTGCCGCAAGAGTGGCTGAAAATCATCAACGAATACGGCGGCGACATCAAAGAAACCTACGGCGTGCCGGTTGAAGAAATCGTTGAAGGCATCAAGCACGGCGTACGCAAAGTCAATATCGACACCGACCTGCGTCTGGCATCGACTGGCGCCATGCGCCGCCTGATGGCTACCAACCCGAGCGAGTTTGACCCGCGCAAATTCTTCGGCGCTACGGTGACGGCGATGCGTGATGTCTGCATCGCCCGTTACGAAGCCTTCGGCACCGCCGGTAATGCTTCGAAGATCAAGCCGATCTCTCTGGAAGCCATGTACCAGCGTTACCTGAAGGGTGAGCTGAACGCCAAGGTCAACTAAGACCTGCGCGACATGAAAAGCCCGCAGCGATGCGGGCTTTTTTGTAGGCGCTGACAGCCCATCGGGTGCAGGCGCGGGTGAGGTGGCTATAACGACTCAGGATCGACGCCATTGCCCCTGAGCAGTGCATCCACCAGCGAGCGGGTCATCTCGACAGAGTGCAGCATCGACCAGATCAGCCCGCGTTCGATGCCGCTGGCGCGTTCGGTGATCTCGTCCGAAACCTCTTCGGCGCTTTTAAGCATCATCGACATATGCTTCAGGGCCTCCAGCGCCCGCACATCACTGCGTACGGCGAAAGGCGAGGCCGGGCTGACCTCGGCGGCCTGGGTCGGGTTGAGTTCGTCCAGCGGGGCAGGCGTAGCGTTGAGGTCTTCAAGCAGGCGCCGAGTTGTTTCATCGTGCAGGTGATCGTCGCGCTTTTTCTTCATGTCGATTCCACTGGAAGCATCAATTGGGCCAGGCCGCTCGGCGACTCCAGAAGATAGCCCTGCGACTTTCAGTGCCGCAAGCAATGCCTGAGGGGATACCGCCATCTCAGAAGTGCCCTTCATTTACATAAGCAAATATCCCACTTTCGACCGAGGATGAGTCCGTTGATTCGCATCATTTAGACATCATCTGGCCTACCCCGACGTGACCAAAAGCCATGACTGTAGAGCCGCATTGCAGCTCAACGTTTTGCTCAAAGCGCGTTGTGGTCGATGTCCAGCTTGCTGAACGTGACTTGTCCACCTTCCTTGCTGTTGCCCGTGTTGTCTTGCACGTACACCCCTGCCTTGAAGTACAACGGTTTGTCGCGCCACGTGGCGCTGATGGGGGTGCTCCACACCTTATTGGCGCCTTTGACCTTCAAGGTGCCGTCGGGCGTCAAATTGATCACATAGGTGAAGCTTTTTTGCAGGGGCACATTCTCGGCTACGGTCACGGTTTTGATGGTGGTGTCGTTGGGGCGTATGCGCACCTTGGCCACCAGATTGCCGCTGAGTTTGCTGGTTTTGTATTGATACTCAAACTTGAGCATGGGCTGCTGGCTTTGAAACGCGTGGATTTGACCGATCACGATCTTGCCCGAGGAGGGCACTTGATTGACGGTCAATGTAGCGTTCAAAAAATGGTTGGCGCTGGGGTAGAGCCAATTGCGCAGGGAGCCATCGGCGCGAGTCTCACGTAATTCGCTGCGCGGGTAAATGGCGTTGACGGTGGTGCTTCCGGTCACGGGCGCCCAGAAAAAAAGCGTGCCGGAGTCGGAGTGGAAATACATATTTTTGAAGCCCTTGAGCAGGCGCGGTGTCTCGATGGTGGTAGGGGGATTACCGACGGGAACACTCAGGTTCCAGGTTGCCAGATCGATCATGTTTCGGGCCTTGAGCTGAGGCACTTACAGGCATCAAACGCGTTGATGGCGTCTGGACCAGGGCTTTGAGGGATGGTCTTTATAGGACGATCGGTAGTGCCAGTAAATAACCAGGTGTTTAATTGACGTCAAAAAATAGGCCGCGGTTGTAAGGCTTGCCTTACACAAAGGGACTAATGGCTATACCGTTAGTCGGTTCAGTACAACTATGTGTAATTGTGTGACGGTGGGTCGCTTCTGCTTTGTGATACTCAGGTTTAGAGTTGGATCCCGATTTTTGTCCGGTTTTCTCCTGAGTTCAGGACAGTCATAAAGAGAAGCAGCATGGAATGCGTGCCCGAGAAACCAGTCGAGACTGGTTCAGTGCTTTTGGTAGTGGATGATTACCCTGAAAATCTGATCAGCATGCAGGCGCTGTTGCAGCGTGCGGATTGGCACATTCTGACGGCAACGTCAGGTGTAGAAGCCCTGGAGTTGTTGCTCAGTAACGAGGTCGATCTGGTGCTGTTGGATGTGCACATGCCAGGCATGGACGGGTTTGAAGTTGCCCGACTGATGCGCGGCAGCCAACGCACGCGGCTCACCCCGATTATTTTTCTCACGGGCAATGCACAATCCCGGGACGCGGTACTCGAGGGCTACGCGTGCGGCGCCGTCGATTACTTGCTCAAGCCCTTCGATTCTCAAATCCTCAAACCCAAAGTGCAGGCGCTGCTGGAACATCAAAGCAATGCCCGGGCGCTGCGCCGCTTGAGCCGTGATCTGGAAATAGCCCAGGCGTTCAATGCTTCGGTACTGGAAAATGCCGCCGAAGGCATTCTGGTGGTCAACGAAGACGGGCGTATCCGATTCGCCAACCCGGCCATTTCCCGCTTGCTCAAGGTCTCCGTAGCGGGTCTGGAAGGCGTGCCCCTGCTGGATTTCCTGCAAAAACCCCACGTACCCGAGTGGTATGAGTCTGCGATCTATCATGGTTACCGGCGCGGCGAAACCTATCGCGTGCATGATGCAATCCTGCGCTCGGCCCAAGGCCAACTGCTGCCTGTCACCCTGTCCTGTGCGCCGTTGTCGGGGCAACAGCACGCGATGGTGGTGACGGTGCTGGACATGTCTGAAGTGTGCCATTTGCATCAGCAACTCGAACTGCAAGCCATCACGGATTCATTGACGGGACTCTTGAACCGTCGCGGTTTTCAGCGTTCCGTTGAGGGCGTGCTGATGCGTGACGCTGCGGACACTCAATTGCGTGCGCTGCTGTATCTGGATCTGGACGGTTTCAAGCGTATCAACGACTCGCTGGGGCATGAAGTCGGGGACCGTGCGCTGAGTTGGGTCTCCGAACAGCTGGAGCAGTGCGCCCGGCCCGGCGATGTTTTGGGGCGCATCGGCGGGGATGAGTTCACCCTGTTGCTGAACGTCACTGAGGCGCAGGAAGCTGCGCAGATTGCCCGGCAACTGATCGACATGATTGCGGTACGCCAGCAAATACAAGGGCTGGATGTCAGCCTTGGGGTCAGTATTGGCATTGCGCTGTCCCCCGGGTGTGGCACGAGCCTTGAAACCCTGATGCGCGCAGCCGATGCGGCAATGTACGAAGCCAAGCGGGCAGGGCGTCAGCAGTACCGCTTTTATGATGCGTTAATCAGCGCCCAGCCCTTGCTGAGCCCTGTTCACTGGAAGTAAGGGCCGATGCGCCGCTACACTGGCGCACTTTTTACGCGTCGCGCGGGCCCCATGACTGCTCTCAAATACCTCCAGGCATACCCTCAGACCTTGCAGGATCAAGTACGGCATTTGATCGAGCGTGATCAGTTAGGTGCGTACCTGAACGAGCGTTATCCCCGCAAACATGCAGTGCAGAGTGACAAAGCCCTGTACGTGTACGCGCTTGAACTCAAGCAGGAGCACCTGCGTAACGCGCCGTCTTTTGACAAAGTGCTGTTCGACAACCGCCTCGACCTGACCCACCGCGCCCTGGGCTTGCACACCACCATTTCACGGGTGCAGGGCGGCAAACTCAAGGCCAAGAAAGAGCTGCGCGTGGCTTCACTGTTTAAAGATGCCGCGCCCGAGTTCCTGAAGATGATCGTGGTGCATGAGCTGGCCCACTTGAAGGAGTCGGACCATAACAAGGCGTTTTACAAATTGTGTGAGTACATGCTGCCCGACTATCACCAGCTGGAATTCGACCTGCGGGTGTACCTGACGTGGCGTGACCTGCAGAGTAAAACCTGACTTTACCGGTAGCCGCGAACAGGTTCGCGCAACCGAAAATCCACCGTGTGACCGGAGTGATGAATGGACGTCAGTAAAACCAAAAGCAGCTTTTACCGGCGTCTGTATGTGGCCTGGTTGATTGATACCCAACAGGCCAGCAACGTTCCGGCGCTCACGGAGGTGACCGGCATGCCCCGTCGTACGGCGCAGGACACAATAGCGGCGCTGGCTGATCTGGACATCCTGTGCGAATTCGAACAAGAGGACGGCGCCCGCAATCACGCCGGGCGCTACGTGGTCCGCAGCTGGGGTCCGATTAATAAACAGTGGATCGCCGGGCATGTGGATCAGATCAAGCAGGTGTTGGGTTACCCCTGATCGTCGGCGTCCAGGCGCATGCCGATATGCGGGATGTTGTCTTCCAGGTATTGCTCGCCTGCGACGTAAAAGCCGTGCTTTGCATAAAGCGATTGCAAGTGCGCCTGGGCTGACAAAAAGACAGGTTCCTGCGGCCAGTTTTCTTTGATGTTAAGCAGGGCCTGGTCCATCAAGTCATGGCCCAGGCTATGTCCACGTGCCTGAGGTGCCACGATGACCCGGCCAATCACTACATCCCCGGCATGGGAGTCTGGGTCGAGCAAGCGTGCATAGGCCACCAGTTGATCGTTTTGCCAGCCCATCAGGTGCAGCGTGTCACCTTCCAGATCCTGTCCGTCGATGTCCAGATAGGCACATTCCTGTTCAACGATGAACACTTCGCAGCGCAGCTTCAAAATGGCGTACAGCTGTTCTTTACCCAAGTCGGAGTGGTGTTTGCAGATCCAGTCAGTGGTCACGGTGTTGTCCTGAACAAGTGGCGGTCGCCAGATACTAGGCGTGATGGCAAAGCAGGCCAAGCGTAAAAGTGTCAGCAGATAAGGCTTTTTAATATCAACCTTTTGCGATTGGGGGTTATCTTTAGGTGGTCAGGTCTCTCATACCCTGACGCTGATCAGGATGAACCCCAATAATTGGCAGCTAAATAATAGTGGGTAGACCTATAAGGATCTTGCATGTCTCGCTTGCGTCGGGCTTTGATTGTGTCTGGATTGACCTTATGGGCTCATCACGCCAGCGCCGAGACGCTGCGTCTGGTTGGCGATCTCTGGCCGCCTTTTACCGACGGCACGCTGATCAATGGTGGGCTGGCCACTGATCTGGTCAGCACGGCCCTCTCGCGGGCAGGTTATCCCAGCAGGTTTGAGCAAGTGCCTTGGGCGCGAGCGTTGCAGGGGATACAAAACGGTCGTTATGACGTACTGGTCAACGCCTGGTTCAAGGAGGACCGTCTGAAAATCGGGCAGTTTTCGGCGCCGTACCTGCAAAACCGCCTGCGTTTTATCCGGCGCAAAGACTCTCCCGTCAATTACGACACGCTGGCGCAGTTGACTGGCTATGCCATCGCCTACGTGCCCGGTTACGCCTACACCCCCGAGTTCGACAACAACACCCACCTCAACAAAGTCCCTGTGCATAACTTTGCGATGGCTGTGCGCATGTTGGTGGCGGGCCGAGTCAGCCTGACACTGGAGGACGAGTACGTGGCGCGCTATCGGCTGGCGCGTGAGTCAACGCGGGTGCGCAATGCGGTGGAGTTTATGCCCAAGGCATTGAGCGAAAACCAGCTGCATATTTTGGTCAGCCTGCAGAACCCCGATCACGCCAAAATCGTTGCGGATTTCGACCGTGAAATCACCGCCATGAAAGCCGACGGCAGCTTTGAGCGTCTGATCAAGGCGCATGGCATGTAACCCGGCGTGATCGCCAGAGGCCGCCAAACGCCTTTACGGGGTTTTGATTAAATGCGCGGCCAATGTGCGCAATGGCCCGAGCTGGCGGCAGATCAGTGCCAGTTGGGTTTGCACCAGGCGCTGACTTTCGTCGATGTCATCGGGCATCTGCTCCAATGCACTGGCCAGCGCTTCCTCGTCATCGCTTTGCACCGCCACGGGCTGACGGTTGGCCAGACCTTGGGCGATCAGGTCAATGCTGTCGGCAATCGTGCGCCCGGCACCTTCGATCAACTGTTCACGCACCTCGGCCGGCAACTGCGTGTCGCGGTGCGCGCCCAGCCCTGACAAATAGCTGAGCAACGTGTGGGACAACACCAGAAAGCGGAAGCCCATGTCCGCATCCTTACGGAAGTGCCCCGGCTCCATCAGCATGTTGGCCAGTGTGGTCGACAGCGCCGCATCTGCGTTGTGGGCATTGCGTCGTGCCAGCCGATAGGCCAGATCGTCGCTTTTGCCCTGCGCATATTGCTGCAAGATCTGGCGCAGGTATTGGCTGTTGCAGCTCAGGGTGTTAGCCAGCACTTTATTCAGGCGCCGCCCTTGCCAGTCTGGCAGGAACAGGAACACGGCGGCGGCTGCAATCACGCTGCCCACCAGCGTGTCGAACAGGCGCGGCAGGAACAACCCGTAGCCGTCGCCCACCTGATTGAAGCAAAACAGCACCATCAAGGTGATGGCCGCGGTGCTCAAGGTGTAGCGCGTGGTGCGGTAGATAAAGAACACCACCCCTGCTGCGACTGCGAACATCGACTGAATCAGCGGATTGGGGAACAGATCAAACAGTGCCCAGCCCACCGCCAGGCCAATGGCCGTACCGATGATGCGCTGGCTGAACTTGCGGCGCGTGGCGCCATAGCTGGGCGAGCACACAAACAGCGTGGTCAGGATGATCCAGTAGCCTTGGGTCGGGTGAATCCAGTGCACCATGGCAAAACCGATGCACAGCGCCAACGGCAGGCGCAGGGCGTGACGAAAAATCAGCGACGTGGGCGTGAGGTTCTGGCGCAGACGCGACCACACATCCTTCAGGTTGCGCGGCGAGCGGTCCAGCAAGCTGCTGTCGGTGGCATCCGCAAGGGTGTCGGGGTTGCTGGCGTCACTCAGCAAGCGGTCGAGGGTCCCGAGGTTGGCGGCCAGCGCCCGCAATGACCGTAACAGCCCGCGCCAGGCCGGATTGCTCTGGATGCGCAAGTGTTCGAGGGACGCGTGCAAGTCGCTGAGCGCTTCGGCAAAACTGTCGTCATAGACAAAGGGCTGGCGCAACTTGATCGACTCGGACAAGCGCTGGCAAGCGCTCCCTTGTTGGCGCAACAGGCGTTGGCAGCGGAACATCACGTCACTGTGGAAGAACGTTTCGGCCAGCGCGTTGTAGGGATAGTGCGAAGAACTGGCGCGCTCGTGAATGTCTTGGGCCAGGAAATACAGCTTCAAGTAACGGCTGAGCGTGGAACCCGGCCGCGAGTTACCGACGCGGTGCAGGATGATTTCCTTGGCTGTGTTGAGCGCGGCCACCACCTTGCCGTTCTGGCGCGCCAGCTCAAGGCGCCCGGCCTCCACGTCCAGCGTGCGGATCGGTTCGAACAACGACGACTTCAGCTTGAGATACAGCCCCAATTCCCAGAACAGCCGCGCCAGACTTTGCTGCACCGGCTGATTGGAAAACAGTGCCTGCCACAACACCGACAGCACCCCGTACCAAGCGGCGCCCGCAACCAACAGCAGCGGCTCATGCCAAAAATCGGTGACTTCACCGCCGCGCTGGTCGACACCGATCATCGTGTACACCGCGAGGATCAGCGTGGCCGACGCGATGGCGCCATAGCGCTCGCCCAGCGCCCCCAGCATGGTCAGGCCAAAACTGGACAGCGCCAACGCGCACACCATTAAGAGCGGGTAGGGGAATAACAGTTCGACCGTGGTTGCAGAGGCGGTGAAACACACCAGCGTCACCAGCAAGGCATTCAGGCGCCCCTGCCAGCTGTCATCGGTTTCGGACAGGGCGCTGGCGATGATCCCGAGAAACAGCGGGATCAGCAGCTTCATCTCGTTCTGATACCAGCAAAAGGCCATGCTGCCGGTCAGGGCGATAAACACCCGGACGCTGTAACTGAACTTGTCTTGCGCCCACAAGCGCCGCAGAGAGTGTCGAAAGGTTTTCGATGACATTGAAGTGGCATTGCCTTGCGAGTCGTTTCGCTAAATTGAGCCAGTTATGACGACAGTGCAATGACACTGTTCACATCGGCCCCAAAATAATGGGGCCGTCATCGCGGTCTTCAACCGCAGAGGGTTAAACGTACTGCGCAGCGGCGTAACCCGAGGCCCAGGCCCATTGGAAATTGAAGCCGCCCAGGTGGCCGCTGACATCCAGCACTTCACCCACGAAATACAGACCAGGGCTTTTCAGCGACTCCATGGTTTTGGACGACACTTCCCGCGTGTCCACCCCGCCCAGGGTCACTTCGGCAGTGCGATAGCCTTCAGTGCCCGCCGGTACGACCTTCCAGCACGCGAGTTTGTCCGCCACCTCTGCCAACTCGCCCGGTGTGTACTGCTTCATGGGTTTGGACACAAACCAGTGCTCGGCCAGCAGGTTGGCCATTTTCTTGGTGAAGATCTCACCCAGCAGGGTTTTCAGCTCTGTGTTCGGTCGTTCAGCCTGTTGGGTGTGCAGCCAGTCGAGGGCATCGAGGTCGGGCAGCAGGTTGATTTCCACCGTGTCGCCAGGGTTCCAGAACGATGAGATCTGCAAAATCGCCGGGCCGCTCAAGCCGCGGTGAGTGAACAGGATGTTCTCGCGGAAACTCTGGTCATTGCAGCTCACCAGGCAATCCACCGAGGTGCCTGACAGTTCGGTGCAGATCGCTTTCAACTGATCGGTGATGGTGAACGGTACCAACCCGGCGCGGGTCGGCAGCAGGGTATGCCCGAATTGCTTGGCCACTTGATAGCCAAAGCCGGTCGCACCGAGGGTCGGGATCGACAACCCGCCTGTGGCGATCACCAGGGATTGGCACTGCAACACATCGAGGGTGGTATTGAGGGTGTAACCGGATTCGGTTTTCTCGATCTTCTCGACGGACGTGTCCAGGTGCAGGCTGACACCCGCTTGCTGGCACTCGTCGAGGAGCATCTCAAGGATGTCGCTGGACTTGTTGTCGCAGAACAGTTGGCCAAGTTTTTTCTCGTGATACGGCACGCCATGCTTGGCCACCATCGCGATGAAATCCCACTGGGTATAACGGGCCAGTGCCGACTTGCAGAAGTGCGGGTTCTGCGACAGGAAATTGTTAGGTTCGGTGTACATGTTGGTGAAGTTGCAGCGTCCACCGCCGGACATGAGGATTTTCTTGCCCGCCTTGTTGGCGTGGTCGATCAACATCACTTTGCGCCCACGTCCGGCAGCGGTCAGCGCGCACATCAAGCCTGCGGCGCCAGCGCCAATGATTACAACGTCGGTAGAACGCACAGCGCAGTCCTCATTAAAAGCTACCTTCCCCCCCAACCCTCTCGGAGGGAGAGAGCGCTAGAGAGGGGGGGGTTTGGAATTCTGAATCAATCTGCCCCCTCGCCCTCAGGGAGAGGGTTGGGAAGAGGGGGGTTAAGGCGTTTTACAGCACCCGCACGCGCAGCGAACGGCCTTTGATTTTGCCATCGCTCAGGCGCTGAGCGGCCTGCTTGGCGATGGTGCGATCAACCGCGACGTAGGCCTGGAAGTCGAAAATCGCAATTTTCCCGACCTGAGCGCCCGGAATCCCGGCCTCGCCCGTCAGCGCACCAAGAATGTCGCCCGGACGCACTTTGTCTTTGCGCCCGGCACCTATGCACAACGTGCTCATGGCGGGCAGCAGCGGCGCGCCACCTTGCGAGGTGAGGGTGTCCAGGGTTTCCCAGTTCAGCGGGGCCTTCTGCAATTGTTCGATGGCTTGGGCGCGGTGCGCTTCGGACGGTGCAACCAGACTGATGGCGATGCCTTTTTCACCGGCACGGCCGGTACGGCCCACACGGTGAATGTGGATTTCGGAATCGCGCGCCAGTTCGACGTTGATCACCATGTCCAGTGCGTCAATGTCCAGACCACGGGCGGCCACGTCAGTGGCAACCAGTACCGAGGTCGAACGGTTGGCGAACATTGCCAGCACCTGATCGCGGTCGCGCTGTTCCAGATCGCCGTGCAGGCCGACGGCAGAAATGCCTTTGGAGGTCAGGTGATCCACGGTTTCCTGAACCTGCTGCTTGGTGAAGCAGAAGGCCACGCACGATTGCGGGCGGAAATGGCCCAGCACCTTGGTCACGGCGCTCATGCGTTCTTCAGGGGAGATCTCATAGAAGCGCTGTTCGATCTGGCTGTCAGTGTGCAGCGCCTCGGCTTTTACCTGCTGCGGGTTGCGCATGAACTTGGACGACAGTTGCTTGATGCCGACCGGGTACGTGGCCGAAAACAGCAAGGTCTGACGGCGCTTCGGGGTTTGCACAATGATGTCTTCGATGGCGTCGTAAAAGCCCATGTCGAGCATCCGGTCGGCTTCGTCGAGTACCAGCGTGTTCAGGCCGTCGAGCACCAGCGAACCTTTGCGCAAGTGTTGCTGGATGCGGCCCGGGGTGCCGACGATGATGTGCGCGCCGTGCTCCAGCGAACCGATCTGCGGCCCGAAGGACACGCCACCACACAGGGTCAGCACTTTGATGTTGTCTTCAGCGCGGGCCAGACGGCGAATTTCTTTCGCGACCTGGTCGGCCAGTTCACGCGTCGGGCAAATCACCAGCGCCTGACAGCCGAAGAAGCGCGGGTTGATCGGGTTCAGCAGGCCGATACCAAAGGCGGCGGTCTTGCCGCTGCCGGTCTTGGCCTGAGCGATCAGGTCCATGCCTTTGAGGATCACCGGCAAGCTCTGCGCCTGAATCGGCGTCATCTGGGCATAACCGAGGGAGTCGAGGTTAGCCAGCATGGCGGCGGACAAGGGCAAAGTATTAAAAGCGGTGGCGATGGTGGTCACGGGACTGGCCTGCAAAACAAAATGTCGCGCAGTGTAACAGCCCAAGGCCCTTCGCCTGAAGATTCTGGACGAGTTGTCGCCCAGAATCCGCGGCAACCCTCAGTGGTCCAGTTCGTGCTCCGAGTGGGCTTTGGGTTTACGGCCATCCTGAGGTGACAGTTGCAGGAAGATCGCCGCGGCCAGCATGGCCATGATGCCCACGGTCAGGAAGGTCAGTTGGAACGCCCCCAGCACCGTGTCCACCCCATCCCCGCCGCCATCGCCGGTGAAGCCGCCGAGCAGTGCACCGGCACAGGCCACGCCCAGGCTGAGCGACAACTGCGCCACCACCGACAGCAAGCTGTTGCCACTGCTGGCGCTGGCGTCGTCGAGGTCGATCAGGGTCACGGTGTTCATGGCAGTGAACTGCAAGGAGTTGATGGCCCCGAGCACGGCCAGCATCGACAGCAACAGCGGGTACGGCGTGTGTGCAGTCACCAAGCCCATGCTGGCCAGCATAATGCCCAGCGCGAAGGTGTTGAAGGTCAGCACCTTGCGATAGCCGAGGCGCTCGATCAGTGGCCGCGCCACCCACTTGGCCAGCATTGCGGCACCTGCCAGCGGCAGCATGCTCATCCCGGCTTGTGAAGGCGAATACCCCAGTGCCACTTGCAACAGCAACGGCACCAGAAACGGCAGCGCACCACTGCCCAGACGGGCGAACAGGTTGCCGAGGATGCCCACGGCAAACGTCTTGGTCTTGAACAGCCTTGGGGAAAACAACGGATTGGCGATATTACCGGCGCGCAGCCAATACGCCGCCAGGCACGCCATGCCCGCAAACAGCAGCAACATCACCCGCAAGTGCGGCATGTGCAGTTCGCCCAGCCCTTCCATGGCAATGGTGATGAACACCATCGCCGCGCCAAACAGCAAAAAGCCCAGGCCGTCGAAACGGGTGCGTTCGTCGCCGCGCAAGTCTGGAATGAAATGCCAGACCGCCCAGCAACCGAATGCGCCGACCGGCAGGTTAATCAGAAAGATCCAGTGCCAGCTCAGGTACTGCACCATCCAGCCGCCCATGGTCGGGCCGATCAAGGGGCCAAGCAGGCCGGGGATGGTGATGAACCCCATGATCCGCACCAGCTCCGAGCGTGGATACGCCTTGAGCACCACGAGCCGCCCCACCGGCAACATCAAGGCGCCGCCCAGCCCTTGAATCACGCGGGCGCCGATCAGTTGGTCGAGGGTGCCGGACAGCGCGCACAGCAAGGAGCCGAGGCTGAACAGGAGGATGGCGCTGAAGAAGATTTTCTTGGTGCCGAAGCGGTCGGCAATCCAGCCGGAAGCCGGGATCAGCAAGGCCACCGTGAGCATGTAAGCGACGATCACGCCCTGCATGCGCAAGGGGTTCTCGTCCAGGTCGCGGGCCATGTCCGGCAACGCCGTGTTGAGGATCGTGCCATCGAGTGACTGCATGAAAAACGCGATGGCGACCACCCACGGCAACCAGCGCAATGTTTCAGGACTGAGAACCGGGCGTGCGGGCATAAGACCTCGTCGTGTGAAAAGTCAGCGGTGTCGCCGTTGCCGCAGGCTGCAGGGGGCCAGCGGCAACGATTGCGCAAGCGTTACAACGTCAACGTGATTTTTTTGACCAGCGCGCCGGGCAACAGGTTCGATGCAGTCTGGCGCTGGTCATACGTGCTGGCCGACAACAGCAACTCGCGTTCCACCGTCAGCGCTTCCAACTGCGACCCCAGCAGACTATAGACGCTGTCATCAAAACGCATGGTGTTCACCGGGGCCATGATCTGGCCGTCTTCGACCCAGAACGTCGCGAAGCGGGTCATGCCGGTCATGCGAGCGGCAGGTTGGTCAGAGTAGTTCAAGTACCACAGGTTACTGATGTACAGCCCGGTGCCCAGTTGCGTGAGGATATCGGCCTGCTCCAGTGTGCCCGGCGCCATTGCCAGCGCACTCGGGGACTCGCCCGGTAACGCGCCGTTGACCTGCAAGCCATATTCGGCGGCGCTGCGAGACCCTACCAGTTGCTGATTGGCCATGCCGTTGGTGACCAGTGACAGGTCCTGGCGCGGATACCCTTCCCCGGAAAACGCCGGGCTCAGGGACTGGCTGACCTGTTCGTCCAACGCCACCAGCGGGCTTAGACGGGCGTCACCCGCGTAGAGCTTTTGCAGTGGGCTGGCCTTACTGGCCAAGGCTTGCGCCGAAAACCCGCCCCAGCTCAGCATGCTCATGACTTCTTCCAGTGCAGCCGGAGCCAGGTAGGCGCGGTATGCGCCGGGGGCCAACACGTGCGCCGGGCGGCCGAGAAACGCCAGTTGCTCGCGGGCCAGCTGCATGCGCCGGGCAAAGCGTTGGCTTTCCCATTGGGCGCCGGCGTAACTGGCTTTCACGGCCTGGCCGTTGCTGTGGAACAGGCTCCAGTCGAAATTGAAGCTGTTGGCCTGATGCCAGCCAAACGCATCTTCAGAGCTGGCATAGCCGTAGCTGATCGGCCCGCTGGCGTAAAAGCCCACCAGATCGACGCCCTGGGACGCGCTGCGAATGTCGTCCAGCACCTGGGCGGTGTCCGGCAAAGGCGGGTTTTGCACGTTGCGGCTGCGCCATGACTCGGCGCTGAGCAGCAAATACGGGTCCACCGGCAGCAGCGGCAGGGTCTCGCGCAGTTGCTGCACGGCGAGGGCCAGACGCGACTGGTCAAGGTCAGCGTCGCCGCTGAGGGTCAGGCTGATATCGGCATGACGGCCTTCGTTGATCAACTTGAGGCTCAGGCTGGCCTGCTGAACCTGCCCGGCCTGTCGCACTTTGCCCTTGTTGAAACGAATGAATTCCGAGGTTTCAGCGTTGTAGTTCAGGGTGAACCGCTCAGGGCCGCGCAAAGCCGCCCGCAACCCGTTGACCAGCCCTTCAAAATGCCCGATTTCACGCATTGATTGATCCATCAGGCATCCCCTCCAAACACATCGATATCACTGAATACACACGCTGGCGACGCATGCCCGACGCGGATGACCTGGTTCGGTTCGCCTTTGCCGCAGTTGGGTGTGCCGAGCACTTTAAACGTGCTGGCGTCACCGACTGCGCTGAGGCTGCGCCAGAACTGTTCGGAAATGCCCCGGTAGTTGGGGTTTTTCACCACACCCTTGAGTTCCCCGTTTTCGATCAACTGGCCCCACTCGCAGCCGAACTGGAATTTGTTGCGGGCATCGTCAATCGACCACGAGCGGTTGGTGGCCATGAGAATGCCGCGCTCAATGCCGCCAATCAGTTGCGCCATGCTGTGGTCGCCGGGCTCCACGTTGAGGTTGGCCATGCGGTCAATCGGCGGTCGGTTCCAGCTGCACGCCCGGCTGTTGGCCACGCCCTCCAGCCCGGAACGGAACTGCGACAGCGCGCCGCCCAACGGGCGCAGCAACAGCCCTTCACGGATCAGGAATTCTTTATGCGCCGGGGTGCCGTCGTCATCGTGGCTGTAGCTGGCAAGTTGCTCCGGGATGTTGGGGTCGAACGTCACGTTCAATAGCGTCGAGCCGTATTGCAACTGCCCGAAGTCGCTGGTTTTGACGAAGCTGGTGCCCGCGTAATTGCGCTCGTCGCCGAGGATGCGGTCCAGTTCCAGAGGGTGTCCGATGGATTCGTGGATTTGCAGGATCATTTGGTCCGGCATCAGCAGCAGGTCGCGCTTGCCCTGCGGCGCATTGGGTGCCAGCAGCAGTTGCAAGGCTTGATCCGCCACCGTGGGCGCAGCGCCCACCAGCCCGCTGCGGCCGATGACATCGGCGCCGCCCTGCTGGCCAAAGTTCTCACGGCCCAGGCTGCGGGTCTGGCTGTCGTGGCCGTCGAACGCCGTGACCGACATCCCCGGATAGACAAAACGCTGGGCCTGGCGCAAGTCGGCACCCGCGCTGTTGAGGTAGATCTGCTCGACGTGGTTGAGCCCCAGGCTGACGTCCCAGCTCACCAGCCGTTCGTCCTTGGGCACCGCGGCGGACTCGGCGCCCAGCAGCGCGTAGCAATCGCTGAGTGACGGGAAGGGCTGATGGATGTCAGGCGAGCAGTATTCGGCCTGCTCGCTGGAGACCGGCTCCAGGCTCAGGTCCAGCAACGCATGGCGGGCAATCAGGCGCGCCTGTTGTTCGGCACGCTCCAGTGCAGCCTGCAAACCGGCCAGGGTCAGGTCGTTGGTGGCTGCATACGCCTCCACCCCGTTGACCCGCGCCGTGAGCATCGCGCCCTGGTCCTGCTTGAAATAAGGAGGTTCTGCGACATTCTTGCGTACCGACAGAAATTGCCCGGACTCGCGCACGTAACGTAACGAATAGAACTCGGCCCGGGTGTGCAATGCGGCAAAGCATCGCTTGAGCTGAGGGTAGAAATCGAACATACACAGATCTCCTTACTGACAGCAGCGCTTTAAACCGGGCAGCCCTTGGCGCGCAGGATGGCGTCGAAACGGTCAGGGTCCAGGGTGCCTTCTTCAATGGCTTTGAGCGTGGCTTGCTCACGTGCCAGCAGGTCATGGCAGCGGATCAGCAATTCAGGCAGTTCGCTGCGCGAAGCGGCAACGACACCGTCGCCATCACCGATCATCAGGTCGCCAGGCATGACCAGCATCCCGGCGCAGGAGATCGGCACGTTGATTTCGCCACCGCCGTCTGTGCTTGGGCCACGGTGCACGCCGCCAATCGCGTAGGCAGGCAATTCGCCGGTTTGCCACTCGTCCAGATCGCGCAGGGCGCCATTGATGACCACGCCGACGATGCCTGCCTTAAGGGCCATGGCCCGCATGATGCCGCCGAACACGGCGCGGGTCAGGTCAGCACTGCCGTCGATCACCAGCACATCGCCAGGACGCGCCATTTGCATGGCCTTGAGGATCATCAGGTTGTCGCCTGGACGCACGCGTACCGTCAGCGCGCTGCCCAGCATTGGGCGGTTGCCGTGGAAAGACTTGAGGCCCAGACCGCCGACATTGCGGCCCAGACAATCGCTCACGGCGGCCGCGGGAATCTTGCTGAACTCGGTCAGCCATTTTGGATCGAGAGGTTCTGCGTTTGGATTAATCAGGAAGCCGGTTGGCCATTTGCTCGAAGAGACAACATCAAACATAGAAAACCTCTTGGCCAGGCAGGTGCTGGCATGTCGTGTGGGGCGGGGGGGTGAGGCGCGAAACGAGGCATTAGAGTAGGCCTGCGTTGAGGCCGGGGCAAGCGGGGGAAGATGAAACACATGCTTGAATAAAGCCGGTCCCCGCTGGCACAGGCTGCGCCAGCGGGGACCGGTTCAGTGTTGCTTACTGCGCAGTACGGCTCACGTCACGCAGCGGCTTGCCACGCACCGGCGCGTCGCCTGCGACGTAGTAATCGGCGGTGCTGCGTGGCAACGGTTTACGACCACGGATCTTGTCAGCGATTTTCTCGGCGATCATGATCGTCGGCGCGTTCAGGTTACCGGTGGTGATCAGCGGCATGATCGACGCATCGACAACACGCAGCCCTTGCATGCCGTGCACGCGGCCTTCGCCATCTACCACAGCCATCTCGTCGGTGCCCATCTTGCACGAACACGACGGGTGGAACGCGGTTTCGGCATGCTCGCGGATAAACGTGTCAAGCTCTTCGTCCGTCTGCTTGTCGATACCGGGGCTGATTTCGCGGCCACGGTAAGCGTCCAGTGCAGGCTGCTGCATGATTTCACGGGTCAGGCGGATGCCGTCGCGGAACTCCTGCCAGTCCTGCTCGGTGGACATGTAGTTGAACAGGATGCTCGGGTACTCGCGCGGGTCCTTGGACTTCACGTTGATCCGGCCACGGCTTGGCGAGCGCATCGAGCCCATGTGTGCCTGGAAACCGTGCTCTTTCACGCCATTGCTGCCGTTGTAGTTAATCGCGACCGGCAGGAAGTGGTACTGAATGTTCGGCCATTCGAAATGTTCGCGGGTACGGATAAAACCACCGGCTTCGAACTGGTTGCTCGCGCCAATGCCTTTACCCATGAACAGCCACTCGGCGCCGATGGCCGGCTGGTTCCACCACAACAACGACGGGTACAACGAAACCGGCTGCGTGCACGCGTATTGCAGGTACAGCTCAAGGTGGTCTTGCAAGTTGCGGCCAACACCGGGCAGGTCATGCACCACCGGAATGTCGAGGCTGTTCAGCAGCTCGGCAGGGCCGACACCGGAACGTTGCAACACTGTCGGCGAACCGATGGCGCCGCTGCACAGCAGTACTTCTTTGCGTGCCTTGGCTTCAATGCGTGTATCGCTGTCGCCCACCATGTAGGACACGCCCACCGCACGCTTGCCTTCAAACAGAATTTTGTCGGTCAGGGCGTGGGTGACGATTTTCAAAGTGGAACGCTGCTTGGCCGTGTCCAGATACCCGCGGGCGGTGCTGGCGCGACGTCCGTTCGGCGTCACGGTACGGTCCATCGGGCCGAAACCTTCCTGCTGGTAGCCGTTCAAGTCCTCGGTGCGCGGGTAGCCCGCTTGTACACCGGCTTCCACCATGGCGTGGAACAGCACGTTGTTGCCCGCTTTAGGCGTGGTCACGCTCACCGGGCCGTCGCCACCGTGGTAGTCGTTCGGGCCGATGTCACGGGTTTCTGCCTTGCGGAAATACGGCAGGCAATCCAGGTAGCTCCAGTCTTCGAGGCCAGGGTTTTTCGCCCAGCCGTCGTAGTCCATCGCATTACCACGGATGTAGCACATGCCATTGATCAGCGACGAACCGCCCAACCCTTTGCCACGGCCACATTCCATGCGGCGACCGTCCATGTGCGGTTCCGGATCGGTTTCGAACGCCCAGTTGTAGCGACGGCCTTGCAGCGGGTACGCCAATGCCGCAGGCATCTGGGTACGGAAGTCGAAACGGTAGTCCGGGCCGCCTGCTTCAAGCAGCAGCACGGTGACGCCTTGGTCTTCAGTCAGACGGGTCGCCAGGGTATTACCGGCAGAGCCGGCACCAATGATGATGTAATCGAATTCTTGGGACATAAAATGCACCCTCTTTGAAATAGATAAACCGTAGTCGCTGCCGAAGGCTGCGAAGGGTTGCCAGGCAACCCGTTATGCAGAGGCCGTGGTGGCGTGCGCGCAGCCTTACGTCGGGCTTAGAACACCGAAACGTAATCGCCCAGCTCGACCTGTACCGATTTGATCTGGGTGTACTGGGCCAGCGAGCTGATGCCGTTTTCACGGCCGATGCCCGACTGCTTGTAGCCACCGACCGGCATTTTTGCGTCGGACTCGCCCCAGGCGTTGATCCAGCAAATACCGGCTTCCAGTTGATGGATCACGCGGTGAGCGCGGTTCAGGTCTTTGGTCACCAAACCGGCTGCCAGACCGAACTCAGTGTCGTTGGCGCGACGGATCACTTCGTCTTCGGTGTCGTAGGTCAGGATGCTCATCACCGGGCCGAAGATTTCTTCTTTAACGATGGTCATCTCGTCGGTGCAGTCGATGAACACGGTCGGGGCCACATAGGCGCCCTTGCCCAGCGCGCCTTCGGTCAGGCGCTCACCGCCGCACAGCAGGCGGGCGCCTTCTTCTTTGCCTTTGGCAATGTAGCCGAGCACGCTTTCCATGTGAGCAAAGCTGACCAGCGGGCCGAAGTTGGTGTTTTCGTCTTCCGGGTTGCCAATGCGGATGCGCGCAACGCGCTCCAGGATTTTGGCTTCAAACGCGGCTTTCAATGCAGTCGGTACAAACACGCGGGTGCCGTTGGTGCAGACCTGACCCGAGCTGTAGAAGTTAGCCATCATCGCGGTGTCTGCCGCGCGGTCCAGATCGGCGTCGTCAAAAATGATCAGCGGCGACTTGCCGCCCAGTTCCATGGTCACTTCCTTCAAGGAAGAGCTGGTGGCGCTGGAGGTGACTTTTTTGCCAGTGTCGGTGCCGCCGGTGAACGAGATTTTCTCGATGCGCGGGTGCTCGGTCAGCCAGGTGCCAACTTCGCGGCCGCTACCGGTCAGGACGTTGAACACACCGTCCGGCAGGCCGGCTTCGGTGAAGATTTCAGCCAGTTTCAGGGTGGTCAGCGACGTCACTTCGCTTGGCTTGAAAATCATGGCGTTGCCCGCAGCCAGTGCCGGTGCCGATTTCCACAGTGCGATCTGGATCGGGTAGTTCCACGCGCCGATACCGGCGACAACGCCCAGCGGCTCGCGACGGGTGTAAACGAACGACGTATCGCGCAGCGGGATTTGCTCGCCTTCAATCGCCGGGGCCAGGCCCGCGTAGTATTCCAGTACGTCGGCGCCGGTCACGATGTCCACGTAACGGGTTTCGGAGTACGACTTGCCGGTGTCCAGGGTTTCCAGTGCGGCCAGTTCATCGTTGCGCTCGCGCAGGATGTCCACGGCGCGACGCAGGATGCGCGAACGCTCCATAGAGGTCATGGCCGCCCAGATTTTCTGGCCTTTTTCAGCGCTGACAACGGCGCGTTCAACGTCTTCTTTGGTCGCACGCTGCACCTGGGCGAGGACTTCACCGTTGGCCGGGTTGATGGCATCGAAGGTTGCATCGCTGCTGGCGTCGGTGTAGCCGCCGTCGATGTAGAGTTTTTGCAGTTCGAAACGGGCCATAAAATCCTCGCAAGTGCATAAGTGGTTGGCGTTAATCGTGAAGCTGGATGCCATCTGACTGGGGCAACTCAACGTCACGACAGTTCAAGGGTTAAGCAGCATTGAGGCCTAACTCACCTGTTTCGCCAGTTGTAGATCCATGTATTCGTAGCAGATGCGCTGTGCCTGCTCGGTGTCGAAAGCGTCTCCCGACAGGGCACCACGCAACCATAGTCCATCGATGAGCGCCGCCAGACCGCGCGCTGCCGAGCGGGCTTCAGCCAGCGGCAACACACGACGGAACTGACAGCACAGATTGGAGTACAGGCGGTGATCGTTGATCCGCTGCAATCTGTGCAACGACGGTTGATGCATGCTGGCGGCCCAGAAGGCCAGCCAGGTTTTCATTGCCGGGCCACTGACTTGGCTGGCGTCGAAGTTGCCTTCAACGATCACCTGCAAGTGAGCCCTGGGGCTGTCGTCATCCAGCGCTTGGCGGCGCTCGGATACGTTGTCGATCAAGACGTTCATCAAGTACCGCATGGTGGCGGCAATCAGACCGTTCTTGTCTCGAAAGTAGTGGCTGATGATGCCGTTCGACACACCGGCCAAACGGGCTATCAGCGCAATGCTGGCATCCGCCATACCAACCTGATCGACGGCCTGTAACGTGGCTTCAATCAACTGCTGACGGCGTATGGGTTGCATACCGACCTTGGGCATTTTTGCTCATCTCCTTGGGCCGGCGGACAGTGCAGGAACGCTCACTGAACGACGGCCAGTCTATTTTGTTTTGATTGAACGTTCAATCAACAAAGAATACTATCTGCGACAATTCGTCGCGATTAATGCCAGTTTCCTACGCATGAATGGCGCAATTCGGCACAGCAAACATCACCGAAACCCCTGATTTTGTAGGAGTACGCTCGCTCGCGATGGTCTTGACCGATAGACGCGCCAGAGGCACAGGCGCGGCGCTCTTGAGATTTCGCCAGCCAGCGCGCTGCGACAAAGGTTGTCTTCACAGGGGCCGGTTTTTTTGCGGTGTCTTTATATCACCCGACCGTTGGTCGCTATCTAAGCGAATAGTCGGGTGGTGCGTTGCTGATAGTTCTTCTCTCGCACTGCCTGGAGCATCCGTGCAATGAGTTCTGCCTCTCTTATAAAGACCCCACCGCAAAAGGTGACGGTCAACGGTTGGGTGTTTTACACCTCCACTGCCTTGATACTGTTGTTGACTGCCATTTTGATCGCCGCCCCTGAAGATGCCGGCCGTATTTTGGGTGTCGCCCAAGAGTGGCTGTCGCGTACCTTCGGTTGGTACTACATGGTGGTGATCGCCGCTTACCTGATTTTTGTGGTCGGGCTGGCATTCTCGTCGTACGGCAAATTGAAACTGGGGACCAAGCAAGACACCCCTGATTTCAGCTATGGCGCCTGGGCCGGGATGCTGTTCTCGTCGGGTATCGGCATCTCCTTGCTGTACTTCGGCGCGTCCGAGCCGCTGGACCACTACTTCAACCCGCCCGAAGGCGTGTCGGGCAGCCACGAAGCGGCGCGTCAGGCGCTGCAACTGACATTCCTGCACTGGGGCCTGCACGGCTGGGCGATCTACGCATTGGTCGGGTTGGCCGTGGCGTACTTTGCCTACCGCCATAACCAGCCGCTGGCGTTGCGCTCGGCGTTGTACCCGTTGATGGGCGAGCGTTGGGTAAAAGGCGCTGCGGGCCACGCGGTAGACGGCTTCGGCATGTTTGTGACGCTGCTCGGTCTGGTGACCAACCTGGGCATTGGTTCGATGCAAGTGTCGTCCGGGCTGGAAAACCTGTTCGGCATGGAACACAGCAACACCAACCTGCTGATTGTCATTATCGTGATGAGCACCGTGGCCACCATCGCGGCGGTTTCCGGGGTTGAAAACGGCATCCGCCGCCTGTCCAACCTGAACATCGTGCTGTTCAGTGGCTTGCTGATTTTTGTGCTGTTGTTCGGCCCGACCCTGCACCTGCTCAACGGCTTCGTGCAGAACACCGGTGATTACCTCAACGGGTTGATCATGAAAACGTTCGACCTGTACGTGTACGCAGGCGACAACACCAAAACCGAAGGCTGGCTGGGCCTGTGGACCCTGTTCTATTGGGCGTGGTGGATTTCCTGGGCCCCATTTGTCGGCATGTTCATTGCGCGTATCTCCCGTGGCCGCACCGTGCGCGAGCTGGTGGCCGGCGTGCTGTTGATCCCGCTGGGCTTCACCCTGGCATGGCTGTCGATCTTCGGTAACTCGGCGCTGGATCTGGTGGTCAACCAGGGCGCGGTGGAACTGGGGAAAACCGCGCTGGAACAGCCGTCGATGGCGATTTACCAACTGCTTGAGCATTACCCGGCGTCGAAAATCGTGATCGGTGTGTCGATCTTTGTCGGCTTTGTGTTGTTCCTGACACCCGCCGACTCGGGCGCCGTGATGATGGCCAACCTGTCGTGCAAAGGCGGCGACGTCGACGAAGACGCCCCGCACTGGCTGCGTATCTTCTGGTCGGTGGTCATCACGCTGGTGACCATCGGCCTGTTGTTCGCCGGTAACTTTGCGGCCATGCAAACCATGGTGGTATTGGCGGGCCTGCCGTTCTCGGTGGTATTGATCCTGTTCATGTTTGGCCTGCACAAAGCGATGCGTCAGGACACTCAAATGGAACTGGAGCAGGCCGAATTGGCGGCGCGCGGACGTCGTGGTTTCTTCAGCGAGCGTTTGACCGCCCAGGAGCTGCAACCGACACAAGCCGTGGTTCAGCGCTTCATGGACAAACACGTGACGCCAGCGTTGGAAGAAGCGGCGGTGCATTTGCGCAGTCAGGGCCTGGACGTGCAGACCCTGCTGGGCAAAGCCAAGCGCTGCATGGGCGTGCGGGTTGAAATGGACGAGGGTAACCCGTTTGTTTACGAAGTCAGCCTGGACGGCTACCTGGCCGCGCCCAGTGAGTCGGAGCAGAACGCGGCGAACAATGAAGAAGTGCGCAGCCGTTACTACCGTGCCGAAGTGTATTTGCATAACGGCAGCCAGGAGTACGACCTGATGGGCTTCACGGACGAGCAAATCACCCGTGACGTGCTCGACCAGTTCGAAAGTCATCGCCAACTCCTTGGCCGGGTGTATAGCTGAGTTGAACGGCGTGCAGGGCAAGGGCGGCGCTGCTGACCCTTGCCCTCACCTGTGAACAGGCCCTGCATTTGCTCCCCCGTCCTTTAGCGCAGGGGGGCAAAGGTCCGTATCTAGCCCAGATTCTTGCCTAACAGCGCGTGATACAGCTCCGTATCCCCCAAAATCCCCACGACTTGCTGATTGTCATGCAGCACCAGTTTGTTGCCCGTCTGGTAACGAATCTGCAACGCATCACGCATGCCGATGTTACTGTCCACCAGCGTCGGGCCGCGTCCCAGACCTTCCACCGCTTGACCGTGCTGCCAGTGCTGCAAATCCAGTGACGTTGCCCCCTGGCGTACCCCCTTGATGGTGTTGCCCTGCGCCAGGTCAATCCAGGAATCATCCCCCGGATCGATGCACACCGAACCATTGACCCGTTTGCAGTTGTCCAGCGAACGCATCAGGCTGCGCCCGCACAACACATTCAACGGGTTGGTGTGGGCGACGAAGGTACGCACGTAATCATCCGCCGGGTTAAGGACGATCTCTTCGGGCTTGCTGTACTGGATGATGCGCCCGTCTTTCATGATTGCGATGCGGCTGCCCAGCTTCAGTGCTTCATCCAGGTCATGGCTGACAAACACAATGGTCTTGCTCAGCTTGCGTTGCAGCGCCAGCAGTTCGTCCTGCAAACCCTGGCGGATCAACGGGTCGAGCGCCGAAAACGGTTCATCCATCAGCAAAATGTCGGCGTCCATGGCCAGTGCGCGCGCCAGCCCGACCCGCTGCTGCATGCCGCCGCTCAGCTCATCCGGTTTTTTATTGCGCCATTGGGTCAGGCCCACCAGCTCCAGCTTTTCATCCACCAACGTGCGCCGCTCCTTTTCAGGGCGACCCTGCATCTCAAGCCCAAAACTGATGTTCTCGCGCACCGTCAGCCACGGCATCAACGCAAACTTCTGAAACACCATGGCAATCCGTTGGGTGCGCATCATCTTCAGCTCGGCCGGGCTGCACGAGGCGATGTCGATTTGCTTGCCTTCATGCTCCACGTACAAATGGCCACGGCTCACGGTGTTCAGGCCATTGATACAGCGCAGCAAGCTGGATTTCCCCGAACCGGACAGCCCCATCAACACGCAGATCTCACCCTTGTCGATGTCCAGGCTGGCCTTTTCGACGCCCACAATCTGCCCGGTTTTTTTCAGGATCTGGTCACGGGTCATCCCCTGATCCAGCAAACCCAGCGCCTCGCGCGGGTCTTTGGCGAAAATCACGTCTACGTTATCGAAGCGAATAATGCTCATGCGTCGGCTCCTTTCTTGGCGTCCGGCTGCTTGCAGATCCGGTCGAGCATGATGGCCAGCAACACAATCGCCAGCCCGGCTTCAAAGCCCAGGGCGATGTCGGCGGTGTTGAGCGCGTTGACCACCGGTTTGCCCAGGCCGTCGGCCCCGACCAGCGCGGCGATGACCACCATCGACAACGACAACATGATGCATTGCGTGATGCCTGCGGCGATGCTCGGCATGGCGTGGGGCAGTTCGATACGGGTAAGCAGTTGGCGTCGCGAGCAGCCAAAGGCTTTGCCCGCGTCGAGCAGTTCATGCGGCACATCGCGGATGCCCAGGTACGTCAGGCGGATCGGCGCCGCAATCGCGAACACAACGGTTGAAATCAGCCCCGGCACCACCCCGAGCCCAAACAGGGTCAGGGTTGGGATCAAGTAAACGAACGTAGGAACGGTCTGCATCAGATCCAGTACCGGCCGCATGAAGGTGTAAAACATGGGCTTGTGCGCCGCGAGAATCCCTAGCGGCACGCCAATGATGACGCACACAAACGTGGCGAACAGCACCTGCGCCAAGGTCTCCATAGTCTCCTGCCAATAACCGAGGTTCAGGATCAGCAGAAACGACAGCGCCACAAACACCGTCAGTGCCCATTTGCGCTGGATGACATGCGCCAGCAGGGCGATCAGCCCGATAAAGACAAAAGGGTTGAACCAGGTCAGCGCAAACGTCACGCCGTGGATCATCGTTTCCAGCGACGTCGCAATGGCATCGAAGGTGTTGGCGCCATGTTGCGTCAACCAGTCGACAAAGCCCGCAATGTACTGGCCTAAAGGGATTTTTTGATCGATCAGCATGGTAGTGAACGTCCGCATGCAGGGGGAATGGAAACGGCGCCCGGCAAACCCGCTGCCCGGCGCCCGCAGTTACGGCGCAAGGCTGGCTTTCACGGCCTCCAGACCCGGTTTGCCATCAATCGTTGTCACGCCCGCCAACCACGTATCGAGCACCTGCGGGTTCTGTTTGAGCCACGCCTTGGCGGCCACATTCGGCTTGATCTTTTCATCCAGCACCTTGCCCATCAGGGTGCTTTCCATGTCCAGGGTGAACGCCAGATTCTTCAGCAATTGACCCACATTGCTGCACTCCTCGGTGTAGCCTTTGCGCGTGTTGGTGTAGATGGTGGCCTGTCCGTAATTGGGGCCAAAGAAGTCGTCACCGCCGGTGAGGTATTTCATGTTGAAACGGGTGTTCATCGGGTGCGGTTCCCAGCCCAGAAACACCACATCAGTGCCACGGCGCTGTGCGCGGTCAACTTGCGACAGCATCCCGGCCTCACTCGACTCCACCACCTTGAACCCGGCGTCTTTGAGGCCGAACGCGTTCTTGTCGATCATGGTCTGGATCATGCGGTTGCCGTCGTTGCCGGGCTCGATCCCGTAAATCTTGCCGTCCAGCTCACGCTTGAACTTCGGCAGGTCGGCAAAGTCCTTCAATCCCTTGTTGTAGAGCGCTTCGGGGACGGCGAGGGTGTACTTGGCGTTCTCCAGATTGGCGCGCACGGTGTCCACCGTCCCGGCATCGCGGTACGGCTTGATGTCGTTCTCCATGGTCGGCATCCAGTTGCCCAAAAATACGTCCATGTTCTTGCCGTCCGCCAGCGACTTGTAGGTGACCGGCACCGAAATCATCGTGGTTTTAGTCTTGTAACCGAGTGCGTCCAGCAACGTGCTGGCAACGGCGGTGGTGACGGTGATGTCTGTCCAGCCGACATCCGAGAAGTTAACCGTAGCGCATTGCGCAGGTTCGCCAGCGTGGGTGAGGACCGGCAGACTCAACAGTGCAGCCAACAACACTGATCGGGCGTGGTTCATGGTTCGACTCCTGGCGTTCGTGGGGCGGTTTCGGTGGTGAAACCGTACGTATCAGTGGCGGTTGGGCAATGCCGGGCTGAGCGGGCATCGTGCAATCGAGTCAAGAACGATCATGTAACAGTCAAATTCAAACGCCTACAGGGTGCGTCGCATCCAGTACAGGGAGGGTCGTATCTGATGCCTGCGAGGTCGTATCTGGAAATTTATCGCCTGAAAATCGCGTGTTCAGCCTCGCGCCTGCGTTTAAAACGTCGAGGGCGCTGGCGGGCAACCGTGGGTCGCAGGTGGACGTTTTGCGCGGCGCAAGAGGGCTGATGATAGGCGCACTCATCCCCCGAGGTTTGTGCACATGGCTATCAGCGTGTTTGACCTGTTCAAGATTGGCATTGGCCCCTCCAGCTCCCACACCGTAGGGCCGATGCGGGCGGCGGCGTTGTTCGTGCAGGGGCTGCGCGAGGGCGATCACCTGCAACAGGTGCAACGCGTCGAAGTGCAGTTATACGGCTCGTTGGCTGCCACCGGGGTTGGTCATGGCAGCGACAACGCCGTCATCATGGGGCTGATGGGCGAATGGCCGGACGCTATAGACCCGACCTGCATCGCCCCGCGCATCGCGCAATTGCGGGCGGGCAACACCCTGTTGCTCAACGGCGACCTGCCGATTGCCTTTGAGTGGACGCGGGACATGCGCTTGATCGAGCAGAACCTGCCGTTCCACCCCAACGCCATGACCCTGATCGCTTATGCCCACGACGGCGAACTGCACCGCAACACTTATTATTCGGTGGGCGGCGGTTTTGTGGTGGACGCGGCGCAAGCCGCCAGCGGTCTGGCCGATGCCGACCGCAGTCAGTTGCCCTACGACTTTGACAGCGCCGTGGCGCTGCTCGACCTGTGCCGCACGCATCACCTGAGCGTCGCCGCCCTGATGATGGCCAACGAACGCACATGGCGCAGCGAAGACGAAATCCGCTGCGGGCTGCTGACCCTCTGGCGCGCGATGCAAGACTGCGTCGAACAGGGCCTGACCCACGAAGGCATCCTGCCCGGCGGATTAAACGTGCGCCGACGCGCTGCGCGTTTACACCGCAGCTTGCTGGAGTTGGGCAAACCCAACGTCATCGGCTCAACCCTCAGCGCCATGGAATGGGTCAACCTGTTTGCACTGGCCGTCAACGAAGAGAACGCCGCAGGCGGGCGCATGGTCACGGCGCCCACCAATGGCGCGGCGGGCATCATCCCGGCGGTGCTGCATTACTTCATGAAATTCAGCGACGAGGTCAGCGAAGCCAACGTCGTCGACTATCTATTAAGCGCGGCGGCGATAGGCATTTTGTGCAAAAAGAATGCCTCGATCTCTGGCGCCGAAGTGGGGTGCCAAGGTGAAGTCGGCTCGGCCTGCGCCATGGCAGCGGCGGGGCTGGCTCAGATCCTCGGCGCGACGCCTGAGCAACTGTGCAATGCCGCTGAAATCGGCCTGGAACATAACCTGGGCCTGACCTGCGACCCGGTGGGCGGGCTGGTGCAAGTGCCGTGCATCGAGCGCAATGCCATTGCGGCGGTCAAAGCCATCAACGCGGCGCAAATGGCCCTGCGCGGGGATGGCCAGCACTTTATCTCGCTGGACCGGGTCATTCGCACCATGCGCGACACCGGCGCCGACATGCATGACAAATACAAAGAAACCTCACGCGGCGGGCTGGCGGTGAGTGCCGTGGAGTGCTGAATGCCCCGGCGGCGCGGCCAAGGACGGTTTGACGCGCCTGTCGCCAAGCAGGCGCGTGCGGCTTAGTGCGTCACCAGACAATCCAGCGATTTATCGACATACGCTCTGGCCAGCTCCGCCAGGTGCACGATCGACAACACCACATCGCGCTGTGCCCCGTTCAAACCATTCCCCGCCTCGCTCGCCGTTGCCCCCATGCAGCGCAACAAGTCTGACGCCTGGGCCAAAGCCGCTTCTAAATTGACGCTGGACGGGATGGCATACGTGGAACTGCCCGCACTGCGAGCAGGCTTATGGTCGGTGAGGTAGTAGTCAAGCGCGCGATTGGCGGCCGCACGGTCCAGTGACTCGGGCGTGCACTGAGCTGCATCCTGCAGGGTGAAAGAGGGAGGGTCGGGAACATTTTTTTTCATGAACAACTCCGTGTGCATCAGTGGAGCTGTCACCGTTCGCTACTAAACGATGGGGTGGCAGCCGTACGCAGGTTAGTAGACCGGAGCACACGGAAACCGGCGCGCCCGAAGGCGCCCTGCGCACGGCCACCATAAAGCGGAGGCTGAAAAAAAGCGCCTCGCGGAGGTGGCGCATTGCGCCGTGTGTTATTCGGGCTACTAAACCCGGTCGCTGATTAGGCAGCGACCGGGCGAGACTAGAC
This sequence comes from Pseudomonas lundensis, assembly GCF_002269125.1. Lineage (GTDB taxonomy): Bacteria > Pseudomonadota > Gammaproteobacteria > Pseudomonadales > Pseudomonadaceae > Aquipseudomonas > Aquipseudomonas lundensis_A. The sequence continues at coordinate 2,953 of NZ_NQKI01000001.1, read as the reverse complement.
CCCGAATGTGAGCGGCGCAAGCGAGCGGGATTTTCTCGGAAGTTTCTTCGGATTGAAAGGGAGACGTCGTACGAATCGCCTGATTTCACCCGCCAGTCACCCCCGCCAACCTGTCAACGTTGCCAGTAGTCAACGTGGGCGAGCGAGCGCAAGCTGATTGTCTCCCTGCGCCGAGCCTAAGCCCATGGCAACCTACCCTTACCACTACGACCCCCTTGATCGCCTGATCCAAACGGCGGGTATTCAACGCTTCTACAATCAATCGCGAATGACGACGGAGATTAAGGGCACGCAGAGTTATAGCGTGTTCCAACAGGACGGGCGGTTACTGGCTCAACAGCGACGTGACCGTACGAAAGATGAGTGCCACTTATTGGGCACGGATTTACAGCAATCGGTGTTGCACGCAGTGGGTGCCGATAAACATCACTCGATGGCTTATAACGCTTACGGCCATCGTCCGGTAGAAAATGGCTTGATTAGTTTATTGGGGTTTAATGGTGAGCGTGCTGATCCCGTGACCGGGCATTATTTATTGGGTAATGGGTATCGGGCCTTTAATCCGGTATTGATGCGGTTTAATAGCCCCGACAGCATGAGTCCGTTTGGAAAAGGATGGGGTAATTCATACGCTTATTGCAAAGGCAATCCAGTTCTTCACATTGATCCAACCGGTCATTTTTTAATAGCTCTAGTCACCGCCACAGCGAGACGATTGGGTAGAAACCTCGGAAGATTTTTAGATCGTCACGTAGATGACTATTTGAGAGTCGCCCCGAGGATAATACAAGTGGTAGGCGCATCACTGGTTGGCGCCGGGCTAACAATGAGTGGTCGACAAGCCTCCATTGCGCTGTCGTTTGGTACTGCGTTTGTCTCAATCGGAGGTGCTCTGGAACACAGCATCGCCCGCCTCGCGAGTGGACTGGATGAGGTAAGACTTGCCATAGCGGCAAGGCAGCGAGCTGCCAATATCATTTCGGAGCAAGGTGTTGCGTTTCTCCAGACTCGAGTGGCTGAATTGGAAGGTGTTCTGGCCCGCAGCCATAGGGTAGCGAGAGAAAATCACGACGACTTAACACGAGCCTACGAAACAATCGACGCACAGCGGATGCAGATTACACAACTACAAGCACGAGAAGCACAAGTCACGGGTGCCCCTCCTCCCTATACGGCCACGCGCTACCCTCTTGAACCGCCACCTCCCTACACTCCCGGCATTGCAACTCGTATTCGTAGATCGTCTACTTAAATTGATTGCAGTCTCTCAGCTGTTTTTTGATTCGGTCGTGGTTCGAAGATCACGTTATTTAACGCGCCTGTCGCCAAGCAGGCGCGTGCGGCTTAGTGCGTCACCAGGCTGTCCAGCGATTTATCGACATACGCCTTGGCCAGCTCCGCCAGGTGCACAATCGACAGCACCACATCGCGCTGCGCCCCGTGCAAACCATTCCCCGCCTCGTTCGCCGTTGCCCCCATGCAGCGCAACAAGTCTGACGCTTGGGCCAAAGCCGCTTCTAAATTGACGCTGTTGGGGATGGCATACGTGCAACTGCCCGCAATACGAACAGGCCGATGGTCGGTGAGGTAGTAGTCGAGCGCGCGATTGGCGGCCGCACGGTCCAATGACTCGGGCGTGCACCCAGCCGCATCCGGCAGGGTAAAAGCGGGCGGATCGGGAACAATTTTTTTAATGAACAACTCCAAACTCATTAAGGGAGCTGCCGTCCGTCGCTACTAAACGAATGGGTGGCAGCCGTACGCAGGTTAGTAGACCGGTGAGTTCGGAAACCGGCGCGCCCGAAGGCGCCCTGCGCATGGCCACCATAAAGCGGAGGCCGAAAAAAGCGCCTCATTCAGGTGGCGCCTTGCGCCAAACTCATACATCGGGCTACTAAACCCGGTCGCTGATTTGGCTGCGACGGGGCGAGACTAGACCCCGAATGTGAGCGGCGCAAGCGAGCGGGATTTTCTCGGAAGTTTCCTCGGAATGAAAGGGAGGCGTCGTACGAATCGCCTGATTTCACCCGCCAGTTACCCCCGCCAACCTGTCAACGTTGCCAGTGGTTACCGTGCGCGATCGAGCGCACTCTAACGGTATTCCTGCACCGAGTCTTAGCCAATGGCTACGTTTCATTACCACTACGACCCCCTTGATCGCCTGATCCAAACGGCGGGTATTCAACGCTTCTACAATCAATCGCGAATGACGACGGAGATTGAGGGCACGCAGCGTTATAGCGTGTTCCAACAGGACGGTCAGTTATTGGCGCAACGGCGACGTGACAGTACGAGCGATGAATGCAGCTTAGTGGGCACGGATTTACAACAGTCGGTGTTGCACGTTATGGGGGCCGATAAACGCCACGTCATTGCGTATAACCCTTACGGCCATCGCCCAGTAGAGAATGGCTTAATCAGTTTATTAGGGTTTAATGGCGAGCGTGCTGACCCCGTGACCGTGCATTATTTATTGGGTAATGGGTATCGGGCGTTTAACCCGGTATTGATGCGCTTCAATAGCCCGGACAGTTGGAGCCCATTTGGACGAGGCGGGATTAATGCCTATGTTTATTGCTTGAATGACCCCATTAATCGGCGTGATACAGATGGCCGTGTGTCATTCAAAATTGTGGTATTGCTGGTCAAAGCCGCTGGACGTTTTAGAAGACGGTTGAGTCCTGTACGCCAATTAGTTAAGCCATCGCTTGAAAATTTACCTGATGTGCCGATGAAAAAAATTCTCAGTATGCTCTCCGGAACAACACTCTCTGATCTCTCCATTGCCTCTAAAACAATGCACGCCAGAGTTGCTGCGAATCAATCTGTGTTAAGGGGTGTAAGCTCTTTAGAGCGGCTGAGGAATATTTCGCTAGGGAATCTCCGAACAAGTTTTCAAATGTGCTGAAATACGCCTGACCACCTGATCCGAGCCGCCTATGAGCCAGATGAG